>JASGUC010000001.1 GCA_030057915.1 Pseudomonadota bacterium
AAGCCCTTCGATGGCCTCGCGATCCTCTTCCCTGATTGGCCGGATATAGAACCGACCATCCAGCGTGAAATATCCCGCTGAAAGATCGGCTTCCTCTTCGCCGTCCCTGATGATGACTTCCGCTTTCCCGTTGATGAGCAAGGAAAACAGGGCATCTTCATGTCTGAATAGCCAGACGGCGAATCGCGCCGGATCGGCGTCGCTCAGCCGCGAAAGCCACGACAGCACCCTGTCCGCATCAAGCCGGTCCTTCTCCCAGGTCTCCAGATCAAGAAGGTATTCCCACTGATCCTCCGAGGCGAGCCTCAGGAGGGGAAGGCAGTCCGCCTCGCCGATCCTCTTGACGATCCAGAAGAAGTCCTCTTCCGGAAGGCGGCGGATAAAGACCTTGGGACTCTCCTCGTCCAGGATGCGGTTGAGCAGGGCGCTGCCGGAAGTTCCTTAGCTGCCAGTGCAGATGGAACGGCCGTGGATTTCGGTATGGTTTGATATGAACTTCTCATTGCGCGAACAAAGGGAGGGACCGCCCCCGCCCCGGTTTCCCGGAAGCGGGAGGACGGCTTCAGGAGGGGTTAGTCATAATCCCCCATGTCCGACGGCATGGCAGGCATGGGCGGTTCTTTCTTCTTCGGCTTTTCCGCGATCATCGCCTCAGTAGTCAACAGGAGCGAAGCAACCGACGCGGCGTTCTGGAGGGCAAAGCGGGCGACCTTCGTGGGATCGATAATCCCGGCCTGAAGCATGTCGACGTACTGCTCAGTTTCGGCGTCGAAACCATGAGTTCCGTTTGACTCCTTCACCTTTTCCACTACAATGGAGCCTTCGCAGCCTGCGTTGGCGGCGATCTGACGTAACGGCTCTTCCAAGGCGCGCCGGACGATGTTCAATCCCTGTTGCTCCTCATCGGGCAATTTTGCATCCGCCAATGCACCGATGGAGCGGATGAATGCCACGCCGCCGCCCGGAACAATGCCCTCTTCAACAGCGGCTCGCGTGGCATGCAGGGCATCCTCGACCCGCGCTTTCTTCTCTTTCATCTCGATCTCCGTGGCGGCGCCAACTCTGATAACCGCCACGCCCCCGACGATCTTGGCCAGCCGCTCCTGGAGCTTCTCCCGGTCATAGTCCGATTTTGTCTCCTCGATCTCCGCCCGGATCTGCTTCACGCGCCCTTCGATGTCAGCGCGGTTGCCGGCACCGTCCACGATGGTGGTATTGTCCTTGTCAACAGTGACCTTCTTGCAAGTGCCCAGATCCTTAAGCGTGACGTTCTCCAACTTTATTCCCACGTCCTCGGAAATAAGATTTCCTCCCGTCAGAACGGCGATATCCTGGAGCATGGCCTTGCGGCGGTCTCCGAAACCAGGTGCCTTGACTGCCACGCATTTGAGGGTCCCCCGCATCTTGTTGACGACCAGGGTGGCCAAAGCTTCTCCCTCGATATCTTCCGCCACTAGCAGGAGCGGCTTGCCCGTCTTGGCGATCTGCTCCAGAAGAGGAACCATGTCTTTCATGGCGCTGATCTTCTTTTCATGGAGCAGGATATAGGGATCATCCAGGCGGACCTCCATCTTCTCCGCATCGGTGACAAAGTAGGGCGAGACATAGCCCCGGTCGAACTGCATCCCTTCAACGATCTCCAGTTCGGTTTCCATTCCTTTGGCTTCTTCAACGGTGATTACCCCATCCTTGCCGACTTTCTCCATTGCTTCAGAGATGATGTCTCCAACAGTCGCATCGTTGTTTGCCGAAATGGTGCCGATCTGGGCAATCTCCTTCTTGTCGCCGATGGTCTTGGTGCGCTTCTTCAGTTCATCCACAACGAGAGCCACCCCTTTGTCGATTCCTCGCTTCAGCGACATGGGGTTCATCCCGGAGACGACCAGCTTGGATCCTTCGCGATAGATCGCCTGGGCAAGCACGGTAGCCGTCGTGGTGCCGTCGCCCGCCTTGTCCGAGGTCTTGGAGGCAACTTCCTTGACCATCTGCGCCCCCATGTTTTCGAATTTGTCTTCCAACTCAATCTCTTTGGCCACGGTAACGCCGTCCTTGGTGACCTGAGGGGCGCCCCAGGATTTGGCGATAGCCACATTCCGTCCTTTGGGTCCCAGGGTGACTTTTACCGCATTGGCCAACGTATCAACGCCCTTCATTATTTTTTCGCGGGCTTGCATGTCATATTTTATTTCCTTTGCAGGCATGGTTCCTACCTCCTTGTATTATGATTCAACAATGCCGAGGATATCGTCCTCTTTCATGATCATATGCTCCTGACCGTCAAGCTTGAACTCCGTGCCGGCCCATTTGGAAAACAAAACCCGGTCGCCTGCTTTGACGTCCAGAGGGACGAGATTACCGTCCTTGTCCCGTCTGCCAGGACCGACGGCGATAATTTTCCCCTCCTGGGGTTTCTCCTTGGCCGTATCCGGGATGATGATCCCGCCAGCAGTCTTCTCTTCCGCATCGACGCGCGACACCACGATTCGATCATGTAATGGTTTAAACTTCATTTCCAAAACCTCCTTCTAAAATAATGATGAACGGGCGGGGATGCCCCGCAACCGTAATTTTATTGATCCGGTGAATTCCGGGTCAGAGAGGATCAGGCTCGGTCAAAAAGGGTTTCCCCCCGCCCAATGGCCGGGGGGAACTCACTGATTCAAATGACGCCGTCAGCACGGCTATTCCGCTTTGATGGCGATCTTTTTTCCCTTGGCCTCTTCCAGCCGGTGGAGGGTCACAGTCAGAACGCCGTTTTTGAAACGGGCGTCGACCTTCTCCTGGTCGAGGCCTTCGGGAAGCGGGATGAACCGGTGGAAGGCGCCGTAGCTCGTCTCCCGATACCAATTGTCCTTCCCCTGCTCTTCCTTCTCGGCCTTCTTCTCCCCCTTGATCGTGAG
>JASGUC010000002.1 GCA_030057915.1 Pseudomonadota bacterium
GATTGTGAATGACCTGGGATATCTGTCCTCGGTCTATTTCGGAGGCGTGCAAATCCGGCGGCAAGGTGAAGTTGCAGCGGACATTGGAACCGGTCGCGGCAAACGTCGCGGACTCCTTCACCAGGTCAGCCAGTTGGGCGGATTGCTTGACCGGGACGCCCCCCTTCGCGAAGGTGAGCAGTTGATAAGTAAGGTTATTGGCCAGCAAGGCGGCGTTTTCCATGCGCTCCAGTCTTGAAAACACCTTTTCCGAGGGACTCATCTCGGTTTTGGCCAGGGACAGGTTGCCTATGATCCCGGCCAAAAAGTTGTTGAAGTCGTGCGCAATCCCCCCGGCCAGGACACCCAGGGACTTGAGCTTGTCGAGCTTGGAGAGTTCCTGCTCCATTTTCCTCTGCTTGGCGATGTCCCGAAACACCAGGACGGAGCCGATGACGCCCCCATCTGCATCCAGTATGGGGGCCGCGGTGTGGGCGATGAGGAATTTGGTGCCGTCCCTGTGAATCAGGGTTCTGTCCAGGCTCAATCCACTCTCGGCATCGATCCCCTTTTCCGGCGCCTCATTGTCGCCCGCGAGGGCCTCGGGCCCGGCGATCCGGAAAACCTCGGCAAGGTCTCGGCCCATGGCCTCGGCCTCCGTATAGCCCGTGAGCGCCTCGGCAACCGGGTTCATGAGGGCGACGCGGCCCTTGCGGTCTGTGGAAATCACGCCCTCGCCGATGCTCCGAAGGGTGATCCGCAACCGCTCCTTTTCCGCCATTAATGCCTCTTCGGCCTGTTTGCGGTCTGAAATATCCCGAGAAACCCCCTGGATCGCAATCGGCCAGCCCCGCTTGTCCCGAATAAAGGTCACCTTGGCCTCGACCCAGACATAGGTCCCGTCTTTGCGTCTCTGAAGCAATTCCACGGCCCCCGACCGGGTTGGGTCCGCCTGGCCGGTTTCTTCCGCGTCCATCTCTTCTTGCAGTCTGTTCAGGGCTTTTTCCAAGGATTCAGGGGCGTGCAGGTCTTCAATGTTGCATTCCATCGCCTCTTCCACGGAATAGCCCAGTATTCTCTGAATCGACGGGCTTACATAATCGAAACGCATGGTTTCCAGGTTCACGACCCATATCGTGTCGGTCACGTTTTCCGCCAGGAGCCGATAGCGGCGCTCCGAAGCCTCTAAAGCGGCGGATTGGGCCTCGAGCAGTGTTTTGGATTCAACGAGCCGCTTGTTGGTCTCCTCCAGTTCGGAGGCAAGCCTCCTGGCCTCCGCATACTTCTCCTGAATTCGTTGATTGGCTTCCAGAAGGTATTCCGTGGCGCTTTGGTACGCCTGGTCGCGTTGAAATATCCGCTTCCAAAAGGAGGCCGGGCTGCGAGAGGCGAACCGGACCCGGTACAGGCACCCCTTGGCCCCATAAACAGGGGCGTCCGGCCAGGCCCTGTGGCCGTATTTATCGGCCGATACCTGGCATTCGATTTCCTCCACGTGAGCGACCGGCATGTCGAAAAATGTGGGCATCCCGGCGAGTACCCCCCGCATGTAATCGCAGTCGCAGCGGGTCTTTTTGCTTCCGTAGTGGTAGCGCTCCTCCACAAGCGCCCACGAATCCCCCAGTTCATGGACAAGCACGTCGCCCTTGGCCCTGACCATCCGACTGTATCTGGGGATGGAGGAATAACCGATTTTAGGATCCTTGGTTAGCCGGGCGATCCGGTCCAGGATGCCGTACGATCCGAAGCGCATGGTCGCCAGCGCCATATGGTAAACCGCCTCTTCGTCGTCCAGGATCCGGATCATCCGCTGGTAGAGCGTCTGTAAAAGGTTGTGGGAAATCCAGTTGTTGTCGTCCATTAGATAGGCTTCGTCGAGGTCCAGGCCCTCTAACAGATCGCCGAGGGAACCGTTATTCTTCTCGCGCACATACTCGAGCAGGGTCCGGCTGATCCGGCAACTGAGTTCGGGTTCCGTAGATGAGGGGATGCCCATGAAGCTGTCCCGTCCTCCTTCATGCGTCTCGGCCTGGCGTAGCTGATTGGCAAGGGTGCTAATGATTTGACCAAGACTCGCCGTCCATTAGCATCTTGACAGGGCAGGGTCAAGGATAATGGCCTGGTTGACAGGGATGCGCCGAGGTTATGGCGAGGGGCAATCTTGTCGCTAGCCGGGGAGGGCGGACAGGGAGAGCCTCAACGGGGGCAAAGCCGGAAACGGCGGCGATGGAAACCAGCGAACGATGGCCATGGGGTTTTGCCTCTCCGGGTGGGCCTCACGCCGGAGAGGCCTTTTGACGGGCTCAGAAGTCGAGAATCTTTGCCGCCTCTTCCTTGTCCAGATCCATTATGTAGTCGATGCCGCTGATACGCGCCGCCTCCGGAGTGAGGGCGGCCAGATCGCCGCGGGACATGTGCTCCAGGGAGAACTTCCTGCTTCCCGCCATGAGCTGGCGGAGCCCCTGGGCCAGGCGCTCGTAATATGTGTACAGGCCGATGGCCCCCGTGGGCAGCCTTTCGAATTCCTTATCGCCCAGTTCATGACGCAGCTCGCTGGCGGTGATGAAGATCTCGTCCTTTGAATTTCCGAAGCGTTCGATATAAACGGGGATCTGCTGCGCTTCGATGGTCTGGCCGATGGTCTTGCCGACCATGGCCGCCGCGATGGGCGCCCGGGCCATGCCCACCATCTTCACGAAGGGGGCGCCCATCGCCAGGGCCTTGAATATCTGGTCCTCGAAGGAAAAGCCGCCGTTGACCGAGATGGCCGGCAGATGTTTATTCTTTTCCGCCAGTTGTTTGGCGTAGCGATAGGCGAGGGTGTGCAGCTCCACCGGCGGGACGCCCCATTCATTCATCATCCGCCAAGGGCTCATGCCGGTGCCGCCGCCGGCGGCGTCCACCGTGAGCAGGTCCAGCCCGTACTTCGACGCAAAGGCGATGGCGCGGGCCAGATCGACGGGACGGTAGGCCCCTGTCTTGAGGAAGATATATTCCGCCCCGGCCTTGCGCAGCCCCTCCACCGTGGCGGCGAAACCCTCCTCGGTTACCATGCCCACCCGGGAATGCCGCTCGAACTCCTTGAAGGCGCCTCTTTCAAAGGCCTTGATCACGTTGGGATCATGGGGGTTCGGCAGGACGATGTAGCCGCGGTCCAGGAGCATCTGGGCCCGCTTCAGGTCCTTGATCTTCACCTCGCCGCCGATGTCCTTGGCGCCCTGGCCCCACTTGAGTTCCACGCACTTCACCCCAAGCTTCTCGATGGCATACTGGTGAACCTTCAAGCGACCGTCTTCCAGATTGGCCTGGACAATGATCGCGCCGTAGCCGTCCCGCTGGTAGTCCGTATAGAGCTTCACCCGGCGCTTCAGATCCACCGTATCGACGATATTGCCTTTTTTGAATACCGCCTCGGGGTCCATGCCGACCACGTTTTCCCCGATGGTCAGTCCGGTCCCCGCCAGGGCGGAGCCGATGGCCAGGCCTTCCCAGTTGTTCTTGGCGATATTCGTGGAGCCGATGCCGGAGATCAGCCAGGGCAGCCGGAATTTGATCCCCTTGTCATGACCGAAGGCCACTTCCAGGTTGACGGCGGGGAAGATCGCCTTGTCGCTGTCGGCCTCGATGCCGTGCGCCCCGGCGGCCGTTCCCATGATGTTGAAGTGGGAGTAATCGACGGGATAGCGCTTCTCCGCCGCCGTGGTGATCACGCCGAAGGGCTGGGGATAGATGACCTCATGGCCCCGGTAGGCGGATTTCCCTATTTCGCACATGCCGATGCAACCGTCGATGCAGGTGACGCACATGCCCGACGACGGTGTGATCGACTCTTCCGTGCGGTTCTTCGTGAGGGTTGCACTGGAGGTATTTATTCTTGAAAAAGACATATATCAGGCTCCTTTCTGGATTTGATCACTTCTTGATTTCGCATGCCACGCAGGGCGTCAGGTAACACATCATGTCGTGAAATTGTTCCTTCTCGACGCAGGGCGGAGAGAGGTTGGCGCAGGCGCCGCAGATCGCCTTTTCCGGTTCGTTGAAGGTGCACCGGGCCTGGCAGGCCGGGCAGACCTCCATGCATCCGCCGCAGAGGCGGCAGACCTCCGACTGGACGTCGAAGGGCGTCCCGAGGCTTCTCCCCCGGCCGCGGCCGCGGAACCCGATGGCCCCGGCCATCATCTGTTCCTCGCACATGCGGACGCACAACCCGCAAAGGATGCAGTCCTCGTGTTCCTGCCGGAAGCGTTGCTGCCGCACGTTGTGGCGGGAGGCGATATCCTGGATGGTTTTCGATTGGGGGCAGGACGCCAGCAGCAGCTCGATGACCATCCTTCGCGCCTTCACGACACGTTCCGAGGCGGTGCGCACGACAAGCCCCTCCTCGACGGGATAGGTGCAGGAAGAAACCAGCCGGGAGTTCGGTTCCCTGCCGATCTCCACCACGCAGAGCCGGCAGGCCCCGTAAGGCGTAAGCCCCTCCTTGTGACAGAGCGTGGGGATGGGGAAACCCAGATACCGCGCCGCCTCCAGGACGGTGGTCCCCTTTTCCACGGAGACGGGCACGCCGTTGATAGTGAGGTTAATCATGTTGTTCTCCTTCTTTCGCGGCCGGCGCGGCCCCGTCCGCGGACTTATGGGCGGTGAACGCCAGGTCGCAGCGCAGGCAGCGTCTGCTCTCCTCTCGGGCCGTCTTTTCCGGCATGGTCATTTCCACCTCCCGGAAGTTCTTTATCCTCTCGGCGGGGGTCAGGGCGGGATTTGCGGCCCGGCGATTCGTTCTTCCCTCCGATCCGGGGTCCTGGGGCGGTTCGATGTAAACCTCGGGGAGCTTCGGCCTTGCCGGCCTCGGGAGGGGTTGCTTCCGCAGGTACAGCTCGATGCTCTCCGCCGCCTTCTTGCCCGCCGCGACGGCGTCGATAACCGTGTTCGGACCGGTCACCAGATCGCCCCCGGCGAATACCCCTCTCAAGTTGGTGGCCAGGGTTTTGGGGTTCACTCTTACGCGGCCCCCCTTGTCGATTTCCAGACCCATGTTGGCCAGAAACCCGCTTTTCGGCCTTTCGCCGATCGCCACGATGAGCGTATCGAGTTTGACCTTGAACTCGCTTCCGGGTATGGGGACGGGCCGGCGTCTTCCCGTGGCGTCCACATCGCCCAGCCGGTTTCTGATGCACTCGATGTCTGCCAGCCGGCCCTTGCGGGAATGAATCCTTATAGGTGAGACGAGGGTTTCCAACTCGACCCCTTCCCGCAGCGCCGCCTCGATCTCCTCCTGGCGGGCGAGAATCTTCACGGGCGAGATCAGGGTCTCGATCCGCACGCCTTCCTCCAGGGCCGCCTCCACCTCTTCCTCATAGGCGGGCATCTCCTCGCGGGTGCGCCGGTAGAAAAGGGAGACCCCGGTGACATCCTTCTGACGGAGGGCGACGCGGGCCGCATCCACCGCCGAATTGCCTCCCCCGATGACGCCCACATGGCCCCGCGCCAGCTCCTCGCCCCTCATGTTGAAGGCTTTCAGGAACTCGATGGAAGGGTAGATGCCCTCCACGTCTTCATGTTTGAGGTCCAGACGCATGCTTTCGTGGGCGCCGAAGGCCAGGAAGACCGCGTCGTATTTATCGACGAACAGGTCATGGATGGTCATGTCTCGGCCCAGAACCCGGCCGAATTCAAATTTGATGTTCTTGTTGACGAGGGTTTTGATTTCCCGGGCGACGATGTCCCGGGGCAGCCTGTAGGCCGGCAGGGAGCACGACAACATGCCGCCCGGCCTGTCCTCCGCCTCGAAGATCGTCACGCCGTACCCCAGCAGGGAAAGGCCGTGGGCGGCGGTTATGCCCGCCGGACCGGCGCCGATGACCGCCACCTTCATCCTCTTCTTCCTGGCGGGGGTGGGCTTATAGACCGACGGCTTCACCCGGTCCGTCACGAAGCGTTTCAGGGCCCGGATGGCGATGGCCTCGCCGCCGCTTACGCCCAGGGTGCAACGGCTTTCGCATTTGCGGTCGCAGACCCGGGCGCTTACCGCCGGGAACGGGTTGGCGGACCGGATCACCCGGTAGGCCTCCTCGTAATCGCCCCTCTCGATCATGGCCACGTACCGCCACGGTTCGGTGTCCACGGGGCAGGCGGCCTGGCAGGGAGCGCCTGTCAACTGCTTGCAGACAAAGGCGTCGCACCGTTTATCCACGATGTGGCGCTCATACTCCTCGCGGAAATACTTGAGCGTGCTGAGGACGGGATTGGCGGCGGTCTGGCCGAGGCCGCACATGGTGGTATCCTTTACGGTCCGCGCCAGCTCTTCCAGAAGGACCAGATGTTCCGGCGTGCCCTTCCCGAGGGTGATGTCCTCGAGTATTTCGTGGAGCCGCTGCGTTCCCTTGCGGCAGGTGAAGCATTTGCCGCAGGATTCGTCCTGGAGGAAGTTCATGAAGTACTTGGCCACATCGACCATGCAGGTGTTCTGGTCCATCACGATCATGCCCCCCGATCCCATGATGGAGCCCGCCTTCGCCAGGCTGTCGTAATCGATGGGCAGATCGAACATGGAGGCGGGGATGCAGCCTCCGGAAGGCCCTCCCGTCTGGATGGCCTTGATCTTCGCCGTCCCGGAGGGGCCGCCGCCTATTTCGTGGACGACCTTGCCGATGGGGGTCCCCAGGGGCACTTCGACCAGGCCGGTATTCTTGATCTTCCCGACCAGGGAGAAGATCTTCGTCCCGGCGTTGTTCTCCGCGCCGATCTTCAGATAGGCGTCGGCGCCGTGGCTGAGGATGTAGGGGACATTCGCCAGGGTCTCCACATTGTTGATGCAGGTGGGACAGCCGAAGAGGCCCTTGACGATAGGGTAGGGGGGACGCTGTCGCGGCTCGCCCATCTTCCCTTCGATGGATTTGATGAGCGCCGTCTCCTCGCCGCAGACAAAGGCGCCGGCGCCGTGAAAGGTCTCGATATCGAAGTCGAAGCCCTGCCCCAGGATATTCTTCCCCAGCAGCCCCATGCGGCGGGCTTCCCGGATGGCGATGGTCGCATGTTTGATGGCCAGGGGATACTCGGTGCGCACATAGACGATCCCGTGGGTGGCCTCCATGGCCAGGGCGGCGATGATCATCCCCTCGATGATGAGGTGCGGATTGCCCTCCAGCATGCTCCGGTCCATATAGGCCCCCGGGTCCCCCTCGTCGGCGTTGCAGATGACGTATTTTCTGCCGGAAGGACTCCGTTGGCCGCGCGCCATTTCCCATTTTTTCCCTGTCGGGAAGCCGGCCCCGCCGCGCCCCCGCAGTTTCGATTTCAGGATTTCCTCCACGATCCATCCCCGGTCCGGCCCCGCCAGCGCCTTTTCCAGGGCCGCATAGCCCCCGATCCTCAGGTAATCGTCGATCCGTATGGGATCGACGCGCTGGTTCTGTCCGAGGACGATCCGCGTTTGCCCCTGGAAGAACGGGATGTCCTGTTCGGAAAAACGGATGACCGTGGAGCCCGGTTCCCGGTAAAGGAGGTCCTCCACGACCTCGCCTTTCACGGCGGCGGCGACGATCCGCGGCACGTCTGCCATCTTGAGTTTTGGATACAGATTATACCCCGGTTCGACGATGATGAAGGGGTCCATCTCGCAGAAACCGAGACATCCGGTGATGCGGAGGGAGAGCCGGTCATGGAGATTCTGCTCCAGGATCTGACGTTTGATGACCCGGATCAGATCGTTCGAGCCGCTGGCCTGGCCCCCGGTGCCCCCGCAGATGACGAGGCAGGGCTTGCCCTTGTCCTTGGCATCTAGAAGTGATTTACGATAGGCCTTGAATTCGGCGATAGTCTGAAAAGAGCGCATTTCGTTTCCCTTTATCGATCTTATTTCATGTTGGGTTGATCCAGATTCAGCAGATGACCGGGACAGCCCCGGCTTGTGCATACCTCGTAGGCGCAGCCGCGACGGATGTACAGGGCGGCCATCGGCGAGCCGCATTCCACGCAGTTCGAGTAATGCGGCATCTCTTCGTGGCAGTGGGGGCAATAAAACCGGCACGGCTCGTTCATGGGGACTTCGAGTTCCACCTCGCTGGCGCGGCTGCCATAGAGGGATGACAGACCGAGACGGCCCTTCCTTCCGTCGTAAGCAATCACGCACGCGATGGAGGGATGGCCGTCGAGACGCCGGTCGTAATCCATGAGACTCCTTTTGCAGTTCGGGCAGGACACGTGGATGGGGAATAGCCTGGCGCCGGCGGCCCCATCGTCTCTTTCCATGCCCGCAAGGGCGTCGGCGATGATCCCCCCGACCTGGCTTCTGGTTACATGGGGGTAATAATGACCATCCACCACGACGGTGGGGCCCAGGGCGCAGGCCCCGAGGCAGTTGACCGTCTCGAAGGTGATTTCTCCGTCGGGGGTGGTCTCGCCGGCCTTGATTTGGAGCTGACTCATGAATTCCTCGGCAATGGCCTGGCCGCCACGGACGTGGCAGGCCGTTCCCAGGCACACGGAGATCAAGTGCTTCCCCCGGGGCTTGAGGCTGAAGGCCTTATAGAAGGTCGCCACCCCGTAAATATCCACCAGGCGCCTTCCCGTTTGACGGGCGACGATCCTCAAGGCCTCTTCCGGGAGATACCGATAGCGATTCTGAACGGCCTCGAGGACGGCGATGATCGATCCCTGTCTTTCTACATAATCTGAAACAATTTTTTCGATTTCTTCCGATGACATTTCCATTCCTTTCCAGGCCGAGGGATCCCGACAACCTCGCCGTTATTCGCCCCCGATGCTACTGGTAGTCCTCGCAGTGCCATACCCCCGCCTCCGGTTTCGGGTACGAGCAAACCGGATAGTGATCGCAATTGCTGCAAAGGCCAAGCGCCCCGGCGTGGGTCCGCGGGGCGACACTCGGGGATGTTTGCTCCCCGGGCGGTTCATCAGCGGCAAGGAGGAGCGTTTCGTATTCTTCGCAAAACCGGACACCGAGCAAGGCGCTTTTTTTAGAAACCAGTGCGCAATCCGAGGATTTTGTGCAATTCATGCACAATCCTTGTTTTTCTCTGGTCATGGCATCCTCCCTTTGGTGTTGTAGGAACCGCAACAGCAAGGATCGTGCCGACGGAACGATGGGCCGGGGGGCGAAACGGAGAAGCCCGTGGAATTATTTGAATATCCCCTGGTGATCCCTGCCTTGGAGGCCCCCGGGGGAAGGGTTTCCCCCTGATCTCCGGGGGGCGGGAGCGGGACGGACCGGGGAGATTCTCACCGACCGGCGAGAATCTCCCCATCCGGGTTCAGCGCAGATTTTCCGATGTCCTGTCATGAGGCAGAAATCCAGTGTTTTCAAGTAGCCTAATGATGGCCAACCTGGCTGGTCTCGCTGTTGCAACTGTCATGAGACAGAAATCCCGTGTTTTCAAGTAGCTTCCGGAGGACGGCTCAGGCCCCGGCGCGACGGGATGGGTCGTCCTCAAAGGTTTCCGTCTTGACAAAAAGGCACGCTTCGGCTACCGAGTTTCTACGCCACGACCAGATAAAGGATATTGCTCTTAGGAAAACCTTCACAATGCAGGGAGCGCTGCCGGAGAAGACATTTTGACAGGACTTTTTTTCAATGCCGCGCCTTTCAAGCGAGTTCGACATCCCGATAACCAAGGAGGGTTTCAAGTGAATCACGAGGGCCGAACGGAGCAGGAACTGGAGAAGGAGAATGAAATACTAAAGGAAAGTATCCGGCAACTTGCAGCGAAGCCGGCTGAAATGGGGCGCGCCGGGGGGCTGCCGGGCTATCGGGAAGCGCGGAACGAAAGCGTTTTGGAAAAACTTGCCGATATAGTCTGGCTCTTGGACGAGGATTTTCGGATCCGGTACATCAGCCCGGCCGTGGAGAGGGTCCTCGGCTACGCCCCGAGGGAATATCTGGCCCTGCCGGTGGACAAACGAATAGCCCCGGCGTCGCTAAAGACCGCCCGAGAAGCCCTGAGGGGGGAGATGGAGATCGAGCGCCGGGGAGGGGGGACGCCGGACCGGATGACCACCCTGGAGGTGGAGATGTATCACCAAGACGGCGCCACCCGGTGGTTGGAATTCATCCTCGTGGGCGCCCGGGACTCCCAGGGCACGCTGACGGGCATTTGCGGGGTCTCCCGGGACATCACGAAGCGCCGTCGGGCGGAGGAGGAGCTGCAGCAGACCCGGGACAACTTCCGCCGCTCCCTGGACGAATCTCCCCTGGGGGTGCGCGTCGTCGGTGACGACGGCGAGACGCTCTACGCCAATCGGGCGCTGCTGGATTTTTACGGCTACCGGGACATCGAGGAGTTTCGTAACACCCCGGTCAGGATGCGTTACACGCCGGAGAGCTATGCCGCGCATGAACGACGGAGGGAAGACAGAAAACGGGGTGAGAGGGAATATTTCCGGTACGATATCAGCATCGTCAGGAAAGACGGGGAGGTGCGGCATCTCGAGGTGTTCCGGAAGCCTATCCTCTGGGACGGCGGATGGCGGTATCAGGCGACCTACCAGGACATCACCGAGCGCAAGCGGATGGAAGAAGCGCTGCGCAAGCGGGAGGAGTATTTCCGGGAACTGGTGGAGAACATCTCGGACATCATCGTCACCATGGACAAGGGCGGGACGATCACCTATGTAAGCCCGTCGGTGGAGCGCATCGCGGGATACCGGCCCGACGAACTCGTCGGCGCCTCCTTCCTGGATTTTTTCATAACCGATGACCTTCCCGGCGCCTTTGGGGAATTCTCCCGGGCAATGGCTGGCCGGGATGCGGTGTTTCCAATCAACTTTCGCATTGGGCATAAAAACGGCGCGGTCCTGGACATGGAAGGGGTCTGCAAAAACCTCCTCCACAATCCGGCCATCGCCAGTTTTGTCGCCAACATTCGCGATGTGACGGAAAAGAGGCGGACGGAGAAGGAACGAGCCGGATTGGAGGCGAAGCTGCGGTTGGCCCAGAAGATGGAGGCCATCGGCGCCCTCGCCAGCGGCGTCGCCCACGATTTCAATAACCTCCTCGCCGGCATCCAGGGCCATGTGACCATGTGCCTGCTCCAGAGTGAACGCACCCACGGCAATTACGAGCGCCTCAAGAGGATCGGGGAGATCGTGGACAGCGGGGCGAACCTTACGAGCCAGTTGCTGGGATTTTCCCGGGAACGGCAACGGGAGGTGCGGCCTTCCAACATGAACGAGCTAATCGAACGGACCCTGATGATGTTTGGCCGGACCAGAAAGGAGATCTCCATCTGGCGGCATTGCGCCGAGGATCTCTGGGCCGTCGAGATCGACCGGGGCCAGATGGAGCAGGTGATCATGAACCTTCTGGTAAACGCCTGGCAGGCCATGCCCCTACCGGGGGAGATCGTCCTGGAAACCAAAAACGTCTTCTTCGCCGACCAGCCGGCGCTGCCCGGCATCGTCGCGCCGGGGCGCTACGTGAAGATCTCGGTGAAGGACAACGGCGTCGGCATGGACCGGGAGACCCGGGAGCGGATCTTCGATCCGTTTTTCACCACCAAGGAACGGGACGGCGGCTCCGGCCTGGGGCTGACCACCGCCTACGGGATCGTCAAGGGCCACAACGGGGTGATCGACGTCATGAGCGAACCCGGCCGCGGCACGACGTTCGACATCTATCTGCCGGCCACGGAGGGGCCGATCGAACAATCCCGGCAGGTCGATGCGGAGCTTCTGCCCGGCACGGAGACCATTCTGCTGGTTGACGACGAAGCAGTCAACCTGGAAGTGACCGGAGACCTCTTGGAAATCATGGGCTACAAGGTTTACAAGGCCGGCAGCGGACAGGAGGCGGTTGCAGTTTATATGGAAAAAGGAGACGAGATCGCCCTCGTCATCCTCGACATGGTCATGCCGGGGATCTCGGGAGGAGAGACCCTGGAACTCCTCAAGGGAATCAATCCCGATCTGCCGGTCATTCTCTGCAGCGGTTACAGCAACAACAACCAGGTGGAACAGCTCATGAGCAGGGGCTGCAAGGATTTTCTACAGAAGCCCTTTCATGCCGAGGACCTTTCCCGCAAGCTCCGGGAGATCCTCTCTTGACCCCGGTGGTGTCAGGCCTTGAAAAATGGCATTTCCCCGGGATGCGGTAGGCTCGGGTCTTGAAAGTCAGCCTTTCTCCGGCGCGTGGGTTCGAGCGACCCATCGTCTCGGAGCGTCTGATCTTCCTGGGGCTGGCCCTGGCGGTCCTGGCGGTGTTCGGACGCCTGGCCGCCTTTGATTTCGTCTTCTTCGACGACCAGGCATATGTGCTCGAAAAGGCCCAGGTGTGGGCCGGATTGACCCCCGCGTCGGTGTGGTGGGCCCTGAAGGCCACCGACGCCGGCTTCTGGCATCCCCTGACCTGGATCTCCCTGATGATCGACCATGAGCTTTGGGGTCTCGCCCCGGGCGGGTATCATCTCACCAATGTCCTGCTGCACCTGACGGCGACGCTGCTCCTCTTTGCCGGATTGCGCCGTCTTACGGGAGCGGTGGTCCAAAGCGCCTTCGTGGCGGCCCTCTTCGCCCTCCATCCCCTCCATGTGGAATCGGTCGCCTGGATCGCGGCCCGGAAGGACGTCCTGAGCGGCTGCTTCTGGATGCTGACGCTCCTCCTTTACGCCCGGTATGTGGAGAGGCCGGGATGGGGGCGCTATCTCCTGACGCTGCTGTCTTTCCTCCTGGGGCTGGCGGCGAAGTCGATGGTCGTGACCCTCCCCGTCATCCTGCTGTTGCTGGATTTCTGGCCCTGTGGGCGTCTGACGGCGGAAAACCGACGCCGGAACTGGCGGCTTGCCGTAGGTGAGAAGGCGCCGTTCCTGCTCCTGGGGGCCGTGGTGGGGATGGCGACGGTGGCGGCGGAGCAGCAGGCGGGGGCATTGAAAGGCTTTGCGGAATTTCCGCTCGCCGCCCGGTTGGCCAATGCGGCGGTCGCCTATGGTTTCTATCTCTATAAAACGGCGTGGCCGGCGGACCTGGCGGTCCATTATCTTCACCCGGGACGCTGGCCCGCCGGGATGGTCGCCCTTTCCCTGGCCCTTCTGACCTCCTTCACCTTCCTGGCGGTGAAAACGCGCCAATCACGACCGTTTTACCTGGTGGGCTGGCTTTGGTATCTCATCGGCCTCCTGCCCGTGATCGGCCTCCTGCAAATCGGCACTCACGCCTTCGCGGATCGCTACGCCTATATCCCCTTGATCGGCGTCTTCATCGCCGTGGTCTGGGGGGTGGGGGACTGGGCGGCCGGGAGGGGAGAAGGGCGGGTCGCGGAGGACAAACAGGCCGTCGCGTCTTCCCCGCGACCGGAGACCGGGGCCGAAAAGAGTTCCGGCCTCCCCGCCGACGACATCCGGAAGGCCGCCCGTCTGTCGGCGGCGCCCCTGGCGGATTGGGAGACTTCGATTCCTTGTGGCGTCAATGCGCGGAGGGTGGGGCAGGGGGAGGTTGCCGGCCGTCGGGATGCCGATGCCCTTGCCGCCGCGACCCCGCCGGGCGCTGTGGTCGTCGCGTCTTCCCCGCGACCGGAGACCGGGGCCGAAAAGAGTCCCGACCTCCCTGCCGACGACATCCGGAAGGCCGCCCGTCCGTCGGCGGCGCCCCTGGCGGATTGGGAGACCAAGGGGGTCGGCTGGTGCGTCGCCGCTTCGGTGAAACCGGGAGAGCCGCCGATGTCGCGGGCGGCGGCGGTCGGGATGGGACTCGCGGCACTTTTTCTGTTTGCCCTGGTTTCCTTCCAGCAGGTGGGCTGGTGGCGCAACGCCGAGACGCTGTTCCGCCGGGCGGTGGCGGTAGGGGGAGAAAACTGGCTGGCCGTGAACAATCTCGGGGCGGCCCTTTCCCGGCAGGGACGTTACGAGGAGGCGGCGTCGCATTTCGAGACGGCGCTACGGCTGCGGCCCGACTATGACGAGGCCCGCTTCAACCTCGCCGCGGCCCTGGCGGGGGCGGGGCGCTATGAGGAGGCGCTGGCTCTGTACCGAGAGGTCATCGCCCGACGCCCCGATTTCGCCGCGGCCCACAACAACATCGCCATCGTTTATGCCGAAACGGGCGATCTCCCGGCGGCGCGACGGCACTTTTCGGAGGCCCTCCGGATCCGCCCGGATTACCGTGAGGCCCTCCGAAATCTGGAAATCGCGGAAGGTAAGCACGGGAGCGCCAAAGCGCCTTGAGGAGGCCGGGGGACGGCTCGCCTTGCCGCCCCGGCAGCATGCGGGGCTGGATACTTGCCGTCCCGGGTTCTCGCCGTCCCATCCCGCATCGGAAGTTCGCCTTGTGCCGGAAGCAAACCATCCCGTCCTGGCGGCTTGTCGTCCCACCCCGTGCCGGAAGTTGCCCGTTCCGATAGCATGCAGAGCCCAGGTGTTTGCCGCCCCGGCAAAACGGGGCGTCGGGGCTTTGGACGTCAGTCCGTCCGGGCGGCGTTTAGGCCTTTGATCATTACGTTTTCCAAACCGTTCTTCTCGAATTCCTCCTTGTATTGGTTTTCGATGTCGATAAAACGCAAGCAGTACTTCTCGAACTCCTTCTTCTTCTTGGGTTCCTTAGGGCCGAACTCCCTATGGATATCCCGCTGGCAGAGCATCTCGACAAAGCGGTCCCAGAAGACGGAGTTGTCGTAGTCCTCTATGATGTCATGACAATCCGATTCTTCCTCGAATTCTGGCGTTTCTATGTAGTATTTCATCTCGGCGTCGTATTCGATGAGATTTCCCAGGCCCGCCTTTTCGGCGAAGGCGTAGATCTTGTATCGAAGCTGTTGATACCGAAGCAGCTCCTGTATATCTACCGATCGATGCGAATAAATGATCCAGTCGGCGATATAGAGCATGTCGATCAGATCCCGGTATTCCTCCTTGGTCAGTTCTATCTTCATGAGTGACGATCCTTTCGGGACGATAGCGGTTTCAGGCCTGCCGAAGCGGCATTTGCCCTTGATAAAATCGACATTATAGGCAATATGGCAAAATTGCAATGATAAAGGGGAACCCGGACAAAAAAATAGTGGTGGTCATGCCCGCCTACAACGCGGCCCGGACCCTGCGGAAGACCTACGAGGAGGTCATGGAGCAGGGGATCGTCGATCTGGTCATCCTGGTGGACGACGCCAGCGGCGACGACACGGCGGCCATCGCGGCCTCGCTGCCCCGGACCGAGGTGCGTGTCCATGACCGGAACCGGGGCTACGGGGCGAACCAGAAGACCTGCTACCGCCTGGCCCTGGCCGCCGGGGCGGACATCGTCATCATGGTCCATCCGGATTATCAGTACACCCCCAAGCTCATCCCGGCCATGGCGACAATGATCGCCAACGGGCTGTATCACTGCGTCCTTGGCTCCCGGATCCTCGGGGGCCATGCCCTCCGGGGCGGGATGCCCCTCTGGAAATACGTCGCCAACCGCTTTCTCACCCTGGTGGAAAACCTCCTCATGGGGGCGAAACTCTCGGAATACCATACGGGCTACCGGGCCTTTTCCCGGGAGTTGCTTTTGCGGCTGCCCCTGGATAGGAACTCCGACGATTTCGTCTTCGACAATCAGATGCTGGCTCAGATCATCTGGCTGGGCTACATCATCGCCGAGGTAAGCTGCCCGACGAAGTATTTCGAGGCGGCCTCGTCCATCAATTTTCGGCGGAGCATCCGCTACGGCTTCGGCTGCCTGCATACCGCCCTCCGTTTTCGCCTGGCCAAACTGGGCTTCGCCAGGCCGGACCTATTCCCCTGATTCCGCCCTCGGGCAAATCAACCGCCCCATTTTTTCCACCGCGCTCCGCCTTTTCACCAAAAAATAAACCTTGACAAGGACGAAAAACTACTTTACACAGTACGTGACCGTTGGTCAGTAATTGACCGCAATTCAATTTCTGGTTAGAAGTCAGGCTGTGGAGGAAATTCCGTGGGGTTCGAAGAGCGGCGGAAAAGGGAGAAGGAGAGCCGAAAGAACGCAATCCTGAAGTCCGCCCGCGGACTTTTCTTCAACAAGGGCTTCAAACCCGTCACCGTCGAGAGCATCGCCCGAAAGGCGGAGCTGAGCAAAGGCTCCGTTTATCTCCACTTCAAGAGCAAGGAAGAGATCTACACCCACATCCTTTTGGGCGACATCGACAAGTTCCACAAGATCATCGCCGGTCTCGTGGAAAGGGAAATCAGCGCGTCGGATAAACTGATGGCCCTGGCCGGCGCCTACGCCGGCTTCTTCATCAATGACCGGGAGCTGTTCCGCATCATGATGAATTACATGCTCAATATCAATCACATGAACCTCCCGGAAGAGGTGGACCGTCAAATCGTCTCTGCCACCAATAAAACCGTGAACATTATCGAGGAGATCTTCCGCATGGGGATCGAGACCGGGGAATTCCCCCCTTACATCGACCTGCGTCAGAAACGGAATGCCATCTGGGGGCTCCTCAACGGAGTCATCTCGCTGCACCTGTTCACCGGTTCGGAGGATAAGCGGGAGGAGCGGATCCTCGCCTCCATCAGGACGGGGGTCAACACCTTTCTGCGGGGCATGCGGACACCCTCGTGAAAAGGCTATTGACGGCAAGAGGGCGCCCGGCCCCGCGGCGGACGACAGACTGAAAACACGCATGGGAGGCATGGCTTTCCCCCCGAGGCCTTTTCCGAAGTGCCTTCCGATGCGCAAAAGATTTTTCGGTTCGGAAAAGGCGGAAAGAAAACAGGAGGTTCTTATGAGCAACGGATTGGTGAACATGCGGGATCAGTCGTTTGTCCTCTACGAGCAGATCGGGATTCAGAAGTTGTTCGAGAAGGAACAGTTCGCCGATTACTCGGAGGATGTGGTCGAGATGATGCGAAACGAGGCGGAAAAGATGGCGGTCAACGTCATCGTCCCCACCTATGCCGAGGGCGACAAAGAGGGGTGCCATATCGACAAGGATGGTCAGGTGCGGGTTCCCAGGTGCTACCATGACGCCTACAAGAAGTTTTGCCAGGGCGGCTGGCTGGCCCCAACGAAATCGCCCGAGGTGGGCGGACAGGGAACGCCGGTGGTGGTGGCCAGCTCCTGCAGTGAAATGTTTTCGGCGGCCAACTTCGCCTTTATCATGTATCCGGGGCTGACCCTGGGGGCCGCCGGTCTCATCGAGCGTTTCGGCACGGAAGAATTGAAAAACAAATATATGTACAAGATGTACTCCGGGGAATGGGGCGGGACGATGTGCCTTACCGAGCCGGGCGCGGGGAGCGACGTGGGGGCCCTGAAGACCACGGCGAAGCGCCTGCCCGACGGCAGGTACCTCATTACCGGGACGAAGTCCTTCATCTCCTCCGGGGACCAGGACTTGACCCCGAACATCATCCATCCCGTTCTGGCGCGGATCGAGGGCGATCCTCCGGGCACGGGCGGCATCTCCATCTTCATCGTCCCCAAGTACCGGGTCAACGACGACGGCGGTATCGGCGAATTCAACGATGTGCGGGTCGGCAACGTGGAGCACAAGATGGGGATCAAGGGTTCCTCCACCTGCACCCTGAATTTCGGCGATGAGGGCAAGTGCATCGGCGAACTCCTGGGCAATGAACGTCAGGGCATACGGATCATGTTTCACATGATGAACGAGGCCCGCCTGGAAGTGGGCGTTCAGGGCCTGGGTCACGCCTCGGCGGCCCTGGAGCATGCCGTGCAGTACGCCAAGGAGCGAATCCAGAGCGTCCCGGTGTGGGATATGAAGAACCCCGACGCCAAGGCGGTGCCCATCATCATGCACCCCGACGTCCGCCGGGACCTCCTGTGGATGAAGGCCTATGTGGAAGGCATCCGGGCCATGAACCTGTTCACCGCTTATTGCATCGACATGGCGAAGGTGGGGGACACCCCCGAGGAGCGGGCCAAATACCAGGGTTTCGTCGAACTCCTCACGCCGGTGTGCAAGGCCTACTCCTCCGACATGGCCTGTCTGGTCACCTCCAAGGCGATCGACGTGTACGGCGGCTACGGCTACTGCCAGGAATACCCCGTGGAGCAGTACATGCGGGACTGCAAGATCTCCTGCCTCTACGAGGGGACCAACGGCATCCAGGCCCTGGATCTCGTGGGCCGGAAGCTTGGGATGAACAAGGGCGCGAACGTCATGAACATGATGGGAGAGATCGACGCCACGATCAAGAAGGCCAAGTCCCATGGAGACCTGGCCAAATACGCCGCCAAGCTCGAAGAGGCCTACTTCGCCGTGGTCGATTTGACCATGGCCTTTGCGGCCCTGGGGAAGAGTTCCGGCTTCCTCATCCCCATTCTCAACGCCTCGCCGTATCTCGACATCTTCGGCGACATGCTCCTTGGGCATTTCCTCCTCCAGGGCGCCTCCATCGCCCGGGAAAAGCTTGACGGGATCTTCGCGGCCAGGGGAGCCGACAGCATCGGGAAGAAGCGGGCCCTGGTCCACACCGATCCGGATGTGGCCTTCTACGAGGGGAAGATCGCGGCGGCAAAATTCTTCGCCATCGAGGTCCTGACATCGGTCAAGTCCAAGTGTGAGGCGATCAAACTGGGAGAAAAGACGCCGATCGAAATGGCCATCGAGTCCTTCGCGGCATAACTATTGAGCATTTCCGTAATCGTGGCGGCGATGCGACCTGAGACGGCATACATCGGCCGCCGGCGATAACGGTAACCAAAGAGGAGGAAAAATATGTCCTACGAAATAAAAAAAGCGGCCGTTTTAGGGGCAGGCGTCATGGGGGCCACCATCGCGGCCCATCTGACCAATGCGGGAATCGAGTGTTATCTGCTGGATATTATCCCCTTCGAATTGACCGATGCGGACAAGGCGAAAGGCTTGACGGAAAAGAGCCCGGCCTGGCGGAACCGTTTTGCCGCCAACGGCCTGGCGGGCGTAACGAAATCGAAACCGGCGAGCTTCTACAGCAAGAAGAACGCCGCCATGATCACCATCGGCAACTTCGAGGACAACCTCGGCTGGCTGGCCGAATGCGACTGGGTCATCGAAGTCGTGGTGGAAAACCTCAAGATCAAACAGGAACTCTTCGCGAAGGTAGAAAAGATAGTCAAGCCGACCTGTATCGTAACGACGAACACCTCGGGCCTCCCCATCGTGGACATCAGCGCCAAATTCAGCAAATCGCTGAAGGAGCGCTTCTTGGGCACCCACTTCTTCAATCCGCCCCGCTACATGAAACTCCTGGAGATCATCCCGGGGAAAGAGACGAAGAAGGAAGTGGTGGACTACATGATCGCATTCGGGGAGCGGGTCCTCGGCAAGGGCATCGTGGTTTGTAAGGATGTCCCCAATTTCGTGGGCAACCGGATCGGCGTGTTCGACATCTCCAATGCCGTGCGGCTCATGGCGGAGAAGGGGATGAAGATCGATGAGGTGGATGCGGTGATTGGCAAGGCCATCGGCCGGCCCGGCAGCTCCATCTTCGGGACCCTGGATCTGGTCGGCCTGGATACGGGCTACCATGTCATGAAGAACCTCTATGATGCCGTGCCCGACGACGAGGCGCGGGAAACCTTCATCCCCCTGCCCTTCATGGAGAAGATGTTTGAACTGAAGTGGCTGGGCAACAAGACCAAGGGCGGTTTCTACAAGAAGACGAAGGATGCCAAGGGCAAGAAGACCAAGCTCATGCTGGACTACGAAAAGATGGAATATGTGCCCGCCGGCAAGCCCAAGTTCGAATCGGTGAGCGAGGCGAGGAAAAAGGCCGACGAAGGGGCGGCCGTCACGGTCAAGACGGTCTTTTACGGCAAGGATGCGGCTTCGGAGCTGGTCCGGGAGTACCTCTGCAACAACTTCATCTACGCAGCCAACAGAGTACCGGAGATCTGCGACAATATCACCGCCATCGACAACGCCATGAAGTGGGGCTACAACCACGCCCTGGGCCCCTTCGAGACCTGGGACGCCGTAGGGGTGAGGGAATCCGTCGAGATCATGAAGCAGATGAAGAAGAAGGTCCCCAAAAAGGTCGAGGAGATGCTCAAGAAAGGCTTTGAGACCTTCTATGCCAAGAAGGAAGACGGTCTTTACTATTACGACTTCGAAACGAAGAATTACGTGAAGATCGGCGAGAATCCCCGCATCATCCTCTTGCCCTCCCTGAAGGATCGCAAAATGGTGGTCGCCGCCAATCCCAGCGCCACGCTGGTGGATATGGGCGATGGCGTGGCCTGCCTGGAATTCCATACGAAGATGAATGCCCTGGACGACATGATCATCGAGATGATGAACAAGAGCTGCGATGCGGTCGAGAAGGACTTCCTCGGCCTGGTGGTGGGGAACCACGGGGCGAACTTCTCTGCCGGCGCCAATATCTTCAAGGTCCTGCTCCTCATCCAGATGGGCGATTGGGATGTCCTGGAGGCGATGGTTTCGGGTCTCCAGGATGCCAATATGCGAATGAAGTATCTCTCCAAGCCCGTGGTGACGGCCCCGGCGGGACTGACCCTGGGGGGCGGCTGCGAAGTCGCCATGCACGGCACCAAGTGCCAGCCCTGTGGCGAGACCTACATGGGCCTGGTGGAAGTGGGCGTCGGCGTCATTCCCGCCGGCGGCGGCTGCAAGGAGATGATGGTCCGGATGACGGAGGGAATACCCGACGGCGCCATTGCGGGCGGTCTGAATCTCCAGCACTTCTATGCCAAGGCCTTCGAGAACATCGGGACCGCCAAGGTGGCGACCTCGGCCATGGAGGCCATGGAACTGGGCTTCATCCGGAAGACCGAGGGCATCTCCCTGAACCGCGATCAGCAGCTCTGGGACGCCAAACAGGTCGTCCTGGGTCTGGCGAAGTTCTACAAGAAGCCCCGCCCGGTCATGATCCCCGTCATGGGCGAAAACTTCCGCGGCATGGCGGAGGCGATTCTTTACAACATGCAGCACGGGAAGTTCGCCACGGAATACGATGTCCTCGTCGGCAAGAAGCTGGCCCATATCCTTTCCGGCGGCGACTGTGCGGAAGGGACGCTGGTTTCGGAGCAGGAGATCCTGGATCTGGAGAGGGAAGCCTTCCTCAGTCTCTGCGGCGAAAAACGCACCCAGGACCGGATCATGCACATGCTGACCACCGGCAAGCCCCTGCGGAACTAAGATAAACCCTGGAGAGGCCGGCCGCCGATGGTTCAGACCGTCGGGGCCGGCCCCCTGAAGATACATGAAGGAGGAAAATCATGAGTGAAGCTGTTATTGTCGAAGCCGTACGCAGTCCCGGCGGACGATATAGACGCGGCGGTCTGGCCGCGACCAGAGGCGACGAATTTGCCATCGAGGTCCTGAAAGGTCTTTTGGCCAGGGTTCCACAGTTGAAACCGGAGGATGTGGACGACGTCATCGTTGGCTGCTCCTTCCCCGAGGCGGAGACCGGGATGAACTTAGGCCGCGTGGTCGCCATGGGCGCCGGGTTGCCCATCACCGTCTCCGGCATGACCATCAACCGTTTCTGCTCCTCGGGCGTTCAGGCCATCGCGGACGCCACGGCGAAGATCCGGGCGGGATGGTCGGACGTCATCATCGCGGGGGGTTGCGAAACCATGACCCACATCCCCATGGGCGGCGGGATCTTCCGTCCCAGCCCGGCCTGGAAGTTTGACGGCACCATGCCCAACGTCTATATTTCCATGGGCGTGACGGCGGAGAACGTCGCGGCGAACCACAATATCTCCCGGGAAGACCAGGACAAGTTCGGCCTGGAGAGCAACCGCCGGGCCCATGAGGCCATTGAGGCGGGAAAATTCAAGGAGGAGATCATCCCGATCAACGCCTATAAATACAAGATAAAAAACGGCAAGCGGATCCGCGAGACGGCGGTTTTCGATATGGACGACGGCGTGCGGTGGCCCACCACCATCGAGGACCTGGCGAAGCTGAAATCGCCCTTCAAGGCCGGCGGGTCGGTCACGGCGGGGAACTCCTCGCAGATGACCGACGGCGCGGCGTTCGCCCTGCTGATGACGGCGGAAAAGGCCGCGGAACTGGACCTGAAACCCATGGCGAAACTGGCCTACTACGCCGTGGCGGGCTGCAAGGCGGAAGAGATGGGCGTGGGCCCCGCCTACGCTATCCCCAAGGTCCTCAAGATGGCCGGACTCACCACGCGGGACATCGATGTCTTCGAGATTAACGAGGCCTTCGCCTCTCAGGCGATCTATTCCTGCCGCACGGTAGGGATCGAGGACCGGTACTGGGCCGGCGACATCAACCCCAACGGCGGCGCCATCGCCCTGGGCCACCCCCTGGGATGCACGGGGGCCAAGCTGACGGCCCAGCTCCTCCACGAGCTGAAGCGCCGTAACGCCAAGAGGGGCATCGTCTCCATGTGCATCGGCGGCGGCATGGGCGCCGCGGCCATCTATGAAATGCTGTAAGCGAGGCCCGTCCTAACGACTTAACGCCCATGCCCGGCGTGGACACGGCGAAAAATGAAGATAATCGGCCACTCGGATATTTTCATATAAACGCCCCCCGCCCGTGGCAGGCACAACGAAAGATCCGAGCATCCAAATAGTTAAAGAAGTTTCGTATAACCCCCTCCTCTGAGGCCCTCCCCGATCACGGGGAGGGCCTCCCTTCCTTCCTCTCTTTTCCATGTTTCGCCCGGCCCTTGAAGAGGGACGGAAAAATTTGACTTTTATGACTCTTTTTGGTTATTGGCAGGTTCGGGAAAGGTCATCGTTTCCATGACCGCTCCCGGTGGCGATGGCGGCGGTGATGACGGCGGCGACGCCCCGAGGAGGCGCTCGTCCGGGGAATAGGGGGAAGATTATGAAAATCAAAGCGGGTTTTGTTCAATTCAATCCGGAGTTCGGCGCCGTCGAGGAGAACCTCTCCCGAGCCTGGGCGCTCCTGGCGGCGGTGGACGCCCAGCTCGTGGTCCTGCCGGAGTTTTTCAACACCGGATATTTGATCGCCTCCCGAGAGGAGGCCTGGCGCCTGGGGGAGGAAATCCCCCACGGCCGGACGACCGTGGCCCTCGCCGAAATGGCCCGGGAGAAGAATCTGCATGTCGTGGCGGGGCTAATGGAGAAGTGCGACGACCGCCTCTATAACGCCGCGGTTCTCATTTCACCCGGAGGCTATGTGGCCAAATACCGGAAGATCCATCTCTTCAACGAGGAGAAGCTGTGGTTCACGCCGGGAGACCTGGGGTTTGCGGTCCATGATCTGGACATCGGCAGGATCGGCATCATGATCTGTTTTGACTGGTTCTTCCCGGAATCCATGCGGGTACTGGCCTTGCAGGGCGCGGACGTGATCTGCCATCCCGCCAATCTGGTGCTGCCTTTCTGCCAGGAGGCCATGATAACCAGGTGCCTGGAAAACCGCGTCTATGCCATTACCGCCAATCGTACCGGGACGGAAACGAGGGCCGGCAAGAGCTTCCGCTATACCGGCAGGAGTCAGATCGTGGCACCGGGCGCCCAGGTGCTCTTGCAGGCGAGCGAAGAGGCGGAAGAGATCGGGGCTGCGGAACTCGATCTGGCGGTGGTCAGGGACAAGAGGATCAATCCCTACAACGACCTGTTCGCCGACCGCCGGACCGGACATTACGCCCGGATACTGTCCTGATCGCCGCGCATGGGAAGCCGGGCCGCCAGGGGGTGTCTCCCCTCCCGAGACCTCCTTGTGACCTTTGCAAAAGCCCGTTGCGTCCTCCCTATGGTCCTGCCCGGGAAAGTGGGAATCCAGTGTCTTCAACTACCTTCTGGATGCCGGGTCAAGCCCGGCATGAAGAGATAGGTCGTTTTTCAAAGGTTTCCTCCTTGGTAATCATCGGCCAGAGCGCTGCGCCCGTGGCGAGCGCATGTGAAGCCGGGCCGTCGGGGGATGGCTCTCCTCCATTGTAGATTGGGCGTGGACGATCCTTATGGCGGCGGTCTCCAGGCGGGGATAGGCCGACAATACCGAGCCAAGCAATAAATGTGACCGCGGCGGCGGTCCCCAGGCGGGGATAGGCCCCTCCGGGAGAGGAGAAGATCTTTTCGCCGGACCGACAAATTTTTCTTGAAAACGTCGGACCATTGGTTTATAGAGAACACACATGGGCGGTTAACTCAGCGGGAGAGTGCTACCTTCACACGGTAGAAGTCACTGGTTCAATCCCAGTACCGCCTACCATTTGACGATTCAGCAAGCATCAATGCAGACCAATATGGACAAAAAACCCGTGAAAATTCACGGGTTTTTTATTGTCCGCCGTTCAGTAAAGATCAAAGACGATCAATAAAAGTTGACTGAAGCCACGATTTTTAGGTATAGAAATCGCCCAAAGTTACTCCTACAGCCGATATTTTGGAATAACTTACTCCTACGAACATAAGGAGAGCCTCTATGCCCAGAATGGTCGTGCCTTTAACCGACACGAAGGTGTCGAAATCCAAGCCCAAGGAGAAGCCATACAGCCTTTTTGACGGCGGAGGTCTGTTCATCCAGATTCTACCAGCGGGCGGAAAGTTTTGGAGATTCAAATATCGTTTCGCCGGCAAAGACAATCTGCTGTCCTTTGGAAAGTATCCCGAAGTCAGTCTTGCCGAAGCGCGAAAGAAAAGAGATGAAGCCAGGCAACTGATCGCAAGCGGCGCAGACCCATCCACGGAACGAAAAGCGCAAAGAACGCTCGAAACGACGGATTCAGACACACTTGAGAATGTTGCTCGTGAGTGGTTGCAGAAGTTCATGACCTCGTTGAATCAAGGCTACTACATGAGGGTTGTCTCCTCGCTTGAGCACGATATATTTCCCTATGTAGGCCAGAGGCCCATAAGAGAGATAATGGCTCCCGAACTGCTCTCCGTACTGCGCAGAATCGAAGATCGGGGGGCGCTCGATACAACTCGACGAGTCAAAGAGTTTTGCGGGCGAATATTCCGCTATGCCGTAGCTACTGGGCGGGCTGATCGTGATCCCACGGGCGATTTGCGAGGCGCAATACCTCCGCCCGTTTCCCATCATAGAGCAGCCATTACCGAACCCAAGCGGGCGGCTGAATTATTACGGGCTATCGATAGCTACAGCGGCAGCATCCCTGTTCTATGCGCCCTGAAGCTGGCGCCGATGCTGTTTGTCCGGCCAGGAGAGCTGAGAAAGGCAGAATGGTCCGAAATCAATCTTGATAAAGCTGAATGGAACATACCGGCAGAAAAGATGAAAATGAAGATAGCACACCTCGTTCCGCTACCACGACAAGCTGTAGAGATACTGACAGACCTACGTCGGTACACGGGGCGTAGCCAATACTGCTTCCCGTCTGGCCGATCCTTTCAGCGGCCACTGTCGGATGTAGCGTTATTGGCGGCATTGCGACGCATGGATTTCGGTAAAGACGAGATGACTGTGCATGGTTTCCGTGCAATGGCGCGAACGATTCTCGATGAAGTGTTGGGAGTGAGGCCGGATATTATTGAACATCAGCTAGCCCACCAAGTAAAAGACCCACTGGGGCGTGCATACAACCGAACGAAGTTTATAGATGAACGCCGGAAAATGATGCAACAATGGGCCGACTACCTTGATGGACTGAAAAAGGGGGAGCTTACGACTGTTCGATGAACCGTCTGATGTCAGACTTCTTCCATAGTGGCGTCCTCTCTCCCAGGTAAACGGGGGCCGGGAAGATACCCTTTTTCACGCCAGACAAAAAGCTCGTCTTTGAGATCGGGATTATGGGAGGGATCGCCGCTTGATTCTTTGCAGGGTTCGCCTTCCGGCCAACTATTTGAACCAGGCGCAGGAATCCTTCTACCGGCATGTCATCTGCCGGAGTTTCTTTTAAAATCTGCATGGCATTTCCGCTGTTCACCTTCTTTTTCCTCCTTTGCCGTTGTCTTATTTATACGCCGGCGCTTCCCTCTTGCGCATAGCATGATAATTTATACCATTATGATACTTTCCACGAACAGCTAGTTTGCCTATTTTGTATCTGGCTACTGCTGGCTACCGCGAGTTGCCACGTTTTCGGGTAAGCCATGCATGAAGGCGCAATATCCATCTGCCTAATACACCAAGAGCAAAGTAAAACAGTACGGACGGGATAAACAGCATGCCAACGCTACCGGCGGCGTCGCCATCGTAGTAATCAATCAATTGGTATGTGTCGAGCATCAACACCGTGGTCAGGGTAACGACCATTTGCGCTGTATAAGCTGCGCACAGCCAGTAATACCTTTCCCCGAGGCTTGCTTCTTTCCAGTATGGATATAAGGAGCTTCCAAGGGTCACACCGAGGGCCGTAATAATGGCTAACCCGATAATAACGCAATAGAGAGTGTGCGACGGGAGGTAGGCAGCCGAAGGATACCGCCAGAGGTGCAGGGCAAACAACGGCAATGCCCACCACAGGGTCATCAACAGCAGTATTAACGCTGGTTTATCGCGATACACCGTCTAATTATGCTCCATAATTACTGGCGTCCCGCCAGGCTGTCCGGCAGGTTCCCGCCGGATGCCGTCTTGCCTATGTCGTGTAGATAGCCGGATACGCCGCAACAGGCCTGTAAGTTGTCGTTGAAGCCGGCGCACGCCGCCATATGGCGGGCTATGGTCGATACCGCTTGTAAATGATTGATGAGCATTGCTGTGGGCATAGTCCTTCCCCTTTTTTGTTCGTTTATCCGTATATTACTTCCCAGACCGCACTACATGGCGCTTTATATATAATACGCCGCTGTTCTATTGAAAACTACCGTGGCTGATTTTTTTGTAACTTCTGGAGTGCTCGACGGCATCCACGTCAAACGTGACGCCATGTATCTTTTTGTCGTACTTGGAGGCCCAGAACTCAAGCTTTTCGCGGCCCTGATAGTACACTCCATCCGGCCCGAAGGATCTTGTGTGGCCTTGCCACTCGTCGCCTATGCCGCATTTTGCGTAATAGTCCCCAAAAGGCACTTGAACTGTTATCTTGCCGCCGGCCCGGACAAATACCGTCACCACGGGACTGCTGGACTTAGATCGGATGCGGATCAGCTTGATTATGCCGTGTTTTTTTCGATGGCCCGTGATCTCCATGGGAGCGACCAGGGCTGTGCGGGCCGCATCCGTATATGTGGCGCCCGATGCAGGCACGGATTCCTCGCCCCTGCCTTGGCTTCCGGGCTCAGAAAGGGCAGCCCTATAGACATATTGCCCGGCCACCGAGGCCAAGATTATCCCGATGGTCAGTGTCACCGTAAGAATGGCAACGGTCCGTAGCCTGGGGTGTTCGCGCCACAGAGACAACGGCCGGCGTCGTTGTTCCCACAGCGATGCCAATGCCTTAATAAGCGCAGCACCTTTCCGTGGGGCTGCCTCGCTGCTGGACACCTCTGCTTCGTCGGCGACCGGGGCCGGTGCATTGTCGGATTGCTGGTCTGGCGAGGGTTTTGCGTCTTCTTTTGCTTCGGACGCGGCGCCTTGAGCTGCCTGGGTATCGCCTTCCTTTGATCCTTGTTCTGCGGCCGCTTGAGCCTGCTTCCTTGCGCGTCGTGATCGCTGTTGATTGGATCCTTCTGTGGTTGCCAGGTCAAGTTGGCCAGTTACCTGGGCAGCTCTGCTCTCCTGATTGCTGTCCGGCGGTGTAGCTGCGCCTGCACGCGTGTCTGTGGCCGCATCTGCGACGCGTGACGACGTAGCGGCATCCCCCGCGGCGGGCGTGCTCAGCTGCGCATCTTCTCTGGGAGGTTGAGGTCCGGAAGGAGGCAAAGGAGCGTCTGTGGAGTTATCCGGCACGGGAGGTTCCGCCGGCAATGATGGCTTCTCGGCCTCGGGGGCGGAGGCGGGCGGAGGCGCAGACTTCTCCCGTCGTCTGCGAAATGGCGATATGGGGACAGACTTGGTTTCGCTCGTGTATTCTGTCTTGGGATGAGGGCCGAATATTTTCGACTGGGGAGGTGTCACCTTTATCCTGCTGATGTCTATCTGGGGGCTGCTCTCCGGGTTGGGCACGAATGGGGTTGGCTCGGCTTGGTCAGATAAATAGATTGCATTCAATGGCTCTAATCCTCATCAATGTTCAAGTTCTATGACGATTTCGGATACGCCGTGAGCATGAATGATTTGTATGCGGCACCTTGGATCGGACAAGGCATTGCCACGCAGGACTACATCGGGCCGTACTAGTACGTGAAGTTGGCCTGTTCGATGATTCCTCGTTGCCTGGCAGCCGCCCCCACATGACAATAATTCCTCGGGCCGAGCGGTTGTCTTTGCCTCTTGAACGCGCTTTGTGTGCATTTTCTCATTTTTTTCTACTGGCCTCGTCGTCCATGTTCCAACAAACATAGCCGAGCGCGAGAGCGACAACGCTGCTAAGACCGAGCAGTACGATTTCCATATTCTCGATTATCCTCTTTTGATCGCAACTGATTGTCCCGCAACGTATCCCGCAGTTGACCGAGATCGTCGGGACCAAAGATGTTATCGGCAAAGCTGTACATATTCTCAAAATACCCAGGGGGAAATTGTCCCCAAATATATAGCTTTTTCCCGCAGCCTTTCGCGTACCCGCCCTCGAGATGCGAGGAATTGCCGCAGGGATAGATCATCACCACCGCGTCGCACCAATCGAGGTACTTTTTGTCTTCCTCGAACGCCCGGCGTGCTTCCGGTAAAGACAAAAAAGAAAAGACGTTCGCGTCCTCTATCTTCTCGAAGTGATCGGTCCAGCGGAAGCAGTACCGTCCGGTAGAGGTGTCGCAGAAGCAATCAACCTCGTGACCGTCCTGCCGCAAAATAGTGGCAATAATTTTTGCCAGTTCTTCGTTTCGCCACGACGTCGCAACGTATATCTTCACCGATTCCGTTTCCTCCGCTCCTAAACACTCAAAAACGTGACCCGCTTTGTCTGGTCTATGTTCGTACAGGCTCTCCTGAAGGCAAATACCTGTCCGATTAAAAAAACCTTCTTCTCCGCACGGGTCAGGGCCGTGTAAAACCACTTGTTGTTGAGCATCAGATAGCTGCTGTTGCTCATGGGCAGGGCGACGTACTTGTACTGGCTGCCCTGGGCCTTGTGAACAGTAAGGCAGTAAGCCAGATCAACCAAATGCTGGATATGATCGAACTCGTACCGGACCAGGAGCTGGTCCGGATAGAGGACATAAAACTCCTCGTTTTCGTGATCTATTTTCATGACCAGGCCGACGGAACCATTGAATATGCGCTGTTTCCCATAGTCACGTATATCGCCCTCCAAAATGTGCGGGTGATACCATACCGTCTCCATGTCCTGGTTCCGCAGATGCACCACCTTGTCGCCTTCCTTGATCTTGATTCCGAACGCCGTCACAGGATTCCTGCCATGAGGATTGAATATCTCTTGCAGTGCCGGGTTGAGCGTTTCGGATCCCAGGATGCCTTTCCTCATAGGAGTCAACACCTGAAAGTCCCAGGAAGGATGAGCCAGTTGAGCAACCATCTCCGACGCTACCGCCTTGATCTTGTCCCGGATCTTTTCGTTGTTGGCATCCCGGAGTTTCCTCAGATCCTCTTCCGGCTTTTCCTTCTTGAGGGCGTAATAATTGGGTATGTCCTGGAGCATGAAACAATAATCCAAGTAATTCTTCGCATACCCGTCGGGCACCTCGCCCTTGCGTATCTGGTTCGCAAAATGGACCAAAACGGAATTCTCACTCTGCCTGAATATAGCGGTCAGGATTGTTTTCGGGAACTCCCTGGGCGCCGTGATGTCGCAAAAGACATTGCCGGCGCCGATGGGCGGAAGCTGCGCCGGATCGCCCACCATGATAAAAAGCGCGTTGGGAGCGATAGCCTGAGCCAACCGATAAAACAGGGGCAGGTTCACCATGCTGGCCTCATCGAGTAAGATGACCCGGTGGGGCAGGGGGTTGTCCTTATCAAAAGCAAACTTGTTTTCTCCCTGGTACTTCAGCAGGGTGTGAATGGTAAAGGACGGATAGCCGGTGAGCTTTTTGATTCTTGTAGCGGCCATGCCCGTGAAGGCGCAGCACACAATATCTTCCCGCCGGCAATAATTTTCCGAAAGGAAGTCCAGAATGGCCCGCGAAATGGTTGACTTGCCAGTGCCGGCGTAGCCCAGGAGGGCGTAAACGCTGGTCTTGCCCGCCGCAATACGGCGAATGATATTCTTCTGATCGGAAGAAAACTCGAAACCAAGGTACTGTTGGGATCTGGCAATGAACTGCTCCGCCTTATCCGGCAGGGCAATGGCTGAATAATTGTCTATGCAGCGATTCTGGAAGAACTTCAACAGCCAACGCTCCATGTGCCGGTAGGAGGCTATAGACACGCCTGCTTCATCAACGATTACATTGCCCATTGCAGACAGCGAGAGCAGGGCGTCATCCATCGCTTGGTTGGTAGCCTTTTCCGTGTCCGTATCGAGGATTTCGTGCAGCGCGACACACAGATCCTCGACGGACGTACAGGTGTGGCCGCTGTCGTCGGCCGCCTTGTACAGTACATAGATAATGGCGGCCTGGATCCGGAACGGAGAATCAAAGGCAACGTCCAGCTTGCGGGCCACATTGTCTGCGGTCTTGAAGCCAATTCCCGTAATTTCAGTCAGGCAATAAGGGTTCGCCTTGACCTTTTGCACCGCGTCCGCGCCGAACTGGGTGAACACGCGCACCAGCATGTTGGAGGTTACGCCGGCGGGAAGCAGATAGTCGGACAGGTCCCGGAGACACTTCTGCTTTTCCCAGGAGGCCTTAATGCGGGCAAGCTTTTTTTCCTTGATTCCCTTGTATTCCAGCAGGACCTCGGGCGTCTTGTCCAGTATCTCGATCAGGCGGCTTTCCCCGTAATGCTCGACAAGATCCCTGGCCATATTCTCGCCCAGGCCCTTGACCATTTTCGCGAGAAACTGGTGAAGCTGGCTGCCAACCATTTGCCCGTAGGCGAATGAAAACTGCCGGCCATACTTCGCGTCGGCCTTCCAGTCCCCCTGGAGCATGTACTCCATGCCCACGAGATCGGTCGTAGTCATGGCATCGGGAAGAATGCCCACCGCTGTAACGTCCTGTGCGGTCCTGGCCGTGGAACCGCCCTTGCCGCGCAATACGACGAAGCCATTGGTTTGATTCGCGTAGGTGACGCGATCTATTTTAATCCGCAGGCTTTGCTGCATCAAAGCTTCCCTCGATTCCCCCGGACACTCTGCCATCGGCAGATGGCGCTTTCAAAAGTCTTTTGGATAGATAACTCTCGATCATCGTTTCCAGCATGTGGCTCATCCAGAATTTGTCTTCCCTGGCAGCTTGGCGGAACTTATTCCACACGTCTTCCCGTATCCTGATGCTCCTGATTATTCTCACAACGAACTTATCCATTGTAATTGCGGTCCCCCCTCCCCGCTTTTTACGGCGTGGTGCGCCGGCCTGTGTCTCTCAACATCTCCAGCGGGCTATAGCGTTTGAGCATGGAGTTCATGTCTTTCTGAGTTGCTGACCTGCTGATCAGGTAGATCGTCGCGTTTCCCTTTGGAGGCACCTCGTGGCGATCAACCGATACCGCCAGCACTCCCCGGTCGTAAAACTCGTTTTCCGCCACCCGGATTGTCTCTCGGGAGACATTCGTCAACATTTGCACCTCACCCTCAAGCGAGGCCCCGACATATCGTGCCATCACCTTTCTATGCGTGCCCTGCCAGGAACGCACTTCGCGGCTGTCCTTGTTCAAGGCGAACCCCATGGGCGGAGATTCAAGGTACATCGCCTTGATGAGTTCCTTGAGGCCGCTTATATGGTCATGACTCTGTTCCCACAGCGTAGCATCATGCAGGGCCTCCGCTGGCGTCCTGGCTATGACCATCTCGGCAGGAACACCCTTGGGAACCAGCATTAACAGGTAGGTCCCTCCGGGGGCGACTATGAACAATTCCTGCGGCGCCGTGGCGCTTTTATCCAAGACGTTGATGTAGATGCTGTCCCCTTCAACCTTAACATCGAGCATCCGGCTAACCGTGTACGCCTTCAGGTTGCTTATCCCCGGCAGCTTGACCACGTTCAGATCCTTCTGCGATATGTCTATGAACTGGGTTGCACCCTCTTTGAGCATCACGGTTTGCAGAGCAGAGGCTTCCTGCACAATGACACAGGCGAGAAGCGCGAACAGGCATGCAATCAGCCTGATTTTTAGATTTCTATTCGGTTCCCTTCCCACTCTTAGCCCTCTCTTTTTCCTTTTCCTTTTCTTTTTCTATTTCCACTTTTTCTTCTCGGGCCGCCTGTTTGTCCCGGCCAGGATACTCAGTGTAGAATTCCTGCAACCAGAGCTTGTAATTCTCGGGATGGAACTTTATGCGCAGAATCATCTTTTCTCTGGAGATCCGGGTCGTGCCAATATTGCGGATAACCTCGCCCTCGATGGTAACGGAGTTGAATTCGGGATCGACATTGACCGCCGCCGGATAGAAGGACTGCGTAATGTTGTTCTTCTTGATATAGAGCGCCTGTGCAGCCAAATCCGCCTTGGCGTCACTGGTCCCCGAAGAACCGCCTATGTGATGTATCAGCAGGGAGACGTTGTACTCGGCGTTTTCAGGAGACAGATTGCCGCCAAGCATGGCAAAGAACATTCCCATTTGCTCCAGATATTCAGGCGCAGCACGCTTCGACTCAATCCAGAATTGCTTTGTTACCTGCGGGGGAACGATGACAACTCGATCGTTTGACTTGAACACCGTGGCGTTGAGAATCAAGCCGATGGCAAGGAACAGGCAAAGCGAACGAAGAAAGAAGTTTTCCGCCAGGGCGGTTTTCCAGTCTCGAATCCATTTATCGTATAGCACAATGCCTCGCTTATTCTATGTACGACCTGAAATGACTGGGCGGACAACTTTTTAGATTGAGGCCGGCCACCCAGTAGAGAACGTGAAGGAAAAACCCGTCCGATCTTCCGGCTTTCACGCGGGACAGCAAGTACGCCAGGACAACCCCCAAGGTGATCATTACCGTGGGAACCCCGGTGATCGTACCGATGGAAAAGCAGGTGCCAAATACAATGAACTCGTCAAGCTCCCAAAAGAAAATTTGCGGGGGGTCGTCAATATACCTGGATATGCGCGTCATGCCGCCGTTCCTCCTTGTATTCTTTGTTTTATATTACTTCCGCAGAGCGCCGGATATTAGGAATATTTATCCAATGGGGCCTTGACCCGCCTGAAAGGCGAGGATTCTCGGGAATGCTCAACGTGCCAGAAGCTATGCGCAACTGGTATAGGTCGATTTTATTGGGCGCGGTATGCCAGGAAGGTTCTCTTGATGGGGACAGTTTAGGAATTCCCGGCTTTAGCCGCAGGGGGGGACAGGACAGGCTTCGGAGCAGGAGCAACGTGCGTGTTGCCAACCGGCGACACATTGGCATCCGCCTCTGCTCTTTGAGGCTTATTTTTGATCTCCAGCTCGACTCGGCGATTCATGCTGTTGTCTTTTTCGTCTTTGTAGCAACACTTGCCCTTTCCGGTAACAATCGCATCTTCGTATCCCAGTTGGCGATTGACGGTTTCGGCACGCCGTAGCGCGAGCTTGTCGTTGTAGGACCGGGAACCGATCTTGTCGGTATAGCCGGTTATAACGGCCGTGCTTTCCGGGGCCGGGGCCTTGTGCTTTATCCGCTCTATCTTCTCCTTTTCTTGTTTGTCCAGGGCCGCCGAATCAAAATCGAAGTACACCGTTTCCCGGACAGGCGGAGTGGCAACGGAACGAGGCATTACTTTTTGAGCACTGATTCTCATGGGTGTAGCGGGTCTTTGTACGCGAACCTGAGCATACGGTCGTTTTTTCGTGGGCGTGCTGCAATCAGGCCCGGCGCATAATATAAAGGATGGTGATTTAAGGTACTTGCCAACATCGGACGGATACGCATATTCGGCTTGGCTGGTTTTGATGACCTGCGCACCGGCGATTACATCCCCAGGAATCGTCAAGCTGAATGCGATTGCCAATGCGATTATGGTTGTTTTTCGGTCTATATTCATAAAATCTCTCGCTTCTTCTCTTAATGCGCGACGGGAGACTGCTGTTCCCGCTGCAATTGTTCCAGAATGGCTTCCTTGATGGTCATGCCGCTGTCCGTCATTTGCTTTAGCACCAGGAATTCCTCCGGCTTTGTCGTGTAAAGCAACTGGGTGAACCGATCCACGACCAGGCGACCGATGGCGATCCCGTCGGGAGCATAAAGGAATATTTCAGAGTAATTGTCTGCGTCGGTATGCACCGATTTGAGCAACTCGTACATCCCTTCGGATAGAGACACCTTCTGGGACTGCTTGAGCGCCTCTATGCTTTCCGCACGTTGCCGCAACAGGAAAAAATAATCGGAATTCTCGACAATGGCGACGCCGGCAGGATTCTTGTGAAAGTCATTGATGGACTGCGTTATTGACAGACACGCGCCACCATACTTGCGAAAGCGGCGATACCCGGTTTCCATGAACTGACTGGTGTTGCCGCCGCTCAGCAATTCCCACGCCTCGTCGATGATAACGAGCTTGTTTTCGCCCCGCTGCATCATGTCCTGCTGGATCTTGTACACCAGGGTGAGCAGGACGACTTCCTGGAGATCCTTCTTCGACTTCAATTCCTCCAGCTCCAGGCAGACGAATCCGCCCTTGGGATTGAAGGTGCTTGGGCCTTCGAAGAAAGTTGCATAGGAACCGCCCGACGTGTATGGGTAAAGCTTCATGCCGAGATCCACTTGCCTTGTATCCGGCTTCGCCGTGAGATACGAGGCAATATCCGTTATCGTGGTAGAGGTGCCGTGTTTGGCGAAACAATCCTTGATCGCCTCCTCCATGTACGACTGAGAAAGGTCGTCCAGGGGACTGTTTGAGGCCATTTGCGCGAGGATTGCCTTGATCATGGTCATTTCCTCGTCAATGTCCACCACGGAAGAGAATGGGTTGAGGCTCATGTTGGTCGCCGTATCGAACACAAGGAAATCGCCGTCCAATATCGCGCACAGCTTTTCATAGCTGCGTCCCACGTCGATAATCCAGACCTTGGCGCCCAGGCCGAGGTAGGATACGATCAGTTCATTGACAAAAAATGACTTGCCGGCGCCCGTACCGGCACATACCACCCCGGAATAGCCGCCTCGCTTGTTGGAGAACAGGTCAATAAATTGAAGCTGGCCCCGGCGGCTGATCAGGGGCAGGACCGGACGCCCGCCACCCTTCCAGTCGGACTGTATAGGGGCAATTTCGGCCACATTCGCCGTAGTGAATGTACGCCGCCGACGCAGGTCCCTCTGTGCCTCTCTATGATAACACATCGGGAGCGCCTGCAAGATCAGGGGCAGCATAATGTAGTTGTCCTCCTGCAATATAAAGCCCATGCCGCGATAGAGACTCTGACAAATGCTCCCCATGGACGTGGCCTCAGCCGCATCCTTGGCGTAAATAAACATGTTCAGGTAAGCTTTGAATGGGGTCTCCCCATGCTCCAGGGCTACTGTGAATTCGTCGAAATGCTCCTTCCGCATCCCGAGCTTGGGAAACCACTTGGCAAACTGCCCGTATGCCTGATAACTGGCTACCGTGGCTTTCTTCTGAATCTCGCGCCTTGTGGATAGCTGATCCAGATATTCGCAGTTCAAGACCAGCATGAAGGGAGCGCCTATCTGCTTCACGTTCTGGTACACATCACCTGTATAGGAGATGATCCCGGACGCATCCCACTCACGCGGATATTGCTTCACGGTAAAGCTTTTTACATGATAGCCGTCTAGCACCAGGCAGTCCTTGCGGACCTCCGTTTCCGTATCGGCGTATATCACCTGGTCCTTTATGGCCGCCTTGGGATCGTAATAAAGGTTGTCCGATAAACGATGGCCCGGATTGAGCAGCTCGCTCAGGATGTTGATCAGTTCCTCCGGTCCTATGGCGGTGGGATACAAGCCCGTCGTGTTCAACGCCTGGTAAACGGTTTCCCTCATGGTCGGCAGGATGTTCTCTTTGGCGTTCTTTATGGCCTGGGGAGTGTGAGCACATGGCGTGGCGACGGATACAATCATCCGGAAATCCCGCACGCGAATATCGCAGCCCTTGAAAAGGGACTTGTCGGCGCCGGAGTTAAGAAACTCCGCACGCTGCCGGGCAAAATCGGAGAACATGGAATTCCCGTGAGTGTTCTCTCGATACATCACATAAGCGTCAAGCTGCTCGTTGATTTTCCGGGATGAGTAAAGCATTATCTGGAGAGAGGTGCCGGCGGGAAATTGCGTTTCGAACAAGCCTCGCAAAGTCGATGCCGCACTACTGCTCGGATAGGGCAGGGGATGGCACTCGAAAATCAGACCGACGGCATTGTCAAGGATGTACGCCCTGGATTGCTCGTCATAGGCCAGATAGGGCAAGTACTCCGATAACGGTTGCCGGTCGAGAAGCATCTTGGCGGCCCTAAGAGAGTCCATCTCAAATTCGCGGCGCGGAATCCCCTGCCTTTAGGCATCGGGAGGAGCGCCGCTTCCTCCTTTCTTTTTGTAGTCTATCCCTATATTACTTCCGGGCCGCCGGGTAAGTCAGCCTTTCGGGCAGGGAGCGTATTTTCCACAAAAAAACCGGACGGAGAACGGTCCCCGCCCGGTCGTGTGCCGCAAAAGATGTTTGGTGGTTAGTATCCTTCTACCGTGACCTCCTTGGATACCGTCGTTGAATCGCCGTTGTCATCATAAGCAGTCAGCGTGGCGGAGTAGGTGCCACCCGTATCATATTTCACGCTGGCTTTCCGGGTACTCGCCGTCAGGCCGCCTCCGAAGTCCCATTCGTATCCCTTGATCTTGCCGTCCGGATCTTTGCATACTGCATCATACTGCATAACGCCGCGCTTCTGATTATACTCATGGGCAATCGTGCAATTAGGCGGCTGATTCTGAACTACCGTTATTGTCGTTGACCCCGACCCTTCATACCCATATTGCGATGTTGCAGTGAGACTAATGTCGTAGGTTCCCGGCTCATTGAAAGTAAAGACCCCCATGGCCTTGTTGTCACCCATGGGCGCACCATTTACATACCATTGATAGGTCTGTATCTTGTCCTTCTTCTGATTGCCGCCAGTGACTTTGGGTCTTAATCTTACCGTCAATGGAGCTTTCATGTACTTGTTGCTCGTACTTACCTTGATGGAACCAACGACAATTTCGGGCTGATCTGCTACGGTTACGGTATCCGTAATGGTCTGTGTATGGCCTCTTGTGTCGCTGACAGTCAGGCTTACATCATATGTTCCGCCGGCCGGGTACGTGTGCGTTATCCTTTTGTCTTCGGTCGTGTAAACCGTCCCATCGCCCATATCCCAAGCGTAAGTAAAAACTTCTCCTTTGGCGGCCTTTAAATCTGCGTTTATTTTGTAGGTCACACCGTATGGCGCCGTCCCCGTAGGTTTGTGGTTTTTCTTGATAGTAAATACCGGCATAACATAACGAGAAACCTTGACCTTGGTTTTGGCTGTCGATAGCGCCGATTCGTACCCCTGTGGATGCACCTGAGCCGTAATCATTATGTCTCCCTCGTCTGACGGGCGGGGAGTGTATGTTATGCTCGTGCCCGTAGGAGTGGTAAGATCAGGCAATTGCCATGTCACTACCGGCGTGAGCCCTTCTTGCAGCTTGGTTACTTTTGCTTCCAGGATCATTGGATAGCCCACCTCGGCCCTGCACTTGTTGGAACAAGTAATAGTCATCCTTGGCGGGGGAACGGCCCGTACAGATACAGTTATTGCCGTTTCACCTATCAAATCTGGATGCTCTTCGCGGTACGCTGAGGCTTTAATGACATATCGGCCCGGTGTATCCATGTGAAAATCAATATAATTGCCCGACATGGTTTCTCCGTTAACATCCCATGTGAGGACCATATTTTCGCCGGATGCATCAGCGTCTGTTATTGCGGTGTAACGCGTGGTTGCCTTCTCGACTACCGTTTTGGGACCGTCAATGGCAATTTTTGGTTTGGCTGGCGCAGTAACTTGAACAGCCTTCTGGGCCAGCGTTCTATCCGGTCCATCAAGGCCCCCGTACCCGGTGCTGATTACACCTATAAGTAGAGGTGTGGAGGTAGAGTAGGTATGGTACGAGGATACAAGCTTTGTACCGGCAAGATTGCCGGTCTTTATGTTGCTGCCGCCATCTGGGATAGCGTATATTTGGCCTCCCGCAGCGTTTGTGCCTCCTCCCGGTGCGCTACCGTTACTCGTAAAGGGGATTAGCTCACCGTGTGGAACCGCTATTCCGATGCTGTAACCGGGCTTGACTGCTGCGGGCTTGTCTAACACATAAGTGTGCGCTTTGCCGAGTTCCTCTGCGGTTGCGGTAATCAAGCCACTACTCCATGTTATCCTATTCGTATCGTCAACAAGCACGAATTTGTAGGAGCCAATGTAATCAGGTGAGCTATGATACGCATACATGATTTCTTTTAGCCATCCCGTATTTTTTGCAACTCCGTTTACTTTGTCCTTGCTATGCAGAAGATACACTTGATGCCTGGCCACTGTGACATTTGGCTCGACTTTGCTCATAATAATCCAATTCTGCAGGGCGCCACCGGTTATACCGAGGGTCTTCAAAGTGTCCGTACTATATTGCGTAAAGCCCATGTAGAAAGTCTCAGCCGCAAAAGTTGTCGGGGTCAAGATGTCAACTGCTATCTCTTCTGGTCCGGAAACTTCCCCGGCAGTCAGGTTGACGCGATCAGTTCCCTGTCCAGATACGATGGAGCTGAACTTCATGTCATGCCAATCGTAGCCCACTATATTGCCCTCGGCAACAATATTACAACTATAACTTGTGCCTGTATATACTTTTGCCGGACAGATCATGTCGATCACGGCAACTACCGGATCCCGTGGGGTTGTCGTAATCGGAGCAGAAGCAAAATCCCAGTGCAGTCCCGCATCGGGAAAACGAGTAGGGATTATACGCGCCTTTACAACAAAAGGCCCGCTCGTGTTGGCTCGAATGGCTACTGTACTACCATTAGATGCTTCCACTACTGCGCCTCCTTCAATGCTCCATGTCACTGTCATGGGTTCAGTAGTGCCCGGAGTGCTGTACGACAGGCTACACTGTGCCTCCCTCCCTTGGTATATGAATTCGTCGCAAGTAATCGTTCCCTGGACATCGCCGGACAGACCGTTGTTGTACACAACGAACTGTTCGCGAAAAGGATGCTTGATGCCATAAATCCGGTTATCGTCCAGCACATCACCGGCCCATAAATAATCTGGCAGATGACCCGCCACACCAAATGTTGCATCCTTGGTGCCGTCCATATTCAGCCGCGTTATGCCATCCTCTTGCATGAATAAGGTTATCTTGTTATTCTTTATGACGATATTGACTGGTGTGGCTTCCAATGCCAGGTATCCATCTGTTCCAAATCCTGTATCGAGCGTCATGGAAGGAATATTGATCCTGCAGAGGGATAGCTTGGAGCCGTTACTATAATTGTTAGTCACTACATATAACGCCTCAGTGCCGTACCCGGTGACATAAACTGGGTCGCTTATGGGCAACAGTTGGGGGGATACTGTACTCGTAGCAGAGATTGTGCCTGTTCCTACTCCATCCACCTGCACCTGTACAAGCTGCCGCTTGCTCAGATCGGTTTCATTTCTCTTAAATAAATACACATGTTGGGTGCTCGGCGTTGTGGCAACCGTGACGGATTTAGCGGAATAGGAGTTGTCCAGGGGGACAAAGGCGTACCCTTGTGTCGGCGCTACCACTTTGATTACCAGGCCATATAGACTGTCTTTTACTCTGGTGGCGATCATTGCCATTAAGGTATGTTCTCCATCCATGCCGGGCATGATTCCCTGCGGGTAAACAGTCCACTCCCAGTTCGCCATTCCCTCAATGGCATACGAATACGTGGCGGAGCCCTCATACCTTTTAAAGACGACCGTACCGTTACCACCTTGTATTACCACTAACCGCTTTTCTGGGTGAGTGTACACTATAGGAGCGCCGCCTCTGCTCGTGTTAGAGATAAATGATGCGGGCTCTGGATATGTTGGTATTTCGATGGTCCTTAGAGAACCGTCAAAGTGTGTGTGGATAGTAATGTATTGATTTCCATCATTTACACAGGACCTAATCGTCGGGGTAGGATAAGTTTTGTAGTTTACATTGGTGCTCCTTTGAGTCCAGTCCCTGACGAAGTCATAGTTTACGTAGTCTATGCTTTCCAGGGCCGCAAACCCCGGAGACACCCACATAAGGAGTGTCGCGGCCACTGCAAGAGCCAGCAAGATTTGTGTGATTCCTCTTTTTTGTTTCATTTTTTTGTCTCCTTATTTTGTGCGGATGTGGGGCTCTGGCACCCAGGCCGGGTTGCGAAGTACAACGTTGACATCCTCCCCGGTAAGCTATTAGGCTGAATCTGGCAGGGCGTCTCTCCCCGGCCCAAAGGCCGGGGTTTACGCCCCCATCTCAAATTCGCGGCGCGGGGAACCCTGCCTTTAGGCATGGGGAGGAGCGCCGTTTCCCCCTTTCTGTTTATAGTTGAAATAATTGTAGCCGTTGGATCGGTGCAGAATCACACAATGCCTATGGTTTACGCCCTGGACCGTGCCGCTTGCCTTGGCTATATTGAAAGAGTCGCTGCTTCTCACGGCCACCCTGCCTGCCTTAAAACAACTGGGCCGTGACCATGGTTTCGATGATTTCCGGCGTATATTGTACCGCCATGCCGGCGCCTACACCTACTGCAATCGCCATAAGGGACTGACGGACAATCCCGATGGCCATACCCGTCACGAACGAACTGATCGCAATCAGTTTACCCAGGTATCCCTGAGACCACCCCGAGACCGTATCGTAAAGTGTCTGGAATTCATCACCCTCCGCACCTGCCCACGCTGCCGATGCCCATACCAGCAGCAAAACGAAAGCTACCCAAAAATCTTGTTTCGTAAGACGCTTCTTGATCATTTCGATAATCCTAAATTCGCGCATCCTAAATTCGCGGCGCGGGGCTCCCTGCCTTTAGGCATCGGGAGGAGCGCCACTTCCTCCTTTCTTTTTGTAGTTTTTGTAATTGATAATTGTAAAATTCCATCGTGCTCACCGCAAATTCGCGGCGCGGGACCCCTGACTTTAGGCATCGGGAGGAGCGCCACTACGTCCTTCCCTGATCTTCTCAGGGCTCCTTCAAGCCCCCGGCAACTTATACCTCCTTTCTGTTTGTAGTGTTATCCGGCGCTCAACTCGTTGAGCGATACGAAAACATGGCTGTATGTCTTGACATCCTCCCCGGCCTTAAGGCCGAGGATTCCGTGTTTATCGCCGCGTTCGCATCGGCGTTATCGGTATAATACTTACCTATCAGGCGTAATTCGGATTATTTTTTTACGGAGGGGAGTTTCAGGGTCGGATCGTTGGCGGGAGGTCTCCACTTATCAGCGGTGGTTTTGGATTCTTTTTGTTGTCCAGCTTGCTGCTTTTCATATTTTCTTTCCTCGGCAAGAGCCTTTCTTTCCGCCTGAGCTGCTCCTCTTGCCGCATCCTTGCCTTGGCGGTCTTGTACTGCTCCTGTCTGTTTCCCGGCTGTTGGATCGGGTTGTCCCTCCTCTTCGGGAGCGTCCACGGGCGTCAAGAGTGCCGCGGAACCCGATACCTGCCTTTCGCCGAAGACCCATCGGCCCCGCTTGTCGTTGATTTCACTAAATATATAGCCAGGCTGATGCAAATCTCCGTCCGCATCTTCCCAGGGCGCTATCCAGATACGAATCACCTTCGGGGGAACACGCACCGGAACCTTCACCTCATACGCTGATCCCTGTACGAGGGCCACGCCCATATCGGCGGCCCGCTCCTGAACGGGAGGAGGTGACTGTGCCTTCTCCCCGCTGTCTTCCTCTTGGGGCTTCTGGGGGTCGGCTTTGCCACGCATCTTGATGTGATACATATTACTGACTGAATGACAGCGCGGATCATCAAGGTTCACGGAATCCTCGCAGGCGAATTTTGGCGCACAGCCGGGCACGCAGCACAGCAATGCGATGATGCAGGTTGCCAATGACATTTGAAGGATTATTCTGCTCATTTGTCCTCTGCTTTGATCAAGGCGATCAGATCAGCCTCGCTTTTGTAGCCTACCACTACCCTGCCGCTCTCGAAGATCATCGTGGGAGTCGAGGATATGCGATGGCTTCTGCCGACGCGGATGTTGTCCTCGATCGACGCCATGCAAGCTGCCGACGGTTCACCTTCGGCCTTGAAAGGCTCTTTTGCAAACCAGGTCTTGTTCAGGGCGGCAAGACTGTCGCCCGCGCACAGAATGGAGGCCGCCTTCTTCTTGGCTTCCAAGTTCTGCGCGGCCAGGGGATACAGGTAGATATATGCGGTAACATCCTTGAGTTTGCTCAATTCACCGTGCAGCTTTTTACAGTACCCGCAGTTAGGGTCGGTAAACACCGCTACAAACCTCTTGCCGCTTCCCATGCTAATGGCGTTTTTAGTGTTTAGCGTCTTGAAGTCTATCCGGCGCAATGAATCGATTCGTTCAGTGGTCAGGTCGCGCTTGGCGTGGATGTCAAACACGCGGCCCACGATAAAGTAACGCATGTCCTTGGTGAGGTAGGCAGCCTGGTTGTCGGACACGACTTCATACATATTGAGACCCTCGACATACCTGATCGTATCGATCCGTAGACCATTCAGGGTCCTCTTGATGGCTTCGTGCTCCGATTGCGCCTGGGACCTTGCATAAGAGGGGATCAGGGCGGCCGCAAAAGCGAGCAGGAAAGCGGTCTTTTTGCAAAGCATAATTTTTCTCCTTATCTGTGTTGGGACAAGCTGCTTCCGGATATTTTAAGCTCCTGGCCTTTCAAGAGCACAAGCTCTACCTCGCGGCCAGCATCTATCTCAATAATCGGAAACAGCCTTTCCGCCATGCGCATATAATACTGCGCTACCATCTCCAGCGCCTTCCCCGTGCCGCCTAGCCCGGCGGACTGCAACACATCGCTTGTGTCAGGACGCGAGAAGTTGGTGTGCGTGTTGGTGTCGCCCGTGGTAAGTTGCAGTGTCGTACTTGAGGTAGGCTTGACCGCCGTGGCAATGCCGCTGAGCGTGCCGGCGAAAATCGCCATGG
>JASGUC010000003.1 GCA_030057915.1 Pseudomonadota bacterium
ACGGTAAACCAGTTGCCTGCGCTACTTTTTTTATCAGTGCAGGTGTTGGAGGAATCTATAATGTCGGAACGCTGCGGGAAGCACGCGGAAAAGGCATCGGATACGCTATTACATCAGCCGGAATGTCTTGGATTAAAAACACCGGATATAATGTGGCTATTCTGCATTCATCCTCTATGGGGTTCAACGTATACAAAAGATTGGGGTTCAGTCACCTATGTGATTTTCATCTGTTTACAAATGTTGATTAGGCATGTGATGTTTATCTTAATAAATCATCTCGCAAACGGGCATACTCGCTTTCATTTCGTTATAATGAAGCACACCCGAAAAATCATGTTTTCGGGAGAGTATATTGCTTGACATATCGCGATATCTTATAAAGAAATATGACATTAAAGGAGATTTACAAATAACTTTATGACAATATTTAGAAAAATGAGGGGATGTTTCATGAAAGACGAACACGCTGTTAATGAGAAGCCGGATGCTATTTTTTTCCTTTGTCTCTTTTACGCTATTCACATGGTCGAGGAATTTTCTTTTGGCTTTGTTGAATGGGGAGATAGATATTTTGGAAATTTCGACTGGTCACAGAATTTAATTGGAAACTTTATTTTCTTTGTATGTCTGGTTTGCGCTTGCTATCTGTACTATAAAAATTCGACAAAATACCTATGGGTTGGAATGTCTTGCGCTATGTGGATTCTGTCCAATGCTTTTTTACATATTTCAGCTACTATCCTCTCTGCTGAATACTCTCCCGGCGTGGTGACAGCCACAGTAATCTACATGCCGGGCGGATTATACTTCCTTGTAAAATGGGCCAGGAAAGGATTACTGACCTGGAAAAATATAGTTTTGTCGTTTATAGTCGGAGGTATGCTTTTTATGCTCATACCCACATTTGTAAGGTCGGTATATTTTCATGCACAGCTTGCAAAACTCTTTCACCTGGACAGTTGAGTTATTGGAAGGCTGGAGGCGGTGTCTGTCAAGATACTTGTCGCATAAAGTCATGCCACCCTGGCTGATGTTTGTTTTCTGTCGGCATCAGCAGGCGGATTTAGCCAAACTTCAGCAACTGGGAGCCAGTTGCTGAAGTTACCACTCCGGATAAGTTCGCTGCTATATCTTATGATTATTGTCATCACCGGTTTAATTCCGGGCCAGTTTCACCGGGATAAAAGGGGGCCATTGTCAACGGTTCTATGGTGGCCATCTTCAGTCAATCTTATTCCAGAAGTATTTTAAAACTCCTTATAATTACTTTTATTCCAATTAAATCGTATAATTCACTATTGACACCTTAAAGAACTTGGTCTAAGATACACGACAAAATCGCAAAGGTGAGTATATCGACAGAAGCTCAAAAGCCCAATTGTAGAAGAAGTCACGCGACATATAAGGGAAAATACTTCTTACCCATCCTGATCCTCTCAGAAGAGCATCAATCCCGCTCTAAAACGGGATGTTTTTAAACTTCATAGGCAGTGGCCTTATTTTTTCCGATGAAAATGGTCTCATTCTTAAACGCTGATGACAGATTCAAGGGGTCAAGTGAAAAAGGCAGAAGGTTGGAGGGTTGGAAGGTTAGAGGTGTAGCAAAAAACCAGAAAAGAAAGGGTTCAAGGAGTCGAGGATTCGAGGGGTCAAGTGGTTCTCTTGGAATCTTTTTTTCAAAACCAAAAGAGGCAAGAAGTCAGAAAAGACAGGGTTCGCTACGCATCTACGCATCTAAACATCTAAACTTCTAAAAAGGCTGTTATTCGGGAATGACAAAAATGGCGGTTATTCAAAGCTCTTAAATGGGGATGGCTCTATTAAATAATCGCCCAACAAGGGCAATACAGCCGATCGCTTAGCATTGGTTCCATTACGGCGAAAATCGGTGGCGTCATTAGGGCGATCATTGGCGTCATTGCCGCTTTTTGGGGTAGATGGAAGTCCGGGCGCGACAGCGCAAGGTAGGCATGATGGGAGAGGATTTCTCGTCGCTCGCGCTCCCCGAAATGACATTGCTCACGCTCCTCGAAATGACACTATTTGCGAAGAAAAAGGCTGGGAGAGGGTCCTGAACTGAGAGGTTCTCGGGAGGGGATGCCGGCGCGCCGGCATAGGTAAAGTAGTTGATTTTATAGGCACAATCGCCGACGGTCAAAAAGTTTTGCTATCAAAAAATCCGCCGTCGGCGGGATGCCTTCATCCCTCGTTGCGCCCAACCCGAAAGGACGACGGTGAGATGAAAGACGCGGGCAAGACCAAGCAGGAACTCATGGCGGAGCTGGCCTCCCTCCGGAATCGGCTTTTGGAGTTGCAGGGGGGCGCCGCCTTGCCGCCGCCCACGCCGCCCACGCCGCCCACGCCGCCCACGCCGCCCACGCCGCCCACGCCGCCCGCCCTAACCTGGGAAACCTATGACAGCGTCTTCTCGTCCTTTTCTCTCGGCGTTATGGCGATAGATAGAAGCGGCGTTGTCATCTATGTCAATCCCGCCTTTACCCGGATTACCGGTTATCGCCTGCCGGAGCTTGGCACGGAGAAACAATGGTTCCAAAAGGCCTTTCCCGAACGGGAAGCCCGCCGCAAGGCCCTGTCCGCATGGGTCAGGCATCAAGCCGGTGGGACGCGGACCGAGCGGCTGTTTCAGATTGTCTGCAAAAACGGCCGGACCAAGACCGTGAACATCGATCTCTCCCTTGCCGCCGACGGCGCGGTAATCTCCCTGCTGGGGGAAGCCGGCGCGATCGCCGATGAGGAAAGAATCTCCAACGAAAAGGAGGAGCAGTGGCGGCTCCTTCTGGATATCATGAACGAGGGGTTCATCAGGCTGAACGACGCGGGCGTCCCTGTCTTTGTAAACCAGCGATTATGCGATATTATGGGCTATCGTAGGGAGGAGATCGTCGGCCGTCCCCTCGCCTTCTTCCTCGACGAAGACAATCTGAGGATCTTTCAGGAGCAGTTCTCCCGTCGTTCCCGGGGCGAAAAGCAGCCCTACGAAATCGTCTGCCAGCGTCGAAACGGCGAACGGCGACACCTGGTTCTGTCTCCCCAGCCCCTCTTTGACCACGGCGGTCGCTTTGCCGGCAGCTTTGCCACCTGCATGGACATAACGGAGAGAAAGGCGATCGAGGAGGAACTGCGGCGCTCGCAACGGCGGTACCGGGACCTGGCCCGGGAGTATCGCGCCATCGTGGAGAATTCCACCGAGGGGATCTATCGCGGCACACCCACCGGTCGTTACATCATGGCCAATCATGCCTTTGCCCGACTCCTCGGCTATGAATCACCGGAGATGCTCATGGCCGAAGTGACGGACATCGGCGCTCAGGTTTACGTCGATGCCCAGGACTGGGAAGAGGCCATCCGCAAGGTGATCGCCGCCGGGCACGGCGAGGTGGAGGCGCGGGTCCGGCGGCGGGATGGAAGCCTGGCCTGGATTGCCAACAGCGTCCGGGTGGTCCGCGGACCGGCGGGGGAGATTCGGTTCTTTGAAGGTTTGGCCCGGGATATCACGAAACGCAAGGAGGCGGAACGGGCCCTGGAGATTTCGGAGCGCAAATACCACGCCCTGTTCCAATACGCCTCCGTGGGCATAATCGTGACCGACGCGGCGGGCGGGATAATAGAGGCCAATCCGGCCTGGCAGCGGATGACGGGCTACGCGGAGGACGAATACCGGAAGCTGTCGCCGGAGGTTCATTACGCCCATCCGGAGGAGCGGCGGGCCATTCGGGAGGAGTTGGCCGCGACCGGCAGGGTGCGCAATCACGAGGTATTCCTGCGGCACAAGGATCAACGCCTTATCGTGGCGCTGTTGAATTCCGATCGGTGCGTCATGGAGGGGGAAACGGTCATCCTGTCCCAGACCATCGATATCACGACGCGCAAACAGGAGGAGGAGACCCTCCGCCAGAGCGAGGAACGATACCGGATGATCCTGAGCAACATCGAGGAGGGCTATAACGAGGTCGATCTTGCCGGTCGGTTCACCTTCTTCAATGAATCCTTTCTACGGTTGACCGGACGCGCTCATGACGAGCTTTTGGGCGCCCATTTCGGCGTCTGCACGGACAGGGAGAATCAGCGGCGGGTGCAACGTTCCTACCAAAGAGTCTTCCGGACGGGAAAACCCCTGCGCTGCCTTGCCTGGGACATCTTTCGCAAGGACGGGGAGAGGCGCTCCATAGAGGTTTCGGTCAGCCTCATCCGGGACACCTCCGGACGTCCGGTGGGATTCCGGAGCCTGGTCCGGGATGTGACGGATCGCCCGCGGCCCCCTTCCTAATGCCGGCGCGGCGGCGGGCCTGATCCCCGGCGGCGTCCCTCATCTCCGGCGGCGCGCCCCTGGAGGAAACGGCGACGGGCCTGATTTCCCTGGTTACGCCCCGGAGGAAACCTCGGCGTCCCTGATCCCAGGTGGCGTCCCTGACTTCCTTGGTTACGCCCCTGGATGAAACCGCGGCGTCCCTGGTCCCCGGCGGTGCGCCCCCCGGAGGAAACGGCGTTTTTCAAAGCCCTCGCATCATGTCTGATAGCGGTGCAGAATCCCCCCTTGCGGCCGCTTTCGTCGGGCTCGCCCAGTTTCACTCGCATCATGACTGATAGCGGTGCAGAATCCCCCATATCTCCCCGCAGGCCCGCTGGTAGAGGGGCGCCTCGACGGCGTCCTTGAAGTTCGAGTATTCGATCCCCTCCACCAGGGCCTTGATCCTCTCCGCCACCTCCCCCCGGGGCAGCAGGGTTCGGTAAAGATAGTCCCGCCCCGGGGTCTTCGTCACCTGGGCGTCGGGAAAGATATTCCGGATATGATCGGGGAATCGGGCCCGGACGATGAGGGTGTCGGGGTCGCGGAAATCCTGGATGATCGACAGATAACCCTGGTCGGCAAATATCCACATAGTTCAAAACCTCCTCTGGAATGCTGATCCTCCCCACGGCTAAAGCCGGGGGGGCTAAAGGCGAACCCGTTGGGGTCTCCCGGCTCTCGCCTTGCTGCTACAACTAAAGCCGGGGGGATTCTAAAGGCGAACCCGTTGGGGCTCCCGGTTCTCGCCTTGCTGCTACAACTAAAGCCGGGGGGTTCTAAAGGCGAACCCGTTGGGGTCTCCCGTCTCTCGCATTGCTGCTACGGCATCCGGGCTCGTCATTTGCCGCCTCCCGATTATGAAAATATCCCACCGTCGGAAGGCGTACCCCAAAGGCAAGCCCAGGTAAAGATGAGTCCGTCAGACGCTTACTCCGGGCCATGACCAACGGCAAGCCGTCTATCCCGACGGAACATGGATCGAGGGGAAGCGGCAACTGGTGTTCTCGTCGCGGTATCGGGCGGCAAGGACAAGACTTTCTGAAATGGAACGACGGCTTGCTTCGGAACGGAAGCGCCGTCACGGAGAGCTTGCCAACGGCATCATTCGCCACGGGAACATAGTTCAAACCAAACGTCTTTCCTAAGTCAGGCCGAAAGGCCGCCGGTTTCGGGGGCCGGCGCCGGACGTTTCCGGGCGACGATCTCGCCCGCCAGGGCGAGAAAATCCTCGGCCCCGTGGCTCTTCGGGGCATAGCGGAAGATCGTCTGCCCGTAACCGGGGGCCTCGGCCAGGCTGATGTTCTCCCGGATGATCGTCTTGAAGAGCTTGTCCCCGAAGCGCTCCCCGATGGTTTCCATGATCCCCTTGTTGAGCTTCCGCCGGGCGTCGTAACGGGTGCCGATGATCCCCGTGATCTCCAGGTCCCGGTTGAGACGCCTTTTCACCGTATCGATGGTTTCGATGAGCTTGCTCATCCCCTTCAGGGCCAGAAACTCCGTTTGCAGGGGGATGTAGATCTCCCGGGCGGCGGTGAGGGCGTTGAGGGTCAGGATGCCCAGGGATGGCGGGCAATCGATGAGGATATAGGCGAAGCCGTCGGCCTGGCTCAGGGATTCCCGAAGGATGAACTCCCGGCCCGGCGTCCCGGCCAGTTCCATATCCAGCCCGGCCAGATCCAGGGAGGAAGGGACGACCGCCAGGCCTTCCACTGCCAGGAGCGTGTCCGTCAATCCATGGGTCCCCTTGAAGAGGTCAAGGACGGTTCGTTGCAGTTCATGGGCCGGGATGCCCAGGGAATAGGTAAGGTGGGCCTGGGGGTCCAGATCGATGAGGAGGACCTTCTCTCCCATCCTCTCCAAACCGGCGGCGATATTGAGGGCACAGGTCGTTTTGCCCACTCCGCCCTTCTGGTTGCATAAGGCTATGATTTCACTCATTGCTCCTCCTTTCCATAAAAATGCCTGCAAGGCCTTGGATATTCACATCTTCCGTTATCCCCGCCGCAGGCGTGGGGTTAATCCCGGGTTACATCGAGGCGCCGAAGCTCAGGGCCTTCCTGTCGATGACGACCTTCATGGTTTGGTGAATCAATTCCCGCGGGGAGGCGGAGAACGGCTGATAGACAAGGGTCGTTTCCCTGGCGTGCGGCTTCAGCCGGGGCAGGGCGGCGAAAAAGACCCGTTTGTCCGTCACGATGTTAGCCAGGGTTAACGGGACGCTCTCCAGGGCCTCCGGGGCGGTCAGCGTGACGGGGTAGATGTTTTGGCGCGGGAGTTTCTCCCCGTAGTCCGCCTCCGGCTGGAAAACGGTGGCCTGGCGCGTCCAGCGCATGAAGAGGGCGGGATTGATCTTGAAGGCCGGGACCCAGAGATAGGCGGGTCGCCGCTCCATCTCCCCAGTGATCGCCCGGGGGAGGTTGGTCAGCCGAGCCAGATCGGCCAAGGATTCCAGGGCGATGCCCTCGCAGTGGATTCGCAGGCGCCAGAAGGGCAGGTAGTGGGTATCGTCGCCCAGGCCGTTCATGACGAGGAAGGGGGTCCGCTCCAGCGCTGCACCCGAGGGGGTCCAGACGGACTGGCAGTTGCCGCAGGTGAGAGCCAGGGTGTCCCGGGCACCCTGGAGGTCCCACCCGCAGGAGGGGCAGAGGGTGGGCAGGAACCTGACGCGGGTCCGGGCGGTGGGGGCGAGGGCGGGGCATCGCTCCCTCTCCGCCTCCGTCCAGGGAAGGGTCTGGGCCGGACGAAAGGCGTCGTAAAGGGTGTTGCCCCTTGCCGTCATGGGGGAATAGATGAGGCTCACGGCCTCGCCGATAAAGATGTCCCTCCCCGCGCCTCCCGACGGCGTGATCGTCCGCGGCAGGGCCTCCTCCGCCGTCAGCCCCGGTTGGAGAAAGGTCCCCGGGGTCTCCTGGGAGAGGAATCTCAACTTCATGGCCTGGGGACGGACCCCCAGGGAGACGGGGAGTCCCGACAGGGACAGGGCCCGGCGATTGAGGTCGATATAGGCGTCGCCGATCTCCAGGGGTTCGATCCGGTAGGCAAGGCCCCGGAGTCGCCAATAGGGAACATACACGGTCTCCGCCGCCGTCGGCGCGGGGATGTAATAGTGGCAAGGGTCGGGCGAGCAAATGAACAGACGGGTCCGGCAATAGGCACAGGAGAGGATCCGATCCGTTTCCTCCAGGACGACCGGCGCTCCGCATTGCGGGCACTGCTCCTGAATCCGCCAGTTAGATCCGTTCACCGCACCGGTTGCAGAACAACGAGTTGGGAAGATTCTCCGCGCCGCAATGGGGACATCCCTTCGGCTCGGGTTTCTGTTCCGCCGGGGCGCCGCATTGGGGGCAGAATCGGGCGTTGGCCGGCAGATTCTTTCCACAGGCGCTGCACTGCCGGATCACGAGGAGCTGATGGCCGCAATAGGGGCAGAACCTCGCCTCCCGGGGCACGGACTGCTGGCAATCCGGACATTTGGCGTCCGCGTCGCCGCCGGTTCCGGGGGCGACGCCGCCGCCGCCCGCCGCCCCCGGGGAGGAACGCCAGGCCTCGGCGAACATGGCGGGCATCATGAAGCCCATGCCCATTCCCAGGGCGGAACCCGTCTCCCCCTGGTTCAGGGAGGCGTTTTCCAGGGCCATGGCGGCCTTCATCCTCAGCAGCTTGTTGAGGTCGTCGAAGACCCCCAGCTTGCTCTTGTCGTCGATGGCCTTCTGCACCTCCGGCGGCGGGGTTATGGAGTTGATGTAGAGCTGGGTCAACCCCAGCCCGAACTGGCTGAAGTCCTTCGTCAGCGCCTCTTGCAGCCCCACGGCCATTTCGTCGTATTGGGCGGGGAGGTTCAAGATCGTGTCGATTCTTTCCCCCAGGAAATCGTTCAGACGGGAGACGATGACGCGGTTCAGGTATTCGGCGATCTCCTCCGTCGTATAGGCCCCCTGGGTGCCCACCAGGCTGTTTATGAGCAAGACCGGCTGGAGGATGCGGATGTTGAACACCCCGAAGGCCCTAAGGCGGATCAGCCCCAGTTCGCTGTCCCGGAAGGCCACCGGGTCCCTGGTCCCCCAGGTGAGATTGGGGAAGACCTTCATGTTGGCAAAATAGACCTCCGCCCGCAGCGGGCTGGTCATGGCCCAGGGGGTGCTGAGGACCTTGGTGAGAATGGGGATGTTGGCCGTCCTCAGGGTGTGCCGTCCCGGTCCGAAGGCATCGTAGGCCTTGCCCTGATAAAAGAATACGGCGGCCTGGCTCTCCCGGACCGTGAGCTGTGCCCCCCATTTGATCTCGCCCGAGCCCGTTTCGGGAATTCTCTGGATCAACTGCTTTCCCGATTCGTCAAACCATTCGATGACTTCCAGAAATATGACATTGTTCATTCCCATGCGGAAGAGCCCCTTTCCTGTTTGGAAGTTGATACCGTTTCCCGTTTTTTGCCCCTTCGGGGCTGGACGCCCATGCCGTTTTTCTATAAGGAGAAAGGGCCTCGGGTGTCAAGGATAAAGCACGGTCAGACAAAGCCCGCTGAAATCGGCGGCTTTGCGCCTTCGGCGCCGCCGGCGCATTTGATTTGAAATATGGAAAGGAATATTATAGGCTTCAAGCCATGAAGACAACGGAACATTCCTTCCCCCGGATCTATCGGGGGATGGCCCTCATCGCCGATCCCATCCACCAGTACGCCTGCTTTACCGTTCCATTGGGCGGCGGCGACGGGGAGAAGACGGAAAAGGACCTCCTCGACTCCCCGTGGATGCAGCGCCTGCGCCGGATCTACCAGTTGCAGAGCGCCCGCTGGGTTTACCCGGCGGCGGAGCATACCCGGTTTCAGCATTCCCTGGGGACCATGCATGTGGCCGGGGAATTCGCCCGCTCCATCTATCCCAGCCTCCGGGAAATCTGCCCGGATATCCCCTCGGAGCGATACATCGAGGAACTGGCCCGCGTTGCCGGTCTCCTCCACGACGTAGGCCACGGCCCATACGGGCATTTCTTCGACGACCATTTCCTGGATCGCTACGGCATCACCCATGAGGATATAGGCGGGCGGATCATCGTCGAGAAACTGGGAAAGATCATCCGCCAGATGCGCCGCAGCCCCGCCGGACCCTTCGCGGAGGGGGAAACGCTGGATCCCCGGAATGTGGCCTATCTCATCAAGATGCCCGCGGGGGGGGGCCAGGGGAAGCCCCGGTGGCTGACCTTCCTCCGCCAGCTCTTCTCCGGGATCTATACGGTGGACAACCTCGATTACGTCCAGCGCGACGCCTTCATGACCGGCGTATCCCTGGACATGGTGGATATCGCCCGGATCAGATATTACTCCTTCTTCACCGAGGCCGGCCTGACCCTCCATGAGGCGGGGATCTCCGCCCTGCGCCGTTTCCTCAACGCCCGCCTCAACCTCTATGCCAACGTCTATTTCCATCGCACCACCCGGGCCCTGGACCTCCACCTCCAGGAGATCTTCCGGGAGACCATGGAGCGCCTCTGCCCCGGCGATCCCCGGGAGGACCTGGATGCGTATGGTCGCCTCGACGAATGGCGCCTCTTCGAAACCGTCCGCCGCTGGACGGAGGGGGAAGACCCCCAGCGCAGGCGTCTCGGTCGGGAGTGGCAGCGCCTGTATGGCCGGCAGGTGAAATGGAAGATGTCCTATTCCACGGAGATTTCGGTGGAAAGCGTCCAGAAGGGGACGAGCTTCGCCTCGGCGGGGGATTACGAGGAGCGGATACGCCGCCGTTTGCCGAGGCCCCTGCGGAAAATCGACCTCCGGGTGGACCTGGCCACTCAGGATCCCCGGCCCATCAACCCCATGGCCCAGACGGACCGGCAGATCAACATCTTCAACCCGGCCTTGGGCGAGACCTCTCAAGAGCCCCTGCGGGACATCTACCGGTTCATCCCCGCCCGGATCGTTCATTTCCGGGTCTTTACCAAGAATCATGACCACGACGCCGCGGTTGCCGCCGCGGCGGAGCAGGCCTTGGACAATCCCAGCGGGGCGTCGCGGACGAATATATGAACGGTCCGGGCAAGATGAAGACGTCGCCGCCGGAGACGACCGATATGACCCTGTTCGTCCGGTCCAGGGGGGAGGATGTGGACCGCTGGAACCGCCGACGCATCGTCGATGCCCTGATGCGGGAGACGGGGATCGACGCGGCGACGGCGGAGGCGTTGAGCCTCGACGTGGAGAAGGGCCTCTTTGCCTCCGGGATCTCGGCCTTGACCACCTCCCTGATCCGGGAACTCGTCGATGTGAAACTGGCGGAGCGGGGGTTGGAGAAGGCCCGGCGGATGCACGCCCGTCTCGGCTTTCCCCTCTACGACGTCGATCAGCTCATCCTCCATCGCAACCGGGAGGACGCCAACCTCCCCCACGGACCGGAGGGGACGAACCTGGTTCTCGCCCAGGGAATCAAACGGGAATACGCCCTCAACAGCATCTTTTCCCAGGAGGTCGGCGATGCCCACATCATGGGAGATTTTCACATCCACGGCCTGGGTTCTGTGGACCGCCCCTTCTCGGGCTGCCAGAATCTGGAATATCTCAAGAGGTTCGGCCTGAATCTGCCCCGTTCCCTCAACGTCGCCAAGCCCGCCAAGCATGCCGAGGTGCTGCTGGCCCACATGGTGCGATTCGGGGCGGTCCTTCAGGGCTATTTCGCCGGCGTCATCTGTTGGAATTTCGTCAATCTCTCCCTGGCCCCTTACCTGACCGGCATGTCCGACCGGGAGGTGCGACAGTTCGCCCAGATGCTCGTTTACGAATTCTCCCAACTGACGGCGGCCCGGGGGGGGCAGGCCATGTTCACCGATATCCATCTCTTCTGGAACGTTCCCGAGGCCCTGCGGGACTTGCCCATGATCGGTCCGGGGGGCGTCCCCACGGGGAGGACCTGGGGGGATTACGAAGGCGAGGCCCAGCGGCTGGCCCGGGCCCTGGGCGAGGTGTTCCAGAAGGGGGACGGCGCGGGCAAGCCCTTTATCTTCCCCCGTCCGGTGGTCCACATAACCCCCCGTTTTTTTGCCTCCCCCGGGCATGAGGAGTTTCTCCGCCACATCTGCGCGGTCGCCGCCGACAAGGGCAATCCCTGCTTCGTCCTGGAGCGAACGGAGGGTGAATACGGCATGGGGGGCCTGGGGATGCCGACGGCGCCCGAAGACGCCGCCGCCCCCTGGCGGCAGCGCGGGGCGGCCATTCAGAGCGTCAGCATCAACCTCCCGCGCCTTGGTTACCGTGCCGCCGGAGACGAGAAGGAACTCTTCCCCCGTCTGGAGGCCCTCATGGATCTCGCCGCTCAGGCCCATGCCCAGAAGTGGACCTTTCTGGAAAGACTGCTCTCGCATGGAGATCAGGGGCCCCTGTCCCTGCTGGCCATGAGCCTCGACGGCGCCCCCTATCTGCGGCCCGAGCGTTCCGTGTATCTCCTGGGCATGGTGGGCCTCAACGAGCTTACGCGGGTCATGACGGGGGAATCCCTCGACGAAACGCCGGCGGCGGAGGAATTCGGACTCCGGGTGATCGCCTTCATGGCCCATCGGGCCAAGGTCCTGAGCGACCGTTACGGCCTCGACCTGGTCCTGGACCAGTCCCATGCGGAGACGACGGCGCACCGCTTTGCCCGTCTGGACCTCCGTTATTTTTCCCCGCCCGCGGGACGCCACGTCCGGGGCGACCTGGTGGCGGGGTCGCTCTACTACACGAATTCCACCCATCTGCCCGTTTCCTCCCCCCTGAAGCCCGCGGCGCGCATCCTGCGGGAGGGAAAATTCCACCCCTGGATCGGGGGCGGCGCCGCCGTCCAGATCTGGCTGGGGGAAAAGCCGCCGTCGCCGTCGGACCTGGCGGCGCTCCTCGCCTGGGCCTATCGGGAGACCTCCTGCCGACAGATCATCTTCTCCCCGGAGTTTACCGCCTGCCGGGACTGCGGCGGCGCCTTCCGGGGGCTCGGGGAGCGCTGCGCGCGCTGCGGGTCCGCCCGAGTGGACGGGATTGCCAAGATCACCCAGTATTACAGCCGGGTCGCGGACTGGAACAAGGGAAAGCTCGCGGAACTGAAGGACCGTTGCCGCCACGAAAGGTTCGACTTCCCCTGATCGTCCTCGAGAGAATCGTCCGGACGGCCTTGACACCGAGAGGCGCGATCAATATATTAGCGCCGCTTTGCGAGGGAAGGGCGGCATGGAAGATCTCATCGTCAAAATCTTCAAGGACAGCAGTCGGTTAAAGGAAAGCTTCGTCAACGACAACCTCTCCGGCATCGTCCGGGTGGTGGAGATGATGACCGCGGCGTTGAAGGCGGGCAACAAGATCATGATCTTCGGCAACGGAGGCAGCGCCGCAGACGCCCAGCATCTGGCCGCGGAGTTCGTGAACCGTTTCCTCATCGAACGGCCGCCCCTGCCGGCCATCTCCCTGAGCGCCGACACCTCCATTATCACGAGCATCGGCAACGATTATGATTTCTCGGAGATCTTCAGCAAGCAGATCCGGGCCCTGGGCCAGCCCGGCGATGTCGCCTGGGGAATCAGCACCAGCGGCAGGTCGCGGAACGTTTACAAGGCCCTGGAACAGGCAAGGAAAATGGGCTTGACGACCTTCGCCCTCACGGGAAGGGACGGCGGCGACATCGCGGGGATCGCCGACTACAGCCTCAATGTGGCTTCGGAGAGCACGCCGCGGATTCAGGAGGTCCATATCACCCTGGGGCATGTCCTCTGCCAGATGGTGGATCTCAAGCTTTTCCAGCGGCCGGACATGAAATGAAGGCCCGGTTTTGAGAGTGGTTCGATCATGGTGAAAAAGACAACAAGGGATATGGGCGGTCTGCGGGACGCCCCGGAAGGGCCCCTGGCGGGGACCGGCTTAGAGACGCCGGAGACGACGCCGGAGGATCCGCGGGTGCGGTCGGTGGATCGGGAACTGGAGGAAGCAAGGCGGGAGTGCGCGGAAAACTACGACAAGTATCTGCGCGCCGTGGCGGATCTGGACAACTATCGGAAACGGGCGGCGAAGGAGAAGGCCGAGGCCATCAAATACGGCAACGAAAGCCTGATCCGGGAGCTGCTTCCCCTGGCGGACAGCCTGGATCGGGCCTTGCGGCATGCCGACGAATCCGACGATTTCGAATCCTTCAAAAAGGGATTGGGGATGCTCAAGGATCAGCTCCTCTGCTGTCTGGGCAAGCACGGCGTGGAACCCATCGATTGCGTCTGCCGGCCGTTCGATCCGAACTACCACGAGGCCTTCATGCAGGTGACGAGCCGGGAGCACGAGGACAATCAGGTCGTGGAAGAACTGGAAAAGGGGTATCTGTTGAACGGCAGATTGTTGCGGCCCGCCCGGGTGACCGTCTGTAAGCGTCCCGACGACGACGGGACGTGTTGAATAAGAATCGGGTTAATTAAGGAGGATATATAATCATGGGAAAAATTATCGGTATTGACTTGGGAACCACCAATTCCTGCGTGGCGGTCATGGAAGGCGGCGATCCGGTGGTCATTGCAAATCAGGAGGGGAATCGGACGACGCCCTCGGTGGTCGCATTCACGGAAAGCGGCGAAAGGCTGGTGGGACAGGTAGCCAGGCGTCAGGCCATTACCAACTCGGAGAATACCGTATATGCCGTCAAGAGGCTCATCGGCAGAAAGTACAACACCAAGGAGGTCCAGTATGACAAGGGCATCAGCTCCTTCCGGATCACCGAGGCGGCCAACGGCGACGCCCAGTTGACCGTGCGGGACCGGAATTACAGCCCGGCGGAGATCTCTTCCATGGTCCTGGCGAAGATGAAGCAGACGGCGGAGGACTACCTGGGGGAGAAGATCACCGACGCGGTGATCACCGTCCCGGCCTATTTCAACGATTCCCAGCGTCAGGCGACCAAGGACGCGGGCAGGATCGCCGGGCTCAACGTCCGGCGGATCATCAACGAGCCCACGGCGGCGGCCCTGGCCTACGGCCTGGATAAGAAGAAGGAAGGCAAGATCGCCGTCTTCGATTTGGGGGGCGGGACCTTCGACATCTCGATCCTCGAGATCGGCGACGGGGTATTCGAGGTCAAGTCCACCAACGGCGACACCCATCTGGGAGGCGAGGATTTCGACCAGCGGCTGATCGACTTTTTGGCCACGGAGTTCAAGAAGGATCAGGGCATCGACATCCGGAGCGATCGGATGGCCCTCCAGCGCCTCAAGGAGGCGGCGGAGAAGGCGAAGATCGAACTCTCCACGGCCATGGAGACGGACATCAATCTCCCCTTCATCACCGCCGACGCCTCCGGCCCCAAGCACATGAACATCAAACTGACCCGGGCGCGACTGGAGGCGCTGGTGGAGGATCTCATCGCCAAGGTGGAGGCCCCCTGCCGGACGGCCATGCGGGACGCCAATCTCTCCCCCCAGGACATCAACGAGGTGATCCTCGTGGGCGGGATGACGCGAGTCCCCCGGGTGCAGCAGAAGGTGAAGGAAATCTTTGGCAAGGAGCCGAGCAAGGGGGTGAACCCCGACGAGGTGGTGTCCGTCGGCGCGGCCATTCAGGGCGGCGTGCTGGCCGGGGATGTTAAGGACGTCCTCCTCCTCGACGTGACGCCCCTGTCGCTGGGGATCGAGACCCTGGGCGGGGTGATGACGAAGCTCATCGAGAAGAACACCACCATCCCCACCCGGAAGAGCCAGATCTTTTCCACGGCGGCGGACAATCAGCCGGCGGTGAGCATCCACGTCCTGCAGGGCGAACGTCCCATGGCGGCGGACAATCGCACCCTGGGCCGTTTCGAGCTTGTGGGAATCCCCCCGGCGCCCCGGGGGCTGCCCCAGATCGAGGTGACCTTCGACATCGATGCCAACGGCATCGTCCATGTGTCGGCCAAGGACCTGGGCACCGGGAAGGAGCAGAGCATTAAGATAACCGCCTCCAGCGGTCTTACAGAGGAAGAGATCCAGAAGCTCGTCAAGGATGCGGAGGCCCATGCCGACGATGACAAGCGGAAACGCGACCTGGTCGAGGCCCGGAATCATGCCGACTCCTTTGTGTACAGCGTGGAAAAGAACATAAAGGAATTCGGCGACAAGATCGATGCCGCGGAAAAGGCAAAGATAGAGGATGCCATGACCAAGGTCCGGAAGGCCATCGAGGGCGACGATCTGGAGGCCATCAAACGGGCCCAGGACGAGCTGACCACCGCCTCCCATAAACTGGCCGAGGCCATGTACGCCAAGACGGCGCAGCAGCAGGGAGGCCCGGGCGCCGGCGCCGGTGCCGCCGGGGCGGGCGCCGGGACCCAGGCGGGCGGCGGCAGGAAGGATGACGACGTGGTGGATGCGGATTTCGAGGAGGTCAAGTAAGGGCGCCCGACGGATCGCGCCGGCGCGGGGATAACGCGACCCCTCCCGCTTCCTCTCCGGGAGGCGCGTCTTCCGGAGTTCCGGAGGCCGGCGGGGCCGCATGGGCCAAGCGCAAACAGAAAGGAGACCTTTGCAGGGCCGGCCCGTGCGGGCCGGCGATCCTCGTGAGCCTCCGCGGCATTGGCCGCGGACGCGGGGAAAACGTGCTTGTCAATTGGCCGCGGACGCCGGGAAAACGAGTCCGTCAAAGGTCTGGAAGCGGCTTTTTCGGGGCCCGGAAGTTTATCGAGGAACTTCCGGGCCTTTCATTGAGGTGAAGGACATGCGTTATCTGCTGACCAACGATGACGGCATCTATGCCAAGGGGCTGGCGGCGCTTCAGCACGAACTTTCCCAGGACGCCGAATGCCTGGTGGTTGCCCCGGAGGTGGAACAGAGCGCCGTGGGCCACGCCATAACCCTTTTCCGGCCCCTCATGGTCCGGAAAGCCCGGAAAAACGGTGCCACGCTGGGCTATGCCGTGGCGGGAACGCCGGCGGACTGCGTGAAACTGGGCATCCGCGCCCTGGCCGGCGGCCCCGTTGACCTCGTTGTCTCCGGCATCAACCGGGGCGCCAACGTGGGCGTCAATGTCCTGTATTCAGGCACCGTTTCCGCCGCCACCGAGGCGGTCATTTTAGGCGTTCCCTCCCTGGCGATTTCCCTGGATAGTCATAAGGAGGCCGATTTTAGCTTTGCCGCCCGCTTCGCCCGGAGGATGGCGGCCTTCATCCTGGCCAATCCCTCGCCGGGAACGGCGGTGAACGTCAACATCCCGGCCCTCCCCGAGGCGGAGATCAAGGGGGTGGTCGTGGTCAAGCAGGGGCGGACACGTCTTTTGGAGAACTTCGAACGACGGGTGGACCCCCGGGACAATATCTATTACTGGCTGGCCGGGGAGACGCAACTGGCCGCCGACGAGTCGCCGGATTCCGACGCCTGCGCCCTCCGCCAAGGTTACGTCACCATCACCCCCCTTCATTCGGACCTGACGCGCTACGAGCTGTTGGAAGACTTCCGCGGGCGGCTGCGGGACGGACAGGATCGTTTCCTTTAGCCCACCCGGGAAGAGGGAGACGGTCCCCCATCCCGGACCGTGGCGGTCAAGAAAACGGATCGGGGTTTCCGATCCGGCGCTTGTCCTCCGGTCCGCCGCGGTCAGCGGGTGAGCAGCACCGGGATGACGCTGTTGCGGATGACATAGGAGGTGGTGCTCCCGATGAGGAGTTCCTGGAGACGGTTGCGACCGTAGGCCCCCATGACCATGAGTTCCACGGACCCCTCTCCGATGAACTGCAGGATTGCCCGGTCCTCTCTTCCCCCCATGACCACCGTTTCGCAGTCGATCTGATGCGCCTCGAGATAGGCCTCGGCCTTTTTCGACCATTTTGCCGCCCGTCTCTGATCCTCCGTGACCATGAGGAGCGTCAGGGGCCAGGCCATCTTCTCGGCCAGGAACACCGCCAGCCCCAGGGCGTTTTGGGCCGGAGGACTGCCATCGTAGGCCAGCGCCATGCTTTCGATGTCCTGGTAGCGTTGAGGGGTGACGAGGACCGGCTTGCCGGCATGGCGGGTCACCGCTTCGGCGGTGGAGCCCAGGATGCCACCCTTGGCGATGTGAAAGTGCTCCCCCCGCTGAGCCAGTACGATCCAGTCGTGATTCCTCGCCTCGGAGATGATCGCCTCGTCGATGGCCCCGGCCGCCTTCAGGGTCCGCGTCCGGACGCCGCCGGCGGCGCAACGCTCCGCAAAGGCCCTGAGAATGACCTCCGCCCTTTCCTCCAGACCCTTTTCGATGACCGGATAGAATTCCTGGTAGGGGGGGACCCCGATGGATCCGGAGATGTCGGTGATCACCGGCCCTTGCATCAGCCGGATATCGATGACGTGAAAGCCCGTCAGGGTGGCGTCCAGGCGTTTGGCGAAGTAAATGCCGTAATCGATGGCGGTGTTCCCGTATTCCGAACCGTCGGTAGGCGCCAGTATCTTTTCAATCATTGGCTTCCTTCTCCTGTTTGTTGAAGTTTCCGAGATTCCTCAGCAGGTCGTCAACGATCTGTTCCCGCTCCCGAGTCTCGTGCTCCTCCTCTTCCCTGTCCTCCTGGCCATTGGACAGGGGCCCGGTTATTTCGTTTCCCTTTTCGTCGTAGGTATGGAACCTGCCCACAAGTTTGCCGTTCCGGTATCGGGCCTGCTCCTTGACGCGCCCGTTCCGGTAATAGGATGTATATTCCCCTTCCCGTTTGTCGTTCTTGAAGCTTCCCCGCTCCCGGACCTGCCCGCTTTTGTAATAGGATGTGTATTCGCCCTCGAAAAGGCCGTTCTCAAAGTTCTCCTCATCCTTTATCTGGCCGTCCCGGTAGTAGAGCCGGTAGGGGCCGTGGAGTTTTCCCGCCGCATTGTAGTTTTCCTGCTCCCGGAGCTGGCCGTTGTCGTAATAGGACGCATAGGGGCCGACGAGATGGTCGTCCTTGAATGTTCCCTGTTCCCGGATCTGGCCATCCCGGTAATAAGATGCCGCGTCGCCGTTTTTCAGGCCCCCCCGGAAATGGAGGCGTACCATGACCTGCCCGTTGCCGAAAAAGGAGAGATACTCCCCCTCGGGTTTGCCGTTCAAGGTATAGCGCTTTTCGATGACGTGGCCTTTATCGTTGCGGTATATCTCCTCTTTGAGCCTCATCTTCATCGGCATGACGTCCTATCCTTTCCTTGGTGGCATATAGGGGAAAGAGGGGGATGGTGTCAATGTCGATTCGCCTCCGTCGGGGAATCGAGAACGGTCCCTTTTATCCCCGCCAGGAGGGCCCGCAGATAGGCGGCGGCCGCCTGGTCGAAGGGGAGCTGTTCTTCATTGGCCGCCAGGCGCTCCAGGATGGCCAGGCGCCCGTCAGGGTGGGACATGACGAGCTGTTGGTGGTCCCGGTGGAACCCCTCGAGATCCTCGAACCCTGGCCGGCCGGCCATTAGGGCCTGCCAACGGCGGTAAACGAAGGCCCGGGTGATGAAATTCTCCCTTAGGGCCGGCTCCTGCAGGGAGCGCTCCTCCTCCACCGGAAGGAGGGGGAAGCGGGCCATGAAGGCGGCGGCAAAAATCCCCACGCCGCGCTCGACGGGCGTGGAGCCGGAAACGTAAACCTTGACGGCTCTCATGCCGGAGCTGGGGGAGCCGCTCTTGAAGATAAAGCCACAGAGGGACTCCCCCGCCAGTTCCGCCAGCCGGCCCGCCGCCCAGGACCTCATCCCCTCCGTGTGATCGATGCCCGTGTGGACGGAAACCAGGCGGGGCGCCGCCGGATCGCCCACGAGGCGTATGGGCTCCCGGGGGACCGGCAGACCGTATTCCACTTCCGGACAGACGGGGACCCAGGAAAAATGCCGCCCCAGGGCCTCGACGAGGCTTCCGTCCCACTTGTGGCCGCCGTCGTAGCGGACTCTTTGGCCAAGCAGGCAGGCGCTGATGCCGATCCTGATCCTCCGTGCCGTCCCCGATTCCGTCACGATCCCCTCTCTTCCCCTTTCTCCGAAAAATCGGCGACGCCATTAGCGCCGCTTGTCTTTCGGACCCTATATGAGGATTGCCGTTTCCGTCAATGACAAATTCCGGGGATTTGACCATCCCCCCGCCTGGTCCCGTCCCGGGGGGCGAGGAACGCCCCAGCGGCCTGCCCCGGTTCGAAGCGCCCGCCCACGCCGGGACCCTCACCCCTCCCCCCTCCCCCCGACGGGACGGGGCCGGCGTGTAATCACCAGTTTGAATATCCCCCCGAAAACATCGATTCGGTGGTCCCCCCTTGGAGCGCTTTTTTTACTTCCTTTAGTTCCTGAAAAGGTGAAGCGGCTCCGTCAGGGAATACTTGCTCAATAGGAAGGAATAGGAGACGACCGTGACCCAGGCTGAAACGCCTCGTCGCGGCGAACCTATGCCGGCGCGCCGGCATAGGTAAAGTACCTGAAATCATAGCTGGAATCGACGATGGTCAAAAAGTTTTGCCTCCGGAAATCACCCCCTATTTCCCCTGCGGCGCAGGCTGGAAATGGCGCCGCAATCACCCTGAAGCCCATAACCCATCAATGGATAAGTGCGCCTCATCAGCAACTTCCTCCAACCACGGGGGGCATCTACAACCGATGAAAAAGGGGGACAATCTCACCGATGCTAACAAATCTACGCCTTCCCGAGGCCCGGCCAAAACTGGCTTGCAGAACATCTTGAAAACACGGTATTTGTCTCACGCCAAAATGACGGCAGGGGGCAGGGCAACGGCGTTTGTCAAAGGTCTCGAATAGTTGCAGATGTTTTATCCGCTCCGTTCTCTTTCCTTTCGTATCAGGGCGACTCCTTCTTGATAACGTTCGGCGTCCCCTTCACCCCCAGGTAGAAAACCGCGAGGCGGACCTGCTCCTTGCCGACGTTGCGGCCGTTATGAAAGGCGTTGACCACCTCGATGATCGCATCGCCGGCCTTGAAGGGCAGTTTTTTGCCGTCTTCCAGCTCCACCGTCAGCTCGCCGGCCAGGACATAGGCATAAACCGGGATCGAATGGCGATGCCAGCCCGTTTCGGCGCCAGGGGCGATCTCGACGAGCATGGCCGTGACCTCCGCCTGGCCGTCGGTCGGATAGACTATCCGCTGCCCGTTGCCTGTCACGGTGGTTTTGGCGAGCACCCGGGCCGTGACGCCGGAACCGTATGCCGGGGCCGCCCCCGGCCTGCCCTCGAGGACCAGCTTGTCCCCGATGAAATAGCGGCCGGTTCCCTGATGTTCCCAGAATGTTTCCTCTCCGTTGCTGTACCGGGCCCCGGAAGCCGATACCGCCGCCGGCAGGGTGACGACCCGACCGTCGGGCAGTTGGAGAACCACGTTTTTCGCCTTCCGGTCGAAGCAGGCCGAAAACTTCTCTCCCCCCGGGGTCGTATAGGCGCCCGGGGTCTGCTGGGTTCCCGGGCCGCCGCAGGTCAGGCCGGTGGCCTGAACCGGCAGCAGCAAGATCGACGCCACGAGGGCCGAAAACACCTTATTCTTCATAGTTGAATATCCTCCCTTGGTTCTGGAATGGAGACCCTGGAAACACGCCGTGGTGGATGCCTGGTCGTCATGCCGGAGGAAGCGGGCATAGGGCATTTGCCACGGCTGCCACGAACCCCGGCTTGTGCCGGGGCGGCCGGAAGGCCTCGCCCGGCAAGGGTCCCCGAAAATGTCCGCCCGGTTCCTTCACAAGGCATCCTGGATGATGCCGCCGCCCACGACCAGATCGCCGTCGTAGATCACCACGGATTGGCCCGGGGTGACGGCCTCCTGGGGGGAGTCGAAACGGACGGTGAGGACGTCCCTTTCCCAGACGACGGCGCATGGCGCCGCCCGGTGGGCGTAACGGATCTTCGCCGTTGCCCGGGCCGGCGGCGCATCCACGAGGAGATTGAGGGAGGCGGCCCGGAGCCCCGTCGCCCGCGTCTCTTCCCTTTCCCCGACGATCAGCCGGTTGCCCGGAACGTCCAGGGCCAGGACGTACAGAGGGACCCGATGGCCGATTCCCAGACCGCCCCGCTGCCCCACGGTGTAGAACGGGAGCCCTCGATGACGGCCCAGGACCTTTCCCTGCCGGGTAACGATGTCCCCGGCCCCGTACCCTTCCCGGCCGTATCGCTGGAGCAGCGAGGCGAGATCGCCGCCGGGAAGGAAGCAGACGTCCTGGCTTTCCCGTCTCTCCACCCCGGGCAGGCCGGCCTTTGCGGCCATCTCCCGCACCTCTTCCTTGGTGTAAAGGGCCAGGGGGAACAGGATGCGCCCGAGGGCTTGTCGGTCGATGGCATAGAGGAAATAGGTCTGATCCTTCCGGAGGTCCCGGGGTCTCAGAAGCCGGGGCCCGGCGGGGCCCGGCGCTATTCGGGCGTAATGACCGGTGGCGAGGAAGTCGCAGCCCATTGCCTGGACCCGGCGAAGGAGCGCGCCGAACTTGAGGGCACGGTTGCACTCCACGCAGGGGTTGGGCGTCCGGCCCTCGAGGTAGGCGGAGAGGAAGGGCTGGATCACCAAGCCTTCCAGATCGGCGGCCGCGTCCAGGGTGTAAAGGGGGATGTCAAGAATTTCACATGCTATCCTTGCGTCCGCCCCTGCCGCGGGGCCGACCGGGGCGGCCTCTTCCCCCGCCGCCGGCGAGATGCCCAGGCGCATGGCTACGCCGCAAACCTCATGCCCCGCTTCCCTGAGGAGCCAGGCGGCCACGGAGGAGTCCACGCCGCCGCTCATGGCGATGGCGACCCTCGCGCTCACGATCCGGTTTTGCCGTTCGTCATGCCCCGCAGCATTTCTTGTATTTCCTGCCGCTTCCGCAGGGACAGGGGTCGTTGCGGCCGATCTTGGGGGTCTCCCTCCGGACCTGTTTCGGTTTTACCAATTCACCTTCCTTGAAATACCAGCGGCCGTCCTTCTTTTCAAAAACCGCCCGTTCGTGGTGTTGGAGGGCGGCGCCCCTGAGGGTGAAGCTGGCGATGAATTCCACCATACCCTCCTCATCCTCGGGGCCGCCTCCCTCGGTATGGACGATTTCCAGCCCCTGCCAGAGGGAGTGTCTCGACCAGCTCTCGGCCCCCTTTTCATCCCAGTCCTTCCGGTGATCGGGGTGCAGGGTGTCCGTAAGGTAAGGCATCTCCTGGAGGGCATAGGCGCTGTAGCGGGAACGCATCAACCGCTCCGCCGTTTCCGGAAGGGACTCTCCCCTGATGAAGGGTTCGCAGCATTTGTCGTAGGTTTCCCCCGAGCCGCATGGACAATCCATATTTCCTTATCCTCCCGTGTGGATGTTCTCGAACAATCGATCTATGAGACCTTTGAAAAACGCCGCCTCGTACCCCCTGTCGTCATGCCGACGTAAGCCGGGAGACAGGGTTCTCGAGGAGTTTCGGCCCCGGATTATACCGGGGCGACAGGAAGGCGTGGATTATCAAAGGTCTCTATATCTAATCTGCCTCGGCCTCGAGTGCCGCTTGTTGCATCGGGGGCCATATTCGCGGGAAAGATGGCGAACGGGCTGTTTCATACACCCCGGGAGTGGATATTGCAAGGATGGTGTCATGAAATCAAGCCCTTGCGGGAAGAGCCAATCCGCCCTGGGGAGCAGGGGCGCCGCCGCGGCTTCCCCCCCCCGCGTCATTTGCCGCCGCTCCCCCCGGCATATTTGGCGACCGTATTCAACAGCTCCTTCGCCTGAGGATTGCCGACGTTTTTCCTCACCAGGATGTCCGTGGGGGTGGCCGGTTTCCCGTAGTAGGCGGCATTGAGGCCCTCGCGGACCTTGACGACGGCGCCCTTGAGGGAGACGCCCCCGTAAAGGCCCTTGGAACGGGCGAAGCTCAGGATGTCCGCACTGAGATTGGCCGTCGAGGCGTCCGCCCCGACGCCGAAGGGCCCCACCGCCACCGTGACGTCCGCCCCTAACTTGACGCTGCTGTTGAGCAGGGCGTTGGCGCCCCTTTCCGTCATGGCCAGGAGGATTATCTCCGATGCCTCGCCGCCGGCCTGGAACCCGAAACTGACTTCGCCGATGGTGTAGAATGCCGGCCCCAGCCATTTATCCGTCTGGGGCTCCCGGGCCACGAAGACGCCCGTGCCTCCCGACGCGCCGATTACAAAGGCCCCGCGGATCATCTGGGGGCAGATGTAGATCCCCTTGGCCTTTTTCACCAGGTCTCGAAAGGGCTTGCCGTCCCTGCCGGCGGTGAAGTTCTGGAAGACATAGCGGGCCTTCCCCACCAACTGGGTCGCCTCTTGGGCATCGCCCGCCGCCGCGTCGTCGGAGATGAAAACGCCGGCGTTCCAGAAACCGCAAACCAGGGCGAGGACGATCAACGTTTTGAGCGGGGAGCGACCGAAAAGGTCTTTCTTCATGATGGTCTTAACCTCCTAAACTATATTTTTCAACTCCTTGTGCGGATATCGTCTCGCAACGTTCCCTCCTGAAAACAAAGCATGCCGGCTTCCGCCGTCATGACGACGGGAACCCAGAAACGACATCTTTCAAAGGTCTCGACATGTGATGCGAGGGCTTTGGAAAACCGCGCCGCGCCTTTCGCCCCGATAAAGTCCGGGGCCCACAGAGACCTGAAAACACTCCGTTCCAGCTTGCGCCGCCATGGCGACAGGGTGCGGGAAAGGGCGTTTCCCAAAGGTCTCGATGCCTGGGAATTAGGAGGCAATCTTGCACGATAAGCGAAATCAGTCAATCACGGAAAACGGGACCGACTCCGACGTGGCGGAGTGATCAGGGTAAATTTGTTCTCCTTGTAAGTAGTTGATCTTGAATGATCCACTAAAACTGAGGCACGTTCTGTTTTCAGCCACTTAGAGATAGAACAAATTTACCGTGGCGGAGTGATGGTCGCCCTTGACTTTCCGGCAGGAATAATTAATCCTTGCCGGAAATAACACCGAGGAGGCGGACGATGGCGAACGAAAACAAGGAGGCGCGGAAGGCGAGGGTCATCGAGGCGTTGAACAAGGCCCGGGCCATGGAACTGCAGGCGATTCACCAGTATATGAACCAGCACTACAACCTCGACGACATGGATTACGGCGAATTGGCGGCGAACGTGAAGCTCATCGCCATCGACGAGATGCGTCACGCGGAGATGTTTGCCGAGCGGATCAAGGAACTGGGCGGCGAGCCGACAACGGAACTCGCCGACAAGGTCCACAAGGGGCAGAAGGTGGAGGAGATCTTTTCCTTCGACGCCGTCCTGGAGGACGACACGATGGATGTTTACAACCAGTTTGTCCTCGTCTGCCGGGAAAACGGCGACAGCGCCACGATGAAACTGTTCGAGACGATTATCGAGGAGGAGCAGGCCCACTTCAACTACTTCGACAATGTGGGCGAGCACCTGGCCAAGCTGGGGCCCTCCTATCTTGCCCGGATCGCCGGCACCCCCGCGGATACGGGTCCCGCCTCCAAGGGATTCGTTGTCGGCGGCGGCGGCGCGGCGTCCTCCCGCTGACCGGGATTTATCGGGGCAGGTTGTGGACCGCCGCGGCGATCTCCCGGCTCAACTTCGCCAAGGCCCGGCTCTGAGCCGCCACATAGGATGCATAATCCGCCCCGGCGATCCTTTCGACGATCTCCGTGTGCCGGACCAGGGCGGTTCTCGCCCCGTCGTCGGCCGTGACGGCGATTCCCCAGTTGGCCTTCAGGATGATCTGATCTCCCAGTTTGCCGTCCATCCGAAGGATGTCGATGGGGATCTGCCGCTGGACGTTCAGCCGTCGCCCCCAGGGTAGGGAAACCACCCGATACGCGGGCAGGAGGATGGTGAGATTCTCCACGACCGTCCGGGAGATTGCCTCCGGCAACGACCCGGACCAGCGGTCGAACTCCGCGACGACGATTTCGTTTTCTCCGGAAAGACTGGTGATTTGCGGACGGTTTATCCGGTCCGGGACGGCGACGGGACCGAGGCCGATGAGGGGGGCGTCGGCGGCTGCCGCCGTGGCTGACGGTTCCGGCGGCGTCGCCAGGGCATGCAAGGCATAGAAGCGCGACGATTGCGAAACCCCGCAGCCGTAAAAGACCAGCGCCGTCAGCAGGAACAGCGGCCATCCTTTTTTCATCGTTTTTCACCTCCTGTCGTTTTCTTGCCCGTAAAGACCGCCTCGGGGTGCATTTCCAGATAGTCCGTCAAGGTCCGCAGGGAGCGGGCGATGCCGGAAAATTCCTTTAGGGTCTCCTCCAGTTGGTAGGCGATCTCCGTATTTTCCTGGGTGAATCTCTTCATGGCGGCGAGGTTGTCGTCCACCTTCCTTATGGCGGCCTTGGTCTGGGCCAGGGTTTCTTTTGCCTCGGCGGCCAGTTGTCCGGGGACTCCTTCCGACATCGCCAGGGTCTTCTCCGCCTGCTGGAAGGCCCCCCGGGCCGCCCCGGAGGTCGCCTTGAGATCCGCGAGGACCGGGCCTATTTGCTCATTCATCTTTTTTATCGCCTGCTGGGCCTCTTTGCCGGCCTGGGCCAGCGATTTGACCCCTTCCCTGGTCTCCGGGGAATTGACGATGGCTTCTATCCCTTCGATAATTTTATCGAGCTTCTTGGCCATATCCCTGATCGGCAGATCCCGCAGCGCCCGGGTCAATTCCTCGTATTGGGTGCGTATGGTCGGTATCTCTTCGTATTCTTCAAGATATTTATGAAAGACCGCGGGTCTGTCGGGATGAAAATCCAGGGTGATGATGAGCTGTCCCGTCACCAGGGACTGAATGTCCAACTGGGCCTTCAGTCCCTGGGTGTTCACGAGATGTTGAACCGCCCGGGCCTCGGTTTCCACCTTTTCCCGGGTCCGTAGATCCACGACGCGGTCCTGGTCCAGTTCGATGATGACGGCGCTCAACAGCAAGTCCTTTTCGGGATGATAAAAGAGCCGGATGTCGTGGACGACGCCGACCTTGACGCCCTTGAAATAGACCTGAGAGCCCGTGTTCAGACCCCGGATGGACTCGTCGAAGTACAGGGCAAAGAATTTCCGCTCCTGGAAAAATTTACCCGAGGAGAAGATCACGATGGCGGCCGTCAATAGAATGACCGCCCCGACCACGAAGATGCCGATCCTTTTCATGTTGGGCTGCTTGCTCATATTCGAGTTCCGTAATGACGTATCATATGGTTTTATGATGCTTTCCGTCGCCCGCGCCGGAAGGAGGGGTGGGGCCGCCGGGGGGCATCGATCCCCCCCGGGTCAGGAAGTTCCGCACCACCGGGTTTGTCGCTTCCGCCAGCAGGGTCTTCGGGTTGCCGAGGGCGATCATCGTTTTGGCGGCGGCGTCCAGAAAGACGGCATTGTCGGCGATGGCGAAGATGCTCGCCAGTTCGTGGGTCACCACGACGATCGTGGCCCCCAGGCTATCCCGGAGCTGGAGGAGCAGGTCGTCCAGGAGGCGGGAACTGATGGGATCCAGGCCGGCGGATGGTTCGTCGAAAAAGAGGATCTCCGGGTCGAGGGCCATGGCCCGGGCCAGTCCCGCCCTTTTCGCCATGCCGCCGCTGATCTGGGCCGGATAGTAATCCTCGAAGCCCTTGAGCCCCACCAGGGCCAGCTTCAATGCGGCAAGCTTCCTGATCCGAGGGGCCGTAAGTTCCGTGTATTCCTCCAGGGGCAGGGCGACGTTTTCCGCCAGGGTCAGGGAACTCCACAGGGCGCCGCCCTGGTAGAGGACGCCGAAGGTGCGGGTGATCCTCTCCCGGTCCCGTTCTTCCGCCTGCCAATAGTCGCGCCCATTGAAGCTTATCGTCCCCCGGGCCGGCCTCCTGAGACCGATCAGATGCTTCAGAAGGGTGCTTTTCCCGCAGCCGCTCCCCCCCATGATGACGAAGATCTCCCCCCGACGGACGGCGAAGGTCAGGTCCCGCTGGAGGACGAAGTCTCCGTAAGCCATCGTCAGATTGTCCACGACTATGTGGGCGTCGTTTTCCATTTCAGGTTCATCCGCCTCCGCTGAAGGCGCGGCCTGTCTCCGCCGCGCATCGCCGCCGGTTGCCTATATCCCCAGGATGTTGCACAGCACCGTTATCGCCGCGGTGACGACGACGATGGCGACGATGGCCGTCACCACCGCCGAGGTCGTCGCCTTTCCCACCGCCGCCGCACTCCGTTCGCATTGCAGGCCCCGTAGGCAGCCGATGGCGGCGATCAGCACCCCGAAGACGGCGCTCATGAACAGCCCCACCCACAGGTCGTTGAGGCGGATGGCGCCCACGGTCTGATGATAGTATTCCAGAAAATTGAGATCCAGCATGGCCACCCCGACGATGAATCCTCCCAGGACGCCCATGAAATCGGCATAGAGGCACAGAAGGGGCATCATCAAAAACAGGGCGATCATCCGCGGCAGGACGAGGCAGTCCATGGGGGGGATGCCCAGGGTCTTCAGGGCGTCGATCTCCTCGGTGGTCTGCATGGTTCCCAGTTGGGCGGCGAAGGCGGCCCCGGTCCTTCCCGCCATGATCACCCCGGTCATGACCGCCCCCATCTGCCGGAAGATGCCGATGCCCACCAGGTTGGCGATATAGATCTGGGCACCGAACATGCTCAACTGGATGGCGCCGACGAACGCGAGGATCAGCCCCACAAGGATGCTGATCAACGAGACGATGGGGAGGGCCTGGATCCCGCATTCCTGGATGATAACCAGCAGCTCCCGGCGTCGGAAACGGGCCCGGCCCCGGAGCAATCGCCCGCAAGCCGCCGTCGCCTCGCCGATGAAGGAAAGGGCCTCCGCGGCGCCCTGCCCAAGATCGTAAACGGCCTGACCGAGGCGCACGAGCGCGGGCGGACGGGCCTGTTCCCGCCTGGCCCCGGCCCGTTCCGGCGTCGCGTGGGCGAGCCGCAAAAGAGCCGCCATGCCCGGCGGCAGGCCTTCTCGCTCCACCGCGATCCCCTGCCGCTGCCCACAGTCGATGATGTCCATGAGGAAGGCGATCAGGACGCTGTTCCATCCGGTCAGGCCGGAACAGTCGAAGACGACGCGCCGGGGCGGCGGGGATTCTTCCAGTTGCCGTCGGAATGCGGCAAGGGAGGGATAATCCCACCTCTCCCGCCAGTTTCCCTGGAGGGCAATGACCAGCGTCTCCGCTTCCGGCCGGCTGAACCGCAACATAATTAGATCACGTTCCGAGCCAGGGCCTGGGTTATCTTTCGGGCCAGCCGGCTTTGGGGATCGATCCAGGTCTGCTCGATCGTTGTGATTTCCCTGGCCATGGCGAGGCATTTTTCCCGTTCTTCCTCCGTTCGCAGGAGCTTGGCCAGGGAGGCGACGGCCCGGTCCTCGTCGATGAGGAGCATGAGACGCTGGTCCCGGATCCTTTCCCGCCAGCGCTGCCTGCCGATCCCGTCCTCCGGGCCTTGCGCCTCGAGCCTTGCCACGATAAGGAAGGAACGGCCGTCGATCACGCCGTCGTCAATCGTTGCCGCCATCACGAGGCGGATCAGGGCTTCGTCGAAACCTCCTTGGTCCATTCCGCTTTTCAGCTCTTCCACCTTGCGGCGGACCGCCGCCTCCCGGTCCGCGTTTTCCCCTTCCCGGGCCTGGGCCGACGGGCCCGGAAAGAAGATGGGCAGGCCCAGCGGACCGCACATCGTTTTGAACAAGCGACCCTGAGCGTTGTCCCACAGGCGCCGGCACGCCTCGAGACAAGCCTCGCCGCTCCGGGCCATGTCCCGTTCCCATGAGGAAAAATAGTTGCCCGCGGGGACGGGGCGGCGGTTTTTCCGCGCCCAATCCCCGCCGATCCGGAAGGAGGCCATGACGGGATTGAAACGTTCCGAAAAGAGGTAGTACTTCATTCGATGGGGATTGAGCCAGCGGAGGAACTCCGCCGCTCGCTCCGTGGTCAGGAGGTGCGCCAGGGGGGCGAGAAGCGTCCGGTAGATCTTTTCATTGTAAGCAGATGCCTCCGCCACGGAGGCCAGGCAATCCTCATGCCCATCCTCGTCGCTCCTGGCGGCGATGGCGGCGATGGACCGCATCTCGAAGCGGACCGTGAATTCGACGGGGCCCGCCGCGGCATGATCCGCGAATTCGTTTTTCTTTTCGACGACCATCTCGTAGAGCCCCGGCGGCAGCGCGACGATCGCCTCCAGGGCGGGGACGAATTCCCCCCGTTGCCGGGCGGCGGCGAGGGAAGCGCCGACGAAGAACCCCGGATGATTAGCGTGGGGATGGAGGGTATAGACGACGGTCTTTCCCTCGGCCAGGATCGCCTGATCGGTGCCGTATGCCGCGACGATCCAGTCTAGGGCCGGCCGGGACGAGGCCCCCGCGTCGTCGCCCCGGCCGGCGAGGACGACGACGGGACGCTCGATGTCTCGCGGACCGAAGCGCCGGCCCTCCGGTGGGACGGCGCCGTCTTCGGCATGCCGGAGGGGGACGAACCACTCGGTCACGATACGGTCAACGGCCTCGGCGTTCATGAGAAAATGGCCGCTTCGCCGCTTCTCGAGGTCGAGATAGCGCTCCGCTTCCCGGTCAACGTTGGCATAGAGGTCGTATTCCTTGCGGAAATAGGCGTAGTCGGGATCGAGCGCCTCGAGATACGCCGCCAGCCAGGACCCGTCGCATCGGCCGTTTCCCAGGTCGCGGGATAGCGAGGCGAGCCATTTGCCTCCCAAGAGGCCGCCGATGTAACGCCAGGGATTCTTGTGGCCGATCCGGTAAGCCAGGGGGGCGCCGTTGAGGATGACTACGCCCAGGAGCTCCGGTTCCAGGTTCGCCAGAGAGGCCACGGACCAGCCAGCCCGGCAGTCACCCATGAGGCAGGGCCGGGGCGCTTCCGGATGGCGGCGTGCTATCTCCCGGAGGAACAGGCCCTCCGCTTGACCCGCATCGTCCCGGGGCCATCCCGGTTCCGGATCGGGGACCCCCATGACGAAATACACGGGATGGCCGGCCCGCGTGGCGTCATCTATCGGGGATTCATGTTCTCCATCCCCAATTTCCGGGCCGCATCCTCCCCAGGGATCGACGATGACGAGGGGACGCTTATGGGGATCGCTCTCCAGACCGTCCTCCGGAATTATCCTCAGGAGGACGTAATCGACGGGGTTATCCAGGGTGCGTCCATCGACGATCGTCTCGTGGGGGAGCCCCAAGGCCGGCGGTCCGTCCTCCCCGACCCGTTCCAGGAAATCGTCGCCCCGCCGGCGCATCGCATCCCAGAAGAGGACGGATCGCTGACAGGCATCCACCAGGTATTCCCAGGCCTGCCGCGTCGCGTCGTTTCCCTTCCAGATAGCCTCCAGACTCTGGAAGAGAGCAGCGGGGTCGCAGGCATCCAGAAATGTCCTCCAGGGGATCGCCGCCGACGGCGGCGGGGCGCTCATGGTTCCCTGCCAGAGGGCCACGGTGGATTTTAACAGGTCCTTCAAGAGGACATTGTCCTGCCAGAGGTTTTCCCATCCCTTGAGGAACACGGCGGGATCGAATCCGGGAAGGAAAGGTTGCGGCTCTTCTCGGCGTTTCTCCCTTTTCCCCGTTTTTGCCCTTCCCGCCGGGGCGGTCGTCGTCGGGGCGGGTTCCCGCGCCGCCGCCGCTGGGACGGACGGCCGGTCGCGCCCTTCCCCCTCCGGAGTCGGCATGAATACGGAGGCCGCCGCTTCCTTGATCCTGGCGGCCTTTCCTTTGGTCGTCGTCATCCTTTTTGCCATGATCGTCCTCCTCCCTTGGCCGTCGTTGCTTGTCCAAGAGCCACGGTGGACCGGCAATGAGGATTTCGCCGCCTTTCGCGCCAACCGTCGAGAATCCCGCCTTGAGACCCTTGAAGAGCTGAGCTGTCCCGTCGCCCCGGCAAAAGTCCGGGGGCGGAACGTCTTGAAAACAGGGGGTTGGAAACGGCGTTTTTCAAAGGTTCCGCCGTGTTATTCCCGCGGGGCGACCTTTTCCTCCGCGGGAATGGAGGCAGGTTTGGCGTCCGCGTCGTACCCGCCGGCCATCTTGTCCGCTTCGGTGATCCAGCCCCCGCCCATGGTTTTGTAGATGTTCACCAGGGACTGGAAGAGGTTTCCCTTGGTCTGGACCAGGGAAAGTTGTCCGTTGAACAGGCTGCGCTCGGCGTCGAGCACCTCCAGATAGCTGCTGTAACCGTTTTCATAACGCAATCCGGCCAGACGGCGGGTGTTCCGGAGGGCCGTCACCTGCTCCCCCTGGACGGCCAGGCGCTCCCGGTATTTCCGCTGGTCTGTCAGGGAGTCGTCCACTTCCTTGAACGCCGTCTGCACCGTCTGCAGGTACTTGAGCAGGGCCTGCTCCTGGAGGGCCTCCGCCTGTCTGATCCGACCCTTTATACTCCCGGCGGTGAATATCGGCGCCGTCAGCGAGGCGGCGTAGTTCCAGGTCTTGGCCGGCCCCGTCGTGAGATCGCTCAACTCGGCGCTGGCGAAGCCGAAGACGCCCGTCAGGGATATGGAGGGAAAGTAGAGGGCCCTGGCCACGGCGATCCGGGCGTTGGCCGCGATCAGATTCTGTTCCGCCTGGCGGATGTCGGGACGCCGATCGAGGATCTCGGAAGGAATGCCCGCCGGCACCGCGGGCATGGCCAGCTCGTCCAGGGTCCTGCCCCGGGGGATGGGCCCGGGATTACGTCCGACGAGGAGATTGAGGGCATTCTCCTGCTGGGCGATGTTCTTCTCCAGTTGGGGAATCACCGCCCGGGCGTCTTCGTATTCCGAACGCGACTGGTTCAGTTCCAATTCGGAAATCACTCCGCCGGCATAGCGCTTCTCGAATATCTCCAGGGAATCCTTGCGGCTTTTCAGGGTTTCCCGGGCGATGACCAATTGCTGATCGTAATTGAGGAGATTGATGTAGCCGTTGGCCACCGCGGCCACCAGGGTCATCATCACCGCCCGACGGGCCTCGTCGGCCCCGAGGAGATCGGCCCGGGCCGCTTCCGTGGCCCGCCGCAGCTTGCCCCAGAGATCGAGTTCCCAGTTGACGTTGAGACTGCCCTGCAAGGTGTAGGAAGTCGGGGGGGTGGCGGGGTTCCAGCCCGTGGGGCCCACTTCCGTCAGGCGCTGCCGGCCGGCGGCGGCCCCCAGTCCCATCTGCGGGAAGAAGTCCGCCCGGGTTGTCCCCAGTCTTCCCAAATACTCCTCCACCCGGGCCGTGGCGATCCGGACGTCCTTGCTTTCCTTCAGGGCGGTCCGAATCAGCTCGTTGAGCGCCGGGTCCTTGAATTGCCCCCACCAGACGGTGTTGGCCAGGGCCTGGGCGTCCTTTTCCTCGCAGCGCCAGGTCCGGGGGGCGTCCACCCGCGGGCGGCGGTAATCGTTGCCCAGCATGCAGCCGCCCAGGAGCAAGACCGCCGCCAAGACGACCGACAGTCTCTTGAGGACGGCGACGCCCCGGGCGGCGGGATCGGGGATAAGCTTCAGCCTGACGGACATGTCCTATTTCTCCTCCTTTCCCGGCGCCGACGAGCTTTCCGTTGCCACGGGCGCCGCCGGTACGCCGGTTTTCTTCTCCCGTCGGGCGCTCAGGGATTCAAAAAACTGAAAGAACATGGGGATGAAGAAAATGGCAATCAGCGTCGCCCCCAGCATGCCGCCGATGACCCCGGTTCCTATGGAGTGGCGGCTGTTGGCCGAAGCCCCCGTGGCGATGGCCAGGGGCACGCAGCCGAGGATGAAGGCGATGGAGGTCATGACGATGGGACGGAGGCGCAGCCGCGCCGCTTCCAGGGCCGCATCGTATATAGACAGCCCCTCCGCCCGCTTCATGACGGCGAATTCCACGATCAGGATGCCGTTCTTGGCGGCCAGGGCGATGAGGGTCAGTAGTCCGATCTGGAAATAGATGTCGTTATCGATCCCCCGCATCACAATGGACAGCACCGCCCCGAAGAGGGCGAAGGGCACGGCCATCAGGACTCCGAAGGGGAGGGACCATTTCTCGTATTGGGCGGCCAGGATCAGGAAGACCATGACCAGGCCGAAGACAAACACCAGTCCCGAGGCGCCCCCCGCCTGTTTTTCATAGAAGGCCTCGCCGCTCCAGGCATAGCCGAAATTCTCCGGGAGGACCTTCTTGGCCACTCGTTCCATGGCGGAGATGGCCTGGCCCGAGCTGTATCCGGGGGCGGCGCCGCCTATGATGTTCGCGGCGGGGAAGTTGTTGAAACGGTTTACAATATCCGGACCCGCCTGGGGCTTCATCGTGACGAGGGAATGGAGGGGGACCATGCTCCCGTCACGGGAACGCACATAGACCTGGGTCAGGTCCGTGGGCCGGGACCGATATTGGGGCTCCGCCTGGACAATGACCTGCCAGAGGCGACTGAACTTGTTGAACTGGCTCACATAGGCCGAACCGAAGAGGATCTGGAGGGTCTCATAGACATTCTGCACGGGCACCCCCAGCGTCTCGGCCTTCTCCCGGTCCACATCCACCCGCAACTGTATGGAGTAGGCGTTTATCGTCGAGTTGACCCCTTGCAGCTCCGGATGCTTGCGGCACTCCGCAATGAATCGGTGGGCCACTTCCTGGAGCTTTGCCGCGTTGCCCTCGCCGCGGTCCAGAATCCAGAACTGGAAGCCGCCCATGTTGCCCAGACCGGGAATCGACGGCGGATTGGAGGGCATGACCACCCCCTCCTTGATCTGGGAAAAACTGCGGAAGGCCGCATGGATAATCGCCGGGGCCTTGAGTTCCTCCTTCTTTCTTTCCTCGAAATCCTTGAGGGAGACGAAAATGACCCCGGCGTTCGACTTCAGGGCGCCGTCCACGAGGCTGAAGCCGACGAATTCACTAACATCCTTAACCGCCGGGTGCCGCATGAAGAACTGCGCCGCCTTTCCTCCCACCTCTTCCGTCCGGTCCAGACTGGCCGTGTCGGGGAGAAAGGTGACCCCGAACAGATAGCCCTGATCCTCCGAGGGGACGAAGCTGGTGGGGGTGACATGGAACATGTATCCCACGACACCCACCATGATGATGAAGACGGCCATGGCCGTCTTCGTGTGCCCGAGCACCTTGGCGACGCCGTTGGCATAGCCCGCGGTCACCCTTTGGAAGAACGTTTCGAACCATTTGAAGAAGCCCTTCCTCTCGCCCGTCTTGTGTTGGAGGAGAAGGGCGGCCAGGGCCGGGGAAAGGGTCAAGGCGACGATCCCGGAGAAGACCACGGAGATGGCGATGGTGATGGCGAACTGCTTGTAGAGCTGCCCCGTCATGCCCCCGAGGAACGCCACGGGAACGAACACGGCGCACAGGACGAGAACGATGGCGATCACCGGTCCCGTGACCTCGTCCATGGCCTTCTTCGCCGCCTCGTTCGGCGTCAGGTGAAACTCCTCCATGTTCCGTTCCACGTTCTCGATGACGACAATGGCGTCGTCAACCACAATCCCGATGGCGAGGACCATCCCGAAAAGCGTAAGCATGTTGATCGAGAAACCGAAGAGGATCATGCCTATGGCGGCGCCGATGATGGAAATGGGAACCGCGAGGATGGGGATGATGGTGGCCCGGGCGCTTTGGAGGAAGATATAGACGACGAGGATAACCAGGAGGCAGGCCTCGAAGAAGGTGATGACCACGTCCTTGATCGAAGCCCGGACGAAGGTCGTGGAGTCCATGGCAATTTTGTAATCGATCCCGTCAGGGAAGGACTTCTTGAGTTGTTCCAGGGTGGTCTTGACCCGATCCGAGACATGGATGGCGTTGGCCCCAGGCTGCTGATAAACGGCCAGCAGCGTCGCCGTCTTGCCGTTCATCCTTGTCCGCACCGAATAGTCCTTGGCGCCAAGCTGGGCCCGCCCCACATCCCGGAGGCGGACGATCGCCGATCCGTCCTTGCTGGCCCGGAGGATGATGTTCTCGAACTCCTGGGGGGTGGTCAGACGTCCCTTGGTGGTCACGGAAAAGGTCTGCTCCACCCGGCCGTCGGTGGGTGACTGGCCGATCTTGCCCACGGCGAACTGTTGGTTCTGCTGGGCGATGGCATTGGAGACATCGGAGGCGGTGATGCCGAGCTGGGCCATCCGGTCCGGCTTCAGCCAGATCCGCATGGCATAGTCCGGGGAACCGAGAATGGCGGTTTGACTTGCGCCTTCGATGCGCTTCAGGGCGTCGAGGACATAGAGATTGGCGTAATTGGCCACATAGGTCGGATCGTAACGCTCGTCGGGGGAATAGACGCCTATGACCATGAGAAAGGAACTGGATTTTTTCTGCACCGTCACCCCCTGCTGCTGCACCGACTGGGGCAGTTGGGGCATGGCGACGTTCACCCGGTTCTGGACATCGACCTGGGCCATGTCGGGGTTGGTCCCGATGTCGAAGAAGACGGTCAGGGTCATGGTGCCCATGCTGGTGGACACGGAGTTCATGTAGATCATGTTGTCCGCGCCGTTGACCTGTAATTCGATGGGAGAGGCGACATTCTGGGCGATGACTTCGGCGCTGGCTCCGGGGTAGTTGGCCGAGACCTGGACCTGGGGCGGGGAGATCTCCGGGTACTGGGCGATGGGGAGCTTGAACATCGCCACCCCGCCGGCGATGATTATGACGATGGAAATGACGGCGGCGAATATGGGTCGGTCGATGAAGAATCTCGATATCATGTCGTCCTCGGGCTATCTCCGCGCCGGGGGAGGCGTCTTTGCCGCGGTTGTTCCGGGCGCCGGCGCGGCCCCTTCCGCATCCGCCTTCTTATCCGCGGCGGCGGGCTTCGCCCTTTCCCCGGATGGCGTCGTTGGTTCTCCGCCCGCGGCCGTGCCGCCGGGTTTCTTTTCGACAACCTTGACGGGCGCCCCCTCCGCCAGCATCAGCACCCCGTCCACGATTACCCGGTCGCCGGCTTTCAGGCCGCTGGTGATGAAGATGTCGTCGTCATGCCAGTCCCCTACGGTCACGTGGCGGATCTCGGCCTTGCCCTCCCTGCCCACGCACCAGACGAATTGGCCCTTGGCCCCCTCGAAGACCGCCCGCCGGGGGGCGACGATGGCGTTGGGGCGGACGGCGCCCTTGAGGCGCACCCGCACGAACTGTCCCGGTTTGAGGATGCCCTTGGCGTTGCTCATGGCCGCCTTGATGAGAAAGGTCCCCGTTTCCTTGCTGAAAGAGGGGTCGGCAAAGATGAGGTAGCCCTTTTGCGGGTAGATGGAACCGTCGGCCAAGACCAACTCCACTACGAATCTGTCCCCCGGGGGATAGCGGAGGGCGCCTTTTTTGATCTCATCCAGAGAGCCAAGATACTGATTCTCCGACAGGCTGAAGGTGACCCACATGGGATCCATCTTGGCCACATAGGTCAGGAGGCTGTCCGCCGCGGATATATAGGTCCCCTCCTGTTTCTTGGCCTGACTGGAGAGGCCGGTCACCGGCGAGGCGATGACGGTATAGCTCAGGTTGATCTCCGCTTCCCGGACCCGGCCCTGGGCGGTTAGGACCGAGGCGGCGGTGGCCTGTTCCTGACCCGTGGCGTCATCCAGGTCCTTTTTGCTCACGGCGTTCTGCTCCGCCAGGGGCTTGATCCGAGCCAGGTTGGCCTTGGCGGTGGCCCAGCGGGCCTCCTGCTGGGCCAGCTCCCCCCTGGCCTGCTGTAGGGTCGCCTCGAAGTGCCGGGGATCGATGCGGAACATGACCTGCCCGGCCTTTACCAGGGAGCCTTCTTCGTATAGCCGCTTCTCCAGGAACCCTTCCACCCGGGAGCGTATCTCCACCAGATGGGAACTCTCCGTCTGCCCGACGAACTCCCAGACCACGGCCGTATCCTTGGGGGCGATGACCGCCACCGTCACCTCCGCCGGCGGGCGCTGGCGGGCGCCCTGCTTCTCTTTGCCGCACCCCGTCGTCAGTCCGGAAAACAGGAGAAAGAATATTAAAATCGCCGTGATTCGCGGCGAAATAGGAAGCGCGGGAATGAAAATGCGGCGATTTGTCCTTCTCATGGCATACCCCCCGATAAAATTCTCGAAAGTTTATCTCATTTTCCTTGTGGTGTCAAAACAATCCGCCGTAGGGGCGGCCCCCTGTGGCCGCCCTGGTAATGCGGCGAGGCGAGCGGAATTCGCCGCCGTAGGGGCGGCCCCCTGTGGCCGCCCTGTGGTCGCCCTGGTAACGTCACCGGGCATAACAATGAGCAGGCACGGTGGCCTGCCCCTACGGTAGGATAGGTGGGATTGTCATTACGGGAAGAGGAAAGGCTTGTCAATTTCCTATTTTCATTGTAGATTGCCATCCGTGGAAGCGAGGGATGGCCATAAGGCGCCTACGGGCCCTTGTAGGGGCGGTTCGTGAACCGCCCGGAATGTGGGCGGATTCCGCCGCCGTAGGGGCGGCCCCCTGTGGCCGCCCTGAAGTCCCCTGTGGTCCCCCGGGGACGCGGCTAGGCGAGCGGAATTCGCCGCCGCATCGAGAATAACGATCTTTGGCGAGGGTGTGCCGGATGTCCCTGAACCGCCTTGCCTGTCCAGATTGCGATCTGCTGCAGAACGTCCCCCGGCTGCCGCCGCGGGCCAGGGCCCGGTGCCGCCGGTGTGGCAGGCTGCTGGCAATCGACAGGCCGCGGGCCAATGAACGGGCCCTGGCCTTGGCTATCGGTGCGGCGATTGTCTTTGTCCTCGCCAATGTCTTTCCCCTCATGGGCCTGTCGGTGGCGGGCCGCGAGGTCGATACGACCATTATGGGCGGCGCCTGGATCATGTGGCAGGAGGGGCAGCGGATGACGGCGGCCCTCGTCGCCGTCTGCGCCGTCATTGCCCCGGCGGCGTATATCGGCTTGACGATCGTTGTCCTGCTTGTCTCCCGATGGCGTCGTCCCGCGCCGGCATGGGTGGGAGAGCTGCTGCTGTGGTCGGCCACGGCCCGTGAATGGGCCATGGCCGAGGTGATGATGCTCGGTATCCTGGTTGCCCTGGTCAAGATCGCCGATCTGGCCACCGTCATCGTGGGGGTGGGGATGTTCGCAACCGGGGCGCTCATCCTTCTTATTACCATGATCGCCGTGCATTTCGACCCGGAAGGGATCTGGGCGCGGACGCAATGGGTGGGTCCCGCGGAGACGACGCCGGTCCGGGACCCCCGTAGGGGCGGTTCGTGAACCGCCCAAGAGGGCGCGAGATGAGTGTCAGGGAAACATCGGCCATGAGGGCGGGTCTGGCGCTGTGCGGGCACTGCCGGATGTTGTCCAGAATCGTTACGGCGACGGAGGCCAATTACTGCCCCCGCTGCGGCCGCGAGATCGCATACCGGCGTCGGGACGCGATCCAGCGCACCTGGGCCCTTATCGTCGCGGCGGCCATCTGCCTCCTTCCCGCCAACCTCCTCCCCGTAATGAAATCCACAACCCTGGTCGGCGCTTCCGAGGACACGATCATCGGCGGGGTTATCCTCCTGTACCTGTCGGGATCGTGGCACCTGGCCCTGATTGTCCTCGTCGCCAGCGTGATGATCCCCCTGGGCAAGCTCATGTCCCTTGCCTATCTTCTCGTCACGGTGCGGCGCGGCTCGACGAGGAGCAATCAGGAGAGGATCCGGCTCTATCGGCTTGTCGAATTCATCGGCCGCTGGTCCATGCTCGATGTCTTCGTCATCGCCTTCGTCGTCGCCCTGGTGCGGATCAAGCCCCTCATGGCGGCGCAGCCCCGGGCCGGCATATTATTCTTTGCCGCCGTGGTGATACTGACCATATTCGCGGCCCAAACCTTCGATCCCCGGCTCATCTGGGACTCCCCCGGGGACGCGACGAGGCGAAATGAGTGAAACCAGCCAGGCCAACGACATTCCGGATGCGGTGATCGCGCCGCCCAAGCGGATCCGTTTCTCCGTCGTATGGATCATCCCCATCATCGCCGCCCTGGTGGCCGCCGGCATTGCCGTGGAGCGAATCCTAAACGAGGGCCCGACCATCGAGATATCCTTCAAGGTGGCCGAGGGTGTCGAGGCCGGCAAGACCTTCGTCAAGTACAAGGACGTCAATATCGGACAGGTCACGGCGGTCAATCTTTCCGAAGACTACTCCCACGTCGTGGTGACCGCCAAGATCGCCAAGAGAGCCAAGAACCTCCTCGTGAAGGACACGAAGTTCTGGATCATGCATCCCCGGATCACCATGAGCGGCGTTTCGGGCATGGGAACCCTGCTTTCGGGAAATTACATCGGCATCGAAGCGGGAAAATCCCAGGAGAAGGCAAAGGAATTCGTCGGTCTCAACGCCCCGCCCATCGTCACCGGCGCGGAGCCCGGGCGGCAGTTCGTGCTGAAGGCCGAAGACCTCGGTTCCCTGGGCTACGGCGCTCCCGTTTATTACCGCCGTCTGAACGTGGGCCAGGTCATCGCCTATGATCTGGCAAGGGACGGAAAGAGCGTGGAGATCAAAATCTTCGTGAATTCGCCCTATGACAGATACGTCACCGCCGCCACGCGATTCTGGGAGGCCAGCGGCATCGACGTATCCATGGGGGTCAAGGGGCTGATCGTCCGCACCCAGTCCTTGGCCTCGGTTCTCGCCGGGGGCATCGCTTTTGAAACCCCTCCCTACGCCCATGGCGGCGCCCCGGCGGCGGAGAATGCCGTCTTCACCCTTTTCGAGAACCAGGAGGCGGCCACGACAAGGCATGAAACGAAAGACGATCCGTTCATCCTCGTGTTCGACGAATCCATTCGGGGCCTGTCCGCCGGCGCTCCGCTCACCTACATGGGTCTCGAGATCGGGGAGGTGAAGAAGGTCGGCCTTTATTACGATCCGGATTCCTATACCTTCAAACCCTATGCCCTGGTGTCCTATTACGAGGAACGCTTCTTTTCGCAGCTCGACGAGCGGGCCAAAAAGGCCGCCATCCGCGACCATGTCGCCCAGATCTGGCAAGACGAAAAGGACATCCAGAGGCTCATCGACAAGGGGCTGCGGGCGCAACTACGGCTGGGGAACATCGTTACGGGACAGCTTTACATCGCCTTGGATTATTTCCCCCGGGCCCCCAGGTTCCAGGTGGACTGGACGAAAAGGCCCCCGCGCCTGCCGGTTATGCCCAGCGGGATGGCGGAATTCCAGACGAAGGTCACGGGCATCCTGGACAAGATCGACAAGATCCCCTTCGACGAGATCGGCAAGGATGCCAAGACGACCCTGACTGGCCTCGACCAAACGCTCAAGGACGCCCGTCATATGCTGGGACGCATCGATGCGGAGGTGGCCCCGGAGGCGAAGAAGGCGATGGAGAACCTGGGACGGGCCATGGCGGCGGCCGAGCGGGTCCTGGCCAACACGGACCGCAGCCTGACGGGGCCCGATGCGCCGGTGACGCAGGAGCTGCGGGAGGCCCTGGGGGAGGTGTCGCGGGCCGCCCGGGCCGTGCGGGTGTTCGTGGAGTATATGGACAAGCATCCGGAGGCCCTGATCCGCGGCAAGGCCAAGGAGAAGCCATGATCAAGGCGATTGCAATGTCCGCCATATGTTGCGCTGTCGCGGCGTTGATCGGCGCATGCGCCTCCGTGGCCCCCCAGTTGTACGCCTTGAGCCCCGTCGCGGCGTCGTCCGGGGAGGCCTCGGACCTTGCCGTGACCGTCGGCCCCGTTTCCGTGCCGGAGGCCGTGGACCGCCCTCAACTCGTGTCGATCATGGCGCCCCATAAGTTGCGGATCGATGAATTCAACCGCTGGGCCTCCCCACTGAAGAACGACATCCCCCGGGTCGTGGCGGAAAATCTCGCCGCGCTCCTGGGCTCCCCTTATGTGTCCGTGTTCCCCCAATCGGTAGCGGTGGCCCCCTCCTACCGGGTGGTCATCGACGTGGCGCGATTCGACTACGCTCCCGGGGTGGAGGTCCGGCTTGGGGCGCTTTGGTCGGTCCGTTCCACCGCCGACGGCAAAAGCCGGAGTGGTGCGGCCACCCTGGTGGAACCGGGCGGGGGGGTGGCGCCGGCGGCCATGGTCGCGGCCCACAGCCGGATGCTGGGGCGATTGAGCGGGGATATCGCCGCCGCTATCAGGTCGCTGGCGGCGGATGCCCGCAAGGGGGCCACGGGACCGGCCAAAGGATCGCCGGTGGGAATATCGACCCCCCTGCCCTAGCCGCTCCCGCTCCCGACTTTCCGGCAAATTAGAATGCTTCTCCCCGCCCGGGATAACCCCTTTGTCATTTCGACCGAAGGGAGAAATCCATATCCCGAATGCAATGAGGGACCTTAGGATTTCTCGTCGCTTCGCTCCTCGAAATGACATTGTCTGTGGATCGTTGCTCGCGCTCCTCGAAATGACATTTTTCAAAGGTCTCCAATGGATAATCTGGGTTCAAGATTCCCTGGGGGCCTTCGCCACCTCCGGGCCGCGGCTGGTCCGAAGTTCGACCCCGGACGTTTCTATAATGCCGTCTCCCGGGGGGCCGGTCACCGGTCGTATCCGAATTCCTTGACCAGTCTTTCGCTGTGGGTCCAGTCCTTCTGTACCCGGACGAAGAGCGTCAGAAAGACCCGGACGGCAAATAGCCTCTCCATTTCGATCCGAGCGGCGGCGCCGATCCTTTTCAACATGGCGCCCCCTCTGCCTATTACGATCTTCTTCTGCGAATCCCGCTCCACGTTTATGGTCGCCGCGATGCGGACCAGTCCCTTCCCCTCCTCTTCCTCGAAGGCGTCCACCACGACGGCCGCGGCGTAAGGCACCTCTTTGTGGGTAAAGGCGAGGAGCTTCTCTCGGATGATTTCGGCGGCGAGAAATCGCTCCGAGCGGTCGGTGACCATGTCTTCGGGAAAATAGGGGGGGCCGGCGGGGAGAAGCTCCCGGATTTCCTGGAGGAGGGCCGGTATGCCTTCGCCGGTGCGGGCGCACAGGGGGACGAAGGCGCGACAGGGAAAGATCGTCCGGGCTTCGTCGATAAAGGGCAGGAGGACCTCTTTTTTCACCAGATCCGTCTTGTTGATGCCCAGGATTGCCTGGTTTGCGTAGGTTGTCAGCGTCGCAAGCAGCGCCCGGTCCTCGGAGTGGATGCCCTCGCCCGCCTCGAGGAGCGTCAGGAGCACATCCACGTCTCCCGCCACTTGGCGCGCCGTTTTCACCATGGCGGCGTTGAGAGGCTTATGGGGATCGTGAATCCCCGGGGTGTCCAGGAAGATCATCTGGCTGTCGGTCCCATGCCTGATCCCCATGATCCGGTTGCGGGTCGTCTGGGGTTTGGGGCTGGTAATGGCGATGCTCTCCCCCAGGATGCCGTTGAGGAGGGTCGATTTGCCCACGTTGGGCCGTCCCACGATGCCGATGAATCCCGATTTGAACATATCGTCCTCCTCTTCTAAGTAAGTCGCACGTAACTAATTGGATTCTTTAGATACGTGTTTGTCAGTTTCGGGCCGGTTTCCTGGCGCGGACTCGACTTGCTTCTTTTATACAAGCCCGCCAGTCGGCGGTCTGGGGCGCTTTCAATGACAGAAAAAATGGAAGTCCCCATCCGCCCTTTTGATCTCCACGGCGGCGAGGCGGCAACGGCGCCGTAAGAACTCGATGTTGCAATTTCCGGGACCGCGAAAGGCGCTCTCCTCCCGGGGGGGGACAAGAAAGACGGCCGTCCGGCCCCGGAGATCGGCCCCCGCAAGGAGGGCCAGGGTCCGCTCCCGCCAGCGCGCCGAAGCGACCAGGGCCCCGAAGGCGGGATGATAGGGGCCGCCCAGGACCGCGCCGGGCCCGCTGAGGATGTCCGTTGCCTGAAGACCCAGACGGATGATGGGGACGCCCGCTTTCGCCAGGATGTCCCAGGCCTGGCGGCAGAGATCGACCGCCGCGGGGAGCGTCAAGGGGGCGTACCGCCCCTGGAGGAAATCCTCCGCCAAGGGGCTCCCGGCGAGGACCAGGGTGGGATGGATGCGCACGCCTTGAGGTCCGAGCGCCGCGGTCAGGGAAACGGACTCCAGGAAGGCGCCGCCGTCGTCGCCGGGCAGACCCGCCATGAGGTGGATGATGACCGCCAGCCCCCGCCGCTGGAGCCTCGCCACGGCGACCACCACGTCCCGGGCGGCATGGCCCCGGCCGGAGGCGGCCAGCACGTCGTCGATCAGGGACTGGGCGCCGATTTCCACGGTCCGGACCCCGAAGGCCGCCAGCCGTTCCACATCTTCCTCGGCCAGGCAATCCGGGCGGGTCGCGACGCGTATTCCGGCGACGGCACCGTCTTCCAGATGCCGTCCGGCCATGCGGAGGAGATTTTCCTGCTCTTTTGGGGCCAGACCGGTGAAATTTCCCCCGTAAAAGGCGATCTCCGCCCTCTGCCGGGGTTTTTTCCCCGGGGCCGCCGAGGCGAGAAACGCCCGTACTTTCCCGTGGAAATAGTCCGCCCCCAGCTCCCGGGGATCGACGCCGCCGGAGATCTCCTGGTTGCAGAAATGGCAGCGGTGGGCGCAGCCGCGGTTGCGGAGGAAAAAGGGGACGATCATGGTTCGACGGCGGCTTTGAAGATATCCCAGGCCTTCCTTGCCGCCTGCTGCTCCGCCTCCTTTCTGCTCTTGCCGACCCCGGTGGCCTCCAACGCCCCGGCAATCCTGATTGTCACCGCAAAGGTCTTGTCGTGGTCCGGGCCGGATTCGGACTGCAAGAGGTATCGCGGCGTCTCGTGGAAACGGTTCTGGCAGTATTCCTGGAGGGCCGATTTGTAATCCTGGAAATGAGGGCCGGCGCCGCTGCCTTCGGCGATCGCTTGGGCGAACAGGTCCTTGACCAGGGCCGCCGCCCGTTCGTAGCCGCCGTCGAGGAAGACCGCGGCGATCACGGCTTCGAAGGCGTCGGCCAGGAGAGAAGATTTCTCCCGACCGCCGGACAGCTCCTCTCCTTTTCCCAAGAGCAGGCGCCCGCCCAGGCCGCACTTTCTGGCCAGGTTGGCCAGCGAATGCTCGTTGACGATGGCGGCCCTCATCTTGGAGAGCTGACCTTCCGTATAGGAGGGGAACCTCCTCATGAGTTCGTCGCTGATGCAGAGCTGAAGGACGGCGTCGCCGAGAAATTCGAGCCGTTCGTTGTCGGAACAGGGCGCCGTGGGGTTTTCGTTCGTAAAGGAGCGATGAGTGCAGGCGTTCATCAGGAGATGGTGATCGCGGAAGGCGTATCCGAGCGCCGCCGCCAGGGTCTGCCAGGGAGACGGGACTTCATCGTTCATGTGCCGGGGTCCCTAAAAGCGCACGATCATTGGCCAGGGCGGTGATCTTCGTCGGGATGATGGCATTGGTCGTCACCGCGCTTCCGTGCTTGAAAATCACGGAAAGATAGTTGTGGGACAGGCCCCGGAAGGCCCCGCCACGCCGGTTCTCCCGTCCTTCCACCAGGACCGGCAGCACGGCGCCGACAAACCTTTCCAGATGCCGCCGACGCTTCCTGCCGCCCAGTTCCCGGAGGATGCGGCAACGCCTCTTTTTCTCCTCCTCCGGGACGTGGCTATCCATCCGGGCCGCCGCCGTTCCCGGCCGCCGGGAATAGGGAAAGACATGGAGATAGGCGATGGGGGCCGCGGCAACCATGTCCAGGGTATTTGCGAAGGCCTTTTCGTCTTCCCCGGGAAAGCCCGCCATTGTGTCCATCCCGATGGTCATGTCGGGGCGTAGGGAGGCGGCCTTTTGCAGCAACTCCTGGAAAAAGGCGCGGTCGTAGTTGCGGCCCATCCTGGCCAGGATGCCGTCATCGCCGCTCTGGAGGGGGATATGGAGGTGAGGACAAACGATCCGGGCGGCGCTCATGATCGCCAGGATATCGTCGTCGATTTCCCGGGGCTCCAGGGAACTCAATCGCAAACGTTCCACAAGTCGATAGTCTTCCACGTGTCTCAGTATCTTCGCCAGCGTGGACCCGTCCCGGCGGTCTTCTCCATAGACCCCCAGGTGGATGCCCGTGAGGACCACCTCCCGATAACCATGACGGGCCAGGCTTTCGATGCGTGCGATCGCCTCCGCCGCTCCGATGCTGCGGCTTCGCCCCCGGGCATAGGGGACGATGCAATAGCTGCAGAAGGCATTGCAGCCGTCCTGGATCTTCAGGAAGGCCCGGGTGTGATCCGGAAAGCGGCTGATGGGGGGGAAATCCGCCTCTTCATAGCCGTTGACGGACGCAACATACACCGCCGGCGGCGCCTCCATCCCCTGGGGATGCCTGTCTCGTAAGGCGGCGATTATTTCCCCCATCCGGTTTTTCTCCCGGGTCCCGGCGACCACGGCGACCCCCGGCATTCCGGAAAAAACATGGGGGGCGGTCTGGGCATAACAGCCGGTGACGATGATGGCCGCCCGGGGATTGAGCTTGCGCGCCCGCCGGATGAGCTGTCGCGACTCATGGTCCGCGCCCTGGGTGACCGTGCAGGTGTTGATTATATAAATGTCCGCCACGGCGTGGGGATCTACGAGGTGGTAGCCCGCGGCGGCCAGGCATTCCGTCATGGCCGCCGCTTCGTATTGATTTACCTTGCACCCCAGGGTGGCGACGGCCGCCTTCAGGCGCCCCCCGGCGGGGACGGGGGCCGCCCTGGGGCGCGCATCATGGCGATCCGCCGCCGCGGTGGCGAAAACGTCGTCCCCTTCCGGGACGGTGGCGTGGGTCGTTTCCTTTAACATAGCGGAGCCTTTGAAGATTCACGCCCTCCTGACGCCCCGACAGACGCCGGCAGCCGGAGCGCCTTGAAAAGACTGGATTTCCCCTTTGTCATTTCGACCGAAGGGAGAAATCTTTAACAAACTGCCATGATTAGGATTTCTCATCGCTTCGCTCCTCGAAATGACATTGTCTGATGAAACACACGCCGGCAGCCGGAGCGCCTTGAAAAGGCCGTCTTCCCGCGTTCGCCGCCATGGCCGTGGGGAATCGGGAACGGCGTCTTTCAGTGGTTTCATAACGTATTCTTTTTTCTGATCTTTTCCTTTTTTTGGCCGAAAGCTTAACCGCGGCCCGCTTCTTTTGTCAAGGCGAAACGCCACTTGATTTTTTCCTCCGAATTACGCTAATAGGGCCACTGGTGCAATGGTCCCCGAATGCCCGAATGAAAGCGTCCGTTCCATGGAAACCATATGGTCTGCTATCCACACCCATCAGTTTGCCGTCGTGGCGATCATCGTCGTCGCCCTGATCGTTATCTACTTTCTCTTCAAGAACCTCATCAAGCTTGCCTTGCTGTTTCTCCTCATCATGGTCCTCACGGGGGGGTATTTCTATCTGACCGCTCCGAAAAAGTCTCCCGAAGACCTCAGCCGGGCCATCGAGCAGACCCAGAAACATACCGCCGCGATTATCGACAAGAGTAAAGCCGTCTATGGAAAGGGCAGGGAGGCGGTGGAGCGGGGCAAGGAACTTACCGACCGAGTCGGCAAGGCGATCGGCGGCCCCCCGGGCCGGGAGTGATCCCGGCGGCTTCTAGGTAAGTCGCACGTAACTAATTGGATTCTTTAGATACGTGTTTGTCAGTTTCGGGCCGGTTTCATGGCGCGGACTCGACTTGCTTCTTTTATTTTTATGCAGGCCCGCCAGTCGGTGGGTTTTCGGCGCTTTAAAAACGCCGCTCCTCTAAATGACATTGTCTGCGGAGGTTTTACGCCCTGCCGCCCGACGACAGGCAGGCAGGATCAGAATATGTTGACCTCCATTGCCCGCACCGGGCAGGCGGAGACGCAGAGTTCGCACCCGTTGCACTTTTCGGGATCGAAGACCACCTTGCGGGTGCCGGGTTCGAAAGAGAGGGCGTCGGTGGGGCAGAAGGCCGTGCAGGCCCCGCAGTGAACGCACTTGTCGGAATTCTGGTTGACGCTCTTGGACAAGGGCTCCACCTTGAGGCCTTTGTCCTTGAGAAAACGGATGCCGTTGTCGAAATTCCGTTGATTGCCGCTCAGTTCCAGGACGATTATCCCTTCCCGTTTGGGGAAGATCCGGGCCTTGAGGATGTTGAAGATCAGGTCATGGGTTTTGACGAGCTGGCAGATGATCGGCTGATCGACGTTTTCGGCTGTGTAATGAATGACGATTTTTCTCGAGACGATTTGTTCCTCCGCCATGCCCTCGCTCCCCTGGGAATTGGTCGGGGCGATGTTAGGGGAACGGTTTTTTTTTGTCAAGGCTTTCATGACGAACCTTTCGCCGATCGGTTGTCCTTGCCGTTTTTGTCCTCTTCCTCGGCGTCCGCCGCCGGGGGGAAGATGTCGAAGAACGGCTTGAAGGGATTCATGGTATTCATTGTGGAATAATCGATGCCCAATTCCAGCCACTTTTTGAACTGATTGTCCGTCACGGAACGGTATGATAGGTAATTCTTCAGGATCTGTTCCAGGTATCGCTGGAAAAAGTCGTTGAGGATGTTTTCCCCGAACCTTATGAGGAGATGCAGGAGGGGTACGGGGAGGAGAAAATTCTTTTTTCTCGATTCCTCGAGAATCACCTGGGTGAGGATGAAGGCGGTGACGTCTTCCCCCGTTTTGGCGTCCAGGACCTGAACCTGATGGTCCGCCCGGATGGCCTGGGTGATGTCGTCGAGGTTGACATAACTGCTCCTGGCCGTGTCGTAGAGGCGGCGATTGCCGTATTTCTTATAGAGGAGTTTTTCTGCCATAAGGCCTTTCCTTGCATACCGGATGTGATCGGACCTTAGCAGGAGCGATGCTATAACGCAACAAAAAAATATCTTATGGAAAGGTTGACCGGGGGACGAACAAATTTTTGCTTGGATAACCAAGCGTCATGTAACGACTAATTTTTTTGCCGGCATGGAACTCCCGTGTCATCGCGGGGGATAATAATTTATTGCGGCGCAACATTTTTCCTTGACAAACACGGAAAGCAGGCTATAATAGCCCAAAACAAGACGGGAGGTATCCAAAAAATGGAACAGGGAAAGATAGCCAAGCAGATGATCGATTTTCACAAAGCCACCTTCGACAACACCTTCAATGCCATGTCGATTTTACAGGAACAGACGGAACGGATGGTGAACATGTTCCTCGACCAGTCTCCCTGGGTGCCCGAAGAGGGGAAAATCGCCATTCAGGACTGGGTGAAGGCCTACAAGAAGGGGCGGATGGATTTCAAGGCCTCCGCCGACGACAGCTTCAAGAAGGTGGAAGAATTCTTTGCGGGGTTCAACAAGCAGGCCAAGGAGGCAAAGGCGAAAGTGGGCAAGTAGCCCAAATAATTTAAAAGGAGGTACGAAGATGGATCCGAAACAGATTTCCAAGCAGATGTTCGATTTCAACAAGATGGCGTTTGAGAGGTCCTTTGCGGCCATGGTGGTCATGCAGGACCAGGCGGAAAAGATGTTCAACATGTGGCTCGACCAGAACAAGTGGTTCCCCGAGGAAGGGAAGAAGGCCATAGGGGACTGGGTGAAAACCTACAAGAAGGGCCGGGAGGATTTCAAGGCCAAGGTCGAAGAGGGCTACGAAAAGATCGAGCAGTATCTGGCGCCTGGGGAAAAATAGGGGGCTGGATTAAGAGAGCGGTGGCAGGAAAAAGTTATGATCTCCAAATATCAACAACAAGTTTTGAGACGTGCGGCGTCGTTTTACGCGGACAGGTTGACCGATGCCCCCGTAAAGCTCCTGGGCGCCGCCGCGGATGCGCTCCTGGCCGGCCAGCTCCACTCCCTGGGCGTCATGGCGTATTACGCCGATTTCATGACGCCCTTCTGGACGGCGTGGCAGTCCTTCAATCGTCTGGAAAAGGAAAAGCTCCGCCGGACTTTCTTTCTCCAGAGCGTGGCCGACTATTACGAATTGATGCAATTCAATCTTCAGGTTGCCGAGCAGGGCATGCAGGGCACGGTGGACGGTTTACGAGATTTTTACCGGAAGGAGACCGCCCTGGCCCTCATGTCCCTGATCAATAGCCTCTACGGGGAGGAAGAAGGCGATATCGGCAGATACGCGGCCCGAATGGCGCAACTCACCGACAGCGTCATCAATCGGTATCCCGAGGCAATCAAGAATATCGGCGATGAGTTCGGCTTCCATTTCGATGACGGCGGTTACATCAAGACGGCGGAAACGGACCGGTTTGTCCTGTATCAGGTCCTTTCCCGGGTCAAAGGCGTCATCCCCCGCAAGGATGGCAAGCCCATCGTCATCATTCATCCCTATGTGCTGGGGCCAAATATCCTGGCCTTTCTTCCCGACGAGAAGAAGAGCTATGTCCATGCCTTTGCCGATCAGGGCATCCCCACCTACATCCGAATCCTGAAGGATATCCAGACGACGGAAGCGGTGCAGGTCATGACGGGGGAAGACGACGCCCTCGATACCCGTCGATTCTGTGAATTGCTGAAGGCGACCCACGGCCGTCCCGTGACCCTGAACGGTTTCTGTCAGGGCGGCTTCGTCGCCCTTCTGAATATCCTTTCCGGCGAACTCGATGGCCTCGTGGATGCCTTGATAACTTGCGTCGCCCCCATGGACGGCACCCGTAGCAAATCCCTGGTGGAATACATGCGGCATTTGCCTGATCGTTTCCGGGACTTGAACTATGCCATCAAGAAGTTGCCCAACGGCAACGGCATCGTGGACGGCAAGGTCATGAGTTGGGTCTATAAACTGAAAAGCATGGAAAAGGAGGCCCCCTTCGTCACGTTTTACCGGGACCTCGAAAACGTCGGCGGGAGGGGGATCAGCAAGACGGCGGCGGCAATGAACCACTGGCTGATCTACGACCGGGTCGACCTGCCGGAGGGGATCACCAAACTGAGTTTCGACTCCTATACGATACCGGTGGCCCCGGACGGTACCCTGCCGGTAAAACTTTTCGGCAGAACTTTAAATTTCAAGGGCATGGAGGAAAAGGGCATACCCTGGCTGCTGTGCTACGCGGAACGGGACGATCTCGTGGACAAGGACGCCGCCCTGGCCCCGGCGGATTTCATCACGGTGGAGGTAACGCCTTTTCCCAAGGGGCACGGGGCGATCGCCACCTCCTGGTCCGATCCTCGCTCCGCCTGCGCCCTCCACACCCGGTTCGGCAATGGCTATCGGGGGCCGGTGCGATTCCAGCTCGATCTGGAGGAAGGGATGAGAACGAATAATGGATCGTAATTTCTACGAGTTTTGGGGACAGTTGTTTCTGAGCCTGGCCAAGGGGCAGAAACAGATCGAAGACTTTCGTAAGTGGTTCGGCCAGGGGCTGATGGGGTATGAATCCCTGAATGCGATGTTCCGCAAGGCTTACGGACTGGACCGGATCGAAGAGGAATCTCCGGATTATGGGGAGATCTGGAAGAAGTCCGTGGAGACCTTTCAGAAGTCCTTCCAGGAGGGTCTGTCCCTGTTGGATGTGGTTCCCCGGGGAGAATACGAGAAGCTTGCCCAAAAGTGCGCCGCCCTGGAAAAAAGCGTCGCGGAGCAGGAGGAGACGATCCGCACCCTGAAGCGGCTCCTCACCGAAGAGGCGAACGACGCGCCCGCCGCCGCTATCGAAGACCTCCAGAAGTTGCTCCGGAATCAACAGGACCAGTTTCAGGAATTGTTGAAAAACATGACGCTCCTCTTCGACAAGGCGCCGGAGGCCGTCCGGGGGGTTAGGAAGAAGGGGCACTGAGCCCCTGACTCGATTCCCGTGCCATTCGGTCCGCCCCCGTTTGGAGGCGGCATCGAGACCTTTGCAAAACCCCGTTGTGACCTCCCCATGTATCTTCCCGAGAAAGTGGGGATCCAGTCTCTTCAACTACTTTCTGGATGCCGGGTCAAGCCCGACAGGGCATGGGCGGCAGTTTTTCAAAGGTCTCGCCTTGCCTTCGGGATAGGGTTATGGTCTGTCGCCCTTGGTCCCGCCTCCCTCTTGGAGGAAAACCGCCGGCAAGCATGGGTTTTCAAAGACCTCGTAATGACCGCCGGCGCCGGGCCCTCCCCGGAGCGTCCTCTTCTTGTCCCCCCCCCTCTTTCCGTGCGGGGTTGCACGGGCGGCTCAGGCCTTGGCGGCCTTGGGGGGACTCACGAGCGCCTCGCCGTCCAGGACGATGGTTCCCTCCTGATTCCGGCAGGTAGTTCGGAGCCGGAGCCGGTTTTTCTCCGTGATTGTCTCCACTACCTCGACCCGTGCGGTGATCGTGTCCCCCATGCGGACCGGGGCGAGAAATTTCAAGCTCTGACCCATATAGATCGTTCCCGGGCCGGGGAGCCGCATGCCCAGGATGGCCGAGATGAAACCCGCCGTCAACATCCCGTGGGCGATGCGACCCTTGAAAAACGTTCCGGCGGCATAGGATTCGTCGATGTGGGCCGGATTCAAATCCCCCGTGATCCCCGCGTAGAGGTAAACGTCCGTTTCCGTGACGGTCTTGGTAAACTCCGCCGCATCCCCCACCTTTATGGCGTCGATGGTCAGTCCCTTCATCCTTTTCCTTCCTCCCGTCTCGATGGCGTCACCGGCGGCGGGCCCGCGCCCCGGCGGTTAAAACCAGCACTTGTGGGTCCAGGTCGCCTCTTTCATGTCCCGCAGGTCGTTTTGCAACATGAGATACATGGAGGCATTCTGGATGGCCAGCCCTCCCTGTAAGGCCAGGGCGGTTACGAGGCCGATCTCGTCTTCCGTGAATTCTCGCTTCTTGTCGCAGTAGAGACGCAGGACCCCGATGACCTCGCTCTTGGCCTTGATGGGCACGCAGAGGATGGAGACGATCCCCTCCTCCTTCTTTTCCTTCTTGTATTGGACCCCCTCGTCCGTATAGGCGTCGGCAATGGCCACCGGTTTGCCGTTGAGGGCCTCGGCGATGCTCTTCTCGGCGGAGATGGGACCCTTTTTCAAATATTTGTCGCTCAAGCCATAGCTGGCCGCCAGTTGCAGCACCGTTCTTTCGTCGTTGAGGAGACGGATCGAGGCCGCTTTTACCCCCAGGGCCTTGGCCACCTCCTCGGTGAGGGTCTGCAGGATCGTCTTGATATCGAGACTGGCGGCGATGGCCGCGGCCAGGTTCAGGAAAAGCTTCGTGTTGACTCGCAGTTGATCGACAAGCTTCTTGTTCTGGATGGCCCAGCCGCCCTGACCGGCGAGGAGCTGCAGGAATTCGATCTCGTCTCGGGTGAATTCCCTGATCTTCGCCGTGTAGATGGCGAGGATGGCGATGATTTCCCCCTTGATCATGGCGGGAACGACAATGATGGAGCCGATGCCTTCCGCTTTCTTAAGTTCCCGGTTCTCCAGGCGAACATCCGTTGTGGCGTCCCTGTAGTAGATGAAGCCCTCCTTCTTCAACGTGGAGATGACCTTTTCGGCGTGTCCATAACCGGCATGGAGATAATCGGCGGACAGGCCGCGCTGGGCGACCGCCTTGAGCTTCTCCTGCTCCCCCTCCGCCAGAAAGAGGCAGGCCGCCTTTGCCTTCATGGCCTCGACGGCGCTGTCCACGATCAACTGCAACAGGGCGTCCATGTCGGCGGTGGCGCCAAAGGCGTCGCTTACCTTGATGAATGTCTTTAAAAAACTGATCTGCTTTTCCGGCATTTTGTTACCCCCTCCCCCTTTAAATCGTATCTTGGATCATTTGTGTCAGCGATGGTTTGGCGGCTTGTCCTTTCGCCCCGGTTTTTTTTCCCGCCGTTCGGGAGACCTTCTTCGTTCCTGGTCCGGGATCGGCCTGGTCTTTCTCCTTGCCCTTTTCCGCTCCGTCGGCCCGGGCGTCCATGACCGGTTGCGCCGCAGCGGTCGCCTCGACTGCCTCGGCCGCCTCGGCCCCATCCCCCATGGAGGTCGCGGGAAGCCTTTCTTCACCATCGCGCTCCCGAAGCCAGCGGACGATCTTGGGGGCAAACTCCCGCTGGCATTTGGAACTCACGTAGATGCCGATGTGTCCCGTATCCAGGGTAATGTCCTCCGTATCGGAACTCCCGACGCATTTGGTCAGCATACTGCAGGCCTCCGGGGGGACCAGGTGGTCGTACATGCCATAGAAGTTGAGGAGCGGCATGGTGATGTTCTTCAGATCGACGCGCCGCCCGCCGATTACGAGTTCGTTCTGGATCAGGAGGTTCTTCTTGTAGAAGTCGGCGGCAAACTGGCGAAAGGTCTCGCCGGGGACATCGGGGCTATCGAAGATCCATTTCTCCATCCGGACGAAGTTTTCCACGAAGGACTTGCTTCCCATGTTCTCGAAGAAGCCCACGTATTTGTCGATCATCAACCGGGCCGGGTTCAGGAGGAGAAAACCGATGTTCATCACGTCTCCGGGCAGATTGCCGAAGGTATCGATCATTTTGTCCGTGTCGACGGCCCGCATCCAGATGTGCAGCAGCCCCTTGTCCGTGGCGAAGTTCGTCGGTGTAACGGTGGTGATGAGATTCTTGACCTTCTCCGGGTGGAGGGCGGAATAAATGACGCTGAACGTGCCGCCCATGCAGATGCCCATGAGATTGATCTTGGGAGCGCCCGTTTTTTCCCGGATGAAGTCCACGATATTGTCCATGTAGCCGTTCACATGGTCGTCGATGGTGAGAAAGCGGTCCTTCCTGGTCGGGTAGCCCCAGTCGATCATATAGAGGTCGATGCCGCTGTTGAGGAAGGTCTGGACGACGCTCCGATCCGGTTGGAGGTCCAGCATCGTTTCCCGGTTGATGAGGGCGTAGGTCACCAGCAGGGGCGTCTTCAAGGTGATCTCCCCGGGGGTGCGGTAGTGTTTCAACTTGACCCGGTCCTCTTCGTAAACCACGTCATAGGGAGTCGTGGCCAGGTCGGATTCCAGCGGGCCCAGCAGGACCTCCGACGCCCTGGTGACGGTTTCCTGCGCCTTTTCCGCCTCCGAGGCGATATTGGCTAAAATGAGATCCAGGGATATCTTGGGTTGTTCCATTTTCGTCACCTCCTTCGATTAGGGCTTATTCCTGTTCCTTAACCTTTGCGGCCAGTTCCTTTTCGAGAACCCGCACGCGTTTCTTCAGCAGATAGAGATCCTTGTAGATGTCGTCCATGTCCCGGTTGGTGGGCACGGGCAGGGACTGGAGGATGTCCTGCAAAACCTCGTTTTTGGCGTTGGCGAAATTTTCCACCTGGTCGAGCATCTCCCGGAGGGCCGCCAGATATTCCGGGGATTTGAAGAGGTTCATGTAGTGCCCTTCGAGGATCTTTACCCACAGATTATAATAGTCCTTGGTCTTTTCCGGGGCCTTTCCCTCCTTGGACAGCTCCTCCACCTTGTCCTGGAGGACCTGGGTGGATTTTTCCATGGGCAGATAGAGGAGATAGAAGAACTCCGACAGGGCGGCCTGGAGGATGTTCGCCTGATCCGCCAGGCGATTCATCCGCTCCTGATAATAACGGGTCAATCCCAATTGCGGGACCTGGAAATACTGGCGGAATTCCTCCTCGTAAATCTCCCGCCAGAGCTTGAAGACATCCTGATCCAGGTTCTCGAACTGGTAGGCCTCGGTTTTCTGCCCGATCTTGCCGGCCTTTTCCATGGCCTGCTTCTGGAGCTTCGCCGCGGCCTCCCACCCCGCCCTGGCGATCTTCATGATGAATTCCGGCATGGTGTTGAGCCCTTTGAGCACGGCGTCGGCAACTTGCGGATCGTTGAAGGCCGCCTGGGTGGTCTTGAGCCTCTTTATGGCCGACTCCATCGATTCGGCGTAACGGTTCTTGATCCCTTCTCCCACTTCGGCGGCCTTGAAGGCCGGCGCGGCCGCCGGGAGCGCCTTGAGCAGGGACGTCCAGAAATCGGTGGAGGCCTTCATCCAGCCCTGCATTACGGTGTCCAGATCGATCTGCTCAGACTTTTTCTCTTCCATGTTGGCACCTCAAAAATCTAAAGAAAGCTGCTAAGGCTGTCGCCGGTCAATAATCGGGGGGTATGATTGAAAACTGCGCCTCATGATATGACAAAAAGGCCTCCCGTGTCAATAAGAGGTTAAGGCCGATCAGGGTAAACTTGTTCTCAATGTAAGTAGCTGATGTTGATCTTGAATGATCTACTAAAAATGAGGCACGTCCTGTTTTCAGCCACTTAGAGATAGAACAAACTTATCCTGTAAGGCCGATGAATCCTCGGGACCGCCCGCCACCCGCGATAGACGAGAATGGTTTTGGGAAGGCCGCCGGGGGCATTCTCATGCCTGCATCCAGGACGGTTCGGGCGCGACGAAAGGCGAAAACGCCGCCCGGGCGATCGTCGTGACGGCGTTTGACCATTCCTGGCTCAAGGCCGCCACGGACCGCCATGGATTCGTTTAAGCAGATTATCCATTGGAAATTTCACGGGTTCACGGTTCATGGCACGCCGCCGCCGCGTCCTTGGCCAACGGATCGCCTGGCGAGGACGACATAATGAAAGCGAAGACGTATTTCCGATGGTTTCCTTGGGAGTGCGTTTTTGGAAATCCATGCGACCGCTATCCGCGTATCCCGCTGATTCCGCTGCCCGCTTCCGGAGGAGGCGCCGGCGCCCCGGGGGCCGTTTCAATCCCGGAGCAGTTCCTCCCAGGGCAGCGTGGGAAAGGTCTTGTGGAGGGAGTGGTCGTCTTCCACGAGGTGGTAGCGAAGATCGACAAAGACGGCCTCCGCCACCGGCCGCACTTCCCGCGGAGGGACCACGTCGTCCTGAAGCCCGTGATAGAGATGGACGGGCATGGTCAAGGCGTGACCGGCATAGGGACGGAATTCCTCGAGATTGATGGCCGGCGCCAGAAGGATCAGGCGCCGGATGCGCCCCGGATGGCGGCAGGCGTAAATAGCCGCCATAAGCCCCCCGAAACTGGAGCCCACCAGTATCAGGTCCTCCTTGTCCGCCAGCATCGTTTCCAGCTTCGCCATGCGGTCCGCAAGCGAACCTATGTAATCCTCGACGATCATCCCGGGGCAGGAAGCCCGGAAATAGACCCCTTTTGTGCCCTGACTCGTGCTTTCCAGCCCGTGGATGAAAACCCTCGTTGCCGCCATGATCCGCCTCCCTGGATTTCCGCCCGCCGCCGGTTTCCTCCAGGCGGCGCCTTGTTTCACCGTTCCATATCATCTTTGCCGTCAAACGGGAATAGGGATCGGCGACGCCGGCAGGGTAAATTTGTTCTCAATGTAAGTAGTTGATCTTGGATGATCTACTAAAACTGAGGCACGTCCTGTTTTCAGCCACTGAAGAGATAGAACAAATTTGCCCTGGCGACGCCGGGCAAATACGTTCCGCTCGAAATAAGCCGAAAATAAGGGGCCCTCATGTTTTGCCGTCGCCGGAAATCAGGCGCCGTCGGGAAGAACCAATCCCCCCGGGGCGCCGATTCCGTGGCGGAGGCGGTATTGGGGCCGGGACGATTCCCAGGGTCCGACCGGGGGCGATTTCGGAGGGCCCGATCGGAGGGCCGTTGCCTTGCCGGACGGCCATACCCGGGTTTCGGATCCCTTCCGCCGCGTTGCTTTCGCATGGCGAGTGTGGTAGAAATCCCGGAAACAAGATCGGAAAGGTTTCCTTCATGGCGCTTATCGTCCCCTTTCGGGCCCTCCGTCCCGAGCGTCGCTTCGCCGCCGGAATCGCGGCCCCCCCCTATGATGTCCTGGACGCGGAGGAGGCCCGGGAGATAGCCGGTGGGAATCCCTGGAGTTTTCTCCACGTGGAGAAGTCGGAGATCGATCTTCCGGATTACCCACGGGTCGAGGAGGGGTTGGTTTTCACGACGGCCGCCCGCAATCTGGAGAAGATGCGGAGGGAGCATGTCCTCTTCCAGGACCCAACGCCCCGCCTGTACATCTATGCCCAGGAAATGGCCGGCCGTCGCCAGTATGGCGTCGTCGCCGGCGTCAGCGTCCGGGAATACGAGGCGGGGCGGATAAAGAAACACGAGCATACCCGGGCGGACAAGGAGCGGGAGCGGATCGGGCATGTGGATGCCGTCAGCGCCCAGACGGGCCCGGTTTTCGTCGCCTACCGGAAACGGGAGGACATCGACGCCATCGTGAGCCGGATCGTTCAGGGGCCGCCGGAATACGATTTCGTCGCCTCCGACGGCATCGCCCACCAGGTTTGGGTGATCGCCGATCCGGCGGAAGTGGAACGATTGACGACGGCCTTCGAGCCGGTGCCGGCTCTCTACATCGCCGATGGCCATCACCGGGCCTCAGCCGCCGCCGCGGTAGCCCGGAGACGCCGGGAGCGCGACCCGGCCCCTTCTCCGGATCGACCTTATGAATCGTTCCTGGCGGTTCTTTTCCCCCACGACCAGCTCCGGATCATGGCTTACAACCGCGTCGTCAGGGACCTCCATGGGCTCGACGGCCGCGATTTTTTGGCGCGCGTCGTCGAGAATTTCCATATCGGCGCCGATTTCACGGACCGCACTCCCCGCCGCCGTGGCGAGTTCGGCATGTATCTGGATGGTGCGTGGCGGCGCCTCGTCTTCCGGGAGGAACCGCCGGCTTCTCCCGATCCGGTGCGCTCCTTGGACGTATCCATCCTCCAGGACCGCCTTCTGGGGCCGATTCTCGGCATCGGCGACCCCCGGACGGAGAGCCGCATCGACTTCATCGGCGGGATTCGGGGGATGGAGGAACTGGAACGGCTTGTGGACTCCCGGCGCTTTGCCGTGGCCTTTTCCTTGGTTCCCACCACCATGGAGGAGCTGATGACGGTGGCCGACGCCGGTTTGGTCATGCCCCCCAAATCGACCTGGTTCGAGCCAAAGCTCCGCAGCGGTCTGTTCGTTCATCTCATCTGAGCGGTCCCGGGGAAGCGGCGCGGGAGCGGGACGACGCTTCCCCGGGTGTCGGATTCGCCGCGCCGCGCCGCGCCGCTTCGCGGCCGGGCCGGCGGATATTCGCCGATGGCGGCCGGGCCGGGGTCGTTTTTGCGGTGCCTATGTCTTGGCTGGCCCGCGTCGGGGACCCGCCCCCGGGCGCGAAGCGACCGGCCTGATGCCTTGAGAGCGACCGGAGGCGAGGCGTCGTGAAGCATGTGGAAAGGACCTGGAATGGCGAAAACGGACGGCGCGGAACCGGCCGATAGCCGGCGCCGGAACGGGGAAACGGTGGACGAACTCCTGGGAGGGCGCCTGCGGGTGATCCAGGGGCGCCGGGGCTATCGCTTTTCCCTGGATGCCCTGTTGCTGGCCAATTTCGTCCGGATGAGGAAGGGCGCCTCCCTGCTGGATCTGGGGACGGGCAGCGCCGTGATCCCCATGCTCCTGTGCCGCCGTTGGGGCTGCGCCCGGGCCGTGGGGGTGGAGATCCAGAGCGAACTGGCCGACATGGCCCGGCGGAGCCTGGAACTCAACGCCCTCGAAGGGACCATCGCCATCGTCGAGGGCGATGTGCGAGAAGCGGCCCAACTGGTTCCCGCCCGATCCTTCGATGTGGTTACCTGCAACCCCCCCTACCGGAGGTTGCGCTCGGGGCGGATCAACCCCCTGGCGCAGAAGGCACGGGCCCGCCATGAGCTATGCGGGGGCCTGGACGACTTCCTCCGGGCGGCCGCCTACGCCGTCTGTCCAGACGGCCATGTCTTTGCCATCTATCCCGCCCGCCGGCTGGCGGAGCTGATCTTCCGGATGCGCCGCCACCGCCTGGAGCCGAAACGACTCCGGATGGTCCATTCCCGGAAGGAAATGGTGGGGGAGTTCGTCCTGGCGGAGGGGCGTCCCGGGGCGGGGGAGGAACTGACGGTGCTGCCGCCCCTGTTTATCTACGGGGCGGGGCAGGAATATACCGCGGCCATGGAGGAAATCTTCAGCGATCTTTGCGCTTTTCCAGAAAACGACGACGACTGATGGCCCTCGTCATCACCCGCCGGAGGATCTCCTGAAGTTCCGGGTCGGAAACCTGGGCCAGGCTCTCTTTCATGAGCCGCTTGTCCCGGGGGGTCAGATCGAGGTTCGTGGCGGCGGGGACAGCCTCACCATCCGGACGGGCCGGGGCCGCGATGACGCCCACGGTCAGATGCAGCTCCCGCACCGCTCCCTTGCCGTGGAGTTCGTTGAAGCGCTGCAAGATATCCTTTTTCAGGAACTGGAGATGATGGACCCAGACCGGGGAGGACACCTTGACGTAGAGCACGCCCCTCTTGATGTTTTCCGGGGCCGTTTCGGCGGCGATCCCGTCCCCCACCGTCTCGTTCCAGACCCGGCGCAGATAGGGGTCGCCGATGGTTAGGGGAAGCCCCCGTTTTTTAACGACCTTCTGGAGGATAGCGGCGAGGGGGAAAGGTTTGAATGGGGAACGCCGTCGGGCCATGCATCAGCTCCTCGTCAAGCACAAAAGGAGACCTTTGAAAATCCACGCTTGCCCGTCGCCCCCGCAAAGGCCGGGGCGCTGGACGCCCTTGAAGGCAGCGCATTCCGATTTCCCCCGAAATGCCGACCGGGAGTCGATAACAGCGTTTTTCAAAGGCCTCGCAAGGGACATCGTCCCGGGGACTTTCCCCGGGGTTATTTTCACGAAAAGAGACCTTTGATGATCCATGCTCTCCTACCGTCCCGGTAAAAGCCGGGGTTGGAAATACCTTGAAAACACTGTATTCCGGCTTCCGCTTGAATTGCGATAGGGACCAGGAAACGACGTTTTTCAAAGGTCTCGAGGATACGGTTCGCGGCGGCGATCCCCATCGCCGGCGGCGATCCGACACAGGAGGCGAAATGTCTTTAGACGATCTACTGACCCAGGTCAAGCGACATCCTCGATATTCGGCGGTCGGGATGATTCTCTGCCACAACGGCGTGGTCCGGGCCCACTCCCGGGAGGGGCGGCCAGTGGCGGAGCTGACCGTCAAGGCCGACCGCCGCCGGCTGGGGGAAATCGTCGCCGCGATAAAGGGCCGCCCCGGCATCGTGGAGGTCTTGGCGGAGGTGCGGGAAGGGACCCTCCGGGTCGGCGACGACATCATGTATGTCGTCGTGGCCGGGGACATCCGGGAAAACGTGTTCCCGGCCCTTCAGGAGGCCGTAAACGTCATCAAACGGGACGTAACGAAGAAAGAGGAGCGTTAGGAAAGGGCGGCTCGCTTCTTGGAGGCCGCTCCCTGCGGGAGTTCCGGCCCCAAGGTCCTGGAATTAGAGCTTTGAAAAATGTCATTTCGAGGAGCGCGAGCGACGAGAAATCCTAATCATGGCGGTTTGTCAAAGATTTCTCCCTTCGGTCGAAATGACAAAAATGGCGGTTATTCAAAGCTCTCGGAATGGGAACACCAGCGGTATGCCGGCCGCTCCCCGCGGACGTTCCGACCCCCGCTTCCCGCCGCCGCCGCGGCGGGGCGGGAACTGTCCGCCCCCAGATGGCGACCCCGATCCTAAAGGATTTTCCTCAGTTCCTCCACAAAGACCTCGTAAGTTTCCCGGTCGAAGAGGACGAAGCGGATCAGCTCGATATCCTCGTGGTCCCTCAGGTATTCCACGGCGGTTTTCAGGGCGATGTGGGCCGCCTCGCCCAGGGGATAGCTGTAGATGCCCGTGCTGATGGCCGGGAAGGCCACGCTTTTCAGCTTCCGGGCCGCCGCCAGCTTTAGGCTCTCGGCGTAGGCGCTCCGGAGCAGGTTCGCCTCTCCCCGGCCGCCGCCCCGATAGACCGGCCCCACCGTGTGGATCACGTACCGGGCCTTCAATTTGCCCGCCGTGGTAATCACGGCCTGTCCGGTGGGACAGCCGCCGATCAGGCGGCATTCGTCCATGATGGACGGCCCGCCGGCCCGGTGGATGGCCCCGTCCACTCCGGCGCCCCCGGCGAGGCGGGAGTTGGCGGCATTGACGATGGCCTCCGTTTCTTCCAGGACGATATCCCCCTGGACCAGGGACAGGGCGCCCTTGTTTATCTTCACCTCCATGACGATCGCCTCCGGGATGCTGCTGTTGTCTTGGTCTTTCGAGCCCATTGCAAAGGTCTCGCGATAAGGCGCCTCAAGGGACGTGGATCGCTATTAGCATAAAGGCGCCGCCCTTTCAATCCGTTCCCGCCCCGGGACGGGGTAACTTTGTTCTCAATGTAAGTAGCGATCTTGAATGATCTACTAAAACTGAGGCGCGTCCTGTTGTCAGCCACTTAGAGATAGAACAAATTTATCGTGCGCCCCTCCTGGCCGGGGCCAATTCGTCCTTCCCGCGGGCGCTCGATTTCATGCGGTCGCAACGCATGGGAGATCCGTTATGTTTGGCCTATTTCGTGGGGAAAGACTTTGGCTTACGCCCCTGCGGTCGGTGCTTGGCCGTGGAATCTCTAACGGAGAATCCGGGTTTAACACCTACTCCCCTGCGGTCGGGGCTTGGCCCTTTTCGTCCCCTCCTTCCGACCGGGGTATGGTGGCCGCCTTTATTTCCCGGACGAAGAGGGCGGCCCGGGCAAACAGGTCTCGCTCTTCGCCGTGCACGGCGAGCCATTTGACCAGGGCGCTGCCGATGATCACCCCGTCGGCGTGCGCGGCGAAGCTCCGCACCTGGGCCGGCGTGGAGATGCCGAAGCCCACCGCCACGGGAAGATCGGTCCGGCGTCGGATCCGTTGGAGATCGGGAAGCGCCTCCGCGACCTTCGGGGTCTTCGTTCCCGTGACCCCGGTCACGGAGATGTAATAGATGAATCCCGCGGCCCCCCTGACGATCCCGGCCAGCCGGCGGTCGTCGGTGGTCGGGGCGACCAGGGCGATGAGGTCCAGACCCCGGGGATGGGTGAATTGCCGCAACTCCGCCGCCTCCTCGGGGGGCAGGTCCACCACGAGGAGGCCATCCACCCCCGCCGCCGCGGCCTGCCGGGCGAACCGCTCGTTGCCGTAGGCGAAGACGGGGTTGTAATAGGTGAAAAGGACGATGGGAAGATCCGACGCCCGGCGGAGACGGGCGATCATGTCGAGGATGGCGGCTAGGTTGGTCCCCGCCCGGAGGGAGCGTTGGGCCGCCTCCTGAATGACCGGGCCGTCCGCCGTGGGGTCGGAGAAGGGGACGCCGATCTCCAGGATGTCCGCCCCGGCCTCCTCCAGGACGGGGATCAGGGCCTCCGTCCGTTGCAGGTTCGGATCGCCGGCGGTAAGATAGAGGATCAGGGCCTTTTCCCCCCGACTCCGCAAGGTCCGGAATCTCTTTTCGATACGGTTCATCGTTTCTCCTCCTTTTGGGCGGCCACAATGTCCATGTCCTTGTCCCCCCGGCCGGAGAGGCAGACGATCACGATCTGGTCCCGGCCTAGCGTCGGGGCCAGCTTCATCGCATGGGCGACGGCGTGGGCGCTTTCCATGGCGGGCATGATGCCCTCGCAGGTCGTCAGGAACCGGAAGGCCGCCAGGGCCTCCGCGTCGGTGACGGACAGATACCGGGCCCGCCCGGTGGCATGGAAGTGGCTGTGCTCCGGCCCCACCCCGGGGTAGTCGAGCCCGGCGGAGATGGAGTGGGCGTCCCGCACCTGTCCGTGCCCGTCCTGGAGGAGATAGGTCTTGTTGCCGTGAAGGACCCCCACGGCGCCGGCGGAGATGCTGGCGGCATGAAGACCCGTGGGGATGCCCTTGCCACCGGCTTCCACGCCGATCATGGCCGTGTCGCCGTCCTTGCGGAAGGGATGGAACAGCCCCATGGCATTGCTGCCGCCGCCGACGCAGGCCACGAGATAATCGGGGAGGCGTCCCTCCTTTTTGAGGATCTGCCGGCGGGCCTCCCGGCCGATGACGCTCTGGAAGTCCCGGACCATGCGCGGATAAGGATGGGGGCCGGCGGTGGTGCCGATGACGTAGAAGGTGTCCCGGATTCGGGCCGCCCAGTGGCGCATCGCCTCGTTCATGGCGTCCTTCAGGGTGGCCGTTCCGGAGGCGACCGGGGTCACCCGCGCCCCCAGCATCTCCATCCGGAAGACGTTGGACGCCTGCCGCCGGATGTCCTCCTCCCCCATGAAGATCTGGCATTCCATGCCGAAGAGGGCGGCGACGGTGGCGGTGGCCACGCCGTGCTGGCCCGCGCCGGTTTCGGCGATGATCCGTTTCTTCCCCATCCTCCGGGCCAGGAGGGCCTGGCCGAGCGTGTTGTTGATCTTGTGGGCCCCCGTGTGGTTGAGGTCCTCCCGTTTCAGATAGATCCGGGCGCCTCCCAGGCGGCGGGTGATATTGGCGGCGAAGTAGAGCGGGGTCTCCCGGCCGGCGTAATCGTGAAGGCAGTGGCGGAAGTCTCTCCGGAAGGCCGGGTCCCGGGCCGCCCGGCGATAGGCGTCTTCCAACTCGATCAGGGCGGGCATGAGGGTCTCGGCTACATAGCGGCCCCCGAAGGCCCCGAAATGCCCCTGTTTGTCCGGCAGCTCTCTTCTCATGGTCTCCTCGCTTGGCTTATTTTGTGATTTCGTGATCATGCCTGTCATCCCGGCGTTCTCCCCGCAAGGGGAGGGCCGGGGTCGGGGCGAACTTACCTTCGCCCCGCCATTGCCGGCCGCCGACCTATCCTCGTCCCCGGGCCAGGAAGATGGCGTCCCGGTCTTCCCCGTTTGCCCGCTGGTCCGCTTCCCGGATGAGGCGGATGATCTCCGCCACCTTGGCCGGATCCTTAACCCCCGGCGCCGACTCCACGCCACTGTTGATGTCCACGGCCCGGGGCCGGACCGTCCGCAGGGCTGCGCGGATGTTTTCCCCGTTGAGCCCCCCGGCCAGGATCACCCGGCCCCTTTCCCCGAGCCGGGCCGCCAAACCCCAGGAGGCCGCCTTCCCCGTGCCCCCGTAACGGTCGCCGTCCCGGGCATCCACGAGGATCGCCGTCACCGGGTAAAGGACCGCCCGGTGGAGATCCGCCTCCGTGGTCAGGGGGAGGGCCTTGATCAGGAGGCGGTGGTCGGCGAGGTCCCGGCAGTAGGCCGGACTTTCATCGCCGTGGAGCTGGAGCATATCCAGACCGCAGGTTGCCGCCGTCTCCCCGATTACCGCCGCCTCCTCGTTGACGAAGACCCCGACCCGGCAAACCCGGGCGGGGAGGCGGGCGATGATCGCCGCCGCGGCCGCCGGGGTGACGCCGCGGGGGGTTCCCCGGTAAAAGATGAATCCCAGCGCGTCGGCCCCGCAGGCGACGGCGTGTTCGGCGTCTTCCCGGCGGGTGATGCCGCAGATCTTGATTTCGGTCATGGGCGGACCTCCTCCCCCCGCAGCTCCCGCAGTTTTCCTCCGATGTCCTCCGCCCGCATCAGGGCCTCGCCGACCAGAAAGGCATTATAACCGGCCTGTCGCAACAGCTCCACGTCCCGGCGGCGGGCGATGCCGCTTTCGCTCACCTTTACGACGCCCGCCGGGATCGACGGGGCCAGGCGCAGGGAAACCCCGAGATCGGTGACGAAGCTGGCGAGATCGCGGTTGTTGACCCCGATCGCCGGCGCCCCGGCGGCGAGGCCCCGCGCCAGTTCCTCTCCGTTTCGCACCTCCACCAGCGGCGTCATGCCCAGCTCCTGGGTCAGGGCGACGAGGTCCGCCAGGATTTCGCCGGGCAGGGCCCGGGCGATCAGGAGGAGGGCGTCGCCACCTAAGCGGCGCGTTTCGTAAACCTGGTAGGGATCGATCAGGAAGTCCTTTCTCAGCAGCGGGAGGCCCACCGTCTTCCGGATTTCCTCCAGGAAGCGGCCGTGGCCCTGGAAAAAAGACCGTTCCGTGAGGACCGAGATCGCCGCGGCGCCATGGGCCTCGTATATCCCGGCGATGGCGCGGGGATCGAAAGCCTCCCGGATGATCCCCCGGGACGGCGAGGCCTTTTTTATCTCCGCGATGATCCCGCTTCCCCGGCCCGTCAGGGCTTCCCGAAAATTCCGGGGTGGCGGGAGATCGCCAAGAATGGCCCGGAGTTCCCGCAGCGGCGTAAGCCTTTTGGTCTCCGCAAGCTCCGCTGCCTTTGCCGCCATAATCCTTGCTAAAAGATTCTCCTTCATCGCATCCTTCGTGTCGAATCGGTAAAAGGTCCTAGATTCGCCGTATTCGCCGGCGTCGTAAAATGCCCCGCCGTCTCCCCTGGAAACCGAGACCTCCTTGTCCTGGTGGGCGCCTCCCCTGGAAACCGAGACCTCCTTGTCCTGGTGGGCGCCTCTCCTAGGGACCGAGGCGTCCTTGGCCTGGCGCCGCCGGGGCCCAGGTCGAGACCTCTGAAAAATGCCGTTCCCCAGTCCCCCTCCTCATCCCGGTGGCAGCCGGAATAGTGTGTTTTCACGGTATTCCCGACCCCGGATTTTACCGGGACGACAGGAAAACGTGGCTTTTCAAGGGTCTCGGGTTGGGAAGCCGCGCCCCGGCGGGACGTTTCCCGCCGCCCTCACGCTCAACTGTTGGACATCTCGATCAGACCCTGGAGTTTCCGCCAGGCGTCGCCCGCGTCGATGCATGCCTCCGCCACCGCAACGCCCTCCCGGAGATTCCCCGCCCGCCCGCCGGCGACGATGGCCAGGGCGGCATTCAGGACGACGATCTGGCGGCGGGCGCCCCTGTCCATTCCCGTCAAGATGTCGGTGGTGATCCGGGCGTTGCCGGCGGCGTCGCCGCCCCGGAGATCGGCGTCCGGGACGACCTCCCCGAACAGGTCCGTGGGATCCAGATTGTAGGAGGAGATCTCCCCGTCCCGGAGTTCCGCCACCCGGGTCTCTCCCGTGATCGTCGCCTCGTCGAGACCGTCGGCCCCGTGGACGATGAAGGCCCGCCGGGTTCCCAGATTCTTCAGGACGGCGGCGAACATCTCCGTAAGCCTTGCGTCATAGACGCCGATGAGTTGGCAGGTGGCCCCGGCGGGATTGGTCAGGGGGCCCAGCATGTTGAAAATGGTCCGAATGCCGATCTCCCGACGGGGGCCGATGGCATACTTCATGGCGCCGTGGAGCTTCGGGGCGAAGAGAAACCCGATGCCCAACTGTTGGACGCACTCCTCCACGATCTCCGGCGGGGCGTCGATATTCACGCCCAGGGCCTCCAGGACATCGGCGCTGCCGCAGCCGCTGGATACGGCCCGGTTGCCGTGCTTGGCCACGGTGAGCCCCGCCGCCGCCGTCACGAAAGCGGCGGTGGTGGAGATATTGAAGGTGTGGCGGCCGTCTCCGCCGGTGCCGCAGGTATCGACGACGGTGGAGGACCGGGCGTCGATGCGGGCGGCCTTCCGCCGCATCACCCGGGCGGCGCCGGCGACCTCCTCGCCGGTTTCCCCCTTCAGGCGCAGGGCCGTCACGAAGGCGCCGATCTGGGCCGGCGTGGCCCGGCCTTCCATGACCTCCGTCATTGCCGCCATCATCTCCCCTTCCCGCAGGTCGGCCCCCCCGACTACCTTGGCTATCGCTTCCTTGATCATTTGGCTTCCTCCTTCGAAACCGCGTTGGCTTCGCGCAATATTTATCCCATAAATCCCGGGGCGCCCGTTTTCGCGTCCCTCGTCCGGTCCTCCGCTGAATAACAAAGAGGGCGGCGCACCCTCTCGGCACCGGCGCGCCGGCGCCTTTTCCTCTTCCTCCGGGCGACCCTCTCTCCCCGGGCGTCGCGCCGCCGGGCAAGGCGTCCTCGGGCGCCCTTGCCATCCCGGCCCACCCTCGCGACGTTCCCGCGCCCAGGACGACGAAGGCAAGGACCGGGCGTCGCAACGGCCCCTCAGGCCGCCTGGGCGCGGTTCTTGACGCCCTCCGCCAGATTCAGGAAATTCCTGAGGATCCGCTTGCCCTGGGGGGTGAGGATCGATTCCGGATGGAACTGGATCCCCTCCACGGGGTACTCCCGGTGGCGGAGCCCCATGATCTCCCCCTCCTCCGTCTCCGCGCTGACCTCCAGACAGGACGGCAGGTTGTCCCGGCGGACGATGAGGGAATGGTAGCGGCCGGCGGTGAAGGGATTGGGCAGTCCCCGGAAGATCGTCCGTCCGTCGCTGTGGATGGAAGAGGTCTTGCCGTGCATGACCTTTTGCGCCCGCGTCACCTCACCGCCGAAGGCATAGCCGATGGCCTGGTGTCCCAGGCAGACGCCCATGAGAGGGATGTCCCGATAAAACCGGCGGATGACCTCCACGGTGACGCCGGCCTCCCGGGGGCCGCCGGGACCAGGAGACAGAAAGATGGCCTCGATGTCCCCACCGGTCATGTCCGTCGCCGGGAATTCGTCGTTGCGGTACACGACGACCTCCCGTCCCATCTGTCTGAGGTATTGCACGAGGTTGTAGGTAAAGGAATCGTAGTTGTCGATCATGATGATCATGGCTGTTCTCCTTATAAGTCCATAAGTTCGAAATTAGACGCCGCCAGGCGGATCGCCTGGAGCATCCCGGCCGCCTTGCTTAGCGTCTCCCGGTATTCCGTCTCCGGGTCGGAGTCGGCGACGATGCCCGCCCCGGCCTGGATGTAGATCCGATCGTTTTTCAACAGCATGGTCCGGATGGTGATCCCGAAATCCATGTTGCCCGTATAACTGAAATACCCCACGGCGCCGCCGTAGGGGCCGCGCTGACAGGGCTCGATCTCCGCGATGATCTCCATGGCCCGGACCTTGGGGGCCCCGCTGAGGGTCCCGGCGGGGAAAACGGCCCGGATCACGTCGAAGGCGTCCTTATCCGTCTCCAGAAGGGCCTGGATATGGGAGACCAGATGCATGACATGGGAGTAGCGCTCCACCGCCATGAGCTGGTTCACCTGGACGCTGCCCGTCCGGGCGATGCGTCCCAGATCGTTGCGTCCCAGATCGACGAGCATGACGTGTTCCGCCTTTTCCTTGGGGTCCTGGAGGAGTTCGTCGGCCATTTTCCGGTCTTCCTGCTCCGTCCTGCCCCGACGGCGGGTGCCGGCGATGGGGCGCAACTCCACGACCTCGTCCTCCAGGCGGACCAGCGCTTCCGGCGAAGAGCCGATGAGGATCGTCTCCCCGGTCTTGAGAAAAAAGAGATAGGGAGAGGGGTTGACGAAACGGAGCGCCCGGTAGAGGTGGAGAGGGTCGAACCGGTTTTCCGTCTCGAAACGCTGGGACAGGACCACCTGGATGATATCCCCGTTTAGGATATGCTCCTGGGCCCTGCGGACCATCTCCCGAAAGTCCTCCGCCTCCATGTTGGCGGTCACGGCGATTTCGTCCGACGCCGGTCCGACGGGAGGCGGGGCGGCGGTCTTTCCCTGGAGTTCTCGAAGCATCCCGTCGATCTTGTCCGTGGCCTCCCGGTAGCTCTCCGCCGGGGAAGTGCCGCCCTCCCCGTCCGTGAAGGCGCAGGCGACGATCTTGATGGTGTGACGGACGTTGTCGAAGACGAGGACGACGTCGGTGAGGAGGAAAACGGCGTCCGGGACGCCGAGATCGTCCGGGGCCTGGAGGGGCGCCTTCTCGAAGCAGCGGGCCATCCCGTAGCCCAGATAGCCGACGGCGCCGCCGTAGAAGCGCGGCAGTCCCGGCGTCGGGACAGGACGGCGCTTCCGCAACAAGGACCGCAAGCGCCCCAAGGGGTCCCCGCCATGGGGAAAGCGCCGGACCGCGCCGTCGTGGTCGCCGATTTCCACCTCGTTTCCACGGACGCGGAAAACAAGCCGGCAATCGGCGCCTAAAAAGGAGAACCGCCCCCATTTTTCATTGCCTTCCACGCTCTCCAAAAGAAAGACGTGGGACTTGGCGGCCAGCTTGCTCAGGGCGGTAACCGGCGTCTCCGTGTCGGCGAGGATTTCCCGGTAAACGGGGATCATGTTTCCCTCCCGGGCCAGTCTTTGGAATGTCTCAAAATCCGGATAGTACATAGGCCTCCTGACGAAAAAAGGCCGCGATCGCTCACGGCCTTTTCTACGGATAAAAAAAGGCCGTGGAGTCCCGAGAGGATCTCCACGGCCCCATTGGTTTATGTCAAGCGTCTCAACCAGCGGCGCGCGGACCCCTCCCCGTGCCCTGCCACCACCAGCCGCCGTTGTTCATGAAAGATAAACCGCTCTTCATTTCAAATACACCTCTTCGCATTGGAGGAGGACTCTATCAGCTTTTTTTCTCCTTGTCAAAAAAATTTTTTGTCCGCCGCCTTCAGGCGATCAGGCGCAAAAGGGCGGCGACGACGCGGGAGGCCTCCCCGCCGCGGGCGGCGGCCGTCGCTGACGAAACGGATGCCCGCCGCGGCCCTTCGCCGGATGGAATCGGCCGCGGTCGCATTGACAGCGCTGCCGTTTCTGAATATAATGCACCCTCTCCTGGACAGGCAAACGAATCCCGGCGTTCGTCGCTGTCGCGAGAGCTTCGAAAATCCACGCCTTTTCGTGGCCCCGACCAAAACCGGCTTCCAACTCATCTTGGAAACACGGCATTGGTCTTACGCCGAAATGACGGCGGGGGTCGGCGACGACGTTTTTCAAAGGCTTTGTCCTTGCCGGGCCGGAAAGGGGAGGATGTTGCCCCGGAAGAGCCGCCGTCCGGCCCTGGAGGATTTTCCGGGTCGGGACGGGGGAGCGAAGGCGACGCCCGGCCACCGCCGGAGGAGGCGCCCTGGCCGCGGCCAGGAGGCATTTTACCGGCCTTGGCCGGTTGGCCCTTGAAGAGGACGGCGTGGATTGTTTGTTTTTTCGCCAGCGGCTGGCTAGTAAGTCGCTGAACTCTCAATATTTCCCTAAGGAGGACGGACGAAACCAATGGAAGAGCGGAAGACTTTGGCCAAAGACGTGGCCGCGGCGGATTACAACGCCTCGGACATGCCCTTCGACTTCGTCGAGGAGGGGGCGCAAACCGCCCTGATCTGTGAAGCGGACGAGTCGGTGCGGGAAAAGATCGTCGCCGCCATGACGGCGGCGGGGTATCGGATCAGCGAGGCGGCAAACGCCCGGGACGCCTTGAAGAAGACCCGGTTCCACGTCTATGACGTCGTGATCGTCAACGAACGCTTCGACACGGACAATCCCGACGGCAACGACATTCTCGCGTATTACGAGGCCCTGCCCATGACCACGAGGCGCCGCTCCTTCGTGATCCTGCTTACGGACAGGCGTCGCTCCTCGGACAACATGGCGGCCTTCAATAAAAGCGTCAATCTCGTCGTCAATTTAAAGAACATCGACGATTTCCCGGCGATTTTCAAACGGGCCTTCGCCGACAACGCCGCCTTTTACCATGTCTTTAGGGAAACCTTGAAAAAGATGGGAAAGGCTTGAGGGCTCCTTCGCTCAGGAGCGGGAATCCTCCCGGGCGTCTGCCTCGCCCGCCAGGGCCCGTCGGGCGTTGGCAAGGTAGAGGAGATAAAAGGGATTCCGCGGCTCCGCCGCGACAGCCTTCTGAAAGGCCGCCACGGCCTTTTCATGGTAGCCGGCCCTGGCCAGGGCATTGCCGAGACGGTTCCAGTAAGCGGCGGTGAATTCCGGCCGGAGCGCCATGGCCGTTTCGAAGGCCGCCACGGCCGCTTCGAGGTCGCCCCGGGCGAGGGACAGCTCGCCCGCAAGGAGGTGGTGGGCCGGTTCGGCGGCGTCTTCCCGGATGCACAGCGCGGCCATGCGGGCCGCCGCCTCGAGATGGCCCGCATCGCGGCAGGCCGCCGCCAAGCGTCCATAATAGGCTGCCGCCGAAGACGGTTCGATCTCTCCAGCCCGCCGGCAGGCCGCCGCCGCGGCGTCGAAGTCCTCCCCCGCCGCCAGGGCGTAACCCAGACGACACCAGGCCATGGCATCGTCGGGCGCCAACTCCGTCATTCGGCGGAAGACCGCCGCGGCCCTGGCCGCGTCCCCGGCCTTCAGATAGGCCTCTCCCAAGTCTCCCATCAGGGCGTAATCCTCCGGCTGGGCGGCCACGGCCCGCTCGCAGATCGACACGAGCCGGTCATGGCGTCCTTCCCGTTTGTAGATCCGCGCCAGTTCGTCAAAGGCAAACCCGGTAAAGACCCGCCGTCCCAGCTCCTTTTCCAGAAGGGCCTCGAAGCAGTCCACCGCCGCCTCGAGAAAACCGCCGTCGTGATAGGCCCAGGCCAGCTTCAGGACGAAGGAATCCTCGCCGGGATGGAGGGCCGCCAGTCTTCGCAGGATTTCTATCGCCTCGCCGTGGCGCCCGCTCTCCAGGCAATATTCGGCATGTTGTAGCAGTTCTTCGGCATTCATGGATTCCTGCGGGGAATCGCCGGGGGTGTCTTCTTCCTTCATGGGTTCGCGATCTCCGAAGATGAGGATTCCGGGACGGGGATTATCGTTTGTCGCCTCGTCGCGCCGGGGGCGACGGCATAAGTGAAGCCGCCGTTCTTTTACGAAACAGGCCCCGCCTTGTGGGCGGGGCCTGTTTTTCCTTCATCGTTTCACGCCCGTCCGGCCTCAGCAGGCGGTGCAGGACCCGCAGCCGCCGCCGGCGGCGACGAGGCTGGAGGTCAGCTTGAAGCCCGATCCCATGGCGCCGGTAATGAAATCCACGGTGATCGGCCGGACCTCTTCGTAAAGGGACTTGTCGATCAGGAAGGTCAGACCGTTATCCTGGATCACTTCGTCGGTGTCTTTTGGCTCGTCCAGAGCCATCCCCAGATTGGGGCCGCCTCAACCGGCTGTCATCATGATCCGGATGGTCTGGACGGCCTTGTTCCGCAGGAATTCCCTGATGACTTCCGTCGCTTTTTCAGTTACTTGAAACATTTTATCCTCCTTGTCGAATCTTCTTGGGAGCGCTAACCTATATACGGGGCCGGCGTTTGTCAATCCTAAACTCCGCAACCTGTTGCAAAACATCCTTACATAGGATAAATTGCCCGTAAAAAGCGCCCCCGCCCGCCAACTGGCGGGCCTGTATAAAAGAAGCAAGTCGAGTCCGCGCCATGAAACCGGCCCGAAACTGACAAAAACGTGTCTAAAGAATCCAATTAGTTACGTGCGACTTACTTAGAAGGAGTATATGGAAGTTGTCCAATCGCTACGATGTCATCGTCGTCGGCGGCGGCCACGCGGGATGCGAGGCGGCCCTGGCGGCGGCCCGGATGGGCTGCGAGACCCTGCTTTTCAACATCAATCTCGATTCCATCGCCCTGATGTCCTGCAATCCCGCCATCGGGGGTCTGGCCAAGGGGCAGTTGGTCAAGGAGGTGGATGCCCTGGGGGGGGAGATGGGGAGGCTTGCCGACAAGACCGCCGTCCACTTCCGCCTGCTGAACGCCTCCAAGGGCCCGGCGGTGCAATCCACCCGGGTCCAGTGCGACAAGCAGCTCTATCGTCTGGCCATGAAGACCGTGGTGGAGCGACAGCCGCGCCTCCATCTCCGCCAGGGGCTCGTGGATGAGTTGGTCGTGGCCGACGGCCGGGTCCTGGGGGTCATCGACGAGACGGGGGCACCGTATGAGGCCGGGGCGGTGGTCCTCACCACGGGGACCTTCCTCAACGGTCTGATTCACATCGGCACGACCCGGATTCCCGCGGGACGGGCCGGGGAAATGGCCTCGCTGCGGCTGGCGGAGCATCTCCGGTCCCTGGGCTTCGAAATGGGGAGGATGAAAACGGGGACGCCGCCGCGCCTCAAGGCCGCCACCATCGACTTCTCCCGCCTGACGCGCCAGGACAGCGACCCCGACCCCCAGCCCTTCTCCTTTGTCACGACGACCCTGCGGACCGAGCGCCTGCCCTCCTTCTTCAGCCGCACCACGACGGCGACCCATGACTTTCTCCGGGAAAACATCCGGGAATCGGCCCTCTATTCCGGTCGGATCAAGGGGATCAGCGCCCGCTACTGCCCCTCCCTGGAGGACAAGGTGATGCGGTTCGCCGACAAGGATCGGCATCCCGTCGTTCTGGAATTCGAAGGCCTGGAAACGGAGGAGATCTATGCCAAGGGCCTGGGCAACAGCCTCCCCCCCGCCCTTCAGGAGCGCCTTGTCCACAGCATCCCCGGCCTGGAGGAGGCGGAGATCATGCGCTGGGCCTACGCCATCGAATACGATTTCGTCCAGCCCACCCAGCTCTGGCCCACCCTGGAGACGAAGCCCCTTAAGGGACTCTATCTGGCCGGGCAGATCAACGGTACCTCGGGGTACGAGGAGGCCGCCGCCCAGGGTCTCTGGGCGGGGATCAACGCCGCCGCCGCCGTCCTGGGCCGCCCTCCGTTCCTCCTCGGTCGCGACGAGGCCTATATGGGCGTCATGATTGACGATCTCGTCACCAGGGGCGTCGATGAGCCCTACCGGATGTTCACCTCCCGGGCGGAGTTCCGCCTCCTCCTCCGGGAGGACAACGCGACCTTGCGCCTCATGGACCGGGGGCGGGAGCTGGGGCTCATCGACGCCGACGCCCACGCCCGGATGCGTCAGCGGCGGGAGGAGATCGCCCGGGAGATCGGCCGGCTCGGGGCGGCGAAGATCCATCCCGGGGCGGAGACGTCCAGGATCCTCGCGGAGATGGACGCCGCCCCCATCCGGAACGTCGTCTCGCTCTTCCAGCTCCTCAAGCGGGACGAGGTGGCCTTCGACGACCTGGCCCCCTTCAGCGCCGCGGGTTGGCGCCCCATCGCCGACCCCTTCGTGAAGCGACAGGTGGAGATCGAGGCGAAATACGAGGGCTACATCAAGCGGCAGCGGGAGGCGGTGGCCAAGCTCAAGGCCCTGGAGGCCCGGCGGATCCCCGAGGATCTGGATTATGAGGCCATCTCCGGCCTCTCCAACGAGCTGCGGACGAAGCTGATCCGCATCCGCCCGACGACGGTCGGTCAGGCCGACCGGATTCCCGGGATGACCCAGGCGGCGATCAGCGCCGTCCTCGTGGCCATAAAAAAGCGGGAAATGGAGAAGGCGGCGGCCGCCCGGTCCGGTTCGGTCCGAGGGAGCGGCCGGGAGGATGAACCGGCGGGGCGGCCGGCGGGACGGAGTTAAAAAAACGAGTCCATTGCCAAACTCATCAAGTCCGCCGCTCCCATGTAGGATGGACCCAAGAACAGATGTTTTTGACGGCTTCCGTATCGAGCGTGGACTGACAAAAGGCAATTTCCGACAGTTTTGCAAGTGGCGCGGGCCCCTGTTTTTCTCCCGGCGCCGACCGGGTGTCGGGAAAGGCTGTCCGCCCTGGATTCCCGCTCCCGCGGCAATGGCGAAAGGCGCGCCGGGGAGACGATATGGGGGGGAAGGTCCCCGGGGGTTCGTAGGCGGGGAGGGGAGGCGAGGATGGACAAGGAGCGAGCTTTGAAAAAGACCGGTTTTCCGAAGGCATCGAGGAGGGTGAAATGGCGGTGAAGTCTTTATCGATCAAGATGTTGGCGGCGTTCGCGGCGACGCTTGTCGTGGCGGCGCTCGTCTCGGTTCCCGTCTGGGCGGCGCCGCAAGGGGCGGCGGCGGGCGTCCCGGCCCCGGCCGTGGCGGCGCCGAAGCGCGGCGGCGCGCCGAACGTCGGAAAGGTGGAGCTTTTGGATCTGAACACGGCGACGAAGGAACAGCTCATGGCCCTCCCCGGCATCGACGAGGCGACGGCCCGGGAGATCGTCAGGGGTCGCCCCTTCGCGAAGAAGGATCAGTTGAAATCCATGAAGATCCTTACCGATCAGGGCTATGACCGGATCAAGGACCGGGTCATCGCCAAACAGCCGCCCCGGAAGAAAACGCCAAAAATGAAGTGACAGCCGGCGGTTTTTATGCAATGTTCGTCCCGGCTTGAATAATCTCGTCATGCGTGGTACCCGCTTGGGGTATGGCGCTTGGAGCGCAATATGCGAGACAGCGCCGCTTTGCAACAACGCCGTCCTCTCCGGGTGGCTATCATCGGCGCCCGGGGAATCCCTGCCAATTACGGGGGGTTCGACACCCTGGTGGAGGAACTGTCCCTGGGCCTGGTCCGCGATCACGGCGAGGAGGTGACGGTCTATTGCCGGAGTGAATACTACGAGACCCAACCCCCCTTCGTTTCCGGAGTCCGGTGCGTTTACATCCCTTCCACGCGGATCAAGGGCTTCGAGAGTCTCTTCCATACCTGCTGCTGTTCCGTCCATGCCTGCTTTCGGCCCTTCGACGTCTATTTCATCGTCGATCCCGGCAACGCCCCCGTGGCGTTCCTCCTGAGGCTTCTGGGCAGAAGGACGGCCATCCATACCGATGGCTTGGGCTGGCGGCGCACCAAGTGGGGAAACCTGGCCCGGCGCTATTACCGGTGGGTGGAATGGCTGTCCGCCCGGGGGGTGAGGAATATCGTAACGGACAACCCGGCGATGCAGGAATACTACCGACGGGAATACGGCGCCGATTCGATCTGCATCGCCTATGGATCGGAGGACCGGCGCGGCGTGGAACCGGCGGTTTACGGCGAGCTGGCGGTGGCGCCCCAGGGGTATCTGCTTGTCGTCGCCCGGCTGGAACGGGAGAACAACACCGATGTCATCATTCGGGAGTATGTCGCCTCGGGGTTGGAGATGCCCCTGGTCGTCGTCGGCGACGCCCCCTACGATGATGAATATCCGAAAGAACTCCACGGGATGGCAAATGAAAAGGTAATCTTTGCCGGCAGGATCAACGATCAGGGAAGGTTGAACGCCCTGTATCGGGGGGCCTATCTCTATCTCCATGGTCATGAGGTGGGGGGGACGAACCCGTCCCTCCTCCGGGCGATGGGTCTGGGAACGGTTCCCGTAGCGGCGGATGTGGATTTCAACCGGCGCGTGATAGACGCCCAGGGGTTCTTCTTCCGGAAGGACCCGGGCGATCTGGCCCGGCTGCTGGCCCGCCTCGTCGCGGCATCCGGCGAGATTGCCGCAATCCGGGCCGCCGTGGGGGACTGGACCCGAAAGCATTACTCCTGGGCCGATGTCGTCGCCCGTTACGCCGGATACTTTCAGGAACTGGCGGCAGGGCGGGCGCCTTTTGTCGCTCCATGAATCGTCATGATTGTCCAATCTCCGCAAACCATGAAGATGGTCCAAGGGAGGCCGTGGCGCGGCATTTTCGCCGCCCGGAAGGAATCGTGGATATTACGGAAAGACGGGCATCGTTTCCCTTTTTGCCCTTATGAAGCGTTCCCGCCTCATCGTTGCCAACGACGGCCCCATCGCCTATCTGTCTTCGGCGTTGGCGGTTCCGATCGTGGCCCTCTTCGGACCCATCCGGATGGATCGCTTCCAGCCCCGGGGGGAGCGGATCGTCTCCCTCCAGAAGCCTTTCCCACGCAGTCCTTGTCTCTTGGAAGACGATCGCCGTCTGATCCGGGAGGGTTACCCGGGCGCCCCGGGGCCTGCATGGAGGCCTTAACCGTAGGAGAAGTGGAAGGGGCCATTGAAGGATTGTGGGGCCGGAGGCCGATGACTCCGTAGCCGGTCGAGATGGGTCGATACCGCTTTTTGGTGGCATGACGAGAGGACGATCTTTCCACTTGCCATGAAAGGATAGCAAATAATGCAATAAAATCAGGAAATAAGTTTCATGCTTTGTGGCGCTCGACGAAGCGCCGGGTTTTTTACGAAGCCCCGAACATGGGAAAGCTGTCAATTGGTTGTGAAAAAGGAAACGTACATACCGGAGATGCAAGCGGCGCGGGGGGTCGGCATCATCCTGGTCGCCCTGGGGCACGGCGAGCCCGTCCGGGAGGCATATCCCCAGCTTTTTTCCTGGATCTACAGCTTCCACATGCCCCTGTTTTTTCTTCTTTCCGGCTTCTTTTCCTCCCGCCTCGCCCGGGACGGTCCGGCAGTGGAAGCCGTCAAGACCTCCCTGCGGAGGGCCTTCAATCTCTTCATCCCCTATCTGTCCGTAAGCATAGGCTATTCCGCCATGAAATACTTTGCCTCCGCCCTGGCCAAAAGACCTGTGTCGCTGGCAAACCTCCCCCAGGACATCCTTCTGTATCCCGGCAACAACCCCGCTCTGTTCCTGTGGTTCATCCACGCCCTCATGATCATGTGGCTCCTGGCCCCCCTCCTGAGCCGTATGCCGGCAGTCCTCCTGGCGCCTCTTTTGGTCCTGAGCCAGATGCACTCCCCGGATGCCCGGATCTTCGGCCTGGGAAACGTGTTTCACTTCCTCATCTATTACTATCTCGGCCTCCTGGCGGCAGCGAAAAGGGAGGAGTTCCTGGCGGTCATGGGGAGATGGACGACCTGTGGGGCCGCCCTGGGATTGTTCGCCGCGGGTTATCTCCTGACCCTGGGCCGGGGGGTTCCCGGTTTGTCCTTCCTCATCGCCGTTGCCGGGAGCATCTGGGTGGTCTCTTCCTGTTTCGCCTGCAAAAAGCGGCTTCCCATGCAGTTTTTGGAAGCCTGCGGCAAGCGCTCCCTGCAGATCTACCTGTTGCAGTATTTCTTCATTTTCCCCCTCTACCTCCTCCTGAAATCCCGGGGCGTTGACGGGGAGTGGATCGTTCCACTCACTTTCTGTGCCGGCCTGCTCCTCCCCCTGGTCCTATGCCGCTGGGTCTTTCCCCACTTTGCGACCCTTGCCTTTCTGATCGGAGGTTGTGATCTGGAGGGGCAAGAGGGCATCCGGCCCCAAAATACATTTTGACAGGTTTATTCGCCTCCTCTATAATTCCCCGCCTCGTGATCATTGCCGCCTCTTGCCGGGCAAACAGGCGGCGGGCCATTTGCCGTAACAGATCCATATGAGGAGCGATTCCATGGAGAAGCGGTCTTTTTGCCTCCTGTTTTTGCTTGTTTCCCTGCTGCTCATGCCCTTTGCCGTCCAGGCGGCGGGTTCGCCCGACGGCATTTGGGAAGAAATCTCCGTCGTCACAGGGCGCGACGCCCAGACTACGGATCGTAACCTTTGGATAAAACCGGAGAAATTCCGACGCCTGCGGATGAACGAAGCCTTATTGGCGGCAACGCTCAACCGGGTCCGGGGCGGCGACGGCGCGACGCGGACGGCCCGGGAAGCCCCGTCGCTTACGCTGCCCGCGCCGGATGGACGCTTTGTCACGGTGATCTTTCAGGAAAGACCGGTGATGGCGCCGGAACTGGCCGCCCGCTATCCGGGCATCAGGACCTTCACGGGCTATGTGGCCGACGATCCCGGAACCACGGTGGCCTTCGACTGGACGCCTCTGGGTTTCCACGCCCAGGCGCTGGCCGGCGCGGGTCCCTGGTATGTCGATCCCTACATCCCGGGGGAATCTTACGCCAGCTACTACAAGCGCGACTATCGCCCCGGCAAGAAATTTACCGATTATCCCGCCCGGGCCAACCCGGAAGGCGTCACCCCCGCCGGACGAACGCCCCTGGAGACAACGCCTCCCAAAAGCGACCGCATCCGCATCTATCGCCTGGCCCTGGGCGGCACGGCGGAGTACGCCCGGTATCATTGCGGCGGCGTCTGCGCCGACAAGGTCAAGCCCCTGGCGGCCATGGCCACGACGATCAGCCGGGTCAACCAGATCTACCGCCGGGAGCTGGCGATCGAATTCAATCTTGTCGCGGGCAACGATAAGCTGATCTTCCTCGATCCCATGACGGCGCCGTTTACCAACGGCAACAACAGCCGTCTCCTCGAACAGGCTCAGAAGGTCATCGACCGGGAAATCGGCGATGCCGGTTACGATCTGGGACACGTGGTGAGTACAAGCGACGGCGGTCTCAGCACGCTGGGCTCCGCCTGCCAGTCCGGCGTCAAGGCCATGGCGGTCACGGGGCTCAACGAACCCAAGGGCGACGCCTATGACGTAGATTTCGTCTGCCACGAGCTGGGTCACCAGTTCAACGCCGATCACACCTACAACGGCAAGCTCGGTCTGTGCTCGGCGGATCAGTACGCCCCGCTCATGGCCTACGAACCGGGGAGCGGCGTCACGATCATGAGCTACTGCGGCCAGTGCGACGACGACAGCTTCCAGTTTTTCGGCGAGCCGACCTTCCACTCGGGAAACTTCGACCAGATCCAGGCCCATGTAGCCGGGAGGGGCAAATGCTATGTCCTTTCCGACACCGCCAATACGGCTCCGGTGGTTCAGGCCGGTCCCGACGTCACGATCCCCCGGGGCACTCCCTTTTCCCTGAACGGGTCCGCCACCGATGCCGACGGCGACCCTCTCGTCTATTTGTGGGAGGAATTCGACCGGAGCGGCGTCCAGGCCATGATCAAGGAGGAGGATGACGGGCGGATGCCTCTGTTTCGCCTCTACCGTCCCGCGTCCGATCCGGCGCGGACCTTCCCCGCCCTGGAGACCGTCGCCGCCGGTCTGGCCGACAAGGCCGAGAAACTGCCCCAATTTTCCCGAACCATGAATTTCCGCCTCATTGCCCGGGACGGCCGGGGCGGCGTCGCCTATGGCACGCGGCGCATCACTGTGGACGGCGGCACCGGCCCCCTGCGCGTCACCGCCCCGTCCGGCGGCGCCGTCGTGCCCCCGGGCGTCCTGAACGTCAAATGGGAGGCGGCCCAAACCGAGCTGTTGCCCGGCGGCGCCGCCGTGGACATCCTCCTCTCCATGGACGGGGGCCTCAACTTCAACCCCACGCCCCTGCTGGCCGGGGCGCCCAACAACGGCGCGGCGGCGGTGACGCTCCCCAATGTCGGAGCCAACCGGGCGCGGATCATGGTCAAGGCGGCCAACAGCATCTTCTTTGCCGTCTCCCCGGGGGATTTTACGATCTCCGGCGCCGGCGGGGCCCTTTCCGTAAGCCCCGCCAACGGTCTTCTCGCCTCGGGCAATCAGGGGGGACCCTTCGATAACGGCAGCGTGACCTATACATTGAGGAATACGGGCAATGCCGAGATTTCCTGGTCCGCGGCCAAGTCCGCGCCCTGGCTGTCCGTGTCGCCCGCTTCCGGCGCCCTGGCTGCGGGAGAGGAGGAGAACGTTACGGTTTCCGTTGAGGCCGCCCAGGCGGCGACGCTGGCCCGGGACCAGCACCGGGACGCCATCGTCTTTACCAACGTAACGAACGGCGTCGGGACGACGAGGCGACCGGTCCTGCTCATCGTCGGCCAGACCCTCAAGGAGGCCTTGAACATCCTCGAAGCGGACGGCTTTGCGGCCTGGGGCTTTACCGGCGGCCCCTTTGCCCCGTCCGTGAAGACCTTTACCCTCCAAAATCAAGGATTGGGTGAGGTATCCTGGAGCGCCGTCAAGACCGCCGGCTGGCTGACCCTCTCCGCCGCCTCCGGGATAGTGGCGGCGGGGGAAACGGCGACCGTTACGGCGTCCATCGACGGGAAGGCCGCGGCCGGGATGGACCCCGGTTTATACACCGCCGACATCACCTTCTCCCGCAACCTGACGTCGGGAGCGGAAACCGTCGCCGTCCGTTCCGTCAGCCTCGTGGTCGCCGCCCCGGCCCCGGAAGCGACGCTGGCCGTCAGTCCCGCGGAGGGTCTGGCGGCTTCCGGATGCGCCGGCGGTCCCTTTGCCCCGAAGGGCAGGAACTACGTCCTCCGGAATGTGGGCCGGACAGAACTCTCCTGGAGCGCCGCGAAGACCGCCAACTGGGTTGACCTGACGCCTGCCGTCGGGACCCTCGGGACGGGAGAAAGCGTCGTCGTCGCCGTGACCGTCAACGCCGCCGCCTCCTCCCTTGCCGCCGGGGCGTACAGCGACACGATTTCCTTTGCCAACGCCACCAACGGGAGCGGCAATGCGACCCGTCCGGCGACCCTGGCCATCGCCACGGGTCCCGGCGTCCTTGCCGTTACGGCGCCAAACCCCTTTGCATTTTCCGGCCCCCGGGGCGGCCCCATCGCGCCGGCAGCCGGCGTGGCCTTGACGCTCCAGAACACGGGCGGGACGACGCTGGACTGGGTGATTTATGTCCAGGAGCCCTGGCTGGAGGCGGCGCCCTTCCAGGGCGTCCTGACGCCGGGCGCCGCCGTCGCCGTGAAGATCACCGCCAACGACATCACCCGTGCCCTGGGCCCCGGCGTCTTTAAAAACTACCTCTACTTTGCCAATAAGACCAACGGCATGGGCAATAGCGTCCTCGGCGGGCAGGCCACTATTGAGACGACGCCGGCGGCGGGACCGCTGACCGTAACCCCGGTGGCGAACTATAGCTCCGCCGGCGGCAAAGGGGGCCCCTTCGTCCCGGAAAGCTTCGATTTCACCTTGAAGAACACTGGCGCCGCCCCCCTCGACTGGGAGTGCCTCGGGGATGCGACCTGGCTGAATGTCTCGGAAACGACCAGCGGCGCCCTGGCGTCGGGCGCCGCCGCCACTTTTATAATGGCCGTGAACGACATGACCAGGCTGCTGTCCGCGAACAACTATCGGGGCGTCGTTTACTTTCTGGACAAGACCAATAAACGGATCGTGAGCCGACGCGTCGATCTGAAGGTCAAGGCGCCCGGAGACGTGACAGGCGACGGCATGGTAAACCTGTCGGACGCCATCGCCTCGATGAAGGTCCAGTATGGACTGGATTCACCGGGGTTGCGCGACGACTATGCCGCTTCCGGCGCGGACGTCAACGGGGACGACAAGGTGGGGGCCCAGGAAGCGGTCCATGCGTTGCAGGTCGTCGCGGAGGCGCGTTCCACGCCCGCCCCCTATTTTCTCCTGAAGAGCGGGGCCTTCCGTAACGAACAGCCGATACCGGTGAAATACATGGCCCATGGTCTTTCCCCGGTCTTGTCCTGGACCAGCCCGCCGGCGGGGACCAAGAGTTTCGTCCTCATCGTGGAGGACCCGGACGAACTCTCCGCCTTGAGGGCGACGAGGAACTATTGGATCGTCTATGACATCCCCGCCGGTGTGACGTCGCTGGCGGAAGGGGCCGGCATGGCCGACGGGAAGGGCCTTCCCGCCGGGGCCAAGCACGGGGTCACCTCCTGGGACAAGGACAACGCCTATTATCACGGCCTGGAACCGACGTCCCACACGGGGGCGCACCGTTTCATCTTTCGTCTTTTCGCCCTTTCCGTCGCCGGTCTCAGCCCGGTGGGCGGCGCTACTCAGGACAAGATCGAGGCGGCCATGGCCGGGAAGGTCCTGGGTATCTGCGAGCTGACGGGCGTCCTGTCCCGTCCCTGAGTTACGGGGCGGGGGCTTTTATCATCACCCCGGGACGGGGATGGGGCCTTTGAAAAAGGCCGTTGCCGACCCCCCGCCGTCATTTCGGCGTAAGACAAATGCCGTGCTTCCAAGATGTTATGGAAGCCGGTTTTGGTCCGGGTCTCGGGAAAGTGTAGATTTTCAAAGCTCTCAATACGGGACTCCCTCTTCCGCAAGAATGCCAATATGCGGTCTGGAACGGAGTTTTCAAAGGTTTCCGATTGCTTTCCGTCTATGCCAAGGGGCGCCAATATGCCCCTCGAAGCGGCACGGCCCGGCCCCCGCCCCCGTCACCCGCCCCGGCGGGCCGCCAGATAGCCCCAGGTGAAGGAATTGGGGGCAATGGTCTGGTGGATGGTGAATTCGCACATCAGGGGATGCCAGAACACATCCCAGTAGTTTTCCAGAACCGGCCACTTTTCCGCCTCGGGATAGCAATGTTTCCCCGCCTCCCCATGTTCGGGGTTTTTCCCCCTTCCTGACCATTTGGGGTCCAGCGGGCCGAAGACGGTTATCCCCGCCGGCGGCAACTGACCGCTGAAGCGGGAATCGAAATGGAGGACATGGCGGGGGCTGGCGTGGCCGATCCCGGTGGTGTAGCACATGTTCCGCGGGTTGGCCCCGGCGCCGGTCTGGGAGGCCAGGATGACGGCCCGGAGGTACCCCTCTTCGCCGGTGAGGACATGGGCGAAGATCAGGCACAGGGCGTCGGGGGTGGTAAAGGCGCCGGCAACCGCGGGTCGCCAGGGGTTCTTGGCCCATTTGAAGGCCGCGGCTTCCTGGGCCGCCAAGCGGATGGCCGCCTCTTCCAGGATCGCATTCCGGCAGCGGCGCCGCAGCAGGGGATCCACGCCTTTGCCGGCGGTTCGGCTATATACCCAGGCCGCTTCCGATTGATCGTGGCGGCCGTGCCAGACCAGGGGCTGGGAAGGATTCCTGAAGACCGTCGTCTCGACAAACAACTTGTGCCAACCGCTCTCCCCCGTCAGGCGGAACAGCTCCGCCGCTGCCAGATTTCGGGCGTCGCGGACCTCCGGGGCCCAGCTTCCCCCGGGTTTCCCCTGAAAGATCCCCTCCGCCCATTCCGCCGCCCGCCGGGCGCTTTCCGCGTAAGTCGCCCCTGCCCGGGGGTCTCGGCCCGGACCGTGGAACCAGAACGCCGCCCGGGCCGCCGCGCCGGCATAAACGAAGGAAGACCACACGTCGGGGGCGTAGGCCATGAGGGTGGACGTTTCCCGCCAACTCGTCTCGCCGTACGATGGATGCCGGGAGGATTCGATCCCGCCCCGAATGCCACCGTCCGCCTCCTGGAGACGGCGGAAGAAATCGATCCCCCAGAGGGCCTCGTTGACGATATCGGGCAGATCGTCCCCACTTTCCGGGATATTCAGGGAAAGGCGGGAAAAGTAATCGGGAAAGAGCAGGGCCAGATCGAGCAGCCGGCGGGCCCCCTCGAGGTGTTGTATCCGCCGGTCCCAGTCTCCGGCGTCGCTATAGCCTCCCCAGGCCTCCGGGATCGTCTCGTCCGTCCGACCGGCCGGGAGCAGGTAAAAGGGGTCGGCGCCGGCAGGAAGAAAACCGTTGGCGGTGGCCATGAGCGGGATTGTGGATTGGTAGATCCTTTTCCCGTCCCCGGGGTGCATATTCCGGGGACGATGGTAGGCGGTCCAGGGCGGTCCCAGGGCGATGCCGCTGCGCTGATGATAGAAACCCCGAACGGAGACGGTGAAGGCCTTTTCCCAAACCCTGGGGCCGATCTCGAAGGGATGGGAGCAGCCGACCCCTTCGACGTAGAGGCGGTAGAAGCCTTCGCGGCGAAGCCCGCTGAAGTCCAGGCCAAAGACATCGACGCCGCTGTAGTTCTTCCCGTAGGCGTCTTCGTCCTGGTCCGCCGCCCTTTTGAGGAGTTGGACAGCCCCCCGCAGGACCTCCTTTTCCGTTCCCTGCTCGATGACGGCAAAAGGCGTTCCCGCTCGGAAGGCCATGCCGCCGCCGCTGCCCATCCATAGGGAAAGAAAGGCCATTTTCACCGGATCGTCGGGACGGAAACCGATCTGGCTGACGTGCACGGCCTCGCTGATCATGCGGCGGGGATTCCAGATGAAGGAGAATCCGGGCAGGCGGTCGTCCCGGAAGGAGAGCCGATAGGAGGCCCCTTCGCGGAGCGGCTGGGGGAAGCGCAGATACAGGGTATGTTCCCGGGGGGCTTCCAGGCGTTCCCGGCTTACCCGGAGGAGGTCCGTCGGGCGGCTCTTACGGTGCGTGGACACCGGGGAAAGCCCCCGGTTATAGGCGGGATCGTCCTCGGAGGACAGGAGGAAGCGGTCCTGGGCGTCGAAAAAACTCCCGGCGACATCGCGGCCGGGAAGACGGTCTAAGAGAGCCAGGGTCTTGCCTCCCGGTCCCACGACGGCGCCGACGACCCTGCCCGCCCTGACCAGCCAGTCGTTTCCCTCCGCGTCGCGGTCGATCCGGTCGCCTTCCCGGGGGTGATAGGGCGCCTGGCGGCCGTGTTCCCCCCGTTCAACGAAGACGACGCTGATGGCGTCCGTCCCGATCGGTCCCAGGGAAACGAGAGGAGGGGGCTGCACCTCAGGTCCGGCGGCCGGAGGGGAAGAGGAGCAGGAGAGGACCCAGAGGGCGCTCCAGAGCGTCATGAGCAGCCACGGCCACGGCCGGCGGCCTCTTCCCCCTGGACGCGGCCTCATCAGTCCGCGACCTTGCCGGAATTGGCCGGGGAGTCCGGCTCGACATGGACCTCGCTGCCGCCGAAATGGGGAAATTCGTCCGTGTCGTGACAGACCACGTTGGCCACGGCCACCCAGTAGCAGACGGAGATATTCACCGGCCGCACGGCGACCATGGTAAACGGAAAACCGCCGCAATGGAATTCCGGGAGCCTCCCCATCTGCAAGACTGCCTGGTCGGGGTTGTTGACTACCGTATCCAGGTCGTACTGGCAGGAGAATACGGGGGTTCCCTTCGCCAGGGGCAGGAATTTCTTTTCCAGCAGCATCTTGACGAATTGGATGTGGAGAGGATCGTTATGCAGCTCGATATCCTTCAAGGTTTGGGCGAATTCCGACTCCCGGGGCGCCTTGGTGGAGTATAATCTGTTCTCATGGGCGAAGTAGTAACACACCTTCTCGATCTGGTAGGGATTGAGCACCCCGAAGCAGTTCTTGGACATGTAGCAGCGTCCCGCATGGCCTTGACCGGGAAGCAGGGCTTGCAGACCGCAGCCGGCGATCAACAGCGCCGTTATCACGAGGGCTTTCACACAAGCCTCCTTGCCGCCCCCGTCTTCAAGATCCGGGGCCAGCGGATAAGGTTGTTGAGAGAATTATACATCGGTCGCACGCCGTGCTTCAGGTAAAAATGCAGGGCCGGCTTCCGGAAATCGTCGCTCAACAGGTAGATCTCTTCATAACCCGCTTCGGGGAAATAGGCAAGGGTCCGGTAGAACAGCGCTTCGGCCAGGCCGCGATGGCGGTGCTCCGGTTGGATGAAGAACCAGGATCCGTAACCCCGCTTCCTGGATGTGGAGGCGTCTCGGCAGGCGCAAAAGCATCCCACTAGGCGCTCCCGGTGGTAAATCAGGGTCGCCGCCTCCGGGGTTACCAGGAAGGCCACGATCTCTTCCCGGACGCGGTAGTCGTTCCAGAAACCGAACCCGCCGTCGGCATTGAGGAGGCCGGCCCACTCCGCGTAGTCCGTCCGTGGCCCTGGGGAGAGGATGCGGTATTCCTCGGGCGGGGACCAGGAGCGGTTCATGCCCCGGCGCGCCACCTGTAGGGGAACCCGTAGCAGGAGCTGCCGGGAGTATATGAAGCCCCATAGGTATTTGACGATCCGGCCCAGATGGCGCAGGTCGTCTCCGAAATCGAGGTGGGAGATGAGGCGGGCCATTCCCGCCCAGGGCAGGAGGCGCAGCAGAATCGCCGCTCCGGCGTAAAACCCGAGGGATGCGACGATCCTCGGGAAGAGGTCGAGGGTGGCGGGCAGGAGATGGAGGAGAGCGAACAAACCCGCATTGGCGATGAGGATCCTCCGCCACGCCCCGAATCGGATCACGTTGCCGAAATGACGGATGACGAAGCCCGCGGTAATGGACATAAGGAAGATCTCGCAGATCAGGGCGGCCCAGGCGGCCCCCGGGGCCCCCAGGGAGGGGATGAGCAGGAAATTGAGGGCGATGCTCAGCAGGGCGGCGGCGCCGGCGTTCCACCAGGCGAAATGCACCACCCCCAACGCGACGGCGAGGGCCGTGAAGAAGAGGGAAGAGAAGATCAGGAGACCCACCCAGGCCAGGATGTTCAGGACGGCGGCCGCCGGCGGGAAGGCCGGACCGTAGAGGAGAGCCAGGATCTGGGCGGAACCATACGGGACGAGAAGGGCCACGGGGATGCCGAAGACGGCCAGGGCCTCCAGGGTCAGGGAAAACTCCTCCCTCAGGGCCTCTCGGTCCGCATCGACCCGGGCCGCATAGATGGGGATGAGCGGCCCGGCGATCATGGCGGCCCCCATGGCCGTCAATTCAACGAATTTGAAGGCGGCATTGAACAGGCCGACTTCCTCCATGGATTTCAGCCCTTCGAGGATGAAGACCGGCGCCCGTCCGGCGATGATCGTGAAAAGGGAGGCGACTCCCAGGGGGGCGGCGACGGCGAGGATGCGTTGCAAACACCGGGCATCGAAGGTGAAGCGGGGACGCAGCAGCCGCAGGGATATCCCGAAGGCGGCGGCGAGATAGGCGGCGTTGGCCAGGCCGTAGGCGAGAATCAGCCAGGGGAGGGAGGGGCGGCGCCAGAGTGCCAGTCCCGACAGGACGAGGAATGCCCCGCCGTAAGCCAGGGAGGCGGCGGAGGAATACCAGGGACTGTGGAAGACCTGATAGACCGGCTCGAAGAAGCGGCTGGCGAGGAAGGGGATGAACAGGGCGCCGACCACAAGAACCGGGCGGATGTCCGCGGCCAGGAAGGGAAGCGCGGCGATGGACAGGACCGTGACGAGCAGGCCGATCGCCAGGCGCAGCCCCAGGTAGTTGCCCCAATAGACGTCGGCTTCGGCCTCCACCTGGGCGATGTCCCTTCCCAGCGCGGAGGTCATGCCAAAGTCCGCCGCCGCCGCCGCCACGGCCAAAAAGGAAAGGACATAGGAGTATTGCCCGAAGAAATCGGCGCCGCCCAGCCGGGCGACCAGGACGAAGATCAGAAAATTGGCCCCGAAGGTCGCCCCCTTGCCGAGACCCTGGGCGACCACATTGACGACGTAGCTCTTTACGGCGCCACCCATCAGCGTCGCCGGAGGAGAATGACGCCGCCGTCGTCCGGGCCGCCATATTGGGGCTGTCGCGGCCCGGGGACGATTCGGGCCGACGCGATGGACCGCCGGCCTCCCCGTATGCCCGTCCGGCGGCCGCTCATCCCAGGACCCCGCGGAATGCCTTAATGACGTCGGCCACGTCGGCGTCGGTGAGAGACGGCGACAGGGGCAGGGAAATGGTCCGGGCGCCGATCCATTCCGCCTGGGGAAACATCCCTTCCTGCCAACGGTAGGTCTTGCGGTAGAAGGGATGGGCGTGGACCGGAAGATAGTGGACGCCGATCCCGATGTTCTCTCTCCCCATGGCCTCCAGGACCCAGTCCCGGGATCTGCCCAGACGGTCCGTGTCGATCAGGGGGGTGTAGAGGTGATAGGCGTGGCGGGTGTTTCGCTCCGGCGGCGCGGGGAGGAAACAGGGGAGGTCGGCGAAGGCGGCCTGGTAGGCGTTCCAGATTTCCTCCCGGCGTCGCCAGTTCTCCTCGATCCGCCGCAACTGGTGAATGCCCAGGGCGGCCTGTAGGTCCATCATGTTGTATTTGAAACCCCCATGGACCACCTGATAGTGGCGGTAGCCCGTGTCGGAGAACCGCTGCCAGGCGTCCTTGCTCATCCCGTGGAGGGCCAGCATCTTGAGGCGGTTGGCGATGCGCTCGTCGTCGGTGACCACCATGCCTCCTTCGCCGGTGGTCATGTTCTTGGTGACGTAGAAGCTGAAACACCCCATGTCGCCGTCCGTCCCCGCCTGGCGTCCCCGGTACTCGCTTTCGATGGCGTGGGCGCAATCCTCGATGATCATGAGGTCGTAGCTCCTCGCCAGATCGAGAATGGGGTCCATGTCGCAGCATCGTCCGGCGAAATGCACGGGCAGGATCGCCCGGGTGCGGGCCGTGATCTTCTCCTCGATGAGGGCGGGAGAGATATTCATCGTTTCCCGGTCGCAGTCTGCCAGCACTGGCGTGGCCCCGCAGTGGATGATGGCGTTCACCGTGGCGCAGAAGGTCATGGGGGTGGTGATGACCTCGTCGCCGGGACCGACGCCCGCGGCCAGCATGGATAGATGGAGGGCGGCGGTGCAGGAGTGCAGGGCAATGGCGTGCCGTTTTTTCTTGTACGCCGCGAAGGCCTTTTCGAATTCGTGGGCCCGAGGGCCGGTGCCGAGCCAGCCGCTCCGCAGGCAGGACACGACCTCGGCGATCTCCTCTTCACAGATCTTCGGCGCCCCGAAGACGAGAAAATCTTCCCGAGCCCGCACCGGCGCCCCGCCGGCGATGGCGGGCCGCCTCGTTTCCGCGCCGATCTTTCCCTTGTTTTTCGTTGCCCCCATCTTCCTCGCTCTCCTTTCCATTCGAGACCTTTGAAAATCGACGATTTCCTGCCGCCACGGCACAATCCGGGCTCGGGAATACCTTGAAAACAAAGCATTCCGGCTTCCGTCGGCATGGTGACAGGCGGGTTGAGGCGGCCCTTTTTATAGGTTTCCCCTCGGCAACGGGATCGTGACTCGCGCCGGCGTTCTATGAGGAAAGTTCGGCGACGATATCCAGAAACTTCGCCGCCGTACGCCGCCAGGTGAACCCCCGGGCCCGTTCCCGGCCCCGGGCGATCAGGGTTTCTCTTTTTCCCGCATCGGCGACCACTTCCTCCATGGCCGCGCATATCGCCAGGTGGTCGTTGGGATCCACCAGTATTCCCGCGTCGCCCACCACTTCGGGCAACGAGGTGACGTTCGAGGTCACCACGGGACATCCGCAGGCCATGGCCTCCAGGCAGGGGAGGCCAAAACCCTCGAAAAGACTGGGATAGACGAAGAGGGTCGCCATCCCGTAGAGCCGCGGTAGATGCTCGTCGGGGACATACCCGGTAAAGACCACCTCCCCTCGGTACGGAGAGGCGTCGATCAGCGCCATGTCCTCGGCGGGGAGGAAGTCCCGGCGGCCGACCACGACAAGCTGATGCGGCCGCTCCCGCCGCCCCTTGAAGGCATTGAAGGCCGCGACGAGAACCTGGAGGTTCTTGCGGCGGTTCAGCCGGCCGATGTAGAGGAGGAAATCCTTCCCAATGCCGTAATCCTTCAGGATTGCCGCCGCTTCCCCTCGGTCGGCCGGGGGCCGGAACAGGGGGTTCACCCCGTTGTAGCCTACCACGATCTTTTCCGGCGCCGCCCCGTACACGGCGATCATGTCCTGCTTGGAATACTCCGATACGGTGAGGACCCGGTCCGCCCGGCGGATGTTGATGGGGATGAGCAGCTCGTTCTTCCAGCGTTCCCGCAGGGGGAACGAGTCCGGCAGGTGGCGATAGGAGATGTCGTGGACGGTGACGACCAGTTTCCCCCGATGCCAGGGGGGGGCGTAGTAATTGACGTGCAGGATGTCGGTTCGGTCCCGGAAGGTGGCCCGGGCCAGGCTCATCATCCGGGCCGGGGCCGAGCTTGCGGCCACGGGAAGGACGGCGACGTTTTCCATGGACCGGAACCGATCAAAATAAGGCAGCCCCGGCGTGGTCACGTAGAGGAGGTAGGTCCGCTCTCGGTCCATGGCTACGACGGACTCCACGAGGTTCCGCATGTAGGTGCAGTTGCCCGTGCCGTCCCGTTCGGCGAGATGAAAGTCGATGCCGATTCTTGTCTTACCAGCCATCGCCGTCCCGGACCTGATTGTATAAGTCTATATAGTCTTTCGCCATGCGGTCGGACCGGTAGTATTCCTCGGCATACCGCCGGCAGGTTCGAGGCTCGATCCGACCTATATTTTCCATAGCGCCGGCAAGATCATCAATAGATCTGCATAGATAACCGTTGATACCCGAGTCGATCTGTTCCGGAATTCCCCCCTCCTCCAGGGCGATGACCGGGGTCCCCGAAGCGAAGGATTCGAGGATCACCAGGGGAAAGGCGTCGAACCACCGGGGGGTCTGAACGAGGGCCCGGGCCCGCCGGAGCTGGTCGTTCGTTCCGGGGAGTTCGCCGATGTATTGGACATATTTGGGAAAAAGGAAGGTAAGGGGCCGGATCGCTCCGTGGTAATAGAGCTTGTCCTCGACGTTGCCCGCCACGGCCAGACGGGACCGGCTCCTGACGGCAGCGAGGATGGCCAGGTGCTGACCCTTGTAGCGGGCGATCTTGGAGATGTGGATGAAATGGTTTTCCTTTTGGAAATCGTAGCGATAACTGTCCAGATCAAGGCCGTAATAGACGTGTTTGGTGGTCCCGCCGCAGAGTTGGGCATGGGCCCTGCTGCAGGCGACGAGATTGGGGCGCTGGAAACCCGGCGGCGGCGGGATGCAGGTGGAGACCACGAAGGGAAAGGCCTCGGGGTGGCGGCGAACGAAGAGGCTCTCGAAGGACCAGTCATGGATCACATCCACGGGGTTTTCCCGCAGGTAGTCCCGCATCGTTTCGTAGAGCGGCTCCTCGGAGACGGCGTCGGATCTCTTGATTATACCGCTGGGGGCCTGGCTGGGATCGTAGGCGGGAACGACGACGGTCTTTCCGGAACAGTAGCTGCCGGGGGTGGCGAACATCGTCACCTCGTGTCCTCCCCGCGCCAGGGCCTCCACGAGGTTGTAAACCACCCGCTCGATGCCGCCGTAGGCCGGCGGCGGCGTCTGTTTGAACATGATGGAAACGACGGCGATCTTCATCCCTTTGTTCCGCCTCTATTTCCTCGCCAGCTCCCGGCGGATGTGCTCCCGTTCGCTGGCCTTGTACAATTTCCGGTAGAGCGCCAGGGCGGCCCCTTCCCAGCGGTCCGTGAAAAAACGGGCCCAGAAGAGCCAGAACGGCCGGGCGGCCGGGAAAAAGACCAGATCCGCCAGGAGGTATTTGAGCCGCGCCGGCCACGGATTTCCCAGGTAGAAGCCGAGACCGGCCAACTCCCGACCCAGGTGCGGCGCCCGCTTGTGCCACACCGCCAGGGAGGCGCCGCTCTTCTTGGCGATGCCGAGAAAATCCTCTTCCGTGAGATAGTGATCGTGATAGCCCAGGGAATCGGGATGGTAGAGGATCCGCAGGCCGTGGTGGGAGAGGCGCTCCCCCAGTTCCACGTCGTCGTTGTACCGGAGCGATTCGTCATAGGTCCCGTACTTGAGGAGGAAGGATCTCTTCACCGAGAGGTTGCAGGTGATGAACGACCGCCAGTCCAGCTCCGTCCGGCCTTCCCACTGGGCGAAGGTCTCGTCCAGATGAAGGGTGGCGAAGATGTTCCAGGGGATGTCCCGGGAGCGGGTGACCCGGCCCAGGACGGCGACCGTCTCCTCGGGATGGGCCTCATGAACCCGGCCATGCTCGGCGAGCATGGTGGGGGCGGCGATGGTATCGTCGTTGATGAACAGGAGGAGCTTCCCCCGGGCGACGGCGATGGCCCGGTTCCGGGCGGCATTCTGGCCGCTGTTGCGCTGCCGCAGAAAGGTGAGACGGCTGCCGAATGTCTCCTTCTGGAATCTGACCGCCACCTCGGGGGTGGTATCCTGGGAACCGTCATCGACGACGATGAGTTCGAAGCGGTCCCCGGGAAGGGTCTGCGCGTTCAGGGCGCGGAGGCACTTCTCCAGGATGTCGCTCCGGTTGTAGGTGGGAATGATCACGGAAATATGAAAGTCCCCTTCGGTCATGGCCCCTCCCGCCTCCTGTTGATCAGAAAGTTAAAATATTCCCGCATCCGCCGGGAACGGGTCCGGTCCTTTTCCTCGCCCGTTTGGAGATATATAGCATAGTAGAGGATAGAACGCAGCAAGAGACCGGCGGAAAAAATGGCGTCGAACCAAAGGAGGGATTGACCCGGATTGAGGCGCCCGTGAAGGCGTCGGAGATTCTCCAGCCAGAGGGTGGAAAAACCCTCCCCCCCCCGCTTCCCGCTGCTGGCCCCGACGAGATGGACGATGACGAACTGGGGCAGATAGCAGACGGAATAGCCATGTTTACGGACCCGGCAGCCCCACTCCACATCCTCGGCGTACATGAAGAGGCCTTCGTCCAGGAGACCCACCCGCCTCAGGATGTCCCGGCGGATCATAAGGGCGGCGCCGCTTATCCAGTCCACCATTCGGGGGCCGTCCGGGCGTCCGTCGTTGAGAAACAGACCCGGACAGCGCCGGGGAAACAAGTGGGAAAGAAAGAAGGAATAGCAGCACACCGTCCGCGGGGAGGGACGGAAACCGGCGTCGCCGACCCAGTGTCGTCCATCGGCGGTGACGAGGCGGCAGCCACTGGCCCCGATCTCGGGATGCTCGTCCAGAAAGGCCAGCCAATCCCGGAATATTCCGGGATCGGGCGTCGTCGTGTCGGAATTGAGGAGGAGGATGTACCGTCCCCGAGCCTCCCGGAGCGCCTGGTTGTTCGCCCGGGCAAAGCCCACGTTTTCGTCGTTGGCCATGAGACGCGCCGCCGGGAACTCCCGGGCGACCATCTCCGGTGATCCGTCCCGGGAGGCGTTGTCCACCACGATCACCTCCCGGGGGACCTCCGGGTCTTCCGTTCCCAGGGAGGAGAGGCAATCCCTGAGGAGTTCCCGGGTGTTCCAGTTGACGATGATGATGGTGAGCCGGGGATCAGCCATGTTTTTCCAGGGCCGCCGCGGTTGTTGGCGATCCGGCGGCCAACGGCGGTTTCATGAGGCTCACGGCGCCGGCGATGCCCAACAAGGTATAAACCAGGGTGGAGAGGCTCATGAGCATCCGGAATCCGGGATCGAAAAGACCGTGGATCATCTGGGCCAAAAGCCCGGCGGAGACGCCGATGAGCACGGCGGATTGCCATTCTTCAAGGCGGTTCCGGGCCCGGAAGGCCACGAGAAAGACGGCGAGAAACATCCAGACAAAGGCCAGCAGGCCGACGATTCCCATCTCTCCGGCGACGAGGAGATACATGTTGTGGACGACATGGGAGTAGCCGCGGAGGATCCGGGCGCCCCCGGAGAGGTCGTATTTCTGGAAGACCTGGGCAAAATTGTTCACCCCGACGCCGGTAAGGGGAAACTGCTTGATTATGGACAGGGCCGCCGCGTTCAGGGGAATCCGGGAGCGGGCCGAGCCATAGTCGTCGTAGTAGAAGCGCTTCTGGATCGTGGGATAGTTGACGGACAGGAAGATCGCGGCGAATATCGCGAAAAGCCCGAAAACCAGGACGGTCTGGGCGCGAAAGATGCGCCGTCGGAGGACGAGGATGAAAACCAGCGGCAACGACACCGGCAGGGTCAACCAAGCCGCCCGGGAAAGGGTGGTGAGAATGCCCGCCATCCCAAGGACAAAAGAGGTAAAGTACCAGATCCGCAAGGAGGTTTTCTTCTCGACCAGGGTCATGGCCAGTGTCAGAGGCAGGAGGATCTCGAAGAAATAGGCCAGGGTGTTGGGATGGCCTATGGTCCCCGTGGCCCGGCTGATCACCCCCCCCAGCATCTGCCTAACGATGGCCTCTTCCCCCAGGAATCGCAACCCGAGGTTCTCTCCGGTCCGGTACTGGATTAGGGCGAGGACGGCCTGGGAGAAAACCCCGAAGGCGAGCAAAAACACGAGGATCCTGATATGTCGTTCTTCTTTCAGGTTCATGATGACGAAGAACACCGTGATGAGGACCGCTGTCCGGAGGATCTCGAAGAGGCTCAGGAGCTTGTCGTCGGCGGCGCTGACGCTCCAGAGCATGGCAAGGAAGAACAGGGCGTGAGGCCACAGAAGGGCGGGTTCGTATTGAAGAAGCGGCCATTTGCGCGCCTTGATCGCTTTGTAGATCAGGAGTGAAAGCAAGATGAAGATGGAGACGTTGATCGCCGAGACGTCGATGCCGGCGGCCCCGCCTACATGCCCCGCACGGTAGAAAAAGCCGAGATTGACGCGCACGGGGATGATCAGGGCGAAGACGACGAGAAAATAATCGAAGAGCTTGTCGCTGTCGTGTCTCGTCAGGGCGAGGGAAAAGATGACGACAGCCCCGAAGATACCGAAGAGATATTTGAATTCCAGTTCGCTGAAATAAACGGCCAGCGGCAGGACGAGAAGGCCCGCAAGGAGGTGGAAAAACAGGGCCGGCCACCGGGGTTTCGTTGCCCGCGGGAGCGGAGCGGAGAAAAATCGATTCATGACCGTCGTTACAGATACCTGTAAATCCATTCGGGGATGAAAAACCGCTTATGATTCAAGATGGCCCCGATGATGGTCGCCTCGGTCATTTGCAGGTATCTTTTCGACACCTGGACAACCTCCCAGCTTGTCGCCTCGTGCCTGATGACCAGGATCACACCGTCGGTCCGGCTGGCGAGAAGGGACGATTCGGGGTATCTGACCAGGGGCGATCCGTCGATGACGATAAAGGTGAATGCCTGGCGCAGCGCTTCCAGGCGGGTCTGGAATTCGGCGGATTGGAAAAAGATGGTGGGGTTCGGGACCGGTCGGCCGACCGGGAGAAAATGAAAGCTTGGCGGCGTCTGCTTCCGGTAAAGGGAGGAATCCGTATCCTCCAGGTTTATCCTCAGGAGCACTTCCTCGAGGCTCAGCCCGTCTTCCACCAAATCCGTCAGGCCCTTCTCCCGGGGGACGCCGAAATGTTCATGCAGGCTGGGACGCCGCAGATTGCCGTCGATGAGGACGGCCCTTTTGGCGGAATCGTGGGCGTAGGCATAGGCCAGATTCAGGGCGATGGTGGAGGCTCCTTCGCCGACCGCGGAGGCACTAACGAGGACGACCAGGCTGTCTTTGCTCTTGAATCCCGGCAGATTGAGAATGACCCGGTAGAACTGGTCGAACATGTGGGCCATCACCGGGAGGCGGGGCGGCGGTTCCACGGCGGCGATCTTCTTCCCTTTCACATCGATCTCCCTTTATTTGTTGTCCTTTCCGTTCTTGTGAACGGGCCTGTCGTCGATGATTTCCATTGCGGTCACGTTGATCCGGCCGTTGGCTTTTACGGGCGGCCAAGGGTCATGACCCTTCTCTTCCATGTAGGCCCCGGCGCGCCGGGCGGCTTCCGGACGCCCCGCATCCTGAACCTGGGGGGCCCTTTCGGTAGTGCGCGGCGGGGATTCGCAAGGCGAGGCCGATAGGGCGGTCCTTTCCGGAAGATCCTTGCCGGGTTCGCCGTGGGCCGGCGTCGCGGCCGGGGGGACGGCGGATCTTTCCACGGCGCCGTGACGCGGCGGATCGTTGACCGATGACGCGGCGCGACGATGTTGAGAAGGCGTCGTTGTGAGGAGGTGATAGATGAAGACGCTGCCGAGAACGATCAGGACCGTGGCGGTCACCGCCGCCGTCCGGGTCACGGAGAAACGCGGTTGGGACGCCTGGTCGTCGCGGGCCCCCTTTCCGGCGGCGGTTGTTCCCGGCATCGCCGCGATCGGCACGGTCATGAGGAGTGGGATGTCGAGAATGGTCGCCACGTCTTCGTCGTCCTTGAAGGTGTGGCTGAAGAATTCGTTAACCGCCGCCAGGGAAACGGCGAAAAACACTCCCAGCAGGCAGGCCAGGCCGACGATCAGGACGTAGTTGGGGAAATAGGCCTTGAAGGGCACGATAGCGGGATTCACGATCCGCACACTGGAGATCTTCCGATTGTCCAGATCGTCCGATATACGCAAATCCTCGGCCTTTTTCTTGTATATGGCATAATTGGCCTCGGTGATCTCCTTCTGCCTCTCCAGTTGGCGCAGCTTCATCGACAGACCGTTGATTTCCTCCAGTTGCTTTTTCTGGGACGCCCATTCCTTGTGCAGGCTGTCCTTCTTGGCGCCAGCCATGGCCACTTCCGTTTTGATTATATTGACGAGGCTGTCCGTCTTCTGCTTCCGCAGGCCGCTGAGCTGGCGGTCCACGCTTTGCACCTCGTTGGATCTGACGGTGTAGTTCTTGAGCAGCCGGTCCCGCTCCACCTTGAGGCGGAAGTACTGCTGGTCCAGGGCGGCCAGATAGGCCAGCTTGTCGGCGTTGGGCGATCCCAGGTCCGGCGTTTCCACCCAGCCGTCGGGATGGGCGGACATCCTCTTGACGCTGTTGAGCTTCGTGACCCCCTGCTCGAATACCACGCGGTTGGTTACGTACTCCGCCTCCAGGTCGCTGATCCGTTTGAGGAGCAGCTCCTTCTGCAGGGAGAGGTTGGCGATGTTGGTCTCATTGAGAAAGGTCTGCAGCTCCGCCTCCGCCTTTTTCAGCAGGTTTTCGTAGAGGTCGAGCTGTTCCAGGTAGAAGCGGTAGGTCTGTCTCGACTCGTGGACCCGGGTATGCTGGGTGATGTACTCGTCGGCGTAGGCGTTGGCGGCGAGGGCGGCGAAGGCGGGATCGGTCCAGCGAAAGGAGATGCTCACCATGTCCGTGTCCTCGATGTAGGACACCCGGACGGCATTGGCGAAGGCGTTAACGAGGCCCTTTTCGTCGAACGCCTTACGGTGGATGCCGAAGAATCCCAGCAGGCTGTCTCCCAGTGTGGGGAGGACGCCCTCCTTCTTTTTCTGCTTTTCGATGTCGTCCCGCAGGCGCTGCACGACTTTCTGGGCGAGGTATTCGCCTTTGATGAGTTCCACCTCGTTGTGGATGTTCGCGGATCGCTCCTGGAAGAGGATGTTATAGTTTTCCGGTCGATACTGCTCCATGCCGGCGAACTGGGCCTTGCCGAGTTTGACGATGATCTTCGTATTGGCCATGTAAAGAGGCGAGACAAACAGACAGTAAAGGGTGGAGGAGACCAGGGCGAAAAGGGGCACGGAAACGATGAGCGTCTTGTTCTTAAAGAGGATATAGGCGATATCCTTGGCGGAAAAGGCCCGTTTCTTTTCTCCCATTCCCGGTGCTCCTTTTGGTCTGACTTGGTCATGTCCCCCGGGGCGCGTCTGGCCCCCGGGGTTTTAGAGGCCCCGAAGCTCGCCGCGGGCGGTTCCTGGGGGTTTTATCCTCATCAATAGCGCGACAGGGGCGTCGGCACCTTGTGAACCTCATAGGTGAAGGACAGGTTGGCCCCCTGCCACAGCAAAAGCTGGCGAATGTACTGATCCACGAACTGATCGGCCTTGGCGATGGCCGTCTTGGGGACATAGACGACGCTGTTGTTGGGCAGGACGATGTCCTCCTCCGTCCGGGCGCCCAGCAGGACGTTCTCCAGGTTGATGGTCCGGACCGTGGCCTGGCGGTTCTCGTTCCAGTAGAGCACCTTGATCTTTTCCAGGGTCCCCGTGGGCAGGACGTTGCCCGCATAGGCGATGGCCTGCAGGGCCGTCAAGGGCTGACTCATGGGAATCGGCCCCGGCCGGGCGACCTCGCCGAAGACGAAGATCCGATTGCCCGCCACGCTTTCGACGAGGACGGAAACGTCGATATTGCCGAAGCCGCGCTTGTATTCCCGGAACAGCTCGTCCCGCACATCGTCGGCGGTCCGGCCGGCGGCGCGGACGCTCTTTAACAGGGGGGGGTAGATCTTGCCGTCCGGGGCGATGGTCAGCAACCGCGCCTGCCCCCGGGGGGAGTTGGTGACGGCCTTCTGCAGCTCGGCAATATGAGAGGAAAACTTATTCACATTGACGGTTACCAGGGGATCCTGGAGGATGTCGCCATAGGCCTGAGCGATCACCCGGGCCAGCGCCGGAGGCTTCATGCCGGCCGCCCGGAAGTCGCCCTTGATGGGCAGGGTGACCTTGCCGTCCGGTCTGATCACCAAGGTTCGGTTGAGCTGGGGGTGGTAGTAAAACTCCACATTGATCTCGTCGTTGACGCCAAGATCGTAATCCTCGGCCTGGGGCGCGAGCGAGATGTGATACATAACCTCGATCTGATCTCCCGGCGCCAGGCGGTACCTTTGCAGTCCCTCCTGTATCCGCCCGGCGATGTCGGCCCGGATTCTCGTCTTTTCCATGTCGCTGAGCTGATCGACGTAATTTTTTGTCCCCTCAACTGCGTATTGGTGAGTGCGGACGGTCGCGCAGCCGGCGATGGCAAGAAGCAATGCAAGGATGATCGGGGATAGAAGAGAAGATCGCCTTTTCATAGCATTATGTTCGGAGACGGCCCCTGCCGCGGGAAGATCATGTCAATGCCTGCTGATGAAGACAAATAATTGAGTCTATTGCAAAACTCATCGAATCTGCCGCTCCAATGCAAAGTGTCCTCAAGAAAGAATTGAATTTGCCGGCTTCTGTATCAAGCGCGGAATTATAAAAGCGTTTTCCGGTAGTTTTGCAATTGGCTCATTGTTTCGTAAGTTCCCGGCGGTCGAGAGAAACCGGCGCGGGAGCGACCCGACGGCGGCCACTGGTTGAAGATGCCTTTGACAATGGCAGCCATTAATAGCATTTCGCACCCCGGCAGGCAAGGAAAAACACAGGGCAAATATGTTCTGCTCGAAAGAAGCGGAAAATAGCGGGGTCCCCATTGTTTGCAGTTGCCCGAAATCGACCCTTGCGGGAAGAACCAATTTACCCCGAGAAAAAACGTGGCGGAGGGCAGCGCCTCTTCCTTTTTCAGGAATATTCATTGAGAGAAAAACCGGGATGTGATAGTACAAATGCCGTTTTTCAATATCCCCTAACTCCTTCGCGAAGGGTATATGCCATGAAAAGGATAACGCTAATGGTCATGGTCGTCCTCTTGATCGCGGCGACGACCGGGGCGGCCGGAGAGGTGGCAAATGTCGTCGAAACGAAATAAAGGCTGGCCATTGTCGGCAAGGATGCTCGCCTTCCTGCTGCTGCTCGTCTTGACGCCTCTGGACAAGGACGCGTGGGGCGAGCCGCCGGCCTTCCACAATGCTATCGGGATGACATTCCTGTGGATCCCTCCGGGTGATTTCATGATGGGGGCGTCGGGACAGGAAGCGGGACGTCGGGTGGACGAACCGCGGCATCAGGTTTCCATCACCAGACCCTTTTACATCCAGGTTCGGGAGGTTACCCAGGGGCAATGGGAACGGATCATGGGGAGCAATCCCTCCCATTTCCGGTTCTGCGGGAGCGAGTGCCCCGTGGAGCAGGTATCCTGGCATGACGTCCAGGAATTCATCCGCCGCCTGAACGAAAAGGAGGGGACGGATCTGTACCGTCTGCCCACGGAGGCGGAATGGGAATATGCCGCCCGGGGGGGGCGCCGCAACGATCCCGGAGGCGCTTTTCTCTATCTTACCGCCGATGTCGTCCCTCCCGCGCTGGCGGACGCGGCATGGTTCATCGGGAATAGCTGTCGTGCGGCGGAGGACGCACGACAGAGCGCCTATGGGATCGCCATGACGGAATATTCGCGATACTCTCCCGAATGCGGCCCTCAGCCTGGCGGACGGAAAAGGCCGAACTCCTGGGGACTTTACGACATGCTGGGGAATGTCTGGGAATGGGTCCAGGACTGGCAAGGGCCTTATCCCACCGGTCCGGTCGTCGACCCCGCGGGCCCGCCGGCGGGGGATATGCGTGTTTACCGGGGGGGAAGCTGGTTGAGCAGCCCGGCTTATTGCCTCCCCTCGGTGCGGGGCGGGGCGCCGCCGGGGATGCGCGATCTCGCCGTGGGCTTTCGCCTGGCGAGAAGCGCAACCATGGCGCCACCTTGAAATATCGAGGCCTTTGAAAGACGACCTGTCTTGTCATGCCGGGCTTGAGACGGCATCGGGAGGATGCTTGAGAACTCTGGATTCCCGCCAGGGGGATGGCGGGAATTACGTAAGGGGCTTGCCGGATTCCCCCTTTCGCGGGAATTCGGAAAGACGTCCAGGGGCCGGCGCCCGGTCATTTCCCGCCGTCTTCCCTTATCTCGAGGAGCAGGAGTCTCCTTGCCTTGACGAAGACGGGTTTGACGAGATAATTCAAGTTTGGTTCCATATCCAGGACGATTCGGAGATTGCTTTTCCGCCGGTCGTGGTAGGACCGCATCTGTTTGATGAGCCTGCCGTTGACGGTTACCCGGGCCGCTCGCTCCGGAGAGACGTTCCCCACGGGATGGAGATCGACGACGAGACGGGGATTGCCGCCCTCCAGACGGGAAATGGCCGGGACGTGGAAGCGATCGAGGACGATCCGCAGCGTCTCCCGGTCCGAATCGATTTGAAGAGAGATTGCCTTGACGTCGATGGGTTTTTCCGATGACGGCGGGTGTCGCCGGGCCTCCCTTGTTGACGCCGCGCTTCCCCACGACGGCAAGGGACCGGCCATCCAGGCCAGAACGAGGGCCATCACGACCGCCGCCAGGCGAAACATAGGCCTGTCGCCGGCGCCTACGGTAGGGGTTCTTTCAAGGACAGGCAAGCGCATCGAATGGTTTCCCTGTGATCATCGTTCGCCGGTGCGGGAAGAAGACGACGAGCCAAGTCGACGCATCTGCATAACATGTCCGGCCTTCTTTGTAAAAGCCCTTTTGTGCCGGGGATTTCCCCCCTCCGGGGACGCGCCTCCGGACGATGGCTTGTCCAGTAAGCTGGGCGAGGATGGAATGGGCGATTAGGGTATAGCCGCCGTGATAAAACAGGAAGAGCGCTACTATTCTTACATAATAATTTTAATGGATTATCTGGCGGTACTGGTTTCCTATGCCGTTGCCGCGCCCTGCTCTGAATGGCTCGTCGCCGGGCTTCACGGGACGACGCCGACGGTTTTTGCTTCGTTGTCTTTTTGCGAGGGCTTGCTCGAGTCCTGGCTGCTTTTTTATTATCTCTTCTTTCCCCTCCTCCTCTTCCCTCTGCTGGCCATGAATATGAGCCGGGTCTATCGGCTCTCCAGGATTTCCACCCTGGGTGGAATCCTTCGGGAAACGGCGCCCCTTTTCATCGTCAGCGGCGTGATCTTCTTCGTCTTTTTTGAGTTTGCCGTCCGCTATCGGGAAACGACCGTCATGACCATCCTGCTTATCGCCTCGACATGGACCGGTTTTATCGTCAACCGCCTGTTCGTGGTCTTGTTCATCCGTAAGGGTCTCCGCCAGGAGGACGTGATGAATCACCTCCTGATCGTGGGAACGGGGCGTCGGGCGATGGAAACGGCCCGGACCTTTGCCCGCCATCCCGAGTGGCCGGTTTTGGTGGTCGGTTTTCTGAGCGAGCGTCCCGAGGAGGTGGGAGGGGTCAAAGAGGGCTTTCCCGTCCTGGGCAGCGTCGATGATCTGTCCCGGACGCTCACCTCCATGGTGGTGGACAGCGTCCTGGTTTCGGAAACCATTCAGGAACTTACGACCCTGAGGCGGATCGCGGCCCTCTGCAACCTGGCGGGGGTGGATTTCACCCTCAATCCGTCCCTGATATCCGGGAAGGCCAAGGCGCCCTTTCTGGAACGTTACGAAAACATCAATCTCCTCGTTTACAAGTTTGTCGATCCCGCCCCCTTCAAGCTCTTGGTAAAGCGCCTCCTCGACCTTGCCGCCTCGGCCTGTCTGATCGTGTTCCTCATCCCCCTGTGGATCGTCCTTCCCGTCATCATCTACCTCGACTCGCCGGGGCCGGCGTTCTTCATCCAGGAACGGGTGGGAAAAAACGGCCGTCGCTTCCGGATGTGGAAATATCGCTCCATGGTCCAGGACGCCGATCTCCTTAAGTCCTCTCTGTCCCATCTCAACGAGATGGACGGTCCCGTTTTCAAGATCAAGGAAGACCCGCGAATCACCAAAGTGGGCCGATTCATTAGGAGGACGAGCATCGACGAGCTGCCCCAGTTGTTCAATGTCCTGATGGGTAGCATGAGCCTCGTGGGGCCCCGGCCGCCCGTGCCCAGCGAGGTGGCCCAATACGGCCTCTGGCAGAAGAAACGCCTGTCCGTAAAGCCGGGCATCACCTGCCTCTGGCAGATCAGCGGCCGGAACGAGATCAAATTCGACGAGTGGATGCGTCTGGACCGTCAGTATATCGAGAACTGGTCCCTGACCCTGGATATGAAGATCCTCCTCAAGACGGTCTGGGTCGTTCTGTCGCGTAAGGGCGCGGGATGAAAACAGGAGGGAAGGGCAGGAGGGCAGTGGGCAGAGGATGAAGGATGGATGCGGAGATGGACCCGGATGGAAAGAATCGACCGGATGCCTTTGCGGATCGGAAAAAATGAGGTGACGTCATGACCGGCATATTTAAAAGATTGTGGTCGTCCGGCAAAAGCCGGGCCTTCGATCAGGCGATGGAGCTGTACAATGCCCGGCGTTATAGCGAGGCGGTGCGGATGTTCGAGGCGATACTGGCGGAAAAGAAGTCGTCCTCCGACATCTATTACAACCTCGCCGCCGTCTATTGCAGCCAGTCCAATCACCATCTGGGATTCCGGGAGTTTCTCCAGGGAAACTACACCCGGGCCTGCGATTTTTTTGAGAAGGCGATCGAACTCCAACCCGGCCAACTCGACCTATACCTGTTCATCGGCATCTGCCGGAACAATATGCGGGATTACGACGAAGCCGCCGATGCCTTTCAACTGCTGCTCTCCCTGGACCAGAACCGGACTTCGGTCCGGATCATGCAGGGGATTGTCCTGCACAATCTCGGGAGCTGGGAAAGGTCCGTGAACCATCATCGCGCCATCCTGCGGGACTATCCGGACTATCCGGATATCCATTATCGCCAGGGGCTGGCCCTGACGGCCCTGGATCGACTCCATGAAGCCCGGGAATCCTTCCGCCGGGCGCTGGCGCTGAACCCCGCCTATCGGGGAGCGCTGCTCGAATCGGCGCTCATCGAGGCCCACTTTGGACGCCATGACGAGGCGGATCGGCTCATCGCCCGGGTCGTTCCGCGGAACCCCGCTGATGCCTCCGTTCTTTACGCCCGAGGGTCCATTCTCCTTGAGCGGGAAGATTGGGAGGGCGCGGCGGCCGTCTTCTCGGAGATCCTCACGCTGGCCCCCGGGGACATCAACGCCATGATCAACCTGGCCCTGATCCACGTACACCGCGACGATCTCGAGGGAGCGGTGGAGATCTTCGACAAACTAAAGGGGATCATGCCGCAAGACCGGAGGTTCGACAAGGCCGGGATCGCCCTGAGGGCCGCCCGGCGGTCCCCGGCGGAACATCCCCGGCCGCTGGACGTCCTCCGTCCCTGGTTCCGCTCCGTGACGCTGCTGGACAACATGAAACGGGAAATATCCCGGCATGTGGACATCGCCCCCGATTTCGAGGACATCGTGAAGCTTATCTTCAGCCTGCCGGAGAGTGACTGTCACCTCTGCCGCCCCTTCCTCGAGTATGTGGAGGAATATATCGCGAAGAACCCCGAATACCCGGATCTGTACTACAGCCTCGGGCTGATCTATATTCGGCTGCAGCAGGATGCGGAGGGCGAAAAGGCCCTGCGGGCCGCCCTGCTCCTCAATCCCAACTACCATAAGGCCCGTCGGAGCCTCTTTTCGTTTCTCAAGGAGCGGGGAAGGCATGGCGCGGCCCTACTGGAAGGGGATATCCTTTTACGGCAGACGAAGCCGGGTCCTGATCTTTATGTCGATCTGGCGGAGGCGTGTCTTGGGAGCAACGAGCCGGATCGGGCCCATCAGTATGCCGAAGCGGCCTTGAAGCTGAAAAGGAATCATGCCCGGGCCTGGCTGGCGGACGCCCAGGCCCTGGAGAGGCTTGGCCGGCGGGAGGAAGCCGCCGCCGCCGTCCGGGCCTGCCTGGGGGCGGACCCCGATCCCGCCGTCAAGACGGCGGCCCTGACGCTGCGGGAAAAACTGGGAGAGAAGTAGGCGGTGAATTGCCCGAGGGGGAGCTTCCCGGGGGCGTGGATTTCAAAGCGCGCTCCGGTTGTCGCCCGGCCCGGGCCAGGGCGTGCCGCCGGCGATGGCCCGGGCTTCCTCCTCGGTCCGTTCGCGGACGTCGTTGCGCCAGGGGTTGTTGAAGGAGCGGCAGCCGCCGCCGGATTGCAGTTCGTGACGGTAGAAATCCGCCAGGGGATGACTCGGGCTCATGAGACGGCAAACGTACCGGGCGCCTGTCCATTCCAGCTCCGGACAGTTCCGATTTCCCGCTTCGGGGTGCAGCACGGCGCCGAAGGCGCAGGTGTTGCGAATGCAGCAGTAGCCGCAGCCGACACAGGGATATTTTTTCTCCGGTTCTCTGATCATGGCCTTGACCCTGGGGATTTCCCGTCTTTTCGTTGTCGCTGGGATTGCCGCGACGATCCCTTTGCGTTATAAGCGCTATAGATGAAGAGCGGCGGGGACGTCAAGGGCTATCGGGACATTGAAATAAATTGCCATGTTTCTAAAAACCTTACGGGCGAAACTTCGCGGCGCCGCCGGCGACCTGGCCAGGGAATCCGGCGACTATTGGTCCATGAGCGACGTTGACGAGCGGGTCCGCGATCGATCCCACTGGTTCGGCGAGGGCCGCTGGCGCCGGGAGCGTTGGCTGGCCTACGGCGATTTCTTTTTCGATCTGGCCCGCCGGCGCATCCAGGAGGCGGCGGGGCGGGACTGGCTTGCGGATGGGGGGGACAAGACCGCGCTGGAATGGGGCTGTGGCGGCGGAGCGGTGGCCCGGGTCCTGGGGGAGCGCTTTGGTTTTGTTTACGGCCTGGACATCTCGGCTGCCACCCTCCGGGAGTGCGAAAAGAGGATGGGGGAGTTCTCCGGGCGCGGGGGCGGCGGGGCTTTCCGGGCGACCGGCGCGGGCCGGGCGGGGAATTTCCTGCCGGTCCTCTTTCCGGCAGCGGCGCCGGAAGAGGTCCTGCGGATCATCCCCTCGGATTCCATAGATTTTATGGTTTCCATCGGCGTCTTCAAGCACTTTCCCTCCCAGGACTACACGGGACGGGTCTTGCGGGTCATGGCCCGACTCCTCAAGGAGGGAGGGTTTCTCTTCGTCCAGATCCGTTACTTCGACGGGGAGGAGAAATACCGCCCCAAGGACCGGGATTATGCCCGGAACGTCATCACGATGACCTCCTTCACCGCTCCGGAGTTCGCCGCCCGGATCGAGGACGCGGGTCTGCTCCTCCGGCGCCGGGAGCAGGACGGCGACGGGGAGGATGAGCGTCATGCCTATTATCTTCTCTCCAAACCGACGACCTTGGCGGGGGACGTCGGCGCTTGATGCCGCGCCCCTCATGGCGGCCTGGCCGAAGACGGGTGAAGGGAGGCCCTCGATGCGCGAAGGGGGCGGCCGGGGATATGGGGACGAGTCCTTTGCAAAACCCCGTTTTTGTCCTCCCCGTGGTCCCTCCCGGGAAGGTGGGAATCCAGTGTCTTCAAGGATTTTCCGGCTGCCGGGTCAAGCCCGGCGGGGCGGGGCGGCGGTTTTTCAAGGGTCTCGGACGAAGCAAGGACCGGCGCCGAGAGGGGCGGTCGGTCATGCCGCGACGGAGAAATGCGGCGGCCACATTACGGGACCAGGCGCGGCGGGGCCATGCTGATCCGGCTGCCCACCGGTTCCGTGGAATTGACGGTCCCCCGGGCCGTCCATGCGCCGTCGCCTTCCAGCGTTGCGCTGGCCCGCCTGATCGATGTCCGGCCCGGCGAGACGGTTCTCGATCTTGGCTGCGGCGCCGGGATCCTGGCCATTGCGGCGGCCAGGCTCGGCGCCCGGCGGGTGGTGGCGGTGGATGTGGATCCCGAGGCCCTGAGGGCGACGCGGGAAAACGCCCGGCGCCACGGCGTGACGGACCGTGTCGTCACGCGGGAGGGATCCTGGCTGGAGGCGGCGGCGGGGGAAGGGCCCTTCGCGGTGATCATGGCCACCCCGCCCCAGACCCCCGGGCCGCGTCCCTTCGGCCCCCGTTACGGGGGCTGGGACGGGGCGGATCATCTGGTCCACATCGCCGGGGCGGCCCGGGATCATCTGGAGCGCCGCCGGGGACGGCTCTGGATGCTGGCCCTCAGCCTCGCCAATCCGGAACGGCTGCGGCGGGCTCTGGAGGAGAACTACCGCGATATCCGGATCGTTCACAAGACGGATCGGGAGTTCTCCGCCGCGGAATACGATTCCCGGCTGCCGGGGCTGATGGACCATCTCCAGGCCCTCCGGGAGGCGGGAATGGCGATCTTCCACCCAACGGAGGGCGGGGGATGGGTCTTTCAGAATCTCTTTTACCGGGCGGCCCGACCCCGGGGGGCGTCCGCCCGCCCGCGGGCATGGGCGGCGGTGGGATGAATGGAATCCGGGCGCGGCGGGATTGTCCGGTCCAGGGGGGGATTGTCTTTTCAAATGAGGCGAATTATTGTCAATGCGGACGATTTCGGCGCCGACCGGCATCGCGACGCCGGCATCGCCGCCGCGGTGGCGGCGGGGGCGGTGACCTCCGTCAGCGTCCTGGCCAACGGGCCGAGCCTGGACGACGGCCTGCCCCTCCTGCGCTACTGGCAGCGCCGGGGAATCTCCGTGGGCCTCCATTTCAACCTGTCGGAGGGGCGGCCCCTGAAAGGGGGAACGGCGCTCCTGACGGGCGTGGACGGAGGCTTCCGCGGCAAGACGGAAACGCATGACCTCTTGCGGGAAACTGGCGTCATGGCGATGACGGCGGAGATCGAAGACGAACTCGCCGCCCAACTCGCCCATCTAAAGGAGCGGGGACTGCGGATCGACCATCTCGACGGCCACCAGCATATCCACATCTTTCCGGCGGCAGTGGCGGTCGTGGCCCGGGCGGCGGCGCGGCACGCCATCCCCCGGATTCGCGTCCCCGCCGAAGAGCTGATCGGGGAAGGAGACGGAGGATCTTACGGGCCGGCGGACGACGGCGCCTCCGGCCTCCGTAACGGCGACAACGGCCCGAAACGGCAGGCCGCGGCGGGTCCTCATGTTTCGGAGCGCCGTGGCGACAACGGACGGAGGGAGCGAAAGCCGATGGAAGTCGGCGCCTTCGGGCCGCCATCAGGACGGATAACCGGCGGCATTGAAAGCCCCGCCCCCGTTTTGCTCCGGGAAGCCGCCATGTTCTCCCGCCTGGCGGAGGCGGCGCGGCCCCTCCTGACGGCGGCGGGGACGGGGGCGACGGATCATTTCCGTGGACTCGCCCTTAAGGGCCGGCTTTCTCTTCCCCTCCTCGCGGAGACGTTGAGAAATCTCCCTCCGGGGGTGACGGAGTTCATGGTTCATCCGGGATACGCCCCCGCTCCGCCCGTTCCGGGGCCGTTTGCCGCCTTCGCCACGGCGGACCGGGAGCGGGAACTGGCGGTCTTGCTCGCTTTTGAGTTCCGCGCCCTGTTGCGGCAATATCGGATAGAGCTGATTTCCCGTCTGGAGGCAAACCCGTGAAGCCTCCCCGGGTCCTCATGCTGACCCCCAGCGCCCTGCCGGCGATCACCGGCAATGCCATGACGGTGGAGAGGTGGCGCCGGGGTCTGACGGCCAGAGGCGGCGAGGTCCTGGTCCTGGAGACCCGGGCGCCCGACCTTCCGGCGCTGACGGCCGCCGTAGCCGCCTTCCGTCCCGAGGTCGTCCATGCACATCACCTCTTCCTGTCGGGAGGCCTCCTTCTGAAGCCGCCCCTGGCCGACCTCCTTGCCGGCGTGCCGGCGGTGGCGACGCCCGCCGGGACGGACCTCAACCAGGAGGATCTCTCGGGGTGGGAGAAGCGGGAATGGCTGGGGCGGATCTGCGGGCGCATCGGGGAAATGGTGATTCAGAATCGGTACTTCGATCGGCTGGTCGCGGCGTTTCCGCCGGAGAACGGCTTTCGCGTTTCCTATGTCCCCAAGTCCTTTTGCTGGCAGGGAGACGCGCCCTGCCGGCTCCGGGAACGGACGGGGCTCGGCGGGGATGCGTTCGTCTTCTTCCTGCCGGCGGGAATCAGGCCCGTGAAGGGAAACCTGGCCGGGCTCCAGGCCCTGGCGGAGGTGCGCCGTCTCCGTCCTCATGTCCGGGCGGTCTTTGCCGGGCCGGTCCTGGATCACGGATACGGCGGGCTATTTGCCCGGGAAATCGAGAGGATGTCCTCCTTCGCCCGGTGGCTGCCCGCCATCGACCCCAGGGAGATGGCGGCGGCGTACGGCGAGGTCGATGTGGTCCTCAATGCCTCGATCTCGGAGGGTCTGGCCAATGTCCTGCTCGAGGCGATGGCGGCGGGAAAACCGATCCTGGCGGCGGATATCGAGGGCAACCGCTGGCCGGTCCGGGGCGACGGGGGGGAAAGGCCCTGCGGGCTCCTCTACGATCCCCGGCACAGCGACGATTTCATCGCCAAGGCCCTCCGCCTGACGGACGACGGGGACTTGCGGGCGGATCTGATCCAGGCGGCCCGTGACCGTGCCGCGGCCCTTCCCGCTCCGGAGGAGGAGATCGACGGTTTGCTGGCGGCCTATGACCGCGTCCGGGAAGGATGGCGATCGCGCAAGGAGGAGGGCCGCGGATAAAACCGGGGGAAAATGGTTCGCAAGCGACGAAGGGGATGTTTTTTGTCCCTTCGCCAGGGCGATTGAAGCCTCGCATTGAATGGTCATGTCTGTCCGGCGCCCAGGGACGATGATGATGGTTGGGGAGGCCCGGCGGCGGCATTTTCATGCCGGGGTCTAAAGGAGACGAAGAGAATGAAGGTGGAAGGGCGAAGGGAGGGCCGCGGACTAAGCCGGCGGCTGGGTTTCACCGTCGCGGCGGCGGCGCTGTTGTGGCTCTGTACGTTCCTGGGGGCCTTTCCCGCCGGGGCGGCGGAGGTTAGGAATGTGGAGATCAAGAAGGCGGGCCACCGGCTGCTCTTTACCTACGACCTGGAGGGGGAGGAGCGGGAAGAGCTGGTATCCGTTTTCGTCACCGTGGGGGATCGGACCTATCCGGCCAAGCAACTCCATCTGGAAGGGGACCTCGGGCGGGTTCGTCCGGGGAAGAACCGCCGCATTGCCTGGAATGTCCTCGTCGATTTTCCCCAGGGGGTGTATCAGCCCGTGAGCGTGGAGATTTATTCCGGTCTGCCCAGGATCGTCAATTCCATCGGGATGACCCTGGTCCTCGTGCCGGCCGGGACGGCGACCACGGGCTCGCCGACGGACGAACAGGGGCGCCTTACCGACGAGATGCGGCAACGGACCCGCCTCCACCGTCCCTTCTATCTCCAGACCACCGAGGTGACCCAGGGGCAGTGGCGCCGGGTGATGGGGAACGAGTCGGCCCATTTTCGTTCCTGCGGCGATGCCTGCCCCGCCGACCAGGTGTCCTGGACCGACGCCCAGGAGTTCATCCGGCGGCTCAATGCCCTGGAGGGGACGGAAAACTACCGCCTGCCCACGGAGACGGAATGGGAGTATGCCGCCCGGGCCGGCACCACCACCGCCTATTACTGGGGAAGGTCACCCGACTGTTCCCGGGCTAATTACGGCAACAGCCTCTGGGCCTCGGACTGTCTGGGGGTCAATCCGGGAAAGACGAAGCCGGTGTGCAGCTACCGGCCCAACGCCTGGGGACTTTACGACATGACGGGCAACGTTTGGGAATGGGTGGAAAGCGACGAGGCGGCCCGGGAAGGGCTCTTTCACATCCAGCGCGGCGGGGCCTGGGACAGCGACGCCAATGCCTGTCGGGTCGCCTTCCGGGCCAAGGGCCTTCCCGAGGCCCGGCGCGGGCATATGAAGCTTGCCCCCGGCAACATCGGGTTTCGGGTTGCCCGGACCGTGGAATAAAGAAATAGCTTGACAGCCAATATTTGGTATGCCAAATATCCGTCAACCAACATTATGGGGGGCGGAGACCATGACCGACGATCGGATCATCTTTCTCATCTTCAGCGCCCAGAACAAGCTCCGGACCTACCTGGGCAACGCCTTGGCGGCGGCGGGGGTCCGGGTGTCCTATCCCCAGGCGGGGATCATCTTTCTCCTCAAACAGGGCGAACGGACCATGTCCGATTTGAGCCGCCTCCTCGGGGTGGATAATTCCACCCTCACGGGGCTGGTGGACCGTCTGGAAAAGGCGGGCTTCGTCGTCCGGCGGACGAGCGCCGCGGATCGGAGGTCCCTGTCCATCCAGGTCACGCCGGAGGGGATTGTCGAGGGGGAGAAGGCCAAGGCGATCATCCGGGACGTCAACGCCCTGGTGAAGGCGGGTTTTTCGCCGGAGGAGCTGGAGGTCTTCAAGGGCGTCCTGCGGTCGTTTTTCGACAAGTTCGACAAACCTGGAGGCAGGATATGAGCCTGTTTGCCCCTCGTCACCGGGAATCGATCGCCGCCGCGGAACGATTCGCCCGGGAGCGTCTCGCCCCCTGGGCGGCGGGCCGGCCGGACTCCCTGCCCCCGGAACTCTGGCGGGCGGCGGGGGAGGCGGGTCTCCTCGGGATTGCCGTTCCTCGGGAATATGGCGGCCGGGGTCTCGATTACCTGGCTGTGACCGCCGTCGCCGCGGTCCTGACGGGCGCCGGCCACAACCCCGGCTTCTGCCTGTCCTGGATTATCCACAACGTCGTGACCCGCCTGGCCTTCTGGGAGTTGGCCCGGGAGGACCAGCACGCTCGGTTTCTCCCCGATCTGGCGGTGGGACGGAGTTCCGCCTCCATCTCCATCTCCGAGGCGGGGGTGGGGGCCCATCCCAAGCACCTCCAGACCCGAGCGGTCCGGCGGGGCGACGAATTCGTGATCCAGGGAGAGAAATCGTTCCTCACCAACGGGCCGTTCGCGGACCTGTACGTGGCGCTGGCCATCACCGGCTTCCGGGGGGAGCGGAAGGAATTCAGCGCCCTGATCGTTCCCCGGGGGACGCCGGGGGCCGCCCTGACGCCACCTTTGGAGCTGGACTGCTTCCGCCCTTCCCCCCATTGCGGGCTCCGCCTGAGGGACTGCTCCGTTCCGGCGGCCAATCTGCTCGGTCCCGAAGGCGAGGCCTATGGCGCCCTGGCCATGGCCTTCCGGGAACGCGAGGACATCGTTCTGGCCGGCCTGGCGCTGGGGGGGATGGACCGGCAGTTGGGTCTGGTGATCGAGGCCCTCCGCGCCGCCGGCGGGACGGCGGGGAAGGAGACGGAGGGCCGCCTCGGCCGACTCCGTTATCTCCGGGACGCCCTGCGCCTCCTGGCCTTCACGGCGGCGAGCAGTCTCGACGCCGCCGGCGATCCGGAGGAGCGTCTGTCCCTCGTCCTCTCCTTCCGGGACCTGGCCCGGGCGTTTCAGGAGGAACTGGTGGCCCTCGTCCCTCCCTCCCTCGCGGAGAACGGTGAGGAATACCACCTCCTGACGGGGGATGTGTCCCGGACGATCGGCTTGGCCGGAAATGTCCTGGCGTTGCGACGGCGGAAACACGGGGCAGCCCTCCTGGCGTCCCGGGAAGACGCCTTTTAGGGGGCGGGAGCACCGCCTCGGATATGGCAATGACATGAAAGCGAAGATACGAGAGCGCCTGGCCTCCGTGCCGGCGTTGGAAGCGGGATTCCGGGACGTGGCCTACATCGTGGACCGCCGGATCGCCACCACGGTATATCTGGCCCATCATCTGGAAAAGCCGATCCTCGTCGAGGGGCCCGCCGGGGTGGGGAAAACAGAGCTGGCCAAGGCCACGGCGGAGTATCTGGAGCTGCCCTTGATCCGCCTCCAGTGCTACGAGGGGCTCGATGAGGCCAAGGCCCTCTACGAATGGAAATACGGCAAGCAACTCCTCTACACCCAGCTCCTCAAGGACAAGCTGGACGACATCATCAGCCGGAAAAACGGCTTCCAGTCGGCCATGGAAAAGCTGCATCAGTACGACGACATCTTCTTCTCCTGGCCCTTTCTGGAGCCCCGGCCCCTCCTGAAGGCCCTCCAGGAAAAGGACGGCGCCGTCCTCCTCATCGACGAGGTGGACAAGTCCGACGAGGAATTCGAGGCCTTTCTCCTGGAGATCCTCTCGGACTTCCAGGTCTCCGTTCCCGAGATCGGCACGATCCGTGCGGCGACCAAGCCGTTGGTCTTCCTGACGAGCAACAACACCCGGGAACTCAGCGAGGCCCTCAAGCGCCGCTGTCTCCACCTCTTCATCTCCTTTCCCGAGCCGGCCCTGGAGCGGGAGATCGTCCTTCGCCGCGTCCCGGGCATCTCCGAGCGCCTGACCCGACAGATCGTCAAGTTCATCCAGGATGTTCGGGAACTGGAGCTGAAGAAGGTCCCCTCGATCAGCGAAACCATCGACTGGGCGCGGGTCCTGACGATCCTCCATGCCGAGGTCCTGGCGCCGGCGCTGGTCCGGGACACCTTGAATACGTTCATCAAGTTCGAAGACGATATCGCCGTCGTGGCGGAAAAAATCCACCAGCTTACGGCAACGGCCATCAGGCAGTGAACGGGGGGGAAAGCAGGGCCGGATAGCCCTCGGGAGAGGAACAACCATGGAAGGGGTCCTGGAAGATTTCATCACCGCCGCCCGCGCCGCCGGGGTCCGCATCTCCATCTCCGAGACCCTCGATGCCGTCCGAGCAGCGGCGACGGTGGGTTATGGCGACCGCGCCCTCCTCAAGGACGCCCTGGCCGTATCCCTGGCCAAGACGGCGGCGGAGAAACGACTGCTGGAGGATTGTTTCGACAGATTCTTCTCCTTCCACTTTTTCGACGCCGCAAGGAGGGGAACGGACCGGGACGGGGAGGCGCCGCCTCGGGTCGAGGCGGAATCGCCCCTTGTCCGGATGCTCCTGGAGGAGGATCGGGCCGGGCTCATCGCCGCCATGACCGAAGCGGCCAGGCAGGAAAACCTTTCCCAGATCAGATACCTGACGCAGCGCAACCTCTTCGCCTTCCGGCTCCTCTCCCGGATGGGCGCCGAGGATCTGGACCGGCAACTGCGGGGCATGGGGGCCCTCGATACCCCCGGAGCGGTGGCGACGGCGGCCGCCCTGGAGGCGGCGAAACGCTACCTGGTGGAAAACGTGAGGAATTATGTCCAGAGCAGCTATGAGTTATATGCCGGCGACGAGGGGCTGCGGCATCTGGAGGGCGAGTTGCGCCTCGTCAAGCTTTCCAACATCGAACAGCGCTATTTCGCCCGTATCCACGAAATCATCCGGCGGATGGTGAAGCGCCTCAACGACCTACACTCCCGGCGGCGGAAACGGGCCCGCCGGGGCGTCCTGGACTTCAAGCGCACCCTTCGGGAAAACATCGCCTGCCAGGGACTGCTGTTTGCCCCTTCCTGGAAGAAGAAAAAGATCGAGCGCCCCCAGTTCGTCGTGATCTGCGACATCAGCCGTTCGGTGCTGCGCACGGTGCGGTTTCTCCTCCTCTTCCTGTACGGCCTCAATGAGGAGATCGCCCGGATCCGCACCTTCGTCTTCTGCTCCAACCTGGTGGAAGTCAGCGCCATATTGGACAGTTATCCCGTGGACGAGGCCCTGAGCCGGATCCAGGGAGGCGCCGACATCCCCCTGATCATGGGGCGGACGGATTACGACCGGTCATTCGGAGACTTCCGCCGCAATCACCTTGACGCCGTGACGCGCAAGACGACGGTGCTGATCCTCGGGGACGCCCGGAACAACTACAACGATCCCCGCCCGGATCATCTCAAGGCGATCCACGACCGCGCCAAGCGCCTGATCTGGCTCAACCCCGAAGTCCCGGCCTTCTGGGGCGCCGGGGATTCGGAACTCCGGCGGTACTCCCCCTATTGCTCGGTCATCCGGGAATGCAATACCCTGGATCACATCGAGCGGCTCATCCACGCCCTGATCAGAAGCTGAGGCCTGGCGGATGTCTTCACTCGCCATGAGAGCTTTGAAAATCCAAGCCTTCCCGAGGCCCCGACCAAACCCGGTTTCCAGAACATCTTGAAAAACACGGCATTTGTCTTCCACCGAAATGGCGGCAGGGGGTCGGCAACGACGTTTTCAAAGGCCTCATCATGCGATTGCAGAGTATTTTGCCGCGTTGGAGGAGAAAAACGCGGACCGGTCATTCTTCGGACCGGGGTGAATTCGTTCTCGTCGAAATCGGCCGACACAGGCGGGATTTTCATGTTTTGCCGTCACATGAAATCCAGCGCTTGCGGGAAGAACACATTTGCCCTGATTCTTCGCCGGCGGCGTTTTTCAAGGGGCTCGTCCTAACGGTCAGGGCCTCCCCTTCTTTTTGCTTTCCAGGTTGGCCAGCCATTTGTCGAGCATCGCCATCGGGGAAGGCGGCGGTTCTCGCTCGGCGACCGGGGTGGGAGGGGCCTCCCCTCTATCCGCCCCCGGCATCGTCCGGAGCAGGTTCAGGTCTTTCTCTATTTCCGGCCGCAGGGGGGAGTGGGGATTCAGGGCGATAAAGCGCTCATAGTAACGGATCGCCTCCCAAGCCAGGCCTTTATCCCGGCAGATCCGCCCCACAAGCCGATAGATCTCCGAATATCCCCGGATGATCTCTTCCGTTTCCGCGATAACCTCCTGGGCCTCCTCGTCGTATCCCATCCCCCAGAGGGCTTCGCACAGGATGAGCCTTGCCTCCACGTCGCCGGGAATTTCGGCCAGCCTGGCCTCCGCGAGGTCCCGGGCCTGGTCGTACATGCCCCGATCCAGAAGGACGCGGGTCCGTGAGGCAAAATCTTCCCTGTCGCGATCGAAAGTCTCCATGGGTCTTCTCCTTTTTATCTTGTGCGAAAATGCCGTCGCGCGGCCTCCCTCAAGCCATTTGCATCGTTTGGGGGTTTTGGACGGCCAGGGCCATTCATTTGGGAAACAGCTTCCGCAATGCGCCGTCCACCTGGCGATAATTCCTGGTGACGATCGATCCGTTGTCGATGAGAACCATGGTGGGAACCCCGACGATCCGGTAGGCCGCCGCCACGGCTCCCGTTTCATCCAGTAGGACCCGATACGGCAGCCTGTACCGGGCGGCAAAACGGGCGACCTTGTCCTGGGACTCCTGGATGTCGATGCTGGCCATCACGAGACCCCGGGGGGTGTAGGCATGGTATATCTCCTTGAAATGTGGGATTTCGGAACGACACGAGGCGCACCAGGTGGTCCCGAAGACGAGGAGAACGGTTTTCCTGCCATGGTCGTTCATGCTGAAGATCCGGCCGTCGATGCCCCGGATGCCAAACAGCGGCGCCCGTTCCTGGGCGACGCCCCGAGCGGCGGCGGAAGGGAAGGCCGCCGCGACGATCACGGCGGCCACGAAAAAACAACGGGCGAGTCTTGTCATGGCGTCTCCTTGTGTTTCCTTGAAGCGACGGTCGCTCCTAATTTGCTCTCCTTGTTTCAAGGCGCCGCCACCGGGGTCAGCACCAGAGCATCCCCGCCTGGAGGAGGAAATATTCCCCCGCGGCGATCATCAGCCACCCGAAGATTTTGTTCACCCTGGTCATCCATGTCCCCGAGCGGGGCAGATTGGCCAGGATGCCCGCCGAGGTTCCGAGGATGATCAGGAGGGTGCCCATGCCGAGGGAGAAGACAAACAGCAGCGTCATGGCATAGGGGACGCTCTGCCGGGTGGCGGCGAAACTCAACAGTACGGCCAGCACCGGGGCCGTGCAGGGTCCCATGACGAGGCCCGAGGCGGCGCCAACCAGGAGCGCGCCGACGGCCCCCCGGGTCTTTTCCCGGGGCTGCAGCCGGATTGCGAACCGGGGCGTCCGGATGGGCAGGGCAAAGGCATCCAGCATGGACAGACCCATGAGCAGGCAGACATTGGCCATGAGGAAAAACATCCAGGGATTGCTCTGGATCCGGCCGAACAGTTGTCCCGTAAGGGCTGCCGCGGCGCCGATGGCGGTGTAGGTTATGGCCATGCCGAAGACGTAAAACAGTGAAAGGAAAAAGCCCTTGAGTCTGGATCCGCCGCCGTGGGCGCCGATAAAGGCCACGGTCAGCGGCGCCACCGGATAGGTGCAGGGGGTGAAGCTCACCAGGACCCCGCCGGCATACGCCGCCAGATAGGACAGGAGCGCGGAGTTCTGGAGATGTTGGGCGATGTTTTCGACGAACGCTTCTAACATGACGAGACGGCGTTTTCCCCCGACGACGGGATTTAGGCGCGAGTCGCCGCCGCGGGGCCTCTGGTCTTCACCGCTTCAGATCCCCATCCCGGCGGCGAAACCCTCTTCCATCGCTTCCTTGATCATCCGGGGGCCCACGCAGTCGCCCACGGCGTGGAACTCCGGGGCCACCCCGCGGAAGCGCTCCACCGCCGCCGGGTCCGCTCTGAGACCGGCGGCGAGAACGATCCAGTCGCCGGCGATGAAATTCGCCACGCCGCCGCGGCTTACCCGCACGCCGTCCGCGGTGATTTCCTCCACCCGGGTTTCGGTCTCCATGCGGACGCCCTTTTCCTGCAACCGCGCCAGGAAAAAGGGCCGGTAGGTTATGGAGACCGTGGGCGCCATGCGGTCCAGCATCTCCAATACGACGACGGAGGCAACGTCGCCCCGATCCAGAAGAAATTCCGCCGTTTCGCAGCCCACAAGGCCGCCGCCGATTACGATCACGGCGCCGCGGACCGTTCTTCGCCCCGTCAGGATATCTTCCGCGGGGACGACGTGGGGGGCGTCGATGCCCGGAATGGGAGGGATCAGGGGGGAGGCGCCGGCGGCGAATATGAGCGCGTCCGGTTCCGCGGCGGCCAGGGCCCCGGGCGCCGCCTCATGACGGAGACGGATCTCCACCCCCGCCTTTTGGGCCCGTGCGGCGAGACTCCCGGCCAGGGCGGCGATCTCCTCCTTGTGGGGCGGCAGGCAGCCGACCCGGAGCCAGCCGCCGGTCTCCTCCTCCCGCTCGAAGAGGGTGACCCGATGGCCTCGCAGGGCGGCGACGCGGGCCGCCTCCAGGCCGGCGGGACCGCCGCCGACCACGAAGACCTTTTTGGCTTTGCCGGCGGGTTCGGGAGGGGGCTCGCCCTCCCGGCCCGCCAGGGGATTTACGCTGCAGAAGACGTTGGCCCCGGCGCCCCAGTTTTTGTAAATGGCCAGGATCTCGCCCAGGCAGCGGGAACAGGCGATGCAGGGTACTATCTCGTCCGTCCGTCCCGCTTGCGCCTTGTTGGGCAGTTCGGGATCGGCCAGGAGGGGCCGGGCCATGCCGACGAGGTCCGCCTGGCCGGCGGCCAGGATCTTCTCGGCGGTGAACGGATCGTTGATCCGGTTGGCGGCGATGACCGGGATGCCCACGACCCCCCGGATCGCCCCGGCCAGGTGGGCGAAGCCGCCCTTGGGCACGGAGGGGGCGACGGTGGGGATGGAGGATTCGTGCCAGCCCGTGTAGGAGTCGATGAAATCGACGCCCGCTTTTTCCAGTTCCCGGGCGACCGCCATGGACTCGGCGATGGCGTGCCCTCCGGGCATCTGCTCGTCGAGGTTCAGACGGATCCCCAGGGGAAAGTCGTCGCCCACGGCCGCCCGGATGGCGGCGACGACCTCCCGGACGATCCGCAGCCGGTTTTCCAGGCTGCCGCCGTATTCATCCTCCCGGAGGTTGGCGATGGGGGAGAGGAAGCGGTTCAGCAGGTAGCCGCCGCCCACGAGGACCTCCAGGGCGTCGAACCCCCCCTCCCGGACCCGGCGGGCGGCGCTTCCGTAAGCCGCGACGATGGATTCTATCTCCGGGACGGTCAAGGCTCGGGGCATGCGGCGCAGGACCCTGTTCAGGACGGGGGAGGGGCCCACCGCTTCGGGGGCGCCGCTTCCCAGGGTGACATGATACGAGGCGATGAGCTGGCAGGAGGATTTCGCCCCATGGGCCCGGATGGCCGCCGTCAACCGGCTCACCCCGGGTAGAAATCGATCGTCGAAGATCCCCGGTTCCGCCGGGGAACCGGCGGCGACGGGGGAAAAGGGGATGACGATCAGGCCGGCGCCGCCTTTGGCCCGGGCGGCGAAGAAGGCGATGAAACGGTCGCCGACGGTTTCGTCGAGTTCGCCGTAACCGGTGGTCATGGGTAGCATGACGATCCGGTTACGCAGCTCCATCTTTCCGATCTGGAACGGGGTGAACAGATGCTTGAACATGGCGCCTCCTCGTGGTTCTTCTTGTCTTTGGGGGAGTATAGGGCAGGGCGGCGGGGGTGTCAAAGGAATTTTGGCCCGTCGGAGGCCCCGCACGGCGCCGTGGGATGAAGGGGGCGCACCTCCTCCCACCCCGGCATTTCCCGAATGAACCGAAAAGATGCCCAGTTGCCTTGGCGGCTACGAAGAGGCCGTCCATATCGATGATGTCGATTATGTCGCGGCAGGGGACAATCCCCCCCCCCCTGATCCAGCTCCCTTCTCCTCATTGCAGGGAGGGGCGCCGTGGGCGCGGGGAAAAACAGGCCTCGTTCATCCCGTCGTCTCCTCGAGGCTAGGGAAGCCGCGGGCGCGGGGAAAGGATCCGAAGCCTTCATTTGATCTTCTTGATGTCCGCCTCCCTCCCCACGATTACCAACACGTCCCCGTCCTTGATGACAAAACTTGCCGGAGGAATCATGTGGATACGGTCCAGAAGGACGTCGCGGATGGCGATGACCTCGATGTGGCACCTGTTGCGCAGTTGCAGCTCGGCGATGGTCTTGCCGAAAAAGGTGTCCGGCGGGGCCATTTCGAAGATCATGTAATCGTCGGAAAGGGGTAGATAGTCGAGGACGTTCGGGGAGATGATGCTCCGGGCAAGTTTGCCGGCGATTTCCTTTTCCGGGATGATAACATCCGTGGCGCCCACCTTTTCCAAAATCATTTTATGATCTTCATTGGGGGCCTTCACGATGATGTTCTTGACCTTGAGTTGTTTCAAGTGCAGGGTAATCAAGGTGCTGGCGGCCAGGTCTTCGCCGAAGGAGATGATCACGGTGTCATCTTCCTGGATGCCGATCAATTCCATGACCTCCCTGTCGGCGCCGTCGGCGACGATGGCCTTGGTGGAAAAATCCTTGACCTTCTGTACGGCCTCCTTGCTCTTGTCGAGGGCATAGACCTCAAACCCGGCCTCATAAAGATCCCGCACGACATTGATGCCGAAGATTCCCAACCCGATGACGACGATCCTATTCATGGTTCGTTCCTTTCTCATCCCACCATGACCTGTTCCTCGGCGTAAGTGAGCCCCTTCCTTGGGGTGCTCCAGGCGAAGGCGAGGGTCAGGGGTCCCACCCGTCCGGCAAACATGATCATGATTATTGCCAGCTTTTGAATAACGTTTAGATTGGCCGTGATGCCCATGGAAAGACCCACCGTTCCGAAGGCCGACACGGTTTCAAACAGGTATTCCACGAAAAGATGACGGCTTTGGAGAGGGGCTTCGGCGGCGTCGGCGAATAACAGGAGGATGGAGGTAACGATACAGACAGAGAAGGCCGAAGCAAAAACTATGGAGATGGCGCGGCTGAGGATTTCCTTCGGGATGGTCCGGTTGAACATGTTGACCTCCTCCTGACCTTTGATTCGGTTCCAGATCATGAAGATCAGCAGGGCAAAGCTCGTCGTCTTGATGCCGCCGCCCGTGGAACCGGGAGACGCCCCGATGAACATGAGGATAATCAGGGCAAGGATGGTGGCGTTGGTGAGACGGCCGATATCGACGGTGTTGAAGCCGCTGGTCCGGGCGGAGACGGAGTGGAAGGAGGAGGCGAGGAACGATGTCTGGAACGAGGCGTCCCTGAGGAGGGAGTTCATCTCGAATACATAGAAACAGGCCGCGCCGCAGGCAATGAGGACCCCCGTCATGATGAGGACAATCCGGCAGTGGATGGAGATTTTCTTGATCCGGCCCCGGATTACCGCCGCTACTTCATATTGGACGATAAAGCCAATGCCCCCCAGGACGATTAGGCCCATGATCGTCAAATTGGTCATCCAGTCGTCCCGGTAATTGACGAGATTGTTGGAAAAGAGGGAATAACCGCAGTTGTTGAAGGCGGAAACGGCGTGAAAAACGGCCTGGTAGAGGGCGTGCGCCGGCGGAAAATCGAAGGAAAAGCGAAGGAAAAGGAGGAGCGTCCCCAGTCCTTCGATGACGAACGTCGAAAGGATCACCCACTTCATGACGGGCAGAATGTCTCGCCGGGGCGTATGGAGGAAGGTGGATTGGACGATTTCCCTCTCCTTGAAGGTTATCCGCCGGCCCATCATTCCGAAGAAGACGACGGAAAAGGTTATGATGCCCAGCCCGCCGATCTGGAAGAGAATCAGCAATGTGAGCTGACCCGGGAACGAAAGCGCCTTGCCGACATCGATGGTTGCCAGCCCCGTCACACAGACCGCCGACGTCGCATTGAACAGGGCGTCGATAAAGGCGATATGTCCCTCGGCGGCGGAAAAGGGAAGCCACAGGAGCAGCGTGCCCAGGAGGATCAAACCCGCAAAGCCCAGGATGAATATCCGCGTCGGGCTAAACAGGGGCGAGAGAAACGCCTTCAGGCGCATCGGAGACGCGGCGATCATGGTCCGCTCGGGGAGAGTATTATCATGGATTGCCCTGCCTTGGCCGGATGAAAATATAAGATACACCACTACCCGGCGCCATTATACCACGCCGTGAAATGACTTTCATGATTTTGTCGTTGCGAGACCTTTGCAAAACCCCCTTGCGTCCTCCCCATGGCCCCTCCCGGGAAGCCGGGAAGCCGGTGTCTTCAACTTTTTTTCTGGATGTCGGGTCAAGACAGGGCATGGGCGGCAGCTTTTCAAAGGTCTCGTTGTCTGTAAGGAGAGGATAACGGGATCAATGCTTGGCCATGAGGTGGAGGACCGCCTTCTCCAGGCCGTCCAGGGTCAGCTCGAACATGGGGAAGACCTGGCGGACGACGCCGATGGTCCAGGTCTGCTCCCATTCCTCCGGGGGGACGGGGTTGAGCCAGACGGCGTGGCGGAAGGTCCGGGCGAGGAACTTGAGCCGGTCGATGCTCGCCCCCGTGGCCTTCTGGTCCGCATAGATGGCGCCGTTGCCGTGGATGAGTTCGTAGGGGGCCATGCTGGCGTCGCCGACGATAATGAGGCGCGTCTCCGGATCGCGGCGGATAAAATCCTCCACCGGCTCGGGCTTGAAATACCGCTGGGGGTCCGCCCAGACGCGGCTGTAGATCGTGTTGTGGAAAAAGAAGATCTTCAGGTCCTTGAACTGGGAGCGGGCGTGGTGAAAGAGGGTCCGAACGATATTCACGTAAGGATCCATGGACCAGCCGCCATTGTCGATCATGAGGACGATCTTCAGGCGATCCGTGAGGCGTCGGTCAAAGACGATCTCGATCTCCCCGGCGTTGCGCATCGTCTGGGCGATGGTCCTGTCGATATTGACGATGTCCCGGGGCCCCGAGGGGGTCATGCGCCGGAGGCGTTTCAAGGCCTCCGCCATCTGGCGCTCCGTCAGGGGGCCGTCCTGGGAATAGTCCCGGTAGCGGCGCTCCAGGGCTACCTTGACGGCGGACTTGTTCCGGGATTGTCCGCCCACGCGCATCCCGCCGGGATGATGCCCCGAATGGCCCACAGGCGATGTCCCCCGGGTGCCGATCCACCGGTTGCCGCCGTGATGGGCCTCCGTCTGCTCCCTCAGACGGTCGAGAAAATACTTGATCAGCTCCTCGGGGGTCATCCCCTGGAGCTTTTCCCCGTCCACCCCCAGGGCCCGGGCGATCTCGCCGGGGTCCTTCAGCCATTCGTCGAGGAGGGCCCGGGCGATCTCCGTCAGCTCCGCCGTCGTGGGTTCTTGAAGTTCCAGGCCCCGAAAATGATTGGCAAATATCCGGTCATAGCCGTCGAAGTGCCGTTCGCTCTTCACGAGGATGGTACGGGCCGTGGTGTAGAAGTCCTCCAGGGAGTGGACCATGCCCAGGCTCAGGGCCTTATGGAGCCTGAGGAAGGACGTCGGCGTCACGGGGATTCCCCGGTCGCGAAGGGCATAGAAGAACTCGACGAACATGTTTCCCTTCCTTAAGCGAATATGCCCGGGATGATGCGTGGAAGGTTATGCTTGGGCCTGTTCGAAGACGGCGTTGGCATCACATCTGCCCCCGGCCCAACTGTTGGACCGCCTGGAACAGATCGGCGCTTTTCTTGAAGAGGATGCCCAGATAGGGGATCCGGCCCTGTTGGAGGAGCTGAGGACGGAAATCGGGATCGCTCTTGAGGGCCCGAAGCCAGTTGATCAGCTCCCGGGTGGCCGGTTTCTTTTCTATTCCCCGTAGTTCCCGGAGGCGGTAGAAAGTCCTGACGCAGGCCCCGAGGAGTTCCTCGTCGAGCTTGGGAAAATGGACGTCGAGGATGAGGCGCATCATGTCCGGATCGGGAAAGGCGATATGGTGGAAGTTGCAGCGCCCCAGGAAGGGGTCGGAGAGGTCCTTCTTGGCGTTGGAGGTGATGACGATCACCGGCCGATGCCGGGCCGTGACGGTCTTGTCGATTTCGATGATGTCGAACTGCATCTGATCCAGAACGTCCAGCATGTCGTCCTGGAAGTCCGTGTCGGCCTTGTCGATCTCGTCGATGAGGAGCACGGTGCGGACCTCGGAGACGAAGGCCTGGCCGATCTTGCCCATGCGGATATAGGCCTCGATGTCGCTCACGTCCCGTTGGGAGTCGCCGAAGCGGCTGTCGTTGAGACGGGTGAGGGTGTCGTACTGGTAGAGGGCCTCCACGAGTTTCATGCTCGACTTCACGTTGAGGATGATCAGCGGCATCCCCATGCTCTCGGCGATGGCGTGGGCCAGCATGGTCTTGCCGGTGCCCGGCTCCCCCTTGAGGAGCAGTGGCATCTCCAGGGCCATGGAAACATTGACTATCTTTGCAAGTTCGTCGTCGAGGACGTATTTGGACGCCCCGCGAAAGGACGCGGGCTTGGCTGCTTTGGTCATGGACGGCTGCTCCTTGAAACGATGAAGATTCATTTGCCCCGCTCCTTAGACAATCTTCGTTCAAATTGCCAGATTTATTTTGTCTGCCGGTCCCCTTCCCCGGCGTGGTCGCCTCCGGATCCTGGCCCCCGCTGGTCTGGGGGGCGCGACCTCGACGCCCCCCCCCTCACCTGGGATGGTCCGTCCCTTTCCGGAGGGCTCTTCCACAGACGTTGATAATATGGACCGGAGCTGATATAACCCCGCGCAAACGGTTCTCGGGGCCGCTGTCCCCCCGAAGGGCATTCGGGAGGACAGCCGTCCAGGACGTCGAGCCTCGTTCCCCGCCCGATCCGGGAGGGCTTATGGAGGCCCCGACGCCGAGCGGACGCCGGCTTGACCCGCCGAGGATAAGGCGTGTTCCCTTCAACAGGGACCGGGAGCCGGGGATGGCTTCCGGGACGACGGGAATATCCGGGGGCCGGGAAAGGAGGAGATTCCATGACCCATCCGCGGCTTGTCGCGGCCATGAGCGATCCGGGATTCTACCCCCACCGCCCGGGGGAGGTGGAACTGGCGCAGACCCACATCTCCTATGTCTTCATCGCCGGCGATGAGGTTTACAAGGTGAAGAAGGCCGTGGATTTCGGATTTCTCGATTTTACCACCCTGGAGAAGCGCCGGCATTACTGCCACGAGGAGTTGCGCCTGAACCGGCGGCTGGCCCCGGAGACCTATCTGGAGGTGGCGGCGATCCGGGAAGAGGGGCGGGATGGTCGTCTGGTCCTGGGGGCCGCCGACGACGCCGGGGGGCGGGTGGTGGATTACGCCGTCCGGATGCGCAGACTCCCCACGGAGCGGATGTTGAAGCGCCTCGTCGCCGCCCGGGACTTCGACCCGGAGGTTTTCACGCGGATCGCGGACAGGCTTGTCGCCTTCCACCGGCAGGCCGAAACGGGGGGCCGCATCGACGCCCTCGGCTCTCCGGCGACGATCCGCCGCAATCACGAGGAGAATTTCGCCCAGACGGAGAAATACATCGGGCGGACCATCCCTGACTTTCAGTTCCGGTTCGTCAGCGACTATGTCTTCCGGTTTATGGAGGATAACGCCGCCCTCCTGGACAGACGGGTCCGGGGGCATCGCATCCGCGACGGTCACGGCGATCTGCACCTGGAGCACATCGTCGTGGACCGGGAGATCGTGATCTTCGATTGCATCGAATTCAACGAGCGTTTCCGTTACGGCGACGTGGCGGCGGAGGCGGCCTTCCTCGCCATGGACCTGGATTACAACGGCCATGAGGGCTTAGCTGATCGTTTTGTGAAGGATTACGCCCGTTTGTCCGGGGACGAGGAACTCCTGGGGCTGATCGATTTCTACAAGTGCTATTACGCCTATGTCCGGGGCAAGGTGGTGAGCTTTCGGTTGGACGATCCCGCCATCGACGCTGGGGGAAAGGAAGAGGCCCGGCGGCTCGCCGCGCGCTATTTCGATCTGGCCTATACCTACGCGGCCCGGCTGGAACAACCGACGCTGATCCTCGTCACCGGGCTGATGGGGACGGGGAAGAGCGTCCTGGCCTCCCTGGCGGGGCCCCGCCTGGGGGCGATGGTGATCCGCGCCGATGTCCTCCGCAAGGAACTCCTGAACCTGGCGCCCACGGACCGGCATCATGTGGAATTCGGGCAGGGGATCTACGGGGAAGGAATCTCGGAGCAGACCTACGCCGCCGCCCATGAACGGGCGGCGGCATTGCTGCGAGCGGGGCGGTCCGTCATCATCGACGCCTCTTACAAGCGGGCCCGTTGGCGCGGCGAGGCCCTGGCGCTGGCCCGGCGGCTCGGGGTTTCCTTCCTGCTGGTCGAATGTGTCTGCCCGGATGAGGTGGTGCGGGAAAGGCTGGAGCGGCGGGCGCGGGACCCGCGGGAGGCCTCGGACGGCCGCTGGGAGATCTACGCCGCCCAGAAAGACGACTATGATCGGGACGACGACCTGCCGGAAGGCAGCCGGCTTACTGTTGATTCCTCCCTGCCCCCGGAGACATGTCTGCACCGGATACTGGTCCGGCTCCGGAGCTGACTCCCTTGGCCGCCGCCTTTTTCTCCTCCTGCCGCTTCTTCTCTTCCGCCTTCAGGAGCCGTCTCCGCGTCTCCGCGATGTAGGCCTTTACCTTGTAGTCGAGCCCCAGGTGGGAATAGGTTTCGGCTGTGGTCTGAAAACGCTTCAGGGCCGCCTCGTATTTCCCCCGCTTGAAGTAGAACTCTCCGATATAGAACTCCCGTTCCGCCAACTGCTGGCGGCATTCCCGGAGCTTCTGTTCCGCCAGAAAGGCGAACTTGCTGTCCGGGTGGCGGGCTATGACGCGCTCGAACTCCCGTACGGCCTTGGCGGTTTCGGACTGGTCCCGATCGATGGTGGACATCTGCTTGTAGTGGCACATGCCAAGCTGATAGATGACATAGGGGTTGTTTTCGTTGGTCGGGTGAAGGTTCACGAAGTCCGTATAGGCCAGCTCCGCCTCCGCGTATTCCCCGTCGGAGAAATGGGCGTCTCCGATGCCGATCTCCGCCTGCAAGGCCAGGGGATGCAGGGGGTTCTCCTCCTTGAGGCGGGTGAAGTGCTCCACCGCCCGCTTGTAGCGCCCGTCCTTGTAAGCCGTCACGCCCGCCGAGTAAAGGGCCTCCGGGGTCCCCTTGGCCATCTGCTTGCGCGACCACAGGTCTTTCCACCAGGCGCAGCCGCCGGCGCCGACGGTCAGGATTAAAACGACGGCCACCAGGACCAGTCGGCGGATGCTTGCGTTTTTGCTCATAGGCCTTTCTTTGCAAAGGCCTCGAGCTTGTCCTTGGGAACGAGGCCGATGAGGGTGTCCAGCAACTTACCGTCCTTGAACAGCATCAGGGTCGGGATGCTCCGGACGCCGTATTTCTCCGCCGTGCGGGGATTTTCGTCGATGTTCAGCTTGGCCACCTTTACCCGGCCCGCGTATTCGACGGCCAGATCCGCCACCATGGGACCCAGGGCCCGGCACGGCCCGCACCAGGGGGCCCAGAAATCCACGATGGCGGGGATATCGGAGTTGACGACCTCCTGATCGAAATCGCCGTCGCTTACCTGTTTGACCTCTTCTGACATGAAGTTTTCTCCTTTCGACGCGTTACTGTATCGAGGCCCTCAAGTTATGACACATCCCCGGATATGTCAAATCGAAAATTCCGCCTTCCTCGCGCCGTCAGACGCCACGTTCAGGGTGGGAGGTCTCCGGCCCTACGCCCGCCGGCAGGGCGGCGGAAGCGGGCGGCGGAAGCGTAGGGACGGAAGCGGGGGAGGAGGAAGAAGCGAGACCTTTGCAAAAGCCCGTTTTGTGTCCTCCCCATGGCCCCTCCCGGGAAGCTGGGAAGCCAGTGTCTTCGCCTATTTTCTGGATGCCGGGTCAAGCCCGACAGGGCATGGGCGGCGGTTTTTCAAAGGTCTCGAAGCGGCGACAGGGCCCGCCCGAAGCGTGGGAAGCATTCGTGTTTACGTGTTTTGACTACCGGCGATTAATCTGTTATAGATCGGACCGCTTGTCCATTCACTGCGAGGTTGGCCGCCATGGAACGACTGGGAATCATCTCCGGCACCATCGCCCTCCGGGAGAAGGGGATCCTCGTCGATCCCGAGGAGAGATGGATCGACACGGCATGGGGACGGGCCTTTGTCCTTGTCGCCCAGGATATCGCCTTCCTTCCTCGCCACGGGGGCGACCCCCGGCGCTATATCCCGCCCCATCACATCGACCATCCCGCGAACTTCGCCGCCTTGAAAAGTCTGGGGGTCCGGGAGGTGATCGGGATCAATTCCACGGGTTCCCTCAAGGAGGCCTTGCCGCCGGGAACCCTGGCGGTTCCCGACGACTTCATCATGCTCCATCCCGGGCCCTCGGCACTCTCCACGTCCGCCGCCCACATCACGCCGGGCCTGTGCGAGGAAGTGCGGGGGAAATGGCTGGCCGCCGCCGCCGCTTGCGGGGTTACCGCCGTCGATGGGGGGGTTTACTGGCAAACCGCGGGACCGCGTTTTGAAACGAAGGCGGAGATCAGGCTCATGTCCCAGGCTGCCGATCTGGTCGGCATGACCATGGCCGCCGAGGCCATCGTCGCCCGGGAGTTGGAAATGGACTATGCCTCTTTGTGTTCCGTGGACAATTATGCCCACGGGCTGGGGGATTCGGAACTCACGATGGAGCAGGTCCTTCGGCGCGCCCGGAGGAATGCCGAAACCATTGCAGAAATCGTAAAATTCTATGTGGAGGGGAGGAGAAGATGAAGTTTTCGAAAAAGGGGGATGGCGGGGAGACGAGTCTCCTGGGCGGACAGCGGGTGCCGAAATACGATCCCCGGCCGGAGGCTTACGGCGTCCTGGACGAGGCAAGCTCGGCCCTCGGGGTGGCCAGGGCCATGACGGACGATCGGCGGATCGGGGAGATCATCCTCGGCGTGCAGAAAGACCTGCTGACCATGGGGGCGGAGCTGTCCAGCCTGCCCGAGGATGTCCCCAAGCTCGGGGTCCGCATCGGCGCCGCCGACGCCCGGCGTCTCGAGGACCTTATCGACGAACTCCAGCAGGTGGTGAAGCTGAAGAAGGAATTCATCTACCCCGGGGAAAAGGCGGTGGCCGCCCAGATCGACGTCGGCCGGACGATCGTGCGCCGGTCGGAACGTAAGGTGGCCCTCCTCAAACGGGAGGGCCTGGTGGACAACCCCCATATCCACGAGTATCTGAACCGCCTGGCCGACATGCTCTTCGTGCTGGCCCGGTACGACGAACAGCGGGGAGGGGTTTAAAAGGCCCCCAACTGGCAGGCTTTGATCTTGACCCGCAGCGCCTCGCAGGCCGCCGCCACCTTCTTGCGCCCGATTTTCATCCGGGCGGCGATGTCCCAGGCGGCCTTGCAGGAGAGGCCTCCGTTTGCCAGGGCCTCCCGGATCGCCGCCTCTAGCCCCGGGGCCACGGCGCCGGCGGGCGTCACGGCCTTGCTTGCCGGCTCGTAGCCGAAGAGCCCCAACTGGCATTTGCCGATTCGCACCTCCATCAGGTCCAGCGCCACCCCGATTTCACCGAGGTCCGCCTGCTGTAGGGCGGCGATACGCTCCGCCTGGGCGCAGCTCAACTCGTTGTTCCGCTTGCGGTTCCGGACGGCCTCCGTAATGGCCGGCGCCACCTGGCGGTCCGGGGGATGTTTCAACCGGAAGGCGCCGGTTTCTTTTCTCGTCATCTTGGCATTCCTCCTTATCAGTCTTATCAGTATTGCATGTAATGGAAAGGTTCCACCGCCGCCAACGCCTCGGCGTCCAGGGTCTTGAAACCCTTCTTTTCGATGATCTTGACGGCCCGCTCCGGGTCGTCCACATCCACTACAAAGACGGCGCTGACCCTGTTTTCCAGGACGAAGCCGTAGGCGTTGTTGACGTTGATGCCCTCCCTGGCCATGAGCTGGGCCAGCTTGTCCAGGCCGCCGGGACGATCGTCCAGGAGGACGGCGAGAACCGGACGGATCTTGACGAGCATCCCCGCCTTGGTCAAGGCGGCCAGGGCCTTCTCCGGGTCGTCCACGATGAGATGGATCACCCCGAAGGTGTCGGAGGTGGAAATGGCCGTCGCCCGGATGTTGATCTTTCTCTTGGCAAGGATTTCCGTCACGGCGGCGAGCTTGCCCGGCTTATTCTCCGCGAAGATGGATAACTGACTGGCGATCATTTTTCTCCTCCCTGGTCAATCTTTACGGTTGTCGATCACCCTTTTGGCCTTTCCCTCGGACTGGGGCAGGCTTTCCGGCGTCACCAGGTCCACCTTGGGGGTGATGAGGATGTCGCTTCTTAGCTCTTCGACGATGCGTTTCCGCAACTGTTCGAGATGTTTCAAATCGCCGTCGAAAAACTGCCTCTCCACCTCCACCTTCACGGTCATGTGGTCGTTGAATCCCTCCCGATCCAGGATGATGAGGAAGTTCTTGCCCACGCCGGGGATATCCATGAGCTTCTTTTCGATTTGGATCGGGAAGATGTTGACCCCCTTGAGGATCATCATGTCGTCCGTGCGCCCCTTGATCCTCTCTATCCGCCGGTGGGTTCGCCCGCAGGGGCAATCTCCGGGGATGATGCGGGTGAGGTCCTTGGTCCGGTAGCGGAGGATCGGCATGCCCTCCCGGCGCAGGGTGGTCAGCGCCAGCTCCCCCTCCTCGCCGTCCGGGACGGGCTGGAGGGTCGCCGGATCGAGGATCTCCACGATGAAGTTGTCTTCCCAGATGTGGAGGCCATCCTGAACGGGACACTCGAAGGCCACGCCGGGGCCGTTCATCTCCGAGAGGCCGTAGGAATTGTAGGCCTTGAAGCCGTAGATGGCCTCGATCTTCTGGCGCATCTTTTCCGAATGGGGCTCGGCGCCCACATAGGCGATGCGGATCCTGGTATCCTTCGGGTCCATCTGGAGTTCCTCGAAGACCGTGGAGAGATGGAGAGCGTAGCTGGGGATGATGTGGATGACCGTCGTCTCGAAGTCCTTGAGGAGCTGGATCTGCCTTTTGCTGTTTCCGGCGCCGGCGGGGATGACCAGGGCCCCGATCCGCTCCGCGCCGTAATGGAAGCCCAGGCCGCCGGTGAACAGGCCGTAGGACATCATGTTCTGGAAGACGTCGCTTTTGCGCATCCCCGACATGTACATGCACCGGGACAGCAGATTGGTCCACTCGTTCAGATCCCCCGCGGTGTGGAAGATCACCGTCGCCCGTCCCGTCGTCCCCGAAGAGGAATGCAGGCGCACCAACTCGTCCCTGGAAACCGCCACGAATCCGTAGGGCCAGTGCTCCCGGAGGGCTTCCTTGGGGGTGGGCGGTATTTTTTCCAGATCGGCGAGGGAGCGGACGTCTTCCGGCGCCAGGCCGATCTTCTTGAAAAGCTCGCCGTAATAGAAGGATTTGGCCGCCCGCACGATGGTGCGTCTTAGGTGTTCCAGTTGCAGGGCCGCCAAATTATCCCTGCTCATCGTCTCGATATCCTTTTCCCAGTACATCGCTCGCCTCCCCGTTCCGACGCCTTCCGGCCCCGTTGCCACCGCCGGTTTTCGGCGCCGGCGGTCATGGTTTTCTCGCCCCTTTTCCTACCCCGCGGGAAAAAAATTATCAAGGCAATATTCATGGCGGCGATTCCTTGGACTTGACTTCTGGGCGGCTTTCCCCTATCCTTCCCCCCGCCTCGACGCTTATGGAGGCGTCAATACAAATCCTTCAGGAGGGTAGCTTATGTCGAAAGAGATGCGCGGGTTGGTGATGATGTTGGCGGTGCTGTCGGTGTCGCTCATGTTCTTCGTGGGATGCGCGAAACCGCCGACCCAGGAGATGGCGGGCGCGGAAAAGGCGATTGCGGAGGCCAAGGCGAAAGAGGCCGATCTGTATGCCGCCGATCTCTTCAAAAAGGCGGAGGACGCCTTGAAGAAGGCCAAGGACTACGTTGCCCAGAAGAGTTACAAGGAGGCGAAGGCGGCAGCGGAAGAGGCGGCCCAGATCGCGGCGCAGGCCCAGGCGGCCATCGAGGGGAACAAGGCCAAGATGAAGCAGGAAGCCGCCCAGATGATGGAAGAAGCGGAAAAAGCCCTGGCGGAGATCAAGACGTTGACCGCCACGGCGATCAAAAAGAAGGTCCAGCTCGACCGGGAGGAACTCCAGGGGATGATCGGCAAGGCGGAAGTGGACCTGGTGGGTGTCAAGAACGCCCTTGAGGAACAGAAGATCCGTCCGGCCCACGACCAGGTGAAGGCCATCCTGGCCCAGATCAAGGGCAAGATCGGGGAAATCGCGACCCTCCTCGGGCTGCCCGTCCCCGGTGCCGCCCCGGCAACCCCGGCGGCCCCGGCAGCCCCGGCGGCGCCAGCAGTACCGGCGGCGCCAGCGGCCAAAAAGTAGATGACGTTTCGAGTCCTTGCCGAAACAGGATTTTGATTGGCGTTCATGCCGTTTGAAAGCAGGCGCTTGTCCCGCCCTTGGCCGGGAGGTCCGGGGCGGGGCGGGTGTCGCCGGCCTCGGAGAGAAGCCGCAAGCCCCCTTCGACACTGGCCGCCAGCCCTTTTTGAAAAACGCCCTTTAAGACCCCCTGAGGTCATGCCGGGGAACCGGGAAAGCGGTGTTTTCCGGGAGGGGTGTTGTCGGTTTTTCTCTTGAGGCGCCGACTGGCCGCGGCGACGGGGTTGCGCGGCGGCGGGCCGGTTCCGACCGTAAACCCAGGCGAGGTTATTCTCCATGGGCCGCCATATGACGGGCGTCATTCTCTCCGGGGGCAAGAACACCCGGATGGGCGCCAACAAGGCCTTTCTCGAGATGGACGGCGAGCGGCTCATCGACCGCGCCGTGCGGATCTACCGGGAGATTTTCGATGAAATCATCCTGGTCACCAATGAACCCCTACTGTATCTCGATTGGGACGTGGCCATCGTGACGGACCTGGAAAAGGGCAAGGGGCCGCTCATGGGGATCTACACCGGCCTTTTCTGGGCCTCCTCGGCGGCCGCCTTTTTCGCCGCCTGTGACATGCCCTTCCTCGACGCCCCGTTTATCCGCTATCTCCGGGACCTAAGCCGCGATGATGTCGATATCGTCGTTCCCGAAACCGCCGAGGGCCTCCAACCCCTCCACGCCGTCTATTCCCGGCGTTGCCTGCCGGCGATCAAGGCCCGCCTGGACCGGGGTCGCCTGAAGGTCACGGAGTTCTACCGGGGGATGAAGGTCCGGACCGTCCCGGCGGAAACCGTCCGGAGGTTCGATCCTTGCGGACGGATGTTCCTCAACGTGAATACCCGCGAAGAATTCGGCCGGCTCCACCGGGGCGGGCAGCCCTCGTAAGCGCCGCCCCACCCCTCCCGGGAAGAACCTAGGGTAAATTTGTTCTCAATGTAAGTAGTTGATCTTGAATGATCTACTAAAACTGAGGCACGTCCTGTTTTCAGCCATTTAGAGATAGAACAAATTTACCGTTTTACCGTGGGGAAGAACCATCTTCCCTGGCGCTTCCGCCGTTCCTTTCCGGGGTGGCGAGCCTCCCCGCAAACATCAAATTCCGTTAGACTTTCCCCGACGACTGTGTTAGTAAGCGCGGCATTATTACAACTAAGGAGGGACGTTAAACAATGACAGAACAGAAAACCTTCAACAGGTGGCTGGTCGTGGTCGGCGCGATGTTGATCCAGGTCAGCCTTGGCGCCGTCTATATCTACAGCGTCTTCAAGCCCGCCCTGAGCGCGAAATTCCCAAGCTGGAGCCCCACCGACCTCGCCCTTCCCTCACAGTTGATTCTGGCCTTTTTTGCCATCGGCGTCATCTTCGCCGGCAAGATCCAGGACAAGATCGGTCCCCGGACGGTGGCCACGGTGGGCGGCGCCATGCTGGGCGTCGGCCTCATCATCGCTTCCTTCGCCTCGGACCTCATGATGTTCACCATCGCCTTCAGCGTCATCGGCGGTCTGGGCATCGGCGCGGCCTATGTGTGTCCCATCGCCACCTGCGTGAAATGGTTTCCCGACAAGCGCGGGATGATCACCGGTCTCGCCGTGGCCGGCTTCGGCGCCGGCGCCCTGGTCTTCACCCCCATCGCCAAGGCCTTCATCGCCTCTTCCGGCATCATGTCCACCTTCATGTACCTGGGCATTATCTTCCTCGTCGCCGTCGTGGCGGGGGCCCAGCTCATGATCGTGCCCCCGGCGGGATACAAGCCGGAAGGCTGGAATCCCCCGGCCCCGGCGGCCGCCGCCGGCGGCGCCAAGACGGCGGGCGGCGACTTCTCCACCATGGAGATGCTCAGGACCCCGCAGTTCTATTTCCTCTGGATCACCTATTTCGCCGGCTGTATGGCGGGCCTCATGATCATCATGAACATCACCAACATGTGGCAGTCCCCCTCCATGATCGAACTGGCCAAGACCATGCCCACGGTTACCAAGGACGCCTTCAGCGCCGTCGCGAATCAGGGCGCCACGGCCGTCATGGTCGTGGCCATCCTCAATGCGGCGGGACGATTGGTCTGGGGGCAGGTCTCCGACGTGATCGGCCGCAAGATGGCCCTTATCATCATCTTCGCCTATGCCGGGGTGATCATGCTGCTTCTCAACACCTTCACCTCCTACATGATGTTCCTCGTGGGCGTCTGCTCCGTCGGTTTCTGTTTCGGCGGTTTCCTGGGCCTCTATCCGGCCGTGACGGCGGACTACTTCGGGACAAAGAACGTGGGGGCCAACTACGGCCTCATGTTTGCCGCCTACGGCGCAGGCGGTCTCGTGGGTCCCTGGCTGGCCCCGAAGCTCATGACCATCGTGGGGCAGATCCCCTACGAAGCCATGGACAAGGGCGCCTTGATAATCAAACAGTTCGCGGCGGGAAATTACGCCACGTCCTTCATGATCTCCGGCGTTATGTGCCTGGCCTCCATCGGCATTGTCTGGATGCTCAAGGCGCCGACGAAGTGATGACCCGCCGCCGGAAGGCGTCTTGCCCGGTTTGATCGGCGTGGGTCGATTGCAAAACGCATCGAATCGGCCGCCCCGAGTCAAGATGGACGCAGGTATGAATTGCCTTTGCCGGCTTCCTTAATCGAGGGCGAAACGACAAAAAGAGGACCTTGACAATCGACAATTTCCCGCCGGCCCGGCATCGTCCGGGCTCGGGAATGCCTTGAAAATAAAGTATTCCGGATTCCGCCGGCATGGCGGCAGGAACTCGGAGACGGCGTTTTTAAAGGCCAAAAAAAGCGATTGCCGGTAGTATTGCAACGGGCTCGGACAGTTCGGGCGTTCCCCAGGGATTTCTCCCGATCTGGGAATGGAGGGAGCGGGTCGGGGGGAGAAGGCCGCCTCGCCGCCCCGGGTGCTTGGCGATGAGGTTGACGAAACGGAGGGGTCGTCCCGACAGCGACGGGGCGACCCTTTTTTTAGCGGCGACGGGCCCGGGCGACGCCAGGTTCAGCCGGCGTCCTCCCCCGGGGCCGCCGCCGCGACCGCGACCTTCCGCCGCCGAGGGCGGCGTCTCTTGCCCCTTTTCCTCCGGGTGGCCGCCCTTCCGGTCGGGGCGTCGTCAGCCGCCGTCCCGGCGATTGTTTCCGGCTGTGCCCCGGCGAGGAAGGCCGCCCACCATTCCCGGGCGGCCTGTCCCTCCCCCGGGGTCGCCGTCATGCACAGATAATCCAGGGCCTCCGCGAATTCCCGCCGACCGGACAAGGCCGCGGGGCGTCGCGGCGGTCGGCGGCGGAGCGCCTGCTGCATGGCGATGATGCGTCGCATACGGTCGTCGATCCGGGCCGGGATGGTTACGGTGCCACCCAGCGCCTTCAGGGCGGCGCCGCAGGCCCTGTCCAGGGCCTGCTGGAAGGGGATTCCTTCCCGGTGGTCCGCCAGGGCCGCTTCTTCCAGGGAAGGGCCGAGGAGGGCCGCCAGGAGCAAGGACGGCGTGGGCGGCGTCCCGCCCTGTCGCCGCTCGTCCAGACCCTCGAGGTTTGTCTGGATCCGGCGTCGATGCAACTCGTCGGCGGCGAGCCAGCGGCCGAGGTCGGGAAAGAGGATCGCCAGGAGGCCGCTTTCCGCCAACGGACCGAGGACCCTCCCCGCCGAGCCCAGCAGGAAGAGTTTCAGGACCTCTTCATAGAGCCGGGCGGGGGAGGACCGGGAGATGGTGGGGGCCAGAAGGCGGATCGCCTCCCAGGCGGCGGGTTCGATGACAAAGTCGTGGGAGGCGGCAAAGCGCACCGCCCGCAGCATCCGCACCGGGTCTTCCGTGAACCGGACCACCGGGTCGCCGATGGGTCGGATGATCCGTTCCCGGAGATCCCGCAGGCCGGTGGAATAGTCGATGACGGTGAAATCGGCGATGTCGTAGGCCAGGGCGTTGATGGTGAAATCCCGACGGAGGGCGTCCTCCTCCGGCGTGCCGAAGAGGTTGTCCCGAAGGACCACGCCGTTGTCGTCCTTGAGGCGTCGGGGATGGCCGACGACGGCGCCTTTCCCCTCCCCGGCCTCCGGTTGTCCTTCCTCTTCGCCCGCTTCGGCGGGGCCGTCGGCGCGGAAGGTGGAGACCTCCAGGATCTCGTCCTTGAAGTGGAGGTGGGCGAGGCGAAAGCGGCGGCCGATGAGGCGGCAGTTCCGGAAGAGCCGCTTGATCTGGCCGGGGGTGGCATTGGTGGCGATGTCGAAATCCTTGGGGGTCCGCTTCAAGAGCAGGTCCCGGACGCATCCACCGACTAGATAGGCGATGAAGCCTTCGTCGCGGAGTCGGTAGAGGGTGCGCAGGGCATGGGGGTTGATATGCTTGCGGGAGATGTTGTGTTCTTTCCTTGGGATGATCCTTGGCGCCATGACCCGTTCCATAGCACAACCAGGGGAAAAAGGACAAGTTCCTCTTGATGTTTCAGGATAAAAGTGTTAGCCAAGAAGGGTCTTCATTCCCGTTGACGACGCCTCGACGTCCAGGCGCGAACAAACGCAATTTCAGATGAATTATCCTGCTTGTCCAACAGATGCGAACGATGAGGATGCTTTGGAGGGGGCATGATCCGGTTCCTTCACGCCGCCGATGTGCATCTGGACAGCCCCCTGGTGGGCCTGGGGCAATGGGGCGATGCGCCGGTCGAGGAGATCCGCGGGGCCACCCGGAGGGCCTGCGAAAATCTCGTCGCTCTGGCCATCAAGGAAAACGCCTCCTTTGTCGTCATCGCCGGCGACCTCTATGACGGCGACTGGAAGGATTACCACACGGGGATCTTTCTTGCCCGCCAGATGGCCCGCCTGAAGGGCGCGGGCATCCGGGTCTTCATCGCCGCCGGGAACCACGACGCGGCCAGCCAGATAACCAAATCTCTGCAACTGCCCGATAATGTTCACGTCTTTTCCACTCGAAAAGCGGAGAGCATCCCCTTGCCGGAACTCAAGGTCGTCCTCCATGGCCGGGGATTCGCCGAAAGAATCGTCTCCGACGACGTAACCAGGAAATACCCCCCGGCCTGGCCCGGGATGTTCAACATCGGGGTCCTTCATACCAGCCTGACCGGCCGGGAGGGCCATGACGCCTATGCCCCCTGCTCCGTTGACGGCCTGCGCGGCCGGGGCTACCAGTACTGGGCCCTGGGGCATGCGCACCGCCACGAGGTCGTGGCCCGCGACCCATGGATCGTTTATCCCGGCTGTCTTCAGGGACGCCACATCCGGGAGACGGGGGTCAAGGGGTGCGTCGTCGTCGGCGTCGAGGACGAGGAGGTGCGGGAGGTGCGTCACGAGCCCCTGGACATCCTGCGCTGGTCCCTGGTGGAGGTTGACGCCGCCGGGGCGGCGGACCCCCGGGAGGCGATCGAACGGGCCCAGCGGGCCCTGGCGCAAGAATGGGACAGGCACGGCGGCCTGCCGGTGATCGCCAGGCTGCGCATCACCGGTGAAACCCCCGTCCACGCCTCCTTCCGCGCCCACTCCGAGCACTGGGAGGCGGAGTTCAGGGCCGCCGCCCAGGGGCAGGGCCACGGACGGCTCTGGCTGGAAACGGTCCGTTTCGACACCCGGCCGCCGGCGGCGGCGACGGGGCGAGAAGACGACGAAGCGGCGGCGGCGATCCTGAAGGAGCTGCGCCTCCTGGTGTCAGATCAGGGGCAGGTGCCCGGTTTAATGGAGGAGATGGGCCAGTTGCGCCAGAAGCTGCCGCCGGAAATGCTTTCGGGGGACGGCGATCCCGACGATCCGGGGCGGTTGGCGGACATCCTCGCCGAGGCCCGGGATTTTCTGGAAGCGCGCCTCCTTAGGGGAGGAGGGCCGGCATGAGGATACTGCATCTCCACCTGAAGGCCTACGGCCCCTTCACGGATGTCCGCCTGGACTTTCCCGGGGAGCTTCCCGGCCTCCACGTCGTCCACGGGGCCAACGAGGCGGGGAAAAGCTCCGCCCTCCGCGCCCTGACGGATTTCCTCTACGGCATCCCGGAACGGACCCGCGACGGTTTTCTCCACGGCAACGATCAGTTGCGGATCGGCGGGACGCTGCGCCTGGCGGACGGCCGGGAGGGGTCCTTCGTCCGCCGCAAGGGTCGAAAGAACACCCTGCTGACCCCTGACGAGGGCGGGGTGGCGGATGATCGGGAGCTGGCGCCCTTTCTGTCCGGGGTGAGCCGGGAGATGTTCACCGTCATGTTCGGCATCGATCACGAGGAACTCGTCCGGGGCGGAAACGAGATCCTAACCCGGCGGGGCCGGGTGGGCGAGGCGCTGCTGGCGGCGGCCATCGGCGCCGAGAGGTTCCGGTCCCTCCTCAAGGAGTTGGAGGAGGCGACCGCGGAGCTTTTCCTCCCCCGGGCCTCGAAACCGCGGATCAACGCCGGACTGGCGGAATTCAAGGCCCTCCGGGACCGGGCGCGCCGGGAATCCCTGCCGGCCCGGGAATGGGATCGGCACTGGGCGCGGCGTCGGGAACTGACCGTGGAGGTGCGGCGGATCGAGGGAGAGATCGGGGCGCGGCAGGGGGAGTATCAGCGTCTGCTGCGGATGCGACGGGTGCTGAAGGGACTGGCCGAAAGGCGGGAAATCCTCGCCCGGCTGGAGGCCATGGGGAAGGTCCACGTCCTGGCGGCGGATTTCCCGTCCCGGCGGGCGGCGATCCTGAGGGATTGGGAGCATGCCCGGGAGGCGGCGGCCCGGGCCGGTGACCGGCTGGTGGAGCTGCGGGAGGCCTACGACCGGTTGCCGCCGCCGTCGTCGCTCCTTGCCGAGGCGGTCCTGGTGGATGAACTGCAACAGGACCTGGGGAGCCATCTCAAGGCCCTCCGGGACCGGCCGGACCTGGAGGGGCGGCGGCGACAGATGCGGAACGACGCCCGGCGCCTCATGGAGATCATCGGCATCGAACCCCGGCTCGAGGCGGTGGGGGAGATCATCCCCCGGGTCGAGAGGAACCGCGTCCTGGTCACGGAACTGGCCCGTCGTCACGAGGCGGTCCTGACCTCCCTGAAAAAGGCGGAAAAATCGCTGGAACGCCGATGGCGGGACCAGGAGGAGACGGAACGGGAGCTGCGGGAGCTTCCCGATGGGGGAGACCCCGCCGCGCTGCGGGAGGCCGTCCGCCTGGCCCGGAAGGAGGGGGATCCGGACGGCGAGTTGTTCAAGGCGCGAAAGGCGCTCCAGGAGGCACGGAGCAAGGCGCGGCGCTCCCTGGCCGGCCTCGGGCGGTGGCGGGGAGATATGGAAGGGGCCCTCGTCCTGCCGACGCCGGCCAGGGAGAGCATCGAGCGTTGCGAGGAGGAGTGGCGGCGCCTCGAAGAACGACGCCGGGAGATCGACCGGGAGACGAGGGAAAACGCCGCGGACATCCGGACGGTGCGGAAGAAGCTCGCGGGCTTCGCCCTGGCCGGCATGGTCCCCACGGAGCTGGACCTGGAGGAGGCCCGCCGCCGCCGGGAGGAGGGTTGGCGGCTGATCCGCGGCCTTCTGGCCGGCGAGGCCCGCGACGAAGAGGCGGAACGTCGTTTCCATCCCGATTGGGCGCCGCCGGAGGCTTACGAGGCCGCCGTTTCCACCGCCGACGAAATCGCCGACCGGCTCCGCCGGGAGGCGCAACGCGTCCATGTCCTGGCGGATCTCCGGGCGGAGGCGGATTCCCTGGAGGAGCGGCGCCGGCAGTTGGAACAGGAAACGGCGGCGCTTGTGGAGCGGGAGCGAAAACGGGATGACGATTGGCGCGCCCTGTGGGCCCCCGGCGGCGTCGATCCGCTCTCGCCCCGGGAGATGGCCGCCTGGCTGTCGTCTTTTCACGCCCTACGGGAAGAGATCCTCCGTCTGCAGTCCGTCCAGGAGGAAGTCCTCGCCCTGGAGGACCGGCAGGCGGCCGCCCGCACCGGGCTCCTGGAGGTCCTGCGGTCCTCGGGGCCGGAAGCGAATCGGGAATCGGCGTCCTTCCAGGACCTCCGGGAGGAAGCGGAACATCTCCTGGAGGTCCGGACCGAACTTAACCGTCGTCGGGAGGAACTGAGGCGGCAGATGGAAAAGCAGGCCGGACAGGTCCGGGAGGCGGCGGGGGAGAAGGAGTCCGCCCTCGCGGAGCTGCGGGACTGGCGGGAACGATGGCGGGACGCCATGGCCGGGCTGGGCCTGTCGGCCGACACCCCGCCCGCCGCGGCCATGTCCGTTCTGGAGCGGTACGCCGCCCTGTTTAGCGAGGCCAAACAGATTGCCGATATGGACCGGCGCATCTGGGCCATCGACGAGGAGGCCCGGCGGTTCGCGGAAAAGGTGGCGGAATTCGTCCAGCGCCGGGTTCCGGAATACGCCGCCTGCCCCCCCGAGGAGGCGGTCCGACGCTTGAAACAGGAGGTGGACGAGGCGCGCCTCCGGGAAAAAGAGAGACAGACCGGGGCCAAGCGGGTTCGGGAGGCGGAAGAGGAGCTGCGGGCGGCGACGACGGACTTCCGGTTGAAGGAACAGAGGGTCGCGGACCTGCTGAAGGAGGCCCGATGCCGGGAAACGTCGGAATTGGAGGCCGCGGAGGCCCGCTCGGCGGCCTACCAGGGCGATCGGGAGAGCCTCGCCGCGGCGGAGCGGTTTCTCCTGGAAAACGGCGACGGCCTGTCGCTCGCCGCGTTGGCGGCGGAGGCCGCCGCCGTGTCTCCCGATGAACTGCCGGCGGCCCTGGACAGGGTGAATGGGCAACTCGAGGAACTCCAGTCGCGGCGTCAGGAACTCAATACCGAAATCGGCGAGGAAAACGCGGAACTACGACGCATGGACGGATCTTCCGCCGCCGCGGAGGCGGAGGAGCAGGCCCAGGCCGCGCTGGCCTCCCTGCGTAGCGACGTGGCCCGGTATATCAAAATCCGGGCGGCTTTCCATCTCCTGAAAAACGCCATGAACCGCTATCGGGAGAAGAATCAGGCGCCGCTCCTCCTCCGGGCCGGAGAGCTTTTCGGTCGGATCACCGCCGGGGCCTTCCCGCGACTGATGACGGACATGGGCCCCGACGACGAGCCGGCGCTCATGGGGGTGCGGCACGACGGCGCCCGCCTGGGCGTGGAAGGGATGAGTTCCGGGACCCGGGACCAGCTCTACCTGGCCCTGCGTCTGGCCACGGCGGAGACCTATCTCCAGGGGGAGGCGCTGCCCTTCATCGTGGATGACGTCCTGGTGAACTTCGACGAGGAACGCACGGCCGCCACCCTCGGGGTCCTGTGGGAAATGGGCCGGCGCACCCAGGTGATCCTCTTCACCCACCACCGCCATCTGGCCGAGATGGCCGAGGAGATGGCCCGGAAGGGACCCGGAGTGGTTGTCCGTAAGCTCTGAAATATCCCCGGCGCGCCGCGTCGCCGCCTCTGCCGCCATTCAAATACGCATTGATTTTTGCCGGCGGACAGGCTATTCAGTACGTCCTGTCCATGGCAAGAGGGAAATCGGATCGATCTGATGGAGAGCGGCGGTCATGGAAAAATTTGACGTCATCGTGGTGGGGGCGGGGCTGGCCGGACTGGCCGCCGCCCATGCCTTGGCCGACCGGGGCGTGGAATGCCTCGTCCTGGAGCGGGGGGATTATCCAGGGTCGAAAAACGTCACCGGCGGCCGCATCTACGTGAATCCCGTCCGGGATCTCTTCCCCGATCTCTGGCCGGACGCCCCCCTGGAGCGCTTCATCGTTCACGAAGGGGTCACCCTCATGGCGAAGGAGCGATCCGTGTCCTTCGGCTACTCCGGCGACGAGTTGCGAACGGCGCCCCACCAGAGCTACAGCGTCCTCCGGGCCCGTTTCGATCGGTGGCTCGCCGAACGGGTCGAAGAAAAAGGGGCCATGCTCCTCACCAAGACCCTGGTGACGGATGTCCTTCGGGAAGGGGGGCGGGTGGCCGGTGTCGTGGCGGGGGGGGACGAACTGCGCGCCGACGTCGTGGTGGCCGCCGACGGCGTCCTGTCCCTCACGGCGGAGAGAGCGGGACTACACCCCCCCCTCACCCCCCGGGAATATGCCGTGGGCGTCAAGGAAGTCATCGCCCTGCCGGCGGAGAAGATCGCCGACCGCTTTCAGCTTACGGGCAACGAAGGGGCGGCTCGTCTCTTCGTCGGGGCGGCGACGGCGGGGCTCTTCGGCGGCGGTTTCCTCTATACCAACCGGGAGAGCGTCAGCCTGGGTCTGGTTATAGGGATCGCCGAGTTCCTGGAGCAGGACCCCCCCCGGGATTTGCCCGTCCTGATGGAGGATTTCAAGAGGCGTCCGGAGATCGCCCCCCTGATCCGGGACGGCGTCACGGTGGAATACGCCGCCCATATGATCCCCGAGGGGGGATTCCGGGGCCTCCAGCCGCTCTACGGTGACGGGATGCTCGTCGTCGGCGACGCCGCCGGCTTCGCCCTCAATCTGGGGTTCACCGTCCGGGGGATGGAATACGCCCTCGCTTCGGGATACTACGCCGCCCAGGCGATCCTGAAGGCCCGGGAGGCGGGGGATTACGGCGCCGAGACCCTGGCGGAATACGGCCGCCTCCTTCAGGAGAGCTTCGTCCTCAAGGATTTCCAGAGCTTCCAGGCCGCCCCGGCCTTCGTGAAGAATCCCAGGTTCTTCGGCCATTATCCGGAATTCATGGGGAGGCTGCTCCGGGATATCCATGCCGTTCCCGGGGGCCCCAAGGACCGCCTCTACCCCACACTCCGCGGGCATCTGCATCTGAGGGAACTCTGGTCCATGTTCAAGGACTTTCGGGAGGTGACGAAGCTATGACGGATGCCCTGGATCTGAAGGCCAAACTGGGCCTCGATGTCTTCAAGACCGGCGGCGCGCCCCATATCCGCATCCGGGAGGGCCAGGAGCGGGCGCCGCGTCTCCGCCGGATGCCTTCCCTCTGCCCCGCCGGCCTGTACAGCGAGGGCGACGGGGGGGCGATCACCCTCACCGTGGACGGCTGCCTCGAATGCGGAACCTGTCGTCTGGTCTGCGGCCCCGAGGTCCTGGAATGGGATTACCCGGAAGGCGGCGCGGGCGTCCAGTACCGCTACGGGTGACCATGGGAACGTAGCGCTTGAAATCGGCGCAGCCGATTAATGTTCACAAATCGGCGCAGCCGATTACGGTTTATAAATCGGCTGCGCTGATTGATGTTCACAATTCAGCGCAGCCGGTTAATGCTTATAAAGCAGCCACGCCGAGGGGAAATCACGGACCGCTTGCGGTCTTGGATAATACGAACGAGGAGGGGAATTATGGAATTCAAGCTGACGGAGGAACAAGTACTTATCCGCAAGAACATGCGGGAATTCGCCGACAAATACGTGGAGCCCATCGCCGCGGAGATCGATGAAAACAGCCGTCATCCCGCCGAGGTATTCAAGCTCCTCGCCGAGGGGGACTGGATGGGGATCCCCATCCCCGTGGAATACGGCGGGGCCGGCGCCGATTATCTGACCCATATCCTCGCCGTGGAGGAGCTTTCCCGCTCCTGCGCCTCCACGGGGTTCACCGTCTCCATCCATGTGGGGATCGCCTGCATGCTCGTCCTCCTCAACGGCACGGAAGAGCAGAAGCAGAAGTACCTGATCCCGATGGCGAAGGGGGAGAAGTTAGGGGCCTTTGTCCTCACCGAGCCGGGCGCCGGCACGGACGTCATGGCCGCCACGACGACGGCCGTCCTCGACGGCGACGCCTATGTCCTCAACGGCACCAAGACCTTTACCTCCAACGGCCCCACCGGCGATTTCTACATGGTGTTTGCCTGGACGGACAAGGCGGCGGGTCGCAAGGGCATGAGCTGCTTCATCATCCCCCGGGGCACCCCCGGCATGAGCGCCGGCGAGCACTTCCGGAAGATGGGCCTTCGCTCCTCCCAGACCTCGGAGATGGTCTTCAAGGACTGCCGCGTTCCCAAGGAAAACCTCCTGGGCAAGGAGGGGGCGGGACTGGTCATGGCCATGGCCGGGTTCGACCATGGCCGGGTCGGCATCGCCGCCCAGTCCGTGGGGATCCTCCAGGCCGCCCTGGACGAGTCGATCCGCTATTCCAAGGAGCGGGTACAGTTCGGCAATCCCATCTCCCGCAACCAGGCCATCTCCTGGATGATCGCCAACATGGCCACGGATCTCCAGGCCGCCCGCTTGCTCACCTATAATGCCGCCTGGCTGAAGGACCAGAAGCAGGTCTTCAGCAAGGAGGCCTCCATGGCGAAACTCTTCGCCTCGGAAGCGGCGATGCGTCACACGATCAAGGCCGTCCAGATCCACGGCGGTTACGGCTACTGCAAGGGCGCCAAGGTGGAGCGGCTGTTTAGGGACGCCAAGATCACCGAGATCTACGAGGGGACCTCGGAGGCCCAGCGCATGGTGATCTCCGGCAACGTCCTCCGGTGATCGAATAGGCGTAAAATGGGACGGCGCCCTTTTCCCGGCGGCACGGGGATAGAGGGGGCCGTCCCCCACTTATCGCGAATGGTTAAGGAGACCGGCTATGCCCAAGGTAGTTGCCTGCTTCAAATGGGTAGTCGATGAGGCTTATATCCGAAAAGGCGCCGGCGGGGCGCTGGATTTTTCCGCCGTCGATTACAAGATCAGCGAGTATGACCGCAACGCCCTCGAGGAGGCCGCCCGCTGCCGGGGCGAGGGGGGGAGGGTCGTGGCCCTTGCCGTCGGCGGTCCCGAGGCCGCCAAGGGGGTGAAGGACGCCCTTTCCCGGGGCGCCGACGCCGCCTTCCTCGCCGCCGATCCCGCCTTCGCCGATCTGGATCCTACCCAGACCGCGGCGGTACTGGCGGAGGTCATCCGCACACGCATCCCCTACGATCTCATCGTCTGCGGCGAGGGCTCCGGTGATCGGTACGCCCAGCAGGTCGGCCCCCGTTTGGCGGAGAACCTTGGCATTCCGTGCGTTTCCTACGTCCAGAAGCTCACCGTGGCCGCCGAAGGGGGGCGGATCGTGGCAGAGCGGCGGGTAGAGGAGGGCGTCGAGGTCGTGGAGGCCCCCTTTCCCGTGTTGGTGACGGTGCTGCCGGAGATCAACGTCCCCCGGATCCCCGGGGTCAAGGACACCCTCCTGGCGGCCAGGAAACCCGTGGCTATCGTGAAAAAAGAGGAACTGCCCCCCATGGGGGAGGCGAAACTCGAGACCCTGGCCCTGGCGGCGGCACGGATGGAGAGAAACTGCGAGATCTTCGGGACGACGCCGGAGGATATCGCCCGCTTCGTGGCGGCCCTCCAGCGGCAGGGCGCGATCGGATAAGAAGAGGTGAACATGGCCGGCATCTGGATTATCGCGGAAAAGAAGGAATTGGCGATGGAACTCTTGACCCCGGGCGGTCAGTTGGACGCGGCGGGTGGCGGAAGACTCACGGTCGTTGTCCCCGAGTCGGAGGGCGACCCGGCGGACTATATCGCCGCGGGGGCCGACGAGGTGGCGTTGTTGGGCCGGCTCTCCGAAGAGATGTCGTTTTCGTCCTGGCTCCCCGCGCTGGCCGAGGAGATAAAGGCGGCTGACCCCGCGGCGGTGCTTCTGGCCGCCACGTTCCGGGGGAGGGAACTGGCGGCTCGCCTGGCGGCCCGCCTGGAAACCGGCCTGGCGAGCAACTGCCTGACCCTGGCCGCTGGTCCCGACGGCACCCTGGTCATGGAACGCCTCGCCTATGGCGGCGCGGCCCTCCAGCGGGTGGCCGTCACGGGACGGCCCGTCATGGCCACGATCCCCCCCCGGACCTTCCCCCCCGCCGCGACGGTTCCCGGCCGGGAAGGGACGGTCCGCAGACTCCCCCCGCCCCCGGCGGACTCCCTCCGGGTCCTGGCCCGGAAGGAAAAGGAGCGGAGCGCCCAGGACATCGCCGCCGCCAAGACGGTGGTCTGTGTGGGCCGGGGCCTGGAGAAGCGGGAGGATCTGGAGCTGGCCCGACAGTTGGCCGCCGTCCTCGGAGGCGAGATTGGCTGCACCCGCCCCATCTCCGAGGAGTTGCGCTGGCTGCCCGAAAACCTCTGCATCGGCCTGTCCGGCGTCCAGGTTAAGCCGGAGCTGTACCTCGGTCTGGGCGTCTCGGGGCAGATCCAGCACCTGACGGGCCTGCGGGGGGCGCGACTCATCTGCGCCGTGAATAGGGACCCCCACGCCCCGATCTTTCCGGCGGCGGATCTGGGCATCGTGGGCGATCTCTACGAGGTGACGCCCATCCTCATCGCGGAGATCAAGAAGGCCCGGGGGGGCTGAATCGTCCGCCTCCCCCCCGGTGCGGGCCGGTCCTTCCCCGGCGCGCCCCGTCCCTGTCCATCCCTCCCCTCTCCGGGGGAGGGATGTTTTTGTTTTCCGCCGTTTTGCCCGGGGGAGTAAGGCCTCGCGATGAACCGCCCGCGATGGACCGTCTCGATTGCCCTCCGCCAGTGAGCGACGGACATGGCCCCGGGGGAGGCCGCCGGGGCGGCGAGGCCTTTTCCCAAGGTCCTGGAGGAAGCCGGAGACAAGAAGGCCCCGGAAAGACCCGCCCAGGCAGGCTTCCGGGGCCGGTTTGCCAGCGGTTTGCGGATGATCCGTTATTTGTTTGCCTCCAGGTAGCCCTTGGCCAGGGCGGTGTTGACGTGGAGCACCCCCTTGTTCAGGGTTCGGAAGGGATAGTCCTCGGTGATCGCCGGCAGGGCATCGGCCTGCTCCTGGGTCTTGATCGTCGAGCCGGCGGGGACATAGCGGCCGTCGGCGATGGTAACGCCCATGAGGAGGCAGCCCGGTTCGACTACGCAACCCCGGCCGACGACGGATTTGAAGACCAGGCTCTGCATGCCGACGAAGGAATCGTCCAGGACCACGGCGGGGCCGTGGATCTGCACCTGGTGGGCCAGGGAGACCCGGCACCCCACGTAAACGGCGTATTTTTTGCCGTTGACCTCGTTGAGGTTTTTCTCGATGGGCTCGCCGTTCATCTCCGTTTCCAGGGCATGGATGATGACCCCGTCCTGGACGTTGGCATCATCGCCCACGAACAGGGGCTGGCCTTCGTCGCCGCGGATCGAGGCGAAAGGGGAGACCATGATGTTCTTCCCCAGGGTGACGTTGCCGATTACCGCCGCCAGGGGATGGACGTAGGTTGAGGGGTCGATCACCGGCGTCGAGACCTTGCCGCTGAAATCTGTAATCACGTTTTTTCCAATCATATGCGTAAAACCTCCCAGGTTTGAAGTTGAAAAATACCTATATCGAGACCTTTGAAGTATTCCGTTTCCGAGTCCCTGTCGTCATCCCAGCGGCAGCCGGAATACCGTGTTTTCAAGGTATTCCCGGCCCAGGATTTTGCCGGGGCGACAGGAAATGGCGGATTTTCAAAGGCCTCATCTCCCTATTTGTCGCGTCGAGACCCCCGTAAATCCCGCCCTTCCGGCGTCGATGCGCACTGAAGGCGTTGACCCGCGCATGTCTTTGCCATGTGAGACCTGTGAAAAACGTCGTTGCCGCCCCCCCCCGCCGACATTTCGGTGTAAGACCAATGCCGTGTTTCCAAGGTGCGCCGGAAGCCGGTTTTGGTCGGGGCCACGGAAAAACGTGGATTTTCAAAGCCCTTCGCCCCCTCCCTTCATGGGGGAGGCAAGGAGGAGGGGGGGGCGTGGCCGTGGGGATGGCGGACGAGACGCTGTTGTCTCTCCCGCTGTCGGAGTTCCTCCCAGACCGCCGCCGCCCGTCGCCGGGTTTCTTCGCGGTCGCCCCGGTTGTCGATGACGATATCCGCCCGGGCCAGCTTGGCGTCGATGGGCATCTGGGAGGCCAGGCGGGCCTCCGCCTCCGTGCGGGTGTAGCCGTTCCGGGCCATGAGGCGTCGGAGCTGCTCCTCCGGTGGGACGTAAACCAACAGGACCAGATCCATCATCGTTTCCGCCCCGACTTCAAAGAGCAGGGGGACATCGGCCAGGGTAATGGCGTGCGGGGCCTCTCTCTCGATCTCCGCCAGTCGCCGCCGCCATGCCGCGAAGACCGCGGGATGGACGATGGCGTTGAGGACCTCCCGGCGGGCCCTGTCCTGGAAGACCAGCCCGCCCAGAACCGCCCGGTTTATCGTCCCGTCGGCATTGAGGATTGCCCGGCCGAAGGCGGCTACCAGCTCCCGCCAGACCGGTCGTCCCGGGGCCTCCACCTCGTGGGCCAGAACGTCGAAGTCGATGTGGACGGCGCCCAGCTCCACCAGCATCCGGGCCACCGTGGACTTACCGGAGGCGATCCCCCCCGTCAACCCCACCTTCAGCATCCCCTCACCCGTGACGACGGACCGGGCCGAGACAAGGCGCGGTCCCCCTCTGCCTTGCGGCCTTTCCCGAGCGCCGGCGAGAGGGTCATTTGTTGCGGAGATGGATGAGCCGGAGACCCTCCAGGGTAAGCATGTCGTCCACCACGTCGATGGTCTCCGCCTCCGGGACGACGATCTTCGCCGGTCCGCCGGTGGCGATGACCATGGGATTGCCCCTGACTTCCGCCTGCATGCGCCGGACGATGCCGTCCACCAGCCCGGCGTAACCGTACATGATCCCTGCCTGCATGCTGCTGACCGTGTCCTTGGCGATGATGGATTTGGGCTTGCTCAACTCCACCCTGGGGAGCTTGGCCGCCCGCTCGAAGAGGGCCGCGCTGGAGATCATGATCCCCGGGGCGATGCAGCCCCCCATGTATTCCCCCTTTGCCGAGACGTAGTCGAAGGTCGTCGCCGTGCCGAAATCCACGATGATCAGATCCCGGCGGTATTTCTCGAAGGCCGCGACGGCGTTGACGATCCGGTCCGCCCCCACCTCCTTGGGGTTGTCGTAATGGATGGGCATTCCCGTCCTTACCCCGGGGCCGACGATGAGGGGCTTGAGCTGGAAGTATTTCCAGCACAAGGGTTCCAGGATGTTGAGCATGGGAGGGACCACACAGGAGATGATGATGTCGGAGATCCGCTTGGCGCCGATCCTGCTCGATTTATAGAGGTTATAGATGAGCATCCCGTATTCGTCCACCGTATGGTCCACCACCGTTCGGATCCGCCAGTCGTGGATGAGGGTCTCCCCGTCGAAAAGGCCGAGCACCGTATTGGTATTTCCTACATCGACCACCAGCAGCATGATCTCACTCCTTCGCCAGTTGGATATCGCCGGCCAGCACCCGCCGGATAATCCCCGCCGTATCTTTCATGATCAGGGTCCCGTCGGCGTCGATACCCGTGACCACGCCGGTCCGCGCTTCCTCCTTGAAGGTCGCCCGGATCGGCCGCCCCAGGATGTCGGCGTGGCGCAGCCAGGTCTCCCGCACCCCGGGAAAACCCCGGGAAAGGAAGACCCTATACCATGTTTCCAGGTGGGAAAAAAGCGCGGATATTACCTCCAGGCGGTCGAAGGGCCTTCCGGCGGCGATCTTCAGGGAGGTGGCCGTCTCCTGAAGGGAAGGCTCGAAGTCCTCCCGGTTCATGTTGACATTGATGCCGATGCCCAGGATGATGAAATCCACGGCCGCCGCGGCGGACTTCATCTCCGTGAGGATCCCGCAGGCCTTTTTCCCGGCGATGAGGATGTCGTTCGGCCATTTTATCCGCACGCCGGCGGGAATCCAGCCGGACAGGAGTTCCGCCACGGCCACCCCGGCCACGAGGGTCAGTTGGGGGGCGGCGGCGGGCGCGATGAGCGGCCTGAGGACCAGGGATACGTAAACATTGGCCCCGGGAGGGGAAATCCAGGACCGGTTCAGGCGTCCCCTCCCCTGGAGCTGGGCATCCGCCACGACCGCGGCGCCTTCCGGTGCCCCCTCCCCGGCCAGGCGCCAGGCCAGGAGGTTGGTGGAGTCGATTTCCGGGAAATACCGGACCGGGAAGCCGAGTTTCCTCCCCGCCATGACGGCCCCGAGCCGCTCCTCCGAGAGAGGGGTTGACTCCAGGGCGTCCGCGATCGTTTCCATGCCTGTCACCCTTCGTGAGACCTTTGAAGATCCACCCTTGCCTGTCGCCCCTTCGCCCCGCGGCCATTAGGCCGATTCTTCACTCCCATGGCCGCTCCGACTCCCGACCGGCGGGCTCTTCGTTTCCTTGTCGGGGTCAACGAACCACCGTCTTGTCCCGATCGGGTCGCGATGCCTTTGAAAAACGCCGTTTCCGCCCCCCCGTCCTTTCGGCGGAAGACAAATGCCGTGTTTCCAAGATGTTCTGGAAGCCGGAATATTGTCTCTTCAGGGCGTTTCCGACCCCGTATTTTGCCGGGGCCTCGGTAAAGGGTGGATTTCCAAAGGCCTCCTCCTCATGGCCCCCCCAGGGAAAGTGGGCCTTCCGCCACTACTTTCTGGATGCCGGGCCAAGCCCGACAGGGCGGGGGCGGCGTTTTTCAAAGACCTCCCTGTTTGAGACCTTTGAAAAACGCCGTTCCAGTCTCGATGTTGTCATTCCCGCGCAAGCGGGAATCCAGTGTTTTCAGCTATTTTCTGGATGCCGGGTCAAGCCCGGCATGACGTGCGAGACAGTTTTTCAAAGGTCTCTGTTTCTCCGTCGTTCCCGCCGGGCGTCTCCTTCGTGCGAGGGAAGGGATGCCCTATGGGGCAATCAAGAGAGAGATGTCCGCGGCCTGCACGGAGTTGGTCAAGGCGCCCACGGAGATGAAATCCACACCCGTCTCGGCGATGCGGCGCACGGTCTTCAAGGTCACGTTCCCCGAGGCCTCCAGGGGCGCCCGGCCGGCGGTCATGGCCACCGCGGTTTTCATGTCCGCGACACTCATGTTGTCCAGCATTACGGTATCGGCCCCGGCGGCCAGGGCCTCCGTCAGCTCCGCAATGCTCTTCACCTCGACTTCGATCTTCAGGGTATGGGCGATATGACGGCGGGCCATGACGATGGCGGGGGCGATGCCGCCGGCGGCGGCGATGTGGTTGTCCTTGATGAGCGCGCCGTCGCAGAGGGCGAAACGGTGGTTGGTCCCGCCCCCTACCCGCACGGCGTACTTGTCCAGGCGCCGCAGACCCGGCGCCGTTTTGCGGGTGTCCAGGATCTTTGCGCCGGTCCCCGCCACGGCCCGGACGAAGGCCCGCGTCGTCGTGGCGATGCCGCACATGCGCTGGAAGAGGTTCAGGGCGGTCCGCTCCGCCATGAGGATCGATTTGAGGGACCCGGCGATCTCCGCCAACTTCGCGCCAGGAGCGACTTCTTCCCCTTCCGCCGCCAGGGCGGTGAAGGAGAGGCGGGGATCGAGCGTGAGAAAGGTCTCCCGGAAGACGTCCAGGCCGGCGACGACCAGGGCGGCCTTGGCGACGGCCCGGGCGGTCCCTTCCTCATCCCCCGTCAGGATGGCGTTGCACGTTACATCCCCCGGGCCGATATCCTCGGCCAGGGCCACGCCGATCAGTTGTCGGCAGAGGGTGATTTCATACTGATCCAAATCCGCCGACCTCGCAACGGCTGACCGCGCACTCCGTCATGAAAGAATGACCGCATTCCATCTGCTAAAGACCCCGTAACGGTCGAATATGGCGCCCCCGGTGCTGTAACTTCAGGAGACCGGTCGGCGCAAGTCCCCGGGAAACGGTTTCCCCGTGGTTCCTTGCCCTCCCCGCGGGCTTTATAGGCGCCGCTCCCTCCTTGCCGGCGGATGACGGGGGAGGGATTATGCCTCCTTCAGGCCCCCAGCCCCCGGACCTTCTTCAGGGCCTTCTCGAGGAGGAGGCGCTTCTCCCGGAGTTCCCGGTCCCTTGCCTCCTCCTTGGCCACCACGGCGGCGGCCGCCTTGGCGCGGAAATCGCTGTTGGCGAGCTTCCGCTGCACGAAGGCCAGCTCCTTGTCCAGTTTGGCCAGCTCCTTTTCAAGGCGGGCCTGTTCCGCGACGACATCGATGGCCCCCGCCAGCAGGACGAAGACCTGCACGCCGCCCACCACGCCCGTTGCCGCTCCCTTGGGCTCGGGCAGGGCGACGCCGGTTTCGAGATTCTCCAGGCCGGCCAGGCCGGCGATGTAGCGCGCCCCGCCGTCCAGAATGGCCAGGGCGCCTGGGTCGGGGGCCGAGAGAATGGCCCGGAGCTTCGTGGCGGGGGCGATGCCCATCTCTCCGCGGATGGTCCGGATATTCGTGATGACCCCCATGATCAGCTCCATCTCCGCCTCCGCCCGGGGATCCTCGAGATATTCCTCCGGGGTGGGGAAGGCGCTCACCATGATGGAATTCCCGTCATTGACGACGGCCTGCCAGATCTCCTCCGTAAGGAACGGCATGGTGGGATGGAGAAGCTTGATCACGGTCTTCAGGATGCGGTACAGGGTGTCCTGGGCGGCCAGGCGGGCGGCGGGGTTCTCGCGGCCGTACAGGATCGGCTTGGCCAGTTCCAGATACCAGTCGCAGTACTCGTGCCAGATGAACCGGTAGATGCTCCCCGTGGCCTCGTTGAACCGATACTCGTCGAATCCCTTGATGACCTCGGCGATGGTCCGGTGGAGCCGCGACTCGATCCAGCGGTCGGGCAGGGAGCGGGCGGCGCGGTCCACCCGGGGCGCCTCGCCGGGATCTTCCTCCCTGTTCATCATGACGAACCGCGTGGCGTTCCAGATCTTGTTCACAAAGAACTTGTAGCCCTCGATCCGTTCTTCCGACATCCGGACGTCCCGGCCCTGGGCGGTGAAGGCGGCCAGGGTGAACCGGAAGGCGTCGGCGCCGAACTTTTCTATCATATCGATGGGATCGATTATGTTGCCCTTGGATTTGCTCATCTTGTCCCCGTGCTCGTCCCGGACCAGGGCATGGAGATAGACATCCCGGAAGGGCACGTCCTTCATGATGTACAGACCCATCATCATCATCCGGGCCACCCAGAAGAAGAGGATGTCGAAACCGGTAATGAGCAGCGAAGTGGGGTAGAAGGTCTGCAACGCTGGGGTCCGCTCCGGCCAGCCCAGGGTGGAGAAAGGCCAGAGGGCGGAGCTGAACCACGTATCCAGGACGTCTTCCTCCTGGCGGAGTTCCGCGCCCTTGCAGGCCGGACAGTGGGACGGATCCTGGGCCGTCACGATCATGTTGCCGCAGCCGTCGCAATACCACACGGGGATCCGGTGTCCCCACCAGATCTGCCGGGATATGCACCAGTCGCGGATGTTGGTCATCCATTCGAAGTAGGTGGCCTCCCACATGGCGGGGATGATCCGGGTCTTGCCCTTGATGACCGCCGCCGTGGCGGCCTTGGCGAGGGGGGCGACCTTGACGAACCACTGCTTCGACACGGCCGGCTCGATGGTGGTCTTGCAGCGGTAGCAATGGCCCACGTTGTGGGTGTAGGGTTCGATCTTGCCCAGGTAGCCCCCCTTCTCCAGATCCTTCACCACGTTGGCCCGGCATTCGAACCGGTCCTGGCCCTGATAGACGCCGCCGTTTTCGTTGATCACGGCGCTGCCGTCCATGATCTTGATGATCTCCAGGTTGTGGCGGCCCGCCATGGCGAAGTCGGCGGGATCGCAGGAGGGGGTGATCTTCACCGCCCCGGAGCCGAAATCCATGGTGACGTAATCGTCGCCGATGACGGGGATCTCCCGGTTGACCAGCGGCAGGATCACCGTCTTGCCGATCTTGTCCTTATACCGGGGGTCGTTGGGATTGACCGCCACCGCCGTGTCCCCCAGCATGGTTTCCGGACGGGTGGTGGCGACGACGATCTCGCCGCTGCCGTCGGCGTAGGGATAGCGGATGTCCCAGAGATGGCCCGCCTCTTCCACGAATTCGACCTCCAGATCGGAAATGGCGGTATGGCACCGGGGACACCAGTTGACGATATAGTCGCCCTGATAGATCAGCCCGTCGTTGTACAGGCGGACGAAGACCTCCCGGACGGCCTGGGAGAGACCGGCGTCCATGGTGAACCGCTCCCGCTGCCAGTCGCAGGAGCAGCCCAGGCGCTTGAGTTGATTGGTGATGACGCCGCCGTATTTTTCCTTCCACTCCCAGACCCGGTCAATGAACTTCTCCCGGCCGAGGTCATGGCGGGTCAGGCCCTCCTTGGCCAATTCCTGCTCCACCACGTTCTGGGTGGCGATCCCGGCATGGTCCGTTCCGGGCATCCACATGGCGTTGTAACCCTGCATCCGCCGATAACGGATCATGATGTCCTGAAGGGCATTGTTGAGGGCGTGTCCCATGTGCAGCATGCCCGTAACGTTGGGGGGCGGAATGACGATGGAAAACTGCGGCTTGTCACTGCTGTCGCTGGCGTGGAAAAAGCCGTTGTCCTGCCAGTATCGATACCACTTCTCTTCGGCCGCACGCGGCTCGAATGCCTTGCTCAACTGCCCTGTGCCCATGAAATCTCTCCTTTTAGAATATCTTCAGTTCCTCTCTGAACCTCTTGATGATCAGCAGGGCTTCCACGCCCGAGACCGAGTCCAGGGGGGCGAATTCTCCCGTCGAGATGCTTTTGGGCTGCATGATGCCCCGGGAGGTCGCTACCATGACGGCGTTGAAGTAGGGTAGGTCGTTCCGCAGGTCCGGGAAGGTGGAGGCGCTGCCGATAAACTTGGTGGCCAGGCCGTTCTCTCCCGTGATCTTGATGAGGATGTCCTCGATCATCATGGCGTAGGCGGCCCGGGTGACGTCCTCGTCGGGATGGAAATTGCCGTCGGGGTTGTTCTCCAGCCCCCGGACGCCTAACTGAAGAATGCCTTCGATGTCCGCCTTCAGGGGATGGACGGCGATATCGCCGGCCGAGGCCGCCTTCCGGCTGGGCCCCTGGGCCCGGGCGGGATCCTTGAAAGAGGTGTCGAAGTCCTTCGGGGTGCGTTTCTTGTAAAGGACATCGATCTTCATCTCTTCCATGAACAGCGCCGCCGCGTCGGCCCGGCTCAGTTTTTCCACCAGGGCGATCTTTTTGCCCGTGATCGTCCCGGGCATGGCCCGTTGGATATCCTGGGCGAGCTTCCACTGCCTGTCGGCCTCCGCGGTATATTCGGCCTTGATCTCCATAACCTTGGCGAACATCTCTCCGGCCTTGGGGAAGTCCAGGGCGGTCTTGTAGCAGAGGCCCATGTAGTAATGGGCGGCCGCGGATTTCGGGTCGATGGCCACGGCGCGCTCGAATTCATCCCGGGATTTGTCGAGCCAGGCGACATCCTGGGCGCAGTCCACGCCGATCTTGACGCAGGCGGCCTTACTCATGGTGTTGACCCGGATGTAGCCGATGTGGACGAAAAGCTTCTCTTCCTTGACGTCGGCGTATGCCCAGGCCTTGTCCAGGGCGGCGAAGGCCCCGGTGAAATCGTTCTGATGGGCCTTGACGAGGGCCCGGCCGGCGAAGGCCCGGGAAAACTTCGGGGCCAATTGGAGCGCCCGGTCGAACTCTTCCTGGGCTTGGGGATACCGGCCCTGATCCAGGAGTTTCATGCCCGTGAATACGTGATGCTCGGGGGTGTCCATCTCTCCCGTCGGCTTGGCCGCCTTGGGACCGCAGGAAGCCGTCAGGAAAATCGCCGCCAGGAGGACGACGAAGACCAACCTTTGTCGGCAGCCGCTCGCTCGCTTCATATCCCCTCTCCTTTCATCTGAAAATGCGTTCATAAATGATCGATATTGTTCATCATAAAACTTCCTCCACCTTCAAGGGGGAGGTTTTGAAAATAATCCTCGTTTTATGGGGTCGCCTCGAGGCCCGCATCCTTCCCCCGGCGTGGCGGGAAGCGAGGGACGCGGCGCTTCCCTGCCTTTCCCCCCGACCGCGGCTGGTCGTCCAGGGCGTTCGGGAGTGCGATGTCACTACCATATAGGGGGAGCACTTTTTTATGTCAAGCAATTTCCCAAGGCCCCGTCGATGAAAACATCCATGAATATAAGACCTTTGAAAATCTCCCTCAGGATCCGCATATAATGAAAACAATGGCTTACGAATGGCGCCCTTTGGGTGATCGCCTCGAAAACCTCCCTTCGTCAATCCCGCTCGTCATCCCCGGGAAGGTGTGAGTCCAGCAGCCTCCTGCTGCCATTCCCACAATCTCCGCGCCGTCGCCATTACCGCAATCTCCGCCTACTGTCATTCCCGCAATCCCCTGGCGGGAATCCAGGGGATGTCATCGCTCCCCGACAGATACATTCGGGGGTGACGAAAACGGGCGTCATCCGGTAAGGCGGCGTTTTCAAGCAGCCTCCGGATGCCGCCTCAGGCCCGGCTTCCGGAAGATAGGTCGTTTTTCAGAAGGAAGGGCCTTCCCCGGAGGACGCGCCGGGGGCTCGCGAGGCGAGGAATTCCGCGATGCGGTCCGCGATGCGGTCCTCCTCGTCTCGGCCGTGCCACTCCATCCCTGACTCCGCACGAAACCAGGTGAGCTGCCTCTTTGCGTAATGCCGGGTGTCCCGGATCGTCGCTTCCCGGGCCTCGGCCAGGGAGCGGCGTCCCTCCAGATAGGCGCAGATGTGCTTGTAGCCCAGGGACTGGAGGGGCTTGATCTCCCTGGAGTAGCCTCGGGCCATAAGCGCCCGGGTTTCATCCACGAGTCCGGCGGCGAGCATGGCATCGGTCCGGCGGGCGATGCGATCGAAAAGTTCCTCCCGCCCGGCATGGAGGCAGATCCGGAGCGACTCGTAGGGACTGTCCCCGAAGCGGTGGCCGGCCTGGCCGGCGGTGATGGAACGGCCGGTGCCCTCCAGATATTCCAGGGCACGGATTACCCGCACCGTATCGTTTACCGCGATAGCGCCCGCCGCCGCCGGGTCGCGGCGGCGCAGGAGGTCGTGGAGGCTCTCCCGGCCTTCCCGGGCGGCCAGATCCCGGTAATGGTCCCTCAACGCCTCGTTGGCCCCCGGACCCGGCATAAGCCCCCCGAGCAGGACCCGGATGTACAGACCCGTGCCGCCGACGACGAAGATGTTCTTTCCCTGCCCGTGCAGCGCGGCGATGACCTGCCGGGCCTCCTCGCGGAATCTGGCGGCGTGGTATTCCTCGTCGGGATCGACGCAGTCGAGGAGATGGTGCGGGATCAGACGCCTTTCCGCCGCGGTGGGCTTGGCCGTGCCGATGTCCAGGTAGCGATAGACCTGCATCGAATCGGCGCTGATGATCTCGGCGGCAAAGGCTTGGGCCAGGGCCAGGGCCAGGGCCGTTTTCCCCACCCCCGTGGGTCCGGCGATGACCACCAGCCGGGGTCGATCCCTCTTTTCTCCCGAAGCCCTCATCGCCCGGCCTGGAAAGCCGTTGCCGAGCCCGGCGGCGCGGTCTCCCGGCGAGGGGTTCGGCGTGGGACCCTCCTCATTTTACGTCCGCCTGAAGAGGCCGGCCAAGCGCCGCTCCGTCAGGACGATCCAGACGGGACGACCATGGGGGCAGGTGCCAGCGAAGGGCAGACGGTCCAGGTCATGACCGAGGCGGACCGCCTCCGCTTCGGAGAGGATCTGTCCCTTCTTGACGGCCCCCTGGCAGGCCAGGGAAATCAAGACCCGGTCCCGCTTCTCCCCCCAGGAGAGCCCCTCGGTCGGTCCGGTAAGCTGCGCCAGTGATTCCTCCAGGAGCGTCCGGGGCGCCAGACGCCCGAGGGCCGCCGGCAGGGACCGGATAGAGACGGTGTGGCCCCCGAAGGGCTCGATCTCCAGGCCGGCCTCCCGGAGCAGATCTCGATGCTCCATGAGCATCCCGTAGTCTCCCGGGGAAAGGGTGGCCACCTCGGGGATGAGCAGGGGCTGAACGGCCAACCGGCCCTCCCGGCCCTCCCGACGCAATTCCTCGTAGAGGATGCGCTCATGGGCGGCGTGTTGATCGACGAGAATCAGGTCGTGGTCATGGGAGAAGACGAGATAGCAGCCCCCGGCCTGCCCCAGATAGGTCATGGAGGCGAAATAGCGTCGGGGGCTTCCGTCTTCCGACCCCGGGAAGGCCGGCGCGTCCGCCGGATCCCTCGGGGCGGCCGCCTCGACGGTGGGCTCGGAAACGAATCCCGGTTCGTGCCGGCGTTCAAGATTTCCCCTCTCTCCCCCCCCGAGAAACGACGGGGATCCCTCTCCCGCGCTGGCGTCGTCGTCCCTTCGCCCGCGCCGCCGGTCGGCGGCGGCGCTGAAGAGGGCCCCGCTGCCGGCGCTGAACGATGCCCCGGACCGATAAGAAGACTTTTTCGCCCCTCCGAGGAGGGTGTAGCGCTTCACCGCCTCTTCGAGACGGCGCTGATAGACCTGGGAGGTCAGGTTGGCGTCCCCGGGGTCCGTGGCGGGCATGGGGGAGGCCCCATCGTCCAAGGCCGGGGCGACGGCGGCGAAGCCCGCCAGGATAGTTTCGACCACGAGGCCGTAAATGGCCCGGGGATTCTGAAAACGGACCTCGAGCTTGGCGGGGTGCACATTTATGTCCACCTCCTCCGACGGCATCGTCAGGAAGAGGACCGCCGCCGGATAGCGTTTTGCCGCCATGACGTTCCGACAGGCCGTCATGAGGGCATGATTGAGAAGGGCGTCGCGGATGCAGCGGCCGTTGACGAAGCAGTAGATGTCCTTCGCGTTGGCCCGGGTGATCTCCGGGCGGGAGATATAACCCTCGAGCGTCAGCTCCCCCCGGACCCCCTTGACCTTGAGCAGGCCGCTCCCCGTCTCCCGGCCCAGGACCATGCCGATGCGCTCCCCGGCGTCGGCGGTAGCGGGCATGTCCCAGAGTAGGCGACCGTTGTTCAGGACGCGGAACTTGACGCCCGGAGAGGCGAGGGCAATCCGGTTGACCGCCTCCAGACAGGCCCCCTGTTCCGTCGCCTCGGATTTGAGGAATTTCCTGCGCGCCGGCACGGCCGCGAAGATTTGGCTCACATGGATCGTCGTTCCGACGGGACAGCCCGCTTCCCGAAGTTCCTCAACCCGGCTGTTTTCCGCGACGATCGTGGTTCCCCCCAGGGCGGTCGCCGGCCGGGTGGTCAGTTCCACCCGGGCCACGGCGGCGATGCTGGGCAGGGCCTCGCCCCGGAAACCGAAGGACCGGAGTCGATATAGATCGTCGAAGACGGTAAGTTTGCTCGTGGCGTGACGCTGGAAGGCCAGGGGAACGTCCGCCGGTTCCATCCCCGCCCCGTTGTCGGTGACGCGCAGGGCGTCGCAGCCCCCCTTGACCAGCTCGATCTGTATAACGGTCGCGCCGGCATCCAGGGCATTCTCCAGGAGTTCCTTGAGGATCGAGGCGGGACGTTCGATCACCTCCCCGGCGGCGATGCGATGGGCCAGCTCCGGTGGCAGGATATTGATTTTTTGCGCAAGCTTCGGCCTTGCCGCGTCCAGGACATTATTCTGGTTCGAATCTGGCTCCATTTCTTCCAAATCCTCCGGCCGCCTTCATCGCTTCGACAGCGCGTCAAGCCTTGGACGGTTGGCCTGAACCGAAAGCCCCATCCCCTCCCCGGCGGGGGAGGATGGGGCCGGCATTCATCGCGGGCGTCGTCGGCGAGGGACGATCAATCCAAGACGATCATCACCCGGCACTTCTGGAGGTAGCTCATGTTCTCGGCGGAGGCCCGCACCTTGGCGGCGTCGGCGTTACTCAAGACGATGTCGCACTTCCCCGGACCGTCGGCCCGGATGCCCTTGACGCTCAGGGGATTGCTGGTGACCCGGGGATTGCTCTGGGCCGCCGTCAGATCCCGGGCGTAGCCCGTCATGCCCTGCTGGATGGCGTACTGCCGGTCCACCTTCATGGATCCGTAAACCTCCCCGCCGTTTTCGTCGACGATCTTGGGGGACATGGCCGGCCGGGCGGCCAGGCCCCGGGCGTCGATGACCAGGCCGGTGATGGCGTCCCCGATGGATGCCGCCGGGGCGGGAGCGGGGGCAGGAGCGGGAGCGGCCGACGGCGGTGCCGGTTCCGGCGCTTTGGGCAGCACCGTCTGGGCCAGGCGGCCGCCGAGACTCATCCGCACCGTCACCTCCACGGTGCCGTCGGAGAGGTAGTCCTGGTTTACCACGTTGAAATTACGGATTACCCCTTCCACGGAGGAACGAATCTCGTCGCTTTCCGTCATGAAGTCCCTCACGACGGTGCTGGAGTCAACCCGGACCCCCTTGACGATCTCCAGGAGATTGCGGTATGCGTCCATCCTGGCGGCCCGCAGGGCCATGGGGCGGGCGTTGGGCCTCCCCAATAAGCGCTCCGGAGGGGAGCCGACGCCCACGGTCTCCACATATCCGTCCTCGTAGTTGATGATGCCCTTGTCGCCGGCCTGTTCGGCGACCTTGGTTTCGATGATTTTCGTCCACTCCGTCATGGAGACTTTACCGTCGCCCCCGGTCTGACAAAAGGCTGCCGCCCCCGGGAAGGATAAAGCCGTCGCGACTACGATTCCCACGATAACGCTCAGGATGTTGTGCATATGGTCCTCCTTGTCTGTAATGTCTTCCAGTTTGTTCCGAATTCCCGCCGGATGCCGATACCGGCTTCTTTTTGCCAGTAAATCGATGGGCATGCTAACAAATTCCCCCCGGGGATGCAACGGTTTATTTTCATCCCTTTTGCCACGCCGGCCGTTTCCCTATCTCCCCGCAAAGGCCCCGGCCTCCGGGGCGGAGAGCCAGGGGACGATGTTGATCTCGCTGGCCCTGTCCCCCATGATCATGCGGACCCCCGGAGGATCTTCGCCCCACCAGTTGTCGCGGGCGTCGATATAGATCGTCGAGCGGGCCTGGGCGGCGAAATCGTTGTTGAAGATGTTGTTGTGATGGAACCGGGGCCGGGCATTGCCCACGACGACGATCGCCCCTTCCCCCCGGTTTTCCGTCAGGGTGCAGAAGGAGATGGTGGGCGCGGCGTCGTTGCGGCAATAGACGCCACTTTGGGCGTTCCGGGCGATGAGGCAGGAGGTTATCTCCGGCGCTCCGTAAGCGATATCCAGCGCGATATCGGCATATTCGATGATCGCGTGGCGCAGGACGGAGTTGACGGCCGTCTTCTTCCGCCATCTGACGGCGCTGGCATGGAAACCCGGCGTCGGAGCAGCGGTGGCGGCGGTAAAGACGATGGGTTGTTCTGCCGTCCCCTTGGCCATTATGCCGCCGTCTTCCACCGCCAGGGCCGTTGTCTGGGCGAAGCGGAGCGTCACCCCCGGTTCGATGAACAAGGTGGCCCCGCCGGTGATGACCAGGTCCTTCTCCACCAGGTACGGACTGTTGCTCCTGGTCAGATAGGCGTCCGCCGTGAGGGTTCCGCCTAAGGTCGGGCCGAGAATGGGCAGGACGGTCCGTTTACCCTCCGGATAGGGGGCGTCGAGGACGGCGCCGATGTCGATTTTTCCCTGGACGGAGGCGAGGATTTCCGGCCCTTTTGCCGTGCCCCACCAGTTGTCGCGGGCGGAGACGGGGGCGCCGGTCATGGCCCCGAGGATGTGATAGGGATGGTTGTCGATGAAGTTGTTTTCCCGGATCACGGCCGGGCCGCTGCGGATTTCGATGCCCCCGGCGCCGTTGCGGGCGATGACGTTCCGGGCTATGGTCGGGGCGGCCCCCTCCACGAGAATGCCCTGCTGGAGATTGTCCAGAATCCGGTTCTCTGTCAGCAGCGGCTGGGCGCCTTCCGTGACGATGATCGCGGCGGCGGCGTTTTTTCTCATGGCGCCGCCCGCCACCCGCGGCTTGGCGAAACTCCCGGCTATCCGGATCGCCGTGCCGTTTTCCGTGAATTCACAGGCCTCGATCTCCGGCGAGGAGGATTGGAGATCCAGTCCCACCGCGGCGTTGCGAATCCGGTTGTGCCGGAGGATGATCTCCCGGTCCTTGACGTTGCGGAGGGTGATCCCTTCCCAGGTTTTGCCCGGCGTCGCCACGTCCCAGGAAATCGTCCGGGCCCCATCCCCGGCGGCGATGAGCCCCCCCACGACGGTGAGCCCCGGTCCCGTCGAACGGATCTCCGTGCCCGCCTCGATGGTGAGGGTGGCCTTGTCCCGGACCAGCAACGGTCTTTCGATGACGTAGGGACTGGCCCCGGCATGCCAAACGGCGTCCTTTTCCAGCTCCCCGCCGACGGCGGTGGGACCCGGGGCGACGGGGACGGCGGCGCCCGCCGTCCGCTCGCTTTCGTTGCCCGCAAGATCCACGGCGGTTACCTGGTAGTAATAGGTCTGACCGTTGACAAGCTTTTCGTCCCGGTATTCCGTCAGTTCCGTCCGGGCGATCTCCTGGTGGCCGCTCAGCGGCGTCAGGCTCCGGTAAACCCGGTACCCCGCCAGTTCGGGATCGGCGACCCTCTCCCAGGAGAGATTGACCGCGGCGTCGCGGCCGACGATCCGCAGGGTCTGGGGCGACGCCGGCGGGGTGGTCTTCAGGGTCACGGTGCCCACGGCGTCCACCCAGTGGGCCGCATTGCCGGCGTCATCGGTCAGGGAGCCGGTGATGACCGCCTTCCGGGTCTCGTCTCCCGGGACCACCTTGTAAACCCCCAGATAGACCCCCGGCTCATCCGGCTGTTCCCGCATTTCGATATGCTGCCGGTAGGTCCCGATCGCGAAGGAGGCCTGCATCCGCGGCGTCCCCTGCATGACGACCCGGATCTCGTCCCCGGCCTTTTTCGGGAGATTCTTGGCGTCCTGAACCAGGAGGGCGATTGTCGGCGGCCGTTTGGCCTCGGCGATAGTGGGGGCGGGGATCGTTTTGACCATGTCCCGGAACAGGTCGTCGCAGGCCCGGAGCAGTTGTATGTCCCGGACGTTCATGGCGGTGGCCACGATGGTGGCGACCAGCCCGACGGGATTCGTCGTTATCCCTCCTTCGTGGATCCGGGCCACGTGCTCGCCGGTCCAGAGCAATTCGCCCGACCGGGCATCGTGCATCCGGAGCCTGGCCCCGACGGAGACCTGGGAGTAAACGACGGCGAAGAGCTTGTCAAAATTGGAGATCTCCCCGTAAACCACGGCGTCAACGCCCAGGATCTTCCCCAGGTCCCGGGCCGGGGTTTGATTGATGACGGCGGGATCCGTCAGCCCCGCCTTTTTGAGCAGGTCATCCACCCGCCAGAGTTCCATGTCCCGGAAGGGCAGGGAACTGAAATGATTGTAAAAACCGCGACGCACCTCCGGCGCCCCCGCCTGGCTCCGGGAGGCGTCGGTAAAGGGCAGGACGGCGATCGAGATGGGTTTCGCCTTGGCCATGGCGGGATAAACCTGGTATTTGCCGTCGAAGGTCTCCCGGAGCTGCGGGGCGATGACCGTTTCCTTGGTGACCACCGTGCAGCCGGCAAGGATCGACGCCCCCCAGATCAGCGCCGCCAGGATCGGAATCTTTCGGTATCTTTTCATCTTGCCTCCACCCTCCCCCCGTCTTGGCGGCGGGAGCTTTGAAAACGACCTGTCCTAATCATGCCGGGCCGGTGACGGCATCCAGAAGTGGTTTGAAGGCGCCGGCTTCCCGCTTCGAGACCTTTGAAAGATGTCATTTCGAGGAGTGCGAGCCTACCCAACTGTCATTGCGAAGGAGCGAAGCGACTGAGAAATCCTAAGATCCCCATGGCCTTCGGGACATGGATTTCTCCCTTCCGTCGAAATGACAAAAATGGCGGTTATTCAAAGCTCTCCCTTTCGGGGAAACGACGCCCTTTTTGTCATCCCCCCCATGGCCCTGTCGGGGATCGCCGCGTTCTCCCGGGGATTCCCGCCGGGGGATTTCGGGAATGACGATAAGGAGGTCTTCGTAGCGATCATGCATAAGGTCTCGCCGCGTCGTCCCCCTGGCGTCAGGGACACCGGGGGGGATTCTAACACCTCTTCTTGAGATAAGCCAGTGGGGAAAAGGGTCTTCCCACGCCGCCGCCCGGAGATAAACCATTGGGGAGAGGGGACTTCCCCGCGTCGCCGCTTATTGGGGCAACTTTTCAGAATGTTTCGACATTATCCAGGGCGCCCCCTCCCCCTGCCCGGGATGCGCCACTCCAGGGTTCGCCGTGCCCCGGATAAACGGTCCGCGGCGCGATGGCGCGCCGCAGGCCGGCCAAGGTGTCGAGGATGACGCGGCGGTCCCAGCAGAAGGCGTTCAGGGCGCCGCGGCCGTCCCGCCTCATGTGGAGCATCAAGTCCCCGCAGATCAGCGCCGCCGTTTCCCGGTGGTAGAAGGAGATCGAGTCTTCCGTGTGCCCCGGCGTGGCCAGGATGTCCCAGTCCTCAAAACCCGGCGGACCCTTTCCCGCTTCCGGGAAGTCGCATCTCTCCACGGGAAAGGAGGATGCGCTCCCGCGGCGCAGGAGCGGCAGGGGGATGCCGGCGAGCGTGGCCGGCAGGGCGTCCTCGGGGCGGCGCAGACCCTGGGCGGCGGCCAGGACCACGGGGGGCAGGGCGGTAAACCAGCCCTCCAGACGGTTCAATCGCCGCCGTCCGGTAAGATAGTCACGGACCGGGGGAGAAAACAGGAGCCGGGTATCCGGTCCGCAGGCCGCCAGCAGCGGCCCCATCCCGCCGATATGGTCGATGTGGAAGTGGGTGGCGGCCAGATAGCGCACCGCCGTCAGCGGCGCTCCCAGCTCCCGGCGGATCAGGCGGACGACGGCCCGGGCGGCGCCCCGGCTGCCCGGATCGACCACCATGAACCCCCGCGGGCCGGCGATGACATAACAGCGGGCAAATCCGCTCGGCTCGACCGGGTAGATCATGGGCCAATTGCCAGACTCACAGAAATCGGCGTTTCCCATGCCCTCCATGCTCCCGTTTCCACGGGACGAAGACGGTTGAGGGTTTGACGCCGCCGCCATCGTTGCCGGCCCGCGTCCGGGTCTGAAAAGACATCACGGCGCCTTGCGAAAATCCAGATGGGTGAGGAAATCCTCCAGGGCCAGGGGCCAGAAGCGCAGGGTCTTCCCGGTGACGCCGGTGAATTTGGCGGAACTCAGGACGCTGTAGGATGGCCGCGGCGCCGCCAGACCCAGGTCGGCGGTCGTTATCGGCTCGACGCGAGTCTGGCTGAAGCCGGCCAGGGCAAGGATCTTCCGGGTGAACTCGCACCAACTGCAGGCGCCCCGGTTGGTCACGTGAAAGATTCCCCGGTGCCCCTGTTCCAGGAGGAGCGCCACGGCGCCGGCCAGGTCCAGGCTGTAGGTGGGGGACCCCACCTGATCGTCCACCACCCGCAGGATCGGGTTGCGCAGGGCCTTCTCCAGGATGGTCTTGACGAAGTTCTTGCCCGTCGGTCCATAGAGCCAGGCGGTGCGGATGAGCAGGTAATCGTTGCACCCCTCCTGAAGGTATCTCTCCCCCGCGGCCTTGGAAGCGGCGTAAACGCCCCGGGGGGACGGCGTATCCTCCTCCCGGTAGGGGGCGTAGGCCGTCCCGCCGAAGACGTAGTCGGTGCTGAAGTGGACGATGGGGATGCGACGATCCTGGCAAGCGGCGACGAGGTTTTTCACCCCCGTGGCGTTGACGGCAAAGCAGCGTTCCGCGTCGCTTTCCGCCCCGTCCACATTGGTGTAGGCGGCGGCATTGATCACCACTGCGGGATTTTCGGCGGCGATAAGCCCCCGGCAGGAATCGGGGGAGGTGATGTCGAAATCCTCGACGTCCTTGCCGACGACGGTGTGAAAAGGTCCCAGCCGCCGCATCAGCGCGGTCCCGAGCATCCCCTTGTGTCCCAGGACAAGCATCTTCATTGTGATGTAAACCCTCCCGGAAAATGATCCGCGTCTTCCCGCGGCGTCAGTAGCGGACTTCCTTGAGAAACAGGCCCTGGGGGGGCGCCGTCGCCCCCGCCCGGGCCCGGTCGCGGCCCCGGAGGATGTCCTCCATTTCCGCCGCCTTGCGTTTACCCCGGCCGATTTCCGCCAGGGTGCCCACGATGGTTCTTGCCATATACCGCAAAAAACCGTCCGCCTCCATCTCAATTTCCAGAAAAGGGCCGGGATCGCCCGCGATGGTGGCGATGTCCAGCCGGTATATCTCCCGGGTGAAGGAGGTCGCGTCGGTATGGACGGTGCAGAAGGAGGTGAAATCATGGCGGCCCAGAAGGTGGGTCGCCGCGGCCCGCATCGTCGTCGCATCCAGGGGGACGAAGATCTGCCAGGCCCAGTGGCGGAAAAGGGCCGTCGGGGTCGCCCCGTTATAGATCCGATACAGGTAGGTTTTCCGCCGGGCGTCCTTCCGGGCGTGAAAACCCGGCGGGGCGTCGGCCAGGGCCTTCACGACGATGTCGTCCGGCAGGAGGCTGTTGATGCCCTTCAGGAGACTGCCCGGGGGGATCCCGCAGGCGGTTTGGAAATGGGCCACCTGACCCAGGGCGTGGACCCCGGCGTCGGTCCGTCCGGAGCCGATGACCTTGACGCGCTCCCCGGCGATTATGGCGATCCGTTCTTCCAGGACCTCCTGAATGGATAGACCGTTCTTCTGCCGTTGCCAGCCGCGATAGCCGCTCCCGTCGTATTCCAGGGTCATCCGGATCGTCCGCATGGCGTCGCCGAGTTCAACCAACCGTTCCGTCATACCTACTCAAATCTGCTTATACAGACTCAAAGCTGACTTCCTGCTTCACTGAAGGCCGGTTTCACGGCGGGCTTGCTGCGCCCACCGCCAGAGTCTTGCCTCTCCACAGGCTGACACCGGGGAACTCACGGCCATATTTTTCAGGTTTATCGCTGCTTCACCTATGCTTACCACTCTCCTTATATTGTATAGAATAGCACAGAGTTAGTCAGAATACAGGCGAACTGTTAAAACCCCCGTATCGATCATGTCAACCGGTTCCCTGTCCCATGTCGATTGGCATCGGCTCTCATCCGCCGCAGGCGTCCAGGGCGGCGATACCGGGGAGGACCTTGCCCTCCAGGAGTTCCAGAAAGGCCCCGCCGCCGGTGGAGATATAGGTTATCTTGTCGCTTTCCCCCGTCTTGTGGACCGCCACGTCGGTGTCGCCGCCGCCGACGATGGTCATGGCGTAGGAATTGGCGATGCTGTGCACCATAGCCGCCGTGCCCCGTCCGAAGGCATCGATCTCGAAAACCCCCATGGGTCCGTTCCAGACGATAGTCTTGGCGTTGCCCAGGGCCTCGGTGAACAGGGTGATGGTAGCCGGGCCGATATCCAGCCCCATCCACTTGCTGTTCATCTCCTGGACGGGGACGATCTTCGTCTCCGCCTGGGCGCTCATCTCCTCGGCCATGACGCAGTCCACGGGAAGATATAATTTTACCCCCAGGGCCCGGGCCGTCTCCATGACCTCCCGGGCCTTGGGCATCAGGTCTTCCTCCACCAGGGATTTGCCTACCTCATGGCCCAGGGCCTTCAGAAAGGTGAAGGCCATGCCGCCGCCGATGATCATCTTGTCCACCTTGCGGATGAGATTGACCAGGGCCTCCAGCTTGCCGGACACCTTGGAGCCCCCGATGATGGCCACAAAGGGCCGGGCCGGTTTTTCCAGGCATTTCTGGAAGTAGTTGACCTCCCTTTTCATGAGGAAGCCACCGCCGCATTCCTTGACGAACTTGGTTATCGCCACGTTGGAGGCATGGGCCCGGTGGGCGTTTCCGAAGGCGTCGTCGATGTAGATGTCGGCGTAAGCCGCCAACTGCCGGGCGAAATCGTCGTCGTTCCTCTCCTCCTCCGGATGGAAGCGAAGGTTTTCCAGCATGATCACGTCCCCGGGTTTCATGGCCGCCACCAGCGCCGTCGGTTCCGGCCCGATGCAGTCCGGGGCCAGGATCACCTCCTTCTGGAGGAGTCGGGAGAGACGCCGGGCCACGGGGGCCAGACTGAGCAACGGCTTTACCTTTCCCTTGGGGCGGCCCAGGTGGGAGGCGATGATGATCCGCGCCCCTTCGTCCAGGGCGTAATTCAGCGTCGGCAGGGTGGCCCGGATCCGGGTGTCGTCGGTGATGTGCTGGGAGTTATCCAGGGGGACGTTGTAGTCGAAGCGGAACAGGACCTTCTTGTCCTTGAGTGAGAACTGATCGATAAACCTCATTGTTCCTCCTTGCATATTTTTCGCAAACAAGCTATGATGCGACCCTAAAATGTTAAAAAGCATTTAAATTACAACATGTTACGATTTTAACGAGGCAAGGGAGGCGGGATTTTTCCGACGAGGCGTGGCCGCGTTAGTGATCCCCCTAGGGAACCTTGCGGCAAGCTTCTTTACATGAGAAGCCCCCTCCGGTCAAGGTCGATTCGAATTCCATGTACATCGTGTACGATAATAAAATCAGGAGATAAGGAGAGAGTAGGTTTATGGCGAGAGAGCAAGGAAAAGGAGTGACGGAAGAAAAGATCCGTGTGTTCGAGGCCCGCAGGGAAGCCCTGAAGACCATGGGCGGCGAAAAGATGATCGCCAAGCAGCATGAGCTTGGCAAGCTTACGGCCCGGGAGCGTCTGGCACTGTTTTATGACGAGGGGACCTTCCAGGAGGTGCAGTTGTTCGTGAAGCACCGCTCCCCCCTCTTCGGTCTGGACAAGAAGCAGATCAACGCCGACGGCGTTATCGTCGGCTTCGGCAAGGTGAACGGCCGGACCGTCTTCGCGGCGGCCCAGGACTTCACCAGCGCCGGCGGGAGCCTTGGGGAGATGCATGCCAAGAAGATCTGGAAGGTCATGGACATGGCCATGGACGCCCGGAAGCCCTTCGTTTCCATGAACGATTCGGGCGGCGCTCGGATCCAGGAAGGCGTCCCGGCCCTGGATGGTTACGGCGGCATCTTCTACCGCAACACCATCGGTTCGGGGTATATTCCGCAGATCACGGCCATCATGGGGCCGACGGCGGGTGGCGCCGTCTATTCGCCGGCCCTGACGGACTGGGTATTCATGGTGAAGAAGAGTTCCTACATGTACATCACCGGACCGGACGTCATCAAGGCGGTCATCGGCGAGGAGGTCACCCATGACGACCTGGGCGGCGCCGTGGCCCACGCCACGAAGAGCGGCGTCTGCCACTTCGCCACGGAAAACGACGAGGACTGCATCAACAAGGTGAAGATGCTCCTGTCCTATCTGCCCGACAGTTGCCACAGCCCCCTGCCCATCGCGTCCTGCGCCGATTCCCCCGACCGGGAGTGTCCGGAGCTGGACAAGATCATCCCCGACCGGGCCACCCGGGGCTACGACATGAAGCAGGTCGTCATGGCGGTGGCGGACAATAACGAGATCTTCGAACCCCACGAGCTGTGGGCCAAGAACATCCTCGTGGCCTTCATCCGCATCATGGGACGACCGGTGGGCGTCATCGCCAACAACCCTAAATTCGGCGCCGGCGTCCTCGACACCACCGCCTCCGACAAGGCCTCGCGGTTCATCCGCTTCTGCGACGCCTTCAACATCCCCCTGCTCACCTTCTCCGATGTCCCCGGCTACATGCCCGGCACCGCCCAGGAGTGGGCCGGCATCATCAGTCACGGGGCGAAACTCCTCCATGCCTATTCCGAGGCCACGGTGCCCAAGATCACCGTCGTCACCCGGAAGGACTACGGCGGCGCCTACATCGGCATGTGCAGCAAGAACCTCGGGGCGGATTACGTCATGGCCTGGCCGTCGGCGGAAATCGCCGTCATGGGCGCCGAGGGGGCCTGCAACATCATCTATCGCCGGGAGATCAACGAGGCCGCCGATCCCGCCGCCAGACGGGCGGAGCTGGTCGCGGCCTATGAGGAGCAGTTCAACAATCCCTACTTCGCCGCCTCCATGGGGATCATCGAAGAGATCATCGCCCCCCGGGAGACCCGGAAGCGCGTTGCCGTCCTTCTTGACGCCCTGAAGGACAAGGAACAGGTGCGGCCGCCCCGGAAGCACAACAACATCCCCTTGTAAAGAGCGGGGGTTTTAACAGTTTGCTTGTAATCTGACTAAAGCGGCTCCTGGATTCCCGCCAGGAGATCGCGGGATGGATGGAGGGAGGTTGCCGGATTCCCGCCTTCGCGGGGAAGGACGAAAGGGCGCTTTCGAAGCGATTGTTCAAAGGCCTCGGGTTTCCAGGGCCTCGATTTAACAGTGCCGGAGGGCGGCCATGCCTGTGGGTGTGGCCGCCCTCTCTTTTCGCCCCTTTTCTGTTCCCCGCCCCCCGGCCTTGGGCCGCCCCTTTCCCGTCCGCATTCCCCTGACTTCGGCAGCCCTCGGCCTGCCCCCCCAGGCCTGAGAAAGGCGCCACGAAGGGTGAGGATCGCCCGGAGGCCGCAGACATTTTCAAGTGAAAACTTTTTAACCGTAGGCGATTGTGCCTATAAAATCAAGTACTTTACCTATGCCGGCGCGCCGGCATCGCCTGTTGATAACTTTGTCTGCCGCCGTTGCCGTGTCCTCCAAAAACGTTAACCTACGCAGCCTTGCCGGAAGGACAAAGGAACTAATTAGGAAGTAAAAAAAGAGCTGCAAGGGGGGGACCACCGAATCGATGTTTTCGGGGGATATTCAAAATGGTGATTACATATCATGCAAAGTCACGCCTGTCCGGTTAAGGATTGGGCAGCACCATTTAACATGTTAACATTAAATAACAAATGACCGATTTCCGTTTTATTCGATTTCAATTTACATTATTTCCCCAAGTATGTACCTTCTCCTCAATAATCAGGGGGAGGTTTGCCAATGAATATCGGGAAAACCGTTTTTGCACAAGTATTGGAGCATCTGCCAAGATATGAATTTAACAAATGTGTCAAGAGATACAACGGTAATCGCCGAGTCAGAAGATTTTCCTGTTATGATCAGTTCCTCTGTCTTGCTTTTGCCCAGATTACATATCGGGAAAGCTTGAGAGATATTGAGACATGTCTGAACTCTCATCACGAAAAGCTTTATCATATTGGATTTCGAGGAGGAATATCGAAATCCACCTTGGCCGATGCCAACGAGACACGCGATCATCTTATTTATCAAGACTTTGCCTATCACCTTATTTCTATTGCCAAAAAGCTATATCAGAACGAAGAGATGGCAATAGATCTGGATTACCCTCTTTATGCCTTCGATTCCACGACTATCGATCTTTGCCTTTCCCTCTTTCCTTGGGCTCAATTCCGCAAAACCAAAGCCGCCATCAAGATGCATACCTTTCTCGACCTGCGGGGAGCCATCCCGACATTTATCAGTCTGACAACCGGAAAAGTCCACGATGTCAACGTATTGGATATCCTTCCCTTGGAGAAAGACGCCGTAATTGCTATGGATCGTGGTTATGTAGATTATTCAAGGCTTTATGCGATGAACTTATTTCCGGCATTCTTCGTAATTCGCGCCAAGAGCAATCTTCGCTTCCGGCGCCTTTGTTCCCGAAAAGTGGACAAAACCTTGGGGCTCCGTTCCGACCAAACCATAGTCCTTACAACCAAGAAATCCCGAGAAGCCTACCCGGAAGCATTGCGTCGGGTGTCTTACGTGGACTTGGAAAAGAACAAACGCTACGTATATCTGACCAATATATTTACCGTATCCGCAAAAACCGTCGCCGATATTTACAAGCAGCGCTGGCAGGTGGAACTCTTTTTTCGATGGATCAAACAACACCTACGCATCAAAACCTTTTACGGTACATCACCCAACGCCGTCAAAACCCAGATTTGGATTGCTATCAGCACTTACCTTTTGGTCGCCATCATGAAAAAAAGGCTCGATTTGCCTGGCAGCCTCCACACAATTCTGCAAATTCTGGAGGTCAACATTTTTGACAAAAGGTCCTTTATTCAGATAGTTAAAGATGCACATAAGCAAGAATCGGAGCCTGCTCCTTGTAACCAATTGAATTTATTCGATAGTTAACCGGACAGGCGTGATGCAAAGTATCGATTCTAAAATACAAAGTCGCACATATGGCAGTGGGAAGGGTTGTGTCGTTACCCCAGGCGATTTTGTGGACCACGGCAGAGCCGTCCGTGGACCTGGCGCTGCATCGGCTGACGAAGGAAGGGACGTTGCGGCGCCTGGCCCGCCCTTTGATTTCTAATGGCGAGTTTTAACAAGGCATGATATTATCTTTAAGGTCTTGAACAGAAAGGATATTGCCATGTTGAACGCCATCAAAGTCAATTTATCACGGCAAGAGATTATTAGTGCCGTGAAGGCCATGAAGAAGAGGGATCGGGAAGCCTTCCTGGAGGAACTACTCGCTACAACCTCGCCCGAATACTTGGAGAGCATTAAGGAAGCCAGGGCGGACTATAGGGCCGGTCGTGTAAAGACACATGACGAGGTATTCGGACATTGAGTTATCGGCTCGTATATACCCGGAAAGCCGTCAGTGACATTGGCAAACTTGAAACCGGTCTCAAAAAGCGGATCGGCGCATGCCTCCTTCGCTTTAAAGATAAAAAAACATTAAAAACGCCCTAGAATGTCACTTTGATTCAAAAGAAGATATACCGAAAATCATAAGATTGCATATCGTGCGTGATGAGATGTTTGCCTATGCCTAAAATACCAAAGGAACGTTAAATAACATTTTGAGCGATATTTCTGAATGCCTTAAAATTTCGAAACAAAAACTAATCGATGGGCTATTAAAATAAACTGGGAACCGGATTCAAACGCTTGAATTAAGGACTGCCATCATGAATAAGATTTTCGAGAAAACATGTCCCTCATTGCATTCGGGACATGGATTTCTCGTCGCTCACGCTCCTCGAAATGACATTTTTCAAAGGACTCGAATTATGTTTCAGGTCATACCCGTGAGGGGAGAAATGGACAACGCGAATTACCCACCCCCGACCCCCGAGGAAGATGAACGAACGGCGGTGTCCGACGGGGCGGAGAATGCCGCCGCGATCTGGGCGCCCGCCCCCGGCGGGCAAAATCCGGAGGGCCAAACTTGTTTCTGGTCCGCGACCGCCATGAAACTTCCCTCCAAATCCGGAGGGCAAAACTTTTTGACCGTCGTCGATTCCACCTATGATTTCAGGTACTTTACCTATGCCGGCGCGCCGGCATAGGTTGTTGAAACCCTGGCCGCCGCCGTCTTTCGCCCTCTTTTCCCAGTCGTCGCCGCCTTCGCCTATGGCCCCCCCGCCCCCCACTGCAGTTTCGGATTGACAGTGTCCTTCCGGTAAGGGTGCGTGAAAAATTTTCTGGTGGTGGGTATGGCTGGTCATCAACCGCGAAGGAGGATGACCTATGGAGAACGATTTTGGAACAAGCGTCCGCCCCAGTTTTGAGGATATTGAGGAGCGATTTAGGCAGTGGCGTGGGCATCGGAAGCGGGGCGAGTCCATACCCGAGGATTTGTGGGAAGGCGCGGTGAGCTTATGCGCCGAGTTTACTCTTTCCAAGGTGTCCAGGGCTTTGCATCTGAACCATGCCACTTTGAAGAAACGGTTTCTCGCTACCCGTTCCCCCCATATTCCGGGCTCTGTGATACCATCCGATTTCCTCGGCGATATGTTCATGAGCCTGATCCATACCTGCAACCTGGGAGGGGTAAATCCTTTCGACTATCTGGTGGCCCTGCAGAAATACGCCAAGGATGTCTTCAAAAACCCTGCCCACTGGATGCCTTGGAATTACCAGGCCGCTTTTGCCCGTGGACGACTCCTGATCAACTGCCGTCGCCCAATATCTTTTCCGCTGGCTGTCACCCAATCGGACGCCCCGGGGTAGCCATCGCCGCCGCCCGGGCCTCCAAAAACGTTCACCTACGCAGCCTTGCCGGAAGGACACCGACAAATATACGGAGGAGAGCTAACGGGGGAGAAACTTCGGCGGCAGGACGGGGTTCCCCGCCAGGCCGAACCCGGGGATGACGATGATGGTGGAGCTGCCGTGGGCCAGGACCTTCCCCTGGGAATCGGTGACGGTCGCCTCGGTGAGACCCAAGGTTTTTCCGAGCTTGATCCTCTTCCCCGCCGCCGTGATCTTCCCCTGCCCGGCCGGGGCGAGATAGTTGACCTTCAGGTCCACCGTCGTGATTCCCGTCCCCTCCGCCAGTTCGCAGAAGGGCGCCCAGAAGGCCGCCGTGTCGATGGCCGCGGCATAGACCCCTCCATGGACGCAGCCGAAGGCCTGGAGGTGTCGCGCTTCCACCTCCAGGTCCACGATGGCGAAACCCAGGCCCAGCTCCCGGAGCGTCATCGACATGTGCCGAAAGAACGGACAGCCATTGACCGTCTCGCGGACGGCTTCCGCATACGCCGGATTAAGTTTCTTCACCATTTCCTCCTCAATGATCTCCCGCGCTCTCCCGCGTCGCCGCCCCGCCCGTCTTTAGCGCCTCCCGGGGAAAGGTCATCGCGGGAAATTCGTGCCCCGGGAAAACGGCGCGTCAGCGGCAAAGCGGCGAAAGACGGCTCATTTCCCGATGATCCTGATTTCATACAGCCGCGGCCAGTGCTTGCCCGTTACAAATAGGCGGTCCCCCGCCGCGTCGTAGGCGATGCCGTTGAGGACTTCGGCGCGGTGTCGAGTGGCCACCGCCGCATCCGGAAGCCCGGATAGGTCGATCCTTCCCCGGAGCAAGCCCGTCTGAGGGTCGATGATCGCGATGATGTCCGTCGGCCAGAGATTGGCGTAGATCATCCCCCGCACATATTCCAGTTCGTTGATTCCGTCCACGGCGTTGCCGTATCCGTCCCGGACCGGAAGACGCCCGGTTTCCCGCAAGGTCTCCGGATCGTAAAAGCGCAGCACCGGGCCGCCATCGCTGACGATGAGCCGCCGGCCGTCGTGGGCGATCCCCCAGCCCTCGTGGTCATAGTGAAAAACGCCCCGGAGGCGGAACGAGTCCCGATCGTAGATGAAGCCCTGCCGGGAGCGCCAGGTGAGCTGGATGATCCGGTCCTTCCAGACGGTGATGCCTTCTCCGAAGTGCCGCCGGTCCAGTCGCCGCTCCTGGAGGACCCGTCCGGTAGTGAGTTCCACCCGGCGCAGGGAGGATGCGCCCTCCCGTCCGGTGCCCTCGTAGAGTCGTCCCTCCGCCCAGGCCAGGCCCTGGGTGAAGGCGCCGGGATCGTGGGGATAGGCGCGGACAACCCGGTAACGGTATTCGACGGGCGGGGCGGGAGAGGAGGTCGGGGCCGCCTGGGCCGTCGGTGCCGTCGGTGCCGTCGGTGCCGCCTGGGCAGTCGGGGCCGCCCCCGACGCCGACGCCCCGCCGGCGGGGGGAGGGGCCGCCTCGTAAGACCCCGGGGAGGGGAGAGGGGCGCCCCCTCCGGGGGAGTCGGCCGCCCCAGGGGCAGGAGAAACGGCATCGGCGTCCATCGGACGGGGCATTGTCGCGGCGCCGACCATGCCGGCCAAAAGCAGGAGGAGAAGAAATCCTCTTTTCAGAACCACTTCCAGGCGCCCCCGCAGCCAGGCGTCCCCGTCGGGCCGCCGCCGTTTAGATGAAGGTTTATGCAACCACATGGATATTTTCATCTTTCGTTGCGCCTGCCCCGGACGTGGGAGAAGGGCGGAAAGCGATCGCCCTTTGTTCTCTCCCCCGGGCGGCGCTGGGCGTTGGCGAGGGCCCGGGCGGGATGGAATCGTTTCCGCGCCATAAGGCGAGACCCCTGCAAAATCCCGTTTCCAAAGTCCCTTTCGTCATCCCGGTGGAAGCCGGGATATCGTGTTTTCAAGGCGTTCCCGAGCCCGGATTTCGCCGGGGCGAAAAGAAAGCATGGATTTTCAAGGGTCTCAAGGCGAACATGGCGGGTTTCCCATGTCTTGCCGTCCCATGAAATCCGGCGACTGTCGAAAGATCCAATCAACCCCGCCGCGCCCGGGTCCTGGCTTGAGTTCTCCCCCGTTGTGTGTTAGGGAGTCTCCCATGATAGTCATCAACAACGAAACAACGCCCTGTGGCTGTTGCGGGAAGCCGCCGGCGGTGGTCTATTGCGACGGCTGCCAGAGGGCCCTCTGTGTCTCCTGCCGGACCTTCGATCTCTGGGGTTACGGGTGCGGCCATGTGGACAGCAAGGCCTTTTGCCCAAGCTGCCTCCGCGATCCCGCCGTCAATCCCTACAGCGGCTTCCCGGACGATTAGACGCAGGGAGCGCCCAATGCGAGGATCGGCGCCTCCTGATCAGAGGATCGGCGCCTTCGGATCACTGGTTGTATTCCCGGCATTCGGCGCCGTCGGCGGTGGCAAGGCGCGGTGCTTCTCTCCCCGGGCGGCAAAAACGCTGATTCGAGACCTTTGAAAACCACCTATCCTATCATGTCCGGCCTGACCCCCCATCCGGAGGATGCCTGAAAACACGGGATTCCCGCCAGGAGACGGCAGGAATGACAGTAGTAAGGTCACTGGATGCCCGCTTTCGGGACGGACGCCCTTGCCGTCATCCTGCCGTGCCACCCTTCCCGTCATCCCTGAATACCGTCCTTTCCATCATCCCCGAATGCCGCCCTTTCCGTCATCCCCGAATGGTTCTGTCGGGGATCGACCACATCTCCTGGATTCCCGCCAGGAGACGGCGGGAATGACAAAAAGAGGTTTTCGAGGCGATTAGCCAAAGGTCTCGTTTTTAAAGAACCGACCCCATTGCGGTTGTTATTCGTAGGGGAGGGATTCCCGGATCGGGGGTGGGATCCGGCCGTAACGGCTTTCGAATTCCTCCAGGAAGGCCCGCCGGCCCCGGAGGAAATCCTCCACCCGCCGCCGCGTCAGCTCCCGATCCGTGAAGAGACGATAGGCGTTCATCTGGTCGAGATTGGCCCGGTCGCACTTGATGGGGTAGCGGTACCCCAGGCAGTCGCCTTCCCGGCTGAACCGCAGTTGCGTCCGCACCAGGTCGTTATAGGCCGCCAAGGACTGACGCAGGGTCACCTTCTGTTCCTCCGGGCCGATATGCCCCGTGTTGGCCAGATAGCACTGGATGCCGTTTCTCTTCACGATGTCGTAAAAGATCAGGGCGTGCTCCAGGCGGTCCCCGGCGAGGAAGGGATCGAGGAAGACCACGCGTTTGAACTTGCCCGCCTCATCGGGATTGCCCCCGGTGCTCTCGATGGATTCGCCGTAGATGAACTGCATCGTCGCCTGCTCCGGGGAGAGGCGGCTGATGACGTTGGCCAGGGGGTTCCGGGTGAGCATGACGATGTAATGGACCTTGTCCGCCCGCAGACCCGGCGCGGCGATCTCCAGGTTCTCCCGGGTGACCACAGCCCGGGCGTTCCCCGTTTTGGCGATGTCCTGGAAATCGGGGATGTAGGGATACTTCGTCACCGCGACGTTTTCCAGGAAGGCGTCCCGCGATTCCGCCGCCCGGAGAATCTCCGGCTGGCTCGCGTCGAGGCCTTCGGTCTTCACGTACAGGCCGCCGATCTCGAAGGCGGCATAGCCGCCGTTGAAGTCCAGGATGCCGCCGTCGTCGCCGATCATCTCCGAGGATTCCCTCGGGAGCTTGGCGAATTTCCGACAGAGGGTCGTCGTCTTTCCCGTGGCGGTGAGTCCCGAGATGGCGGTGACGATCTCCTTCAGCTCCGGGCGCTCCGTCTCGGCATCGTAAACCCACAGCAAGTCCCGCCGGGCGCCGGTGTGAAGGAAGATGCCCGACTTGTCGATGGCCTTCACGCGCCAGTCTTCGAACTGGAAAACCCCCTTCTTCCCCTCTCCCAGATAAATGGTGTTCCGGCAGATCTTGACCTGCTCCCCCCGGCGGCTTCCCATCCAGAGGCGGACGTCGATGTCCTTGTCCACCAGTTTTTTCTTCTTGTTGAATTCGAAGGCCTCGTCGGTGAAGTAGATGATCGTGTAGGTCGGGTCCTCCACGGTCCGGGGCGCCGGATAATCGAACAGGAGCTTCAGCCCATAGGCGAGTTGGGCGTATGGTTCGGGGATGAGGAACCGGGCCGTGACGCCGTCCCGGCCGTCGCCGATGATCGTGTCGAGGGCGATGATCCGCTCCCGGCTCAGGACCGTCGCCGCCTGGTCCGCCAGGGCCTCTTCCGCTTCCCCAAAGGGATGGTCGATGCTGTTGCGGGTGTGGGGGGCCGAACGGGACATGGGCTCCGAATCCGCCGCGACGGAGCCGAACTGGGTCTGGATCACCCCTTCCTGGCGCAGGGCGAGCTGCTTGAGTTCCTCGAGGGAACGACCGGCGATGAGACGTTGCGACTGCCGGGCCTCGTCATGAATCCGTCGGGCTACTTGCGGAAATGCCTCCATAAATCCTCCTTGCGGGGGACGCTTCCCTCCTTATCCCTCCGCGCCCCTCACCTCGTTTATATAGGGCTTGCCCCACCTTCTGTCAAGACGGAAGAAAATCGGGGGCAGGATAAATTTGTTCTCACTGTAAGTAGTTGATCTTGAATGATCTACTAAAGCTGAGGCACGTCCTGTTTTCAGCCACTTACAGATAGAACAAATTTACCGTGAAATCGGGGGACGCCTCCCCTGTCTCAAGTAGGATGAAACTGCCGCGGCGTCTTCCCTGAGCCATCTTTCATCCTTCGCCGGTGTTGAGCCACCGGGACGGTGCCAAGGAAAAGGGCCGCCTCCTAAATTTTATGCCGGGAGACCTTTGAAAAACGACCTATCCCGTCCATGCCGGGTTTGATCCGGCAGCCGGAGGAGAGTTGAAAACACGGGATTCCCGCTATGAGTTTGCGGGAATGACGGGGGGTGCGGGACGCCCGCCAGGAGATCGCGGGAATGACAGGGAGGTTGCGGGACGCCCGCTTTTGGGGATATGACGTGCGGCGGTTTTTGCGGCCATTATTCAAGGGCCTCGATGTATCTATTTCCCCTTGAGCTTTTTCTCCCCCTCTGTTAGAAATTCCCGAAAAATCGACTGCCGATTTCGGTAATCCAGACCTTTGAAAGGCCGCGCCCCCCCCTGTCGCCCCGGCGAAGGCTGGGGCCCGGAACTTCTTGGAAACACAGGATTCCCGCCGGGAGATTGCGGGACGCCCGCTTTTGGGGGCATGAAGCCACTTTTTGTCATCCCTGCGGGCCGCTCTTTTTTGTCATCCCCGAATGTTTTTGTCGGGGATCGCGCACTTCTTGATAGATTCCCGCCGGGAGGTTGCGGGAATGACAGGGGAGTTTCGGGATTCCCGCCGGGAGGTTGCGGGACGCCCGCTTTCGGGGGCATGAAGCCACTTTTTGTCATCCCCACGGGCCGCTCTTTTTTGTCATCCCCGAATGTTTCTGTCGGGGATCGCCCACTTCTTGATAGATGCCCTCCGGGAGAATGCGGTAATGACGGGGAGATTGCGGGAATGACGGGGAGGTTGCGGGATTCCCGCCGGGAGATTGCGGGACGCCCGCTTTCGGGGGCCGGCCCGGCGATGGATACAGAAGATCTTTTGGAGCTGATTTATGGAGAAAAAGCATAGATTTTCCCTCTGGTACGTCCTCATCGGAATCTGGCTGGTCCTCATCGTCCAGAGTTACATCGCCGCCCTTTTTTCCGTCCAGGTCATCCCCTACAGTCAGTTTCTCACCCAACTGAAAAACGGCAGGATCACCGAAATCGCCGTCTCGGCCAACCAGATCCAGGGCAGGATGAAGGTCGATGAAAAGTCGGGGGAACTCAAGGCCTTCCGGACGATCCGCGTCGATCAGGAGCTTTCCGCCATGTTGACCCAGTACCCGGTGGTCTTCAAGGGGGAGATCGAATCCACCTTCCTCCGGGACCTCCTCTCCTGGGTATTGCCCATCCTGCTGTTCATCGGCATCTGGTTTTTCATCATGAAACGCTTCAGTTCCCAGCAGGCGGGCTTCCTCTCCCTGGGGAAGAACAAGGCCAAGATCTACATGGAAGACGAGCTGAGCATCCGCTTCCAAGACGTCGCCGGCGTGGACGAGGCGGAGCAGGAACTCGTCGAGGTCATCGATTTCCTCAAGAATCCAAAGAAATTCACCGAGTTGGGCGGCAAGATCCCCAAGGGCATCCTCCTGGTCGGACCCCCGGGGACGGGAAAGACGCTTCTGGCCAAGGCGGTGGCGGGGGAGAGCGGCGTCCCCTTCTTCTCCATGAGCGGTTCGGAATTCGTGGAGATGTTCGTCGGCATGGGGGCGGCCCGGGTCCGGGATCTCTTCGAACAGGCCAAGCAGAAGGCGCCCTGCATCATCTTCATCGACGAACTCGACGCCCTGGGGAAGGCCCGGGGCTTCAACCCCACCGGCGGCCATGACGAGCGGGAGCAGACCCTCAACCAGCTCCTCGTGGAGATGGACGGTTTCGACCCCAAGGTGGGGGTGATCCTCCTGGCCGCGACGAACCGCCCCGAGATCCTCGACCCCGCCCTCCTGCGGGCCGGGCGCTTCGACCGCCACATTCTCGTCGATCGCCCCGACAAGAAGGGCCGCGAGGATATCCTCAAGGTCCACCTAAGAAAGGTCAGGGTGGACGCCGATATCGACGTGGGGGTCCTGGCCGGGATGACGCCGGGGATGGTCGGGGCGGACCTGGCCAATCTCGTCAACGAGGCGGCCCTGCTGGCCGTACGCCACGGCAAGGAAGCGGTGGAGATGAAGGAGTTCGAAGAGGCCGTGGAACGCATCATCGCCGGCCTGGAGAAGAAGAACCGCCTCATCAACGAGGAGGAGCGTAAGATCGTGGCCTACCACGAGATGGGCCACGCCCTGGTGGCCCTCTCCCTGCCCGGGGCCGATCCGGTCCAGAAGATCTCCATAATCCCCCGGGGGATAGCCGCCCTGGGCTACACCATGCAGGTCCCCACGGAGGACCGGTTCCTCATGCGTAAGACGGAGCTTCTCAACAAGATCGCCTCCCTCCTTGGAGGACGGGCGGCGGAACAGCTCGTCTTCGGCGACATCTCCACCGGGGCCCACAACGACCTCTCCCGGGCCACGGACATCGCCAAGAGCATGGTGAAGGAGTACGGGATGAGCGACAAACTCGGCCAGGTCTATCTCGCCCACGACCAGCGCCAGCGCTTCCTTGACGTTGGCCCCCGGGACGGCGGCGATTACAGTCCCGAGACCGCCCGGGACATCGACGCCGAGATCAAGGCCATCATCGACCGCCAGTACGCCGTCGCCCTGGCCATCCTCCGGGAAAAGCGCGACCGCCTCGACCGCGGGGCGGCCCTCCTTCTGGAGAAGGAAAAGATCGACGGCGCCGAGATCAAGGCCCTTTTGTGAAGATCGGCGAAAATCCATGAAGATTGACGCCCCCTCTTGACTTTTCCCTCGAGAGAGAGGAGAATCGGCGGCAAGGATATTGAGCTATGCCGGCGCGCTTTTCCCAGAAAACCCTGAGCATCGCCCGGGCCCTCATCGAGTCGGTCCACGACGGGATGTTCATCGCCGATCACGAGGGCTACTTCATCATGGCCAACGAGGCCTTCGAGCGGATCACCGGGATCAATCGCCAAGAGATGATGGACCGCCACACCCAGTACATGATCGACAACAACTGGGTTCCCGTGGCGGTGAACCTGGAAGTTCTCAAGGATTACCAGGCCCGGAGCCGCATCGTCCGCTATCCCAGCGGCCGGCAGCTCCTCGTCACGGCGGCGATGCTCTGGCGGGACAACGGCAACCCCGCCGCCGTCGTCAGCACCCTTCGGGACCTTACGGAACTCAACCGGATCAACGAGGAGCTGAAGAACTCCCAGGTCATGATCGAACGCTTCAAGAAGCGGATCGAATACCTGGAAGAAACCCTCGGGGGCGGGGCCAACCGCTTCTTCGTCGGCCAGAGCACGGAATTTCGACGCCTCCTGTCCATAGCCAAGAAGGTGGCCCGTTCCGACGCCACCGTCATGATCACCGGCCCCTCCGGCGTGGGCAAGGATGTCATCGCCCAGTTCATCCACCTACAGAGCCCCCGGCAGAACACCGGCGCCTTCGTGAAGGTGGACTGCGCCTCCCTTCCCGCCAATCTCCTTGAATCGGAACTCTTCGGCTACGACAAGGGGGCCTTTACCGACGCTCGAATTCAGGGCAAGCAGGGGATGTTCGAACTCGCCAATGGCGGCACCCTCTTTCTCGACGAGATCGGCGAATTCCCCTTCGAACTCCAGGCCAAGCTTCTCAACGTCCTTCAGGACCGGGAGATCAAGCACCTGGGCGGACTCCAGAAGATTCCCGTCGATGTCCGCATCGTCGCCGCCACCAACATGAACCTCGAGCAGATGGTCCGGGAGCGAAAATTCCGGGAGGACCTCTACTACCGCCTGAACGTCATCCCCGTGTTCATCCCCCCCCTCCGGGAGCGACGGGAGGACATCCTCCCCATGATCAAGCACTTCCTCAAGATTTACAATCAGAACTACAACACCGGCAAGAGCCTCTCCATCGACGCCCTGAACGCCATGTTGAACTACGAATGGCCGGGGAACGTCCGGGAACTCCGCAACGCCATCGAGCGCGTGGTCGTCATGAGCGCCGACGAAATCATCACCCGGGACGACCTGCCCGGGGAGATCCGCAAGGCCTTCCATTTCGACGCCGCCGCCGGGGTGCGGCCGCCGGGGGGCGCCGCCGTCGCGGCCCTGGGTTCGGACGCCGCCGCCGTTCCCCTCCGGCGGGCCCTGGCCGCGGCGGAGAGGGACTTGATCAGCCACGCCCTGAAAACATCGACCACCCTCGCCGAGGCCGCCCGCCGCCTCCAGATCGACCTTTCCACCCTGACCAGGAAAAAGAAGAAATACGGCCTCATGGCGAATTGAGACGAAGAAGGGGCGCGAGTCAAGAGAGAAAAAGGCGGAAGTTCCCCTGGCCGCGCAGGGACGCAACAGGGGAGAAAAAGGCGGAAGGCCCCCTCCGACTGCGAGGGGGCCTTCCCGGGGTTGAAAAGGAGGACTTTTTAGATCATCTCCAGGACCGTTGCCATGGAGACCCCGCCGCCGCCGCAGAGGGTGGCCATGCCCAGGGTCTTGCCGCGTTTCTTCATGGCATGGAGGAGGGTCACCATGATCCGACATCCCGTGGCGCCCACGGGGTGGCCCAAGCCGCAGCCGGAGCCGTTGACGTTGGTGATTTCCCGGTTCAGTCCGATCTCTCGTTCACAGCCGATGTATTGGGCGGCGAAGGCCTCGTTGAGTTCGATGAGTTCGAAGTCGCCGATTTTGTAGTTCGTCCGCTCCAGCAGATTCGCCACCGCCGGGACGGGGGAGAGGCCCATCACCGAGGGGTGGCAGCCGCCGCCGCCGAACGCCTTGATCCGGGCGATGGGTTTCAGCCCCAGCTCCTTGGCCTTGTCCGCCGACATGATCAGCATGGCGGCCGCGCCGTCGTTGACCCCCGAGGAGTTGCCCGCCGTCACCTTGCCGATCTTGCCCAGGAACGCCGGGGGCAGTTTCGCCAGGTCGTCCATGGTGAGGCCGGGGCGGAAATGCTCGTCCTTGTCGAAGACCTTGGGCGGTTTGCCCTTCTTCTGGGGGAGTTCTATGGGGACGATCTCTTCCCGGAAGTCCCCCTCCACCGTGGCCCGCTCGGCATTGTTGTGGCTCCGGAGGGCGACGGCGTCGATCTCCTCCCGGGTGAGGCCGTGTTTGTAGGCGATGAGTTCCGCCGTGACCCCCATGATGTAAGGCTTGCCGCGGAACCGCTCCACGATTTCCCCTTCCTTGATGGGACCCTGCTCCAAGCCGGGGAGGATATGCGACCCCGCATGGAGGGCGTGGATGATGTCATCCACGAAGACCTGATCCTGAAACCGACAGCCCCAGCGGGCAGTTGGCACGGAATAGGTTATCCCCGACATGTGCTCCATGCCTCCGCAGAGGGCGACGTCGTATAAACCGTTCTGGATGTAGGCCATCCCCGAGAGCACCGCCTCCATGCCGGAGATGCAGACCCGGTTGATCGTGGCCGCCATGGCGGTATCGGGGATCCCCGCCAGTAGGGCCGAGATGCGCGTGGTGTTCAGGGAATCCACCGGCTCCCGACAGCAGCCGAAACGGACATCGGCGATGAGGGCCGGGTCGATCCCCGCCCGTTTGACCGCCTCCTTCATCACGACGCTGCCCAGGGTCGCCAGGTTCATGTCTCTCAAGGTCCCGCCGAAAGCGCCGATGGCGGTCCGGCAGGCCGATACGATCACAACTTCTTTCATATGCGTCTGAAACCTCCTTATTCAAAAGGGGGCGCCTCCCACATCCTCCGTTTCGCTTCCGATCTTCCCGGAGAGGGGAAGCGCGCCCATGTCTATTTGTCCTTGAACGATATCCGCATCTCCCGCTTCAGGATCTTGCCGGTAGGCGTCTTGGGGAGGGCGTCCACGAAGAAGACCTTCTTGGGACACTTAAACGCTGCCAGCTCCTTCCGGCAGTGGGCGATGAGTTCCTCCGCCGTCATGGTCTCGCCGGGCTTCAGGACTACCACCGCCGTCACCAGCTCCACCCACTTGGGGTCCGGCAGGCCGATGACCGCCACCTCCTGGACCCGCTTGTCCAGATAGATCGCCTCCTCCACCTCCCGGGTCGGGACGTTTTCCCCGCCCGTCTTGATCATGTCCTTCTTCCGATCGACTACGGTGATGTAGCGGTCCTCGTCCATGATCCCGATATCCCCGGAGTGGAACCAACCGCCCTTCATGGCCTCTTCCGTCTTTTCCGGATCCTTGAAGTACATGATCAGAGCGTGGGGGCCCTTGCCGCAGATCTCCCCGGGCGCGCCGGGCTTGGCGATGGGGGTCCCGTCGTCTTCTTCCAGGCGGGTTTCCATATTGAGGCCGCCCAACCCCGCCGAACCCAGCTTGGCCAAGGCGTCCTTGGCCTTGAGGATGGTGTGGTAGGGTGCCAGTTCCGTCTGGCCGTAGTAGTTGTAAATCTTCACGCCCGGCAGGCGTTCCATCATCTCCTTGAGGATCTCCACCGGCATGATGGAGGCCCCGTAGTAGGCCTTCTTCAGGGAGGAGAGGTCCTGTTTGGCGAACTCCGGATGACGGAGCATGCCGATCCAGACCGTCGGGGGGGCGAAGAACATCGTGGCCTTGTAGGCGGCGATATTCTTCAGGATCTGACCGACGTCGGGCATCATGAGGATGTTCGTCCCGCCGACCCAGAAGATGGGGTTCAGGAAGACGTCCCGCTGGGCGCAGTGATAAATCGGCAGGGCGTTGACGTTGATGTCGTCCTCGTCGTACTGGCCGTCCACAATGGCCCCCATGTACTGGGACATCAGGGCCTGGTTGCTGATGATGACGCCCTTGGGGAGCGATTCCGTGCCGCTGGTGTAGGTCATCTGGCAGGGTTCCTCGATGCGGAGGATCACGTCCGGCTCCGTATCGTCGTATTTGCCGCGCCAGGCGTCGAAGGTCTGGAACCGGTCGCTCGCCGGGGGCTGGCCCGCCACCTGGTCGGACCAGATGAAGTCCTTGACCAAGGGCATGTCGTCCATGACGTCCTTGACAAGATCATAGAGGGCATCCTCGACGATGAAGACCTTGCTTTCCGAATGATTGATGCAATAGGAGATGTCCTTGCCCCGGAGCAGATAATTGATGGCCAGATAGATGGCGCCGATCTTCGCGCAGCCGATCCAGGTCAGGACGTGATGGATGGTATTGTGGGCCAGGATGGCCACCCGGTCGTATTTCTTCACCCCCAGGGCCGTCAGGGCGTTGGCGGTCCTGTTGCACTCCCGCTCCAGCTCGGCGTAGGTCAGGGTCTTGTCCCCATAGATCAGCGCCGGTTTGTCCGGGTAGTGATAGGCGCTCCGGCGGATCATGTCGGCGATGACCCAGCGGTTCACCCTGTTGTAGCGGTTCATCAAGAACTCCAGGTTCTCCTTGTCGATTGACTGGTAGCGAGCCTTTTCCTCTTCTGTAAGGGGCGTCCATGTCGCTGCCATAAATTCTCTCCTTTCTTCGGTAAGGTCTTTCGTTGGTTCGACTGTTGCTGCCTGCTTGCCGCCTCTTGAAATATTGGAGGCGCCCCCCATATTGCCAAGGTTTATCCGAACTTTGCCATGAGATAGCGGCCGATGGTGAGGATCTCCGCTTCCTTGGTCCCCTCGTAGAGTTCGAGGATCTTGGCGTCCCGGTACCATTTCTGGACGCTGTACTCGTCGATGTAGCCGTAGCCCCCGTGGAGTTCCACGGCGTTGTTGGCGCAGAAGACCGCCGTCTGGCCGCTGTAGAACTTCGCCATCGCCGCCAGGGTGTAGTCGGGCGTCCCATTGTCAACGAGCCAGCCGGACTTGTAAACCAGGCCCCGGAGGGACTCGATCATGATGGCCATCTCGGTGAGCTTCTTCTGGGTGAGCTGGTAGTTCCCCAGGGCGACCCCGAAGGCGGTCCGCTCCTTGCAATACTTGACCGACGTCTCCAGGCAGGCTTCGGCGAGCCCCAGACCCTGGGCGGCCACCATGATGCGGGTGGTGTCGAAGAAGTGCATGAGCTGGTAGAAGCCCCGGCCCTCCTTGCCCACCAGGTTGGCCTGGGGGACCCGTACGTCCTCGAAGGCGATCTCCGCCGTGTCGGAGGAACGAATGCCCATCTTGCCCCGGATCTTGTTCCGTGTCACGCCCTTGGCGTCGGCGGGGACGACGATGAGGCTGAAGCTGTTGTGCTTCTTCTCCTCGGGATTGGTGATGCACTGGGCGACCATGAAGTCGCAGACCGTGCCGTTGGTGATGAACATCTTGTTACCGTTGATGACGTAATCGCTCCCGTCCTTGACGGCCCGGGTCTTGTAGCCCGCCACGTCGGTGCCGGCGTTGGGCTCCGTGAAGGCCCCGGCGCTTACCCATTCCCCCCGGCAGACCGGAGGCAGATACTTCTGCTTGAGTTCTTCCGATCCGTACTGGAAGATGGACTCACAGCCGAAACAGGCCGCCACGACGTTCAGGCCGATGCCCATATCCACCTTGGAAAGCTCCTCGGTGATGATGGCGTTGCCCAGGATCCCCGCCCCGGCGCCGCCGTACTCCTCGGGGATCCAGGCCGCCACCAGGCCGTTTTCCGCCGCCTTCCTCCGGATTTCCGGGGTGTATTTCTCGTGCTCGTCGCATTCCTTGCTGAGGGATGTAAACTCCGTCACGGCGAACTTGTAGGCCATGTCCTTCAACATCTTGAGTTCTTCGGTCAATTCGAAATCCATGTTTGCGTCTCCTTTCCGGATTTATATGAAAATGCTTGCAACTAAACAAGGTTTTGCAAAGGTCTTCGCTCCATATTGCCCGCCGCCCGATCGCCTCAGTAGTCGTAAACCCCCTTGCCGGTCTTGCGGCCGAAGCGGCCGGCCCGGACGAGCTTCCGAAGGAGCGGTGCGGGACGGTACTTGTCCCCCAACTCCCGGTGGAGGCCCTCGATCACCCGCAGGAGCGTCTCGTTGCCCACGAGGTCCGACAGGGCCAACGGACCGATGGGGTGGTTGCAGCCCAGGACCATGGCCTTGTCGATGTCCGCCGCCGAGGCGATCCCCTCGTCCAGGACGAAGAAGGCCTCGTTGAGCATCGTGCAGAGGATCCGGTTCACCGCGAAGGCCGGGGCTTCCTTTACCACCACGACCTCCTTGCCGATCTTCTTGCCCCAGGCCTGGGCGATAGCCACGGTCTCGTCGGAGGTTTCATGGCCCCGGATCACCTCCAGGAGCTTCATGACGGGGACGGGATTGAAGAAGTGGGTCCCGATGAACTTGTCGGGACGATCCGTAATGGCCCCCATCTCCGTGATGCTCAGGCCGGAGGTGTTGGTGAAGAACAGACAGTCCTTGGAGACCACCGCCATCAGCTCCTTGTAAACCTGTTTCTTTACCTCCAGGACCTCGATGACCACCTCCACCACCAGGTCCGCTCCCGCCGCCGCCTCCTTCAGGTCCAGCGTCGGCTTGATCCGTCCCAGGATGGCGTCCATGTCCTCCTTGGTTCGCTTGCCCTTTTCCACGTCCTTGGAGAGATTACGGACGATGGTCTTCATCCCCCCATCGAGGAACCGCTGCTCGATGTCCCGGATGGCCACCTCGTAGCCCGCCTGAGCGCATACCTGGGCGATGCCGTTGCCCATGAGACCCGCTCCCAAAACGCAAATCTTCTTGATTTCCATTCTCTGTCTCCTCCTTGGTAAATTTAGGGACGCTTCCCAGATTTTTTAGCCATCCTCATGTCGCGGGCGGGAAACATGGGAGGCGGCCCCACAAAAATTGTCAAATTGCCCCCAGGCGCCACTGCTTGTTTAGCCAGTGCATCTTATGCGCCTCTTCCAGCAGGCCGTCCCGGAATTCCGGATGCGCCAGCTTGACGATCGCCAGGACCCGTTCGGGGATGGAGAGGCCCTTCAGATAGGCGACGCCGTATTCCGTGACCAGATAGGACACGTCCACCCGGGGCACCGTGACGATTTCTCCCGGCGGCAGAGTCGGGTTGATCTTCGATCTCAGCTTTCCCTCCTTGTCCGTGTAGGTGGATTGGAAGGCCAGGATGGACTTGTTCTCCGGATAGCCCAGCGGCTGCTGCCCCTTGGTGGTCCGGTAGTAAGCCCCCCGGACGAAGGCCAACTGTCCCCCCGTCCCGGAATATTGGGCGAAGCCGATGGATTCGGAACTTACCTGTCCCTGAAGATCCACGCCCAGACAGGCGTTGATGGAGATCATGTCCTTGTTCATGGCGATGATGTTGGGATCGTTGGTGAATTCCACGGGATACATGGCCAGCGCCGGGTTGTGGTCGAGCCAGTCGTAGAGCCGCCGACTGCCGATGGCGAAGGCCCAGACGATCTTGCCCGGGAGGAAGGTCTTCTTCTTCCCCGTGATGAGCCCCGCGTCGTGAAGGTCCGCGATCCCCTCCGTAACCATCTCGGTATGGATGCCGATGTCCCGGGCGCCGCTGTCCGCCAGCAGGCGCAGCACCGTGTCCGGCAGGCCGCCGATCCCGATCTGGAGCGTGGGACCGTCCTTGGGTATCAACTCGGCGATGTAACCGGCGATCTCCTTGTCCGTCTCCGTGGGAGCCGGGGTGGGGATGGTGATCAGTTTGTCGGTCTTGTTCTCGATGATGTAATCGACTTCGGAAATATGAATGCATTCGTCGTAGCCGCCGTAACACCAGGGCATGTCCTCCACGACCTCGACGACGATGATCTTGGCGCGTTCGAAAACGGCCTTCTTGAAGTTGCACAGGGGGCCGAAGTTGAAGTACCCGTGCTTGTCCATGGGGGTGACGGTCTGGACGGCGATGTCCACGTCAAGGCCGTCCCGGTAATAGCGCGCCGCCTCGCCGAAATTGTAGGGGATGTGGGTTCCCCGGTTCTCGGCGATATACTTCCGCGTCCAGCCCAGGATATGCCAGTTGCCGAGCCAGAAGCTCTTCGCCTCCGGGTCCTTCTCCATGACCTCCAGGGGCGTCAGGTGGCCCAGGGCGCGGATCTTGACGTTCTTCACCTCGCCGACCCGCTGGGCCAGGGCGCGGTCAAAGGCCCGGGGCGCCTGCACCGTGCCGTAATCCACCCACATGCCGTCCCGAACGAGCGAAGCCGCCTGCTCGGGCGTGACCAACTTGTTTCCGTACTTTGACATGAAACTACCTCCTTGTATTCAGGGCGCCGGGTCTTGTCGTCACGTTTTACGGAAATAGTCCATGCCGCCGGAACCGGGACGAGCGGGAACCCAACGGGGCCGTCGGTCCCGGGAGCGTCGCCGCTCACCACCATGCCACAGAACAATCGACTTGGAAAACGTTTTATTAAAAACCGGCCCCGGATTATCACGCCTGCCATGAGGGGCGGCAATGGTCAGCGCAATATCCGTGCCACGGACATGCCTGTTGCGAACATCTGTAAATACGAACGGTTATAAATTCGCTGGCGAAGGGGGTATGCAAAGCCGCCATATGCAATCCTGCGCATGTATGCAGCCATGCATATGGCGGTTCGGTATGGCTTCGGAAGGGTTTTGTCTCTTGCCGTCCTTTACTTCTTCTTGTGACGGTTGGCCTTGAGTCTCTTTTTGTATTTATGCTTGCTGATCTTCTTTTTTCTCTTCTTTACGACACTGCCCACGGCAAATTCCTTTCATGTTCTCTTAATTTATGGTTTAACCCTTGCTGAAGGATTCGCCTTCTACCAAATTAATTCCAATTTTACCATTTCTTTTTTGTCTTATCCCGTGGGGAAGTCATCTTGGCGGCGGGAATGGCCCGCTGCAAACGGTGGCGCGCCGCCGTCTCTTCCTCGCCTGCCTCTTCCCGGGGAGGAGGGCCCAGGGAAGGATCGCCGGTGCCTATATGCGGTTGTCGAGCCCCTTCCCGGGCAGGAGGGCCCCGGGGGGCCATACGGATCGCCGCCCGGGCGCTCAGGGTCGCCTTTCCCCGTGGGAACATCCGGCGACGACGCCTCCTTTCCCCCGATTATGCGCCCGCGGCCGCTCAAGGACTATCCATAGGCGCCGTTTTCTGATAAACGCATGTCGGGCAGGCGTCTTCCGCTGGTTGAGAGGCGCTTTCCCGGGCCCGCGCCACGGCGAGGACGGCATCCGGAGCTGGAGCTGGAGCTGGAGCGGGAACGAGACGACTTTACCCTCATGATCGAGGATTGAAGAAGGGAGAAAAGATGCCCCCACTGGACAGACCCTCGCGACGACCGATTATCGGCGTCATGGGTCCCGGAGCGGCGACGCCGGAGCTGCTCGGCCTGGCGGAGGAACTGGGCCGCCTCATTGCCCGGGCGGGCTGGATTACCCTGAGCGGCGGCCGCGACGCCGGCGTCATGGCGGCGGTTAACCGCGGGGCCAAAAGCGCCGGGGGTCTCACCGTGGGGATACTCCCGAACGGGGACTGCCGGGGGGTCTCCGCCCATGTGGATATCCCCATCATCACCGCCATGGGCAGCGCCCGGAACAACATCAACGTCCTGTCCAGCGATGTGGTCATCGCCTGTGGGATGGGCCGCGGCGTCGCCGCCGAGGTCGCCCTGGCCCTGAAGGCCGAAAAGAAGGTCATTCTCCTGGCCTGCCCCGCCGCCGCCCAAACCTTTTTTCGCGAGCTTGGCGGAGACCTCGTCTCCGTCGCCGACGCCCCGGCGGAGGCCGTGGCGCTTTGCGCAGCCGCGGTTAAGAACTTTAAATGACTGAAATGCAATGGGAAAGAAAACAGTCCTCGTCACTTTCCCTGCCCCATCGTCCTCATGCGCGGGGGGACCTTGTCTTTGGGTTGAGGTGGGGATGTCCTGTTAAGCCATCGTCCTCATGTGCGGGGGGACCTTGAAGGCCACGGCATCGATCTCGATCCGCGCCCCCCGGGGCAGGGCGGCGGCCTGCACGGTGACCCGGGCCGGATAATCCCCGGCAAAGTAACCGCCGTAAACCTCGTTCACCGTTGCAAAGTCGGTCAGGTCGGCCAGGTAGATGGTCGTCTTGACCACATCGGCCCAGGAATAATCCGCGGCGGCCAGAATCGTGGCGATGTTCTCCATCACCTGGGTCGTCTCCGCCCGGATATCGCCCTCCACCAGTTCCCCCGTGGCGGCCCGGAGGGGGATCTGGCCGGAGATGAACAGAAACGGGCCCGCCGCCACGGCCGGGGAATAGGGACCGATAACCGGGGCATCGGGAGGGGTAATGACTCGTTTTTTCATGGCATCCTCCTTATGGACATAGTGTCGAAACCCCGTCCGCGCCGCCCGGAGGCGGGGCGGGGAAGAGGTGGCGTGGTCCGGGCGGGCCTACCTTCTTGATCCCTCCCCACCCCCGGCTGGAGGGGGAGGGGGAGGGGGAGGGGGAGGGGAGGACATGGAGTTACTTGTTCCGCCGGATGTTCGCATCCGGCCGTTTCCCGAGGGCGCCGGGATGACGCTCATCATGCGCCGCCGCATCCTCCATTTTTGACCCGTTTCCCGAGGGCGTCGGGATGACGCCCCCCATTGGGAAGCCGGTTTTCCCGAAATGTTGTCGTCGGCCGCGCCGGGGCGCCCCGCTACGGCAGATCGGCAATCCAGGTCGGGTCCTGGATCCAGCGCCGGGTGAGCATATCGACGATGCCATCGTTTTTAATCAAGGCCAGGAAGTTTTCGACCCAGTTGAGAAACAGCGGATCGTCCGCCCGGATCCCGACGCCGATGGGCTCCACGCTGAAGGGCTGGTTGCTTACGAACCCCTTGTCCTTGTAACGGACGGCCTCGACAACCACATAGGGGTAATCGGACATGAGGGCCTTGACGGATTTGGCCTTCAGCAGATCCAGGGCCTCATCGGTGGACTTGACGGTCACGAGCTTCGCCTTGGGAAGGAGCTTCCGGGCGATCTTTTCCGTCGTCGTCCCCCGCGGGACGGCAATGCTGAAATCGGGATTGTTCACATCCGCCGGGCTGTTGATGTTGAGGGCGATTTCCTTCGTGGTGAGAAGGGACTGGCCGGAGATGAAGTAGGGCCCCACATAGGCGATGCGGAGATTGCGCTCCGGGGTGATGGTCATGCAGGAGAGGATCGCGTCGATGCGCTTTTTCTCCAGGGCGGGGATCAACTCGTCGAAGGGGAGGACCTCGACCCGCAGTTTTGCGCCCATGGCCGCGGCCATCATCTCGGCGAGGTCCATCTCCAGACCCTGTATCTTGCCGTCTTTGGTCTTGAACGACAGGGGGGGATAACTGGCCGAAGTGCCGACCACGAGTTCCTTTTTCTTCAGGATCCCGTCGATCGTCGGACCGGCGGTGGCCACGGCGGCAAAACAAAAGACGAGGGCAAGGATGACGGACAGACGGATTGACGTTCTTTTCATTAATTTTCTCCTTCGTTGGCGTTGGATTGGCGGTGCGGCGCGATCTTAAACGAGGCGGCGGCGGGTGTCAATGTCAAATTGTCGGGATTCGAGGCCGGGGCAGGTCGGTTCTGCTCGAAACAAGCCGAAAATAGCGGATTATCAATGCTTTGCCGGCGCAGGGAATCGAGGGCTTGCCGGGAGAAGGAATTTGCCCTGGTCTGGAGGCTTGTCAGCGCGGCGCAATCATTATAAGAGGGCAATGCATGACCGCGCAAGGAATGGTTCCCCGACGGCGCGGCCGTTTTCAGGGGTCGCCATGGAGAGACCTCTGAAAAACCACATTTTCCTTGTTTTCCGTTCGCCCCGGCGGAATCCGGGGTCGGAAACGCCTTGAAAACACGGCATTCCGGCTTCCACCGGGATGACGATGGGGACTGATTAGGATTTCTCGTCGCTCGCGCTCCTCGAAATGACATTTTTCAATGGGAGCGCGGGAAGGGACCTTGCCGCGGCATCAAGCGGCCGGGAGGGGGAAGGTCTTGCGGACCCCCCCGGTTTAGGAGCGAGAAGGAATTGATTTATTTGAAAAACATTGCCTTGGCCTTCGGCGATAAAACGATCTTCGCGGACGTCTCCTGGCACATAACGGAACGGAGCCGCATCGGGCTGGTGGGCGACAACGGCGCGGGGAAAACCACCCTGCTCCGGGCCATCCTCGGCCAGGTGGAACTGGACGGCGGGACCATCGAGATCACAGACCGCCGGAACAGATCCCTGGCCTATCTCCCCCAGGATCTCGTGGAGCTGCCCAAAGTCCCCCTGCTGGACCATCTCCGGGAGCGGTGCGGCATCGCCGCCCTGGAAAAGGCCCTTCGGGATTACGAAGGGCGGATAGCCGTGGCGGCCTGCTGTCTCCCCGACGCCGCGACGACGCCGGCAGAGGAAGCGGCGGACCCGGCGGAAGACGAGGCCCTCGCCTCCTGCCGACGGCTGTTGAGGGATTACGAGACGACCCTGGCCCTCTTCAACGCCCGGGACGGCTACGGCTTCGAGGCCCGGGCCGGTCAGGTCCTCAAGGGGTTCGGGTTCCAGGAAACGGACTATCGCCGGAACTGCGGGGAATTCTCCGGGGGCTGGAAGATGCGCATCCACCTGGCGGCGATCCTCCTCTCCCGGCCGGACATCATGCTTCTTGACGAACCGACCAATCATCTCGATACGGAGAGCATGGAGTGGCTGGAAAGCTATCTCAAGGATTATCCGGGGACCCTGATCGCCGTCGCCCACGACCGCTTCTTCCTGGACAAGATGACGACTACGATCGCCGAAATCGCCCTGGGCCGCCTGACCGTCTATAAGGGAAACTATTCCTGGCATCTTCAGGAGAAGGAACGACGCCGGAAGACCCTGGAAAAGGCAATTCGCCTCCAGCGGGGCGAAATGGAAAGGACCGAGGCGTTCATCGAGCGCTTTCGTTATCAGGCCACCAAGGCCAAACAGGTCCAGAACCGGCTGCGGCGCCTGGAGAAATCCGCCCCCCTGGCGGCGCAGGAATCGGAGCGGACCGTCCGGATCGGATTTCCGGCGGGGACGAAAAGCGGCAAAGAGGTGCTCACCGTCCGTGACTTGAGAAAGGAATACGGGGGGCGCCCGGTCTTCAGCGGCGTGGGCTTCACCCTGCGTCGGGGTGAGCGGGCGGCCCTGGTGGGCGTAAACGGCGCCGGAAAATCGACCCTGTCGCGCCTCCTGGGCGGGGTGGAAGCCCCTTCCGCGGGGGAGATCCGCTATGGCCTCAATGTGCGGATGGCCTTCTTCTCCCAGGAAAGCGCCGAGAACCTCCGCTATGACCGAACGGTCTGGGAAGAGGTCCTGGACGTCCCCTCCCACTGCCACGATCGGGAGCGACGCAGTCTCCTGGGGGCCTTCCTCTTTTCGGGAGACGCCATCCACAAACCCGTCGTCGTCCTCTCCGGCGGGGAGAAGTCACGGCTGGCGCTCCTGAAGATCCTCCTGCGGAAGACCAATCTCCTCATCCTCGACGAGCCGACCAACCACCTGGATCTCAAGACCAAGGACATCTTCCAGGAGGCCCTGTTGACCTACCCGGGAGCTGTGGTTTTGGTCTCCCATGACCGTTATTTCCTCGACCGCCTGGTGAATCGCGTCTTCGAACTCCGGGACGGCGCGTGTCGCGAATATCTGGGCAACTATTCGGATTTCATCGAGAAGAGACAATCTTTGCCGGCGCTGCCATCGGGCGCGGAGGAGAGGGGTCGGGAGGGGGCCGCGATGCCGGGGCGCAGTCCGGAAGGGAGCGACGCGCCGGCCGGCCGGCCGGAGACGGCGGCGGCGGGGACGCCGGCGGCGGACGTTGCCGGGAAGGCGTTCCGGAGACGGGAGGAGCGACGCCGGGAGGCGGAGGAGCGGAACCGTCTGGCCAGACAGCGCCGGACGCTGTGGAAGGATATCCAGGCCCTGGAAGCGGATATCGCCGACCGGGAGCGACGCAAAGCCGCCGGCGAGGAGTTTCTCTGCCATCCCCTGAGCCACCGGGAACCGGAGCGGATCAAGCGGACGGTCCGGGACCTGAGGGCGTTGGAAAAGGAAATCGAGGCGCTCTACGAACGGTGGCATGAGCTGACCGCTTCCCTGGAAGGCGCCTGACCGTCTTCCTTGACGGAAATAGACGCCTGATAATGAACAAGGATCGCGCTTTGCCCATGATGGCGAGGGGTGAAGGATTTCCGAGCCGCGGCGAGACCATCTTGCCCAGGTCTCTCCTGGCGAGACATAAGGAGGCACCACTATGAATGATCGGCATGTCCCCACCGTTGAAATGAAGATCGCCCTGCCGGCGGGTCTGGCCGGGGAATTGGAGCGGACGGCCGCGGCAGCGGGCCTCACCGCCGCGGAGATAACCCGGACGGCCCTGGCGTATTATCTGGAGGCGCGGCGGCGGCCGGACGGGGAAGCGGAGAGCGCCGTCTATCTTTCCGCGCCGGTAACCGCCATGCTCAAGGGCTTCTACGAGGAAAAGACCCTGCTGGGGGACTTGAGGCGCCACGGCGATTTCGGTCTGGGGACCTTCAACAACCTCGACGGCGAGATGGTCATGCTGGACGGGATCATCTACCAGCTCCGGGCCGACGGCCAGGCCTGCCCCGTGGCGGACGACGCACGGACCCCATTTGCCTGCGTCACCTTCTACCGGCCCACGGTCAGCGAGGCCTTCGAGGAAGAGTTGGACTACGCGGCCTTCCAGGCGCTCCTGGGGCGTCTTCTCCCCTCGGACAACATGCTCTACGCCATCCGCGTGGACGGTTTTTTCCGGGAGGTCCAGGCATGGTCCGTCTCCCGCCAGGAGAACTACCGGCCCTTGAACGAGGAAGAGCACAACCGGCCCGCCCTGAGCTTCGAAAACATCTCCGGCGTCCTGGCGGGCTTCTATACGCCCAAGTTCATCCGATCCCTGAACTTCCCGGGCTTTCACCTCCATTTTCTCACGGCGGACCGCCGCTATGGAGGTCATCTCCACGCCTGCCGGACGGAAAGGGTCAAGATCGGCATCCAGTTCATTCAGCAGCTCAAACTGGATCTGCCCATGACCATCGATTATCTCACCGCTCGCCTGCCGCGGTGAAGACGGCCTTACGCGCCGTCGAGGCCCCCGCGCTCCTGCTTGCGGAACCAGGCCGCCGGATCCAGCAGGTATTCCTCCGTATCCTTCAGGGATACGTAATGCTCGTGCTCGATGTTGGCCAACAGCTCGAAGAATGCCTTTTCACGGGGATCCGTAACGCCATCCCGCAAGCGGGCGTAATAGGTCGCCCCCTGGCCCTCGAAATCGATGGCCGTCTCCAGGGCCTTGCGGTCATCGGCGTCTCCGGGCGTCGCCTCCCCCGCCTCTTTTACAGCCTTCTTCAGGATGTCCCGGACCTTGGTCTCCTTGACCTTCAGCGGGACCGTCTCGGGCCACTTGCCCTCCTTGGTCCACTTCTCATGGAGTTCCTGGAGACGTTCGTAGTGCTCCAGCTCCTCCGCGGCGATTTGCAGGAACATCGCCTTGCCGACGGGATTCTTGGTCCGCTCGGCGTTTTTCAGATAGAACTCGCGTTCCCGCAGCTCGTTGTTCAGGGCTGCTTCCAGGGCGTTCATGCGATCCTTCATTACGATCTCCTTTCCTTGCGCGTCCATGGTTTGTGACGAATAGACTTCCCATTTCGATGGTCCGGGAAGGTATCATTTTCCTCCTCCCCCCGTCAAGACGCCGGGGTAACTTTGTTCCGCTCGAAATAGGACGAGCAGGGCGGGTTTCCCATCTTTTGCAGTCCCACGAAATCGAGCGCCTGCCGGAAGAGCCAATTTGCCCCCGTCAAGACGCCTCCGCTCCTCCCAACTCGGCGGCATGATCGGCGATATTCTCGCAATGGTCGGAGATGCGCTCCAGGTGGATCAGCATCTCGATGAACACCGGCCCGGCCTCGGCCTGACAGAGCCGTTTGTGAAAACGGGCCAGATGGCGTTCCCGGGCCGCTTTTACGGCGACGTCGATCTCTTCTTCCCGCCGGACGACGGCGGCGCTCCGGTCGCCGTCCCCCTGGCGGATCATCCGCACCGCGTCGGCGATGTTCATCGCCACCAGCCCCTCGATTTCATCCAGCTCCTCCTCGGCAAAACGGGTGAATTCGATCCGTCGTCGCTGCTTTTCCCGGGACAGGGAAAGGAGGTTGATCATGTGGTTGGCCATGCGTTCGATGTCGTCGGCCATGGCCGTATAGGCGAAAAGCCGCCCCGACAGGGCCGGGGAGAGGTCGCGGTAGGAGATCCTCCTGAGGTAGGAAACGATCTCGGCCCGCAGGTGATTGATCACCATCTCCACATACAGGATGTCCCGCCCCCGCCCCTCCCGATAGACGGTCCGCAACGGTGTCGTCCGGCGATACATTTCCTCCACGATGACGATCTGGCGCTCCAGCTCCCGGGAGACGATTTCCAGGGCCGAGACGGGATCCGCCAGGGCGTCTTCCTTGAGAAACTCCGGCCACAGGGGGAGGGCCTTTTCCTCCCCGGGTAAGATGCGGACCAGGAGACGGGCCACCAGGCGGAGGATGGGGAAGAAGAGGACGACGATGGTCAGGTTGAAGAGGAGGTGTCCCAGGGCGATCTGCTGGGCGACGCCGGGGGACAGGCTCCGCAGCAAAGCGAGAAACGCCGGCAGGGCGGCCATGCAGACCGCCGCCCCCGCCGCCTTGAAGAAGAAGTGGGAGAAGGCGGCCCGCTTGCCGCCGACGCCGGAAACCATACCGGCCAATAGGGCGGCCGCGGTGGTGCCCACATTGGCCCCGATGACCATGGGCAGGGCATTCTCCAGGCTGACCAGGTCCTGATGGGCGAGGATGGCGAGGATGCTGATGGGGATTGCCGAGGCTTGGATGAGCCCCGTGAACAGCGCCGAAAGGGCGAATCCCAGCAGGGGGGGCATGGGCGTCTGGAAAAAGTCAACGATCTCCGGGTTCTGTTGCAGGGGGGCCGTCGCCGTCCCCACGATGCTCAGGCCGAAAAACAGGAGGCCGAAGTAGAAGATCGCCTCGCCGAGACTCTTGCGGTTCTCCTGGGCGGCAAACCAGATGATGCCGCCGATGATGACAAACGCCGGGGAGGCATCGGTGATCCGCCAGACCACAAGCTGGACGATTACCGTCGCCCCGAGATCGGCGCCGAGGACAATGCCAAGGGAGTGATAGAACGAGATCAGACCGGCGCTGACCATTCTCACGGCGATGACGGTGGTGGCCGCGCTGCTCTGAAAGAGGACCGTCGCCGCTACGCCGGTTAATAGGCCGAAGAATGGGCGCCGGACGGCATACTTGATGTGGTCCCGGATCCGGGCGGTGAAGAGTTGCTGGATTCCCGCCCCCAGCTTCATCATGCCGAAGAGAAACAGGGTAATCCCAGCGCCGAGGAGAAGAAGCATTTTTATCATGATCCATGTCCTAAATCGAGACCTTTGAAAAATGTCATTTCGAGGAGCGCGAGCGACGAGAAATCCTAATCATCGCAGTTTGTTAAAGATTTCTCCCTTTGGTCGAAATGACAAAAACGGCGGTTGTTCAAAGTTCTTATATCATGGAGATCGTCAATGCAAGACGACCGGCGCATGGCCCAGGGCAAATTCGTTTTGCTCGCCGCAAGGCGGAAATGACGGGTTTCCCCATGATTTGTCGTTCCATGAAATCAGGCGCCGGCGGGAAGGACAAATCCGCCCCGGAGCGCGGCCGTCGCGGGTGGCGGACGGTGGATGTGAATCATGCTGGCGGCAACCATCTCCTTTACTTTTCCCGCCCCGGCAAGTAAGATGCCCCCGACGGGGACGCGGGTGGGGGTCGATTGCCTCCATCGCCGCCGGAGGCCGGCCGCTCCCTTCCCCCCGGTCGCGGGAACGGTTTGCGACTAAGGGCATTAGGTAATGCTATTGTCCCCCCTTCCCCCCGGTCGCGGGAACGGTTTCGCAGGATTGAGCGCATGCTTGATAGTCTGGAAACATCGAGGATCCTCCTTGCGACGGCCATGGCCCTGGCCGCCATGTCCTCCCTCCTGATCGGCGCCCTTGTCGGCGTTTATGCCAAGCCCTCGCAAAAGATCGGCGCCATGGTCATGGCCTTCGGAACCGGGGCGCTCATTCAGGCCCTCGCCCTCCAACTCGCCTTCGCCGGGGCGGAAAGGCTCATGCGCCAGGCCCAACTCAGCGGCCTGCAAAGCTGGCTCTGGGTGGCCGGCGGCTTCATCGCCGGCGGCATCGTCTATTATATCGGCAACCGCATCGTTGACAATTACGGCGGGGCGCTCCGTCACCCCGCCATGGCGAAGCTGTACCTGCTCAAAAAGAAACGGGAGGAATCCGCCGCCGTCCTGGAAAAGCTGTCCCAGATCGAGCTGGTCCGCCGCCTGCCGCCGGAAGAAATGGAGGATGTCCTGCTCTGCGTGCAGCCCTGTCGCTTTGCCGCCGGCGAAATCGTCTTCCAACAGGGGGATGCGGGGGACGCCCTGTATTTCATCGATGCGGGACAGGTGGACATCGAGGTGCGGGGCGTTGGGGAAAGGTCGAGAAGGATCGCCGCCTTGACCGCCGGCCATTCCTTCGGGGAAATGGCGCTTTTGACCGGCGATCCCCGCTCCGCCACGGCGGTGGCCGCCACGAATGTGTCGCTGCTGAAAATCGACAAGATCCACTTCGACGAACTCATCGACAAATCTCCCAATCTCCGGAGCGCCGTGGAGCTTCTCAACTCCCAACGGGTGGTGCGGAATGTCCAGGCGGCGGAATCCCCCATGGACGCTGCCCACTGGCAGCAGGTGGCGATCGCCAACATCCAGAGGTTGAGCAGGAACGAAGAGGTCTCCATGATGAGGAAGCAGGCCTCGGCCGGGGCGCCCCTGGCCATCTTCCTGGGGGCCATGCTGGACGGCATCCCGGAATCCCTGGTCATCGGTTCGAGCTGCTCGTCCCCGGCCGATTATCAATACACCTTTCTGGTCGCGGTTTTTCTCTCCAATTTCCCCGAGGCGATGGCATCGTCCCTGGGGATGAGGGAGGCGGGTTTCAGCAAAGGACGAATTTTCCGCCTGTGGGGGGGGCTGATCGTAGCCGGCGCCGTTGCCGCGGCCTGCGGCAATGTATTCTTCTCCGCGGCACCGCCCACCGTGCTCACCTTCATGGAGGCCATTGCCGGGGGTGGCATCCTGGCCATGGTCGCCTCCGTCATGATGCCCGAGGCTTACGAACACGGGGGCGCCGAGGTGGGGCTCTCCACCATCGCCGGCTTCCTGGCGGCCTTCCTCTTTTCCTTTCTTTAGCGGCGGGACAAGGCGGGGCCGCCAATTGCCAGGGTGAGGCCGCGCCGCTTGCGATAAGCGGAAAATAGCGGGTTGCCCATTTTTGTGATCGCAGGCCATTGAGCGCCAGCAGGAAGAGCCAATTTGCCCGGCGCCAAGCGCTTCTTTCCTTTACAACCCCTGGTTTTACTGCTAATGACCCGCTTGCGAAACCCTATCCATGGAGCGATAGAACCTTGAATCATCCCAACATCCGCCGCCTGGCATGGGAAGGCAAAGAGCTGGTGCTCGTGGGCACGGCCCATGTCTCCCGGGAAAGCGCCGAGTTGGCCGAGGCGGTCATCGCCAGCGAGCGCCCCGACGTGGTATGCGTGGAACTCTGCAAGGCCCGTTACGAGGCCATCAAGCAGCGGGAAAAGTGGCAGGAGATGGATATCGTCAAGGTCATCCGGGAGCAGAGGACCTCGGTCCTCCTCTTTCAGTTGCTATTGGCCTCCTTCCAGAAAAAGATCGCCGAGAAGCTCCGCATAGCCCCCGGCGAGGAGATGATCCGTGCCGTCGCCCAGGCGGAAGCGCTGGGGATCGCCGTGGTCCTCGCCGACCGGGAGATTCGCGTCACCCTCCTGCGGGCCTGGCGGAAGATGGGCTTCTGGACCAAAGTCCGGGTCCTCCCCGAGATGATCGTCTCGCTGTTCTATGCCGAGGACGTCACCGCGGAGGAAGTGGAGAGGCTCAAGGAGCAGGACGTCCTCGAAGCGGCCCTCCAGACCTTCGGGGACAAGCTGCCGGCCCTCAAGGCCACCCTGATCGACGAACGGGATGCATACCTTTCCCATGCCGTCAGCCACGCGGACGGTCGGAAGATCGTCGCCGTCGTCGGCGCGGGACACATCCCGGGGATCGTGGAAAACCTGGGCCGCCGCGTCGATATGGACGCCCTGGGCGCCGTACCGCCGCCGGGGATCTGGGGCAGATATGCCGGCTGGGGTTTTTCCGCGGCGATCGTGATCCTGTTCGTTGCCGGGTTTTTCTATTCCGGCGGCCGGACCAGCATGCACATGGTCCTCTCCTGGTCCGCCATCACCGCGGCCTGCGCCGGTCTGGGGGCCCTCGTCATGCTCTCCCATCCCTTGACGATCCTCGCCGCCGCCCTCTCCGCGCCCATCGCCACCATCCATCCCCTGGTGGCCACCGGTTGGGTTGCCGGGCTGACCGAGGCGACGCTGCGGAAACCCCAGGTGAGGGACTTCCTGGAGTTGAGGGACGACATCGGCTCGGTGCGGGGGTTTTTCCGCAACAAGATCACCAGGCTGCTCCTCCTGGTGGCGTTCGTGAACCTGACCACGACGGCGGGGGTCCTCGTGGCGATCCCCGTGGTCATGAAACACTTCCTCGCCGGAGGTTGAGATGACGGCGGAACGGACATCCGGTCTCTGCCCCAACTGTCGCAAGCTCATCAGCCTCGACGAGACGAAATGTCCCTATTGCGGCCTCGCCGATCCCGGGTCGCGGCGGAGGCGTCTTTTTTCGTCCCGCGGGTGGGGAGGCGTCGGAGATATCGTCCGGATAATCTTTTACGCCAACGTCGTCTTCTATATACTCTCCCTGCTCATGAATCCCCGGGGGATGGGGATGACGATGAACCCCCTGACGCTCCTCTCTCCCTCGGAAGAGAGCCTCTTCCTCCTCGGGGCCACGGGAACCGTGCCCATCGGCCATTTTCACCGCTGGTGGACCCTGATCACCGCCTCTTTCCTCCACGGCGGGCTGCTCCATATCTTCTTCAACATGATGGCCCTGAATCAACTGGGGCCTTTCGTGGCGTCGGAATTCGGTGCGCACCGCTTCGCCGTCATCTATGTCGTGACGGGAGTAGCCGGTTTCGCCCTGTCCTTTTTCGCCGGCGTCCCCTTCACCATCGGCGCCTCGGCGAGCATCTGCGGTCTCATCGGGGCCATTCTCTACTTCGCCCGGAGTCGGGGCGGCTACTTCGGGATGGCCATGTACCGTCAGGCGATGGGCTGGGTGGTGGGTCTGGTCCTCTTCGGGCTTCTCGTGCCGGGGATCAACAACTGGGCCCATGGGGGCGGCTTGGCGGCGGGCATCGTCGCCGCCTCCCTCCTGGGCTACGAGGAGAGACAGCGGGAGACGGCCAGGCATCGCATCCTGGGCAATATGTGCATCTACGGCGTCGCGGCGCTCCTGGCCTGGACGGTTTTCCAGGCGTTCTCCCAGCTTCTGCACCGCGCCGCCTATTTGCCCTGATCCCCGCGCCCGGTGGCAACGCCGAGGGCCGAATGACGTCCGGCCCGGGGAAATCGGCCCTTGCGGATGGCCTGGAGGAAAATGTGGTCAACTATCCGGATATTTACACCTTTCGTTGCGGGAGATCGGCCTCGTGGGCATTGGGAGACCGTCGTATCTAGGATAAACTCTCTGCCCTCCCTAAGGCCGGCCTCGTGGACGTTGGGAGGGCTTTGAAAAGCCCCGTTTCAGACGCCTGATCCTCATGCCGGAGGAGGAAGGACTACAGTGTTTTCAAGATGTTCTGCCCCTCGAATTTTGCCGGGGCAACAGGAAGGGTTGGATTTTCAAAGGCCTCGTTAGAAGAAACTTGCAGGAGGAAAATCGATGAGAAGCGTCTTTTTCGCCACGCTGGCGATGCTTGTCCTGACCGCTCTGGCCGGCTGCGAGGGCGGGCTGGTCCTCGGGGGCAAGTCCGTGGCCGTCCAGGACGGACAGATGATCCGGTCCAGCGGTTACGTCGTCTCCACCTATCCCTGGCCCTTCGAGGCGGTTTGTCGGGCCGTGGACGACACCCTCGCGGAGATGCGGGCGACGGTCAGCGAGAAGACCGTCAAGATCGGCAAGGCCCGGGTGTTGGCGGTCATCCAGGAGGAAAAGGTGACCGTGGAGGTGGAGTTCAAGGACAAGGACAAGACCGACGTGTCGATCCTCGTCGGCCTGGGGGGAAGCAATATCGCTTCCCGCCTCATCCACGACCGCCTGCGCCGGCAGTTGGAGAAAACTTCCCCCTGACGAGGGCGCGGGCCTCCGCCGGGGTGGCGATCTCGCCCCGGAGTTGGGCGTCCTCGATCATGGCGAGGATCTCCCGAAACACCGGGCCGGGGGCGAATCCCAGGGCCAGCAAATCGTCACCCGTAAGGAGCCGGGGGGGGTGAAGCTCCTCCCCGGTCATCTCTCCAAGCCGTTGTCGGCAGAAGGCTTCGTTGTCCAGAAGCCCGTGGCTCCCCAGGCAGTCGAGGCGATGGAGGGCCAGGTGCAGGTGGAAGTGGGGCAGGCGCAGGAACTTCTTCAGGGTGTGGACCCGCATCTGGCGGACGTGCATGAACCGCATATGGTTCGCCACAAGGGCCAGGATGACCTCCCCGTCCTCCCGGGAGAACCGGAGCCGCTTCAGGGCCGCCGCGGTGATTTCCATCCCCTTGGGCACATGGCCATAGAAGTGAATCCCCGTTTCGTCTTCCTTCCGGGTGGCGGGTTTCCCCACGTCGTGAAAGAGGATCGCCCAGGCCAGGCGCTCCGCTTCCTCTCGGGGCAGATTTTCCAAAGGCAGCAGGGCCAGCATGCGCAGGGTATGCTCCCACACATCGCCCTCGGGATGGAAGCGGGGTGGCTGCTCCACGCCCCGAAGGGCGACGAGTTCCGGCAGGAGCCGGGACATGAGCCCTGACGAGTCAAGCAGCTCCATCCCCCGGCGGGGTCCGGGTCCGGTCAGGATCCGGTTCAACTCCTCCCGGATCCGTTCGGCGCTGACCCGGAGGATCCTGTCCGCCTGGCGGGCGATCGCCGCCAGCGCCGCCTCCTCCACCCGGAAGCCGAGATTGGCGGCGAAGCGGACCGCCCGCAGCATGCGGAGATGATCCTCGGCAAACCTCTCCTCCGGGGCGCCGATGGTCCTGATGAGGCCCCTCTCCAGATCCGCCCGGCCGCCCACGTAATCCGCGATTGCTCCGGTCTCGGGATCCATGAGGAGGCCGTTGACGGTGAAGTCCCGGCGACGGACATCCTCCCGGGCGCCGGCGAAGGACACCCGGGAAGGGTGGCGTCCATCCTCGTAACCCCCTTCCTGTCGGTAGGCGGCCACCTCGAAGGCATGTTCGCCCTCCCGGACCAGGACCACCCCGAAGGCGGCCCCGACGGGATAAGTGCGGGGGAACAAGGCCATAACCTGTTCCGGCCGGGCGGACGTGACGATGTCGTAATCCTCCGGGATTTCCCCCCGGAGGAGGTCGCGGACGCACCCGCCGACGAAAAAGGCCTCGTGGCCGGCCGCACGCAGGGCGCGAACCACGCGCCCCGCCCCGTCCTGTTTCGCCGCCCCTCCCCCCGTCTTCAGGGCCGAGACCATCCGGCGGCCTTTATCCTTCCGCTTCGTCTTCCGGCGGCGCGGCGTCCTGCTCCCTTTTCGCCTGCCAGAAGCGGCAGGCGAAGATCGCCAGCAGCGCCAGGGGGACGCCGCCGATGACCACATTCTCCAGGCTCCAGGGCGGGCGGAGGAAGAAAAAAGCGAACAAAATCACCGAAGCAATTATGAATGACCAGAGTGCCTGAACCATCGTGTCCTCCTCGGGGGCGGACGTTTCAACGTCCCATCCCCGTCATTGGCCGCGGCGAGCACCGCGGACCACGCCCGAATTGCCGTCAGCGTTTCACCGCGGCCGTTCTGTCCTTGGCCTTCCGGCCCAGCTTGATGGCGCAGAATTCGCCGCACATGGTGCAGCCCTCTTCCCGGGCGCTGGTGCTCTTCTCCAGGAGGGCCCCGGCCCGCGCCGGATCCAGGGAGGCATCGACCTGCCCCTGCCAGTCGAATGCCTTTCGGCATACCGCCATGCACCGGTCCCGTTCCGCCGCCCCGGGCAATCCCTTGGCGATGTCGGCGATATGGGCGGCGATCCTGGAGGCAATGACCCCCTCTCGAACATCGTCCCGGGTCGGGAGACGGAGATGCTCCGCCGGGGTGACATAGCACAGATAATCGGCCCCCGCCGCTCCGGCGATGGCGCCGCCGATGGCGGAGACCAGGTGGTCGTATCCCGGGGCGATGTCCGTGGGCAGCGGGCCGAGGACATAGAAGGGGGCCCCGGCGCAGATCCGTTTCTGGAGGAGGATGTTGCTTTCGATGTCCCGGAGAGGAACGTGTCCGGGCCCTTCGATCATCACTTGGACGCCCCGGTCCTGGGCCCTTTTGGCCAGTTCCCCAAGGAGGATCAATTCCTGGAGCTGTCCCCGATCGGTGGCATCGGCAAGGCACCCCGGCCGCAGTCCGTCGCCGAGACTCAGGACGATTTCATATCTCCGGGCAATATCCAGGAGCCGGTCGTACTGGGAGTAGAGGGGGTTTTCCTCGCCGTTGCATTCCATCCAGTGGGCCGTTATGGATCCTCCCCGGCTGACGATGCCCAGGATGCGTCCCTGGGCCTCGAGCGCCGCCACGCTCCGCCGGGTCACCCCGCAATGGACGGTGATGAAATCCACCCCGTCCGCGCCGTTTTCCTCGATGACCTCGAACAGGTCGTCGTCGGTCATCTCCACGATGGCCTTTCTCCGGGACAGCATCCGGGCGGCCGCCTGATAGATGGGAACGGTGCCGACGACCAGGGGGGAAGCGGCCACGATGGCCCGGCGGATCGCCCGGATATCGCCCCCCGTGGAGAGGTCCATGATGGTGTCCGCGCCGGCCTCGACGCAGATCTGCACCTTTTCCAGTTCGCTCTCCAGATCGGCCCGATCCTTGGAGGTACCGATATTGGCGTTGATCTTGGTTCGCAGGCCCTTGCCGATGGCCAGGGGCGCGATGGCGCCGTGACGCCTGTTTCTGATGACGACGATGGTTCCCGCCGCCACGCCGGCGCGGATGTGCTCGGGAGAGCAGCCCTCCCGCTCCGCGCTGATCTCCATCTCTTCCGTAACCACGCCCTGTCGGGCCCGTTCTATCTGAGTCATGTCCCCTCTCCCGGCGGCCGGGCAGGCCTTTTCGCTTCCCTCCCGGACGCCTGTTGTCGCTGAAGATTCAATCGCGCCCGTTCCGTCATACCTACTCAAATCTGCTTATACAGACTCAAAGCTGACTTCCCGCTTCACCGAAGGCCGGTTTCACGGCGGGCTTGCTGCGCCCACCGCCAGAGCCTTGCCTCTCCACAGGCTGACACCGTGGAACTCACGGCCATATTTTTCAGGTTTATCGCTGCTTCACCTATGCTTACCATTCTCTCCATATTGCATAGAATAGCACAGAATTAGTCAGATTGTAAGCAAACTGTTAAAACCTTCTTCCTTTCCGCCGCCGGCGATCAGCCTTCCCCCCACGGCACGACGCCGGATACGCCCCATGGTTCACCGGTCCGTGGCCGGACCCGAGGCGCAGGGCGTTTCCGATGACGGCGGCCATATAATCCTCGGCGGCGGCCATGGCCTCCCGGACGGACCGGCCCTGGGCCAGGGCCGTCGCCAGGGCCGCGGAAAAGGTGCAGCCTGTCCCGTGGGTGTCCTTGGTCGCGATCCGCACAAAGGGAAACTCGTAAAAATCGCGGCCGTCGTACAGGACATCCGTCGCGGCCCCGAGGAGATGGCCGCCCTTGACGATGACGTTTTTTACCCCCAGCTCGTGGATGATCCGGGCGGCGGCCTTCATGTCGGAGACAGAGGCGATGATGACGTCGGTGAGGATCTCCGCCTCGGGGATGTTCGGCGTCGTCACCAGGGCCAGGGGCAGCAGCTTCGCAATCAATGCCTTCCTGGCGTCGGGGTCCATGAGCCTCGCCCCTCCCTTGGCGGTCATGACGGGATCGACGACGAGCTTTTCTATGCCGTATTGACTGATCTTTTCCGCTACCGCCTCCACGACGGCCGCCGAGGGAAGCATCCCGGTCTTGGCGGCGTCCACGCCGATATCCGCGGCCACGGCATCGAACTGGGCGGCGATGAATTCCACCGGCGTCTCGTGGACGGCATGGACCCCCAGGGTGTTCTGGGCCGTCAGGGCCGTAATGACGCTCATCCCGAAACCCCCCAAAACCGTGATGGTCTTCAGATCCGCCTGGATGCCGGCGCCGCCGCCGGAATCGGAACCGGCAATGGTCAATATCCTCTTTATCCCTTTCAAGACGATCTCCTCATGTTTTCTCCGGCCCGGCGACGGCCTTGCGGGCCTCTAAGCCACGGCGCGCCGGTAGTGGATAACCAGCAGGCGTCCCTTCCCGACCCTGATAAGTCCCGTCGTCGCGGCCAGGCGGTTGCTGATGCCGTAAGGGCGGGACATGGTCATGGCGGCGCCCTCCAGGGGGTAATCGAAGCCGGCGAGGTCGATCCCCGCCGCATCCCCGCCCAGGGGGAAGATGGAAACGGTCTGCCCCGCCTCACCCCGGATCACGGCCTCTCCGGTTACCGCGAAGACATCGCAGGACTCGTCCCGGAGGATAACCGCCGCCCCCCTGATCCCCCCCAGGAGCAGCAGGCCGATATTGGCCAGGGTGTGGTCCAGGCGGCCACCCAGGGCGCCGAAAACGAGAATCTCCCCGGCCCCCATCGCCAGGGCCCGCTCCAAGGCCAACTGTGTGTCCGTCTCGTCCTTCCGGGCGGGATAGCCGGCCATGGCGATGCCTTCCGCCCGAAAAGAGCGTTGCAGCTCCTCCGGCAGGGAATCCAGATCGCCGACGATCAGATCGGGAACCACCCCGACGAGCCGGGCGTAACGGGCGCCGCCGTCGGCGCACAGGATGGCCTCCGGAGCGGTGGCGGCCAGTTCCTGCCGGAGCCATTCCATGTCCTCGATCCGGGCGCCCGCCAGGATGGCAATCCTCTTTTTACCCTCGCGGGGCATCGCGCCTCTTCCTCTCCAGGCCCTTTTCCGGCCGCCCGGGCCGGGGGCGCCTCCCTTTGCCTTCCCTCGCGGGGCAGCGGAAGGCGGCCGCGCCCGCCGCCGGTGGAAAAACAACGAGGCCGCCCCCGGCATGGGTGACGGCCCCACAAGAATCGATTCGCTCTGCTGCCACTCCCTACGCTGGCATTACCCAGGTCAGGTTCAAAGGGTAGCTTCTCAGCCGTACCGGCGCCCCTGTCGTATCTTCATCCCCTTTGTCCCGAAAGGAGGCGAACGGCGCGCCCGCCGCCGTTTCAAGGGGATTTGAGGGGGAGTTTACAGATTCTCGCCGGGAAATGCAAGGGTTATTTAGGCGATGACGCTCCGCCAATCGCCCGAGTCGATGCGGGGCATCCCCTCGACGCTCATGTCCACGAAATACGTCCAGGCGGGGCATTTCGTTCCATCCTGCCGGGTCGCCGCGACGATCGCCCGGCGGAAGAAGGCGCCGGTGGCGGCATAGCGCTTGGCCGTTTCCACAATGTCGAGGATTTCGAAGGCCTTTTTAGGATCCGTCAGGGTGTAGAGTTCGCCCATCACCTGGGACCGTTCCGTCACATCGGGGATCATGCAGGGGAATCCCTTCCAACTGTTGTAAAGGAGTCCGTTAACCCGGGCGGGCCGGCGGGATTCGATGTCGGCCCATGCCGCCAGGAGGTAGTGCCTCGGGCCTTCGCTCATCAGGGTACCATAAACGAAGATATGACGGATCGGATAGTCCGGATCCCGTCCTTCCGCCACGGCGTTGAAGACGCCCGCGTCGATCCCGTGGGCCTCCATGCCTTCCCGGACGATGCGGCGATAATCGGGATTAAGGGGCACGAAGGTCCGGGAAGTCTTCGCGGCATCGACCTGATAGGCCACGGCGACGTGCTCCCGGCCGTCGTCGGTGAGGGCGACGATGTTGAGGTGCTTGTACATATTCTTCCTGTCGCCCTTGATGTCCAGGACGTTCCAGCCTCCGGGAAGGACCCGGAAAAGCGCCCCCGGCGTCGCCTGCCCGAGCTGGTATTTGATGTTCAGGATGCCCCCCTGGCGAAAGGAGGAATAGTAATTGGCGATCAAACGGGTGTCGGGAAGATAGGCGTTGGCCACCTTCTCCCCCAGGGGATAGTCGAGACGGCGCTCCTGGCACCATTTGGCCAGATCGTCCCGATTTAAATTGGCGCCGTAGGCAAAATAGAGAAGTTCGCCGGTCATGATGTACGAGCCTTCCTGGGAATGCCAAAGAGATTCCTCGCGTTGCGCGATGTCTCTCGGGCCGCCTCCTCCCGAGACACGCCTTTGAGTTCCGCCACCTTTTGGGCCGTCAGTGCCACGTAGGCCGGCTCGTTACGTCTGCCGCGCCGCGGATGGGGGGTAAGGTAGGGGGCGTCCGTTTCGATCAATAGTCGTTCCAGCGGCGCCTGCCGCACCACCTCCCACAACCGCTCCGACCCGGCATAGGTCACGGGACCGGCGATGGAGATATAAAAGCCCAGCTCTATGCAGGTCATGGCCATGGCCGCATCCCCGGAGAAACAGTGGATCACGCCCCCCGTCTTTCCCCGCCACGCCTTCAGGGTCGCGACGGTCTCCTCGTGGGCCTCCCGGTCGTGGACGATTACGGGCAGGCCCAGGTCCGTCGCCACCTCCAATTGCTCCGCGAAGCGTCGTCGCTGGATGTCCGGCGGGGTCAGATTGCGGAAAAAATCCAGGCCGATCTCTCCATATGCCACGACCGCGTCATCCCCCGCCAAGGTTTTCAATGCGTCATAGGTATTGGGGCCGATCTCCTTGGCGTCATGGGGATGGATGCCCACCGCCGCATAGACGGCGGGGTGTCTCCGGGCGATCTCCACCGCCTTGCGGCAGTCGCGCAGCGTCGTTCCCACCGTGACGATGTAATCGACCCCCGCCGCCGCGGCCCGCAGGATAACCTCCTCCCGATCCCGGTCGAACTCTCTCATTTCCAGATGGGCGTGGGAGTCGATGAACATGATCTCGATCAGGAGGCGTCGCCGTCGTCCTGACTCTCCATCACCGTGGTCAACAACTCTGCGTTGGCGGCGGCATCGGGGAGCTTCTTCAGATATTCCCGCAGGTCCTCCTCCCTCAGCTCCCCGGCCCGAATCTTCATCTGCAGGATCCGCTTGTCCATATTGCCTTCGTAAACCTGTTTCGCCATTTTTTTCTCAACTCTCCTGGAGCGATTCCCTCGCCCGGTCCAGAGATGCCGCCGCCTCGCGCCCCATGCGCTCGAGAAGTTCCCGGCAGGTGGGGATATCCTTGATGAGGCCGATGGACTGACCAACCATGAGCGGCGCATAGTCCACATCTCCGGTTTCCCAGGCCTCCTTGACCCTCTGGCCGGAAAGTAGCGGAATCAGTTCGTCAAAACCTCCGCCCCGCTTTTCGATGGCACACACCTCTTCCAGGACCTTGGTTTTCAGCCCCCGGCCCTGGAGGCCCAGAGACTTTCCGAAGATGACCGTCTCGTTTTCCTGGCGGCGGATCAGCTCCTGTTTGATATTCTCGTGAACCTCGCATTCCCGGGTGGCCACGAACCGGCTGGCCATCATGACCCCCTGGGCCCCTAGTGTCAGGGCGGCCGCCAGGGCTCGGCCGTCGGCGACGCCCCCCGCGGTGACCACCGGGATTCGGACCGAATCGACGATCCGGGGCGTGAGGACCATGGTGGTCACGTCATCGTCCAGGGGATGGCCGCCCTCTTCGATTCCCGCGGCGTAAACCCCGTCATAGCCCACCTTCTCGGCATGGCGTGCGTGGCGGACCGAACCGACCTTGTGAAAGAGCTTCACCCCCGCCCGCTTGAGGTCCTCGATGGCGGCCATGCCGATGGCCCTGTCCACCGGCGTCCCGGAAAACTCGATGCCGCTTACCCGCTCCTCGGCGCAGACCCGGATGTACATCCGGTGATGCTCCGGGGTGATCCGCAGGGACGGCAGCAGGGTGACGTTGACCATGAAGGGCTTGTCGGTGAGGCGCCGCGTCTCGGCGATGGCGGCGCGGAATTCTTCCTCGGTTTCGAAATTGCCCGCCGTCAGGTTGCCCATGCCGCCGGCGTTAGAGACGGCGGCGCAGAATCGGGGCTTGCAGAGCCACATCATGGCCCCGCAGACGATGGGATATTCGACGCCGAACATCTTGGTAAGGGCGGTTTTAAAAAGCATTGATTTCTCCTTGGATTGCCGGTCCTCTCCCGGTTGACGGATCCCCTCGTCCCCCCGGTGGGCGTCGCGCCCCGTGGCCGTGATTTCGCCCCCTCAAGACCGCACGGGAAGTTGGTTTTAATGAAAACGCGCCGCCATGTCAATACATTTCCTCCCTTGCCGCCCTTGGGTGAAATTCGTTCATCCCGGGAGCGCCTGATTTCCTGAGACCGCGAGACCTGGGAAACCCGCTATTTTCGGCTTGTTGCAAGCGGAACGGATTTACCCCGGCGCCCATCCCCACGGTAAATTTGTTCTATCTCTAAGTGGCTGAAAACAGGACGTGCCTCAGTTTTAGTAGATCATTCAAGATCAACTACTTACATTGAGAACAAATTTACCCGGCGGCCATCCCCTCCGCCCTTGACACCCGGCGGACAATCGGCTAATTTTCCCACGGCGCTGCGCTGATGGGAATTCATGCCCGTCCTGAACCTATCCCCTTTCCCGGTCCTTGCCGGAAGGCGATTCGCCGCGGTCCGACTGTCCCTTGCCGCTGTGGAAACCCTTTCCGCCCGAAAGGAGACAACATGCTGGAAATAAACGAATACGGTGACGTAATCCAGATCAGGATGAGTCGCGAATGGGAAGGCAAGCCCCTGTATTGGGTCGCCGCCTACCTTGTGGACGGGCTCCTCATAGATACGGGATGCGCTTACACCGCCGCGGAGCTGGTGGAATTTCTCGTGGGCAAAAGGCTGGACATGGTGGTCAACACCCACTTCCATGAGGATCATGTCGGCGGCGACAGCATGATTCAAGAGCGTTTTTCCGTGCCGATCTATGCCGCGCCCGCTGCGATTCCCAGCATCGCGGGCCAGCCGTTTCTGTTCCCTTATCAGGAATTTGTCTGGGGGCGTCCGGCGCCCGCGTCGGCGCTGCCCGTGCCGCCGGTCATCACCACGCCCCTCTACGCCTTCGACGTCATCGCCACGCCCGGACATGCCGACGGCCATGTAGTGCTTCTTGAGAAGAACCGGGGCTGGTGCTTTTCCGGCGATATCTTTGCCCGGGAGGCGCCCAAGTTCATTCGGCCGGAAGAGGACATGGGTGAAACGATCCGCTCCCTGGAGAGGATACTGGCGGCGGCGCCGCCGCACCGGTTGACCCTCTTCACCTCCCTGGGGCGCATCGTTGCGGATGGTCGCACCGCGCTGGAGGCGAACATTCGTTACCTCCGAGAGCTGGCCCGCAAGGCCCGGGCCTTGCAGCGGCAGGGTTGCGGCGAAGAGGAAATCGTGACGGAACTCTTCGGCGGAGAGCACCTGTTTGCGCGGATGACCGACGGCCAATACACCACGGCCAACCTGATCCGCTCGGTCCTGCGGATGACTGACTGATAGCCCACGGATGGAAAGGAAGGTCGATCGTTCATGGCGGCATACGTTCTTGTTCACGGGGCAACCGCCGGAGGCTGGATCTGGCCGCCGGTGCCGGAGCTGCTGCGCCGGCAGGGGCACACGGTCCATGCCCCCACCCTGACGGGGCTGGGGGAGAGATCCCATCTGCTGCGGCCGGACATCGACCTGAATACCCACATAACCGATATCGTCAATGTATTCAGATTCGAAGACCTCCGCGACGCCCTCCTGGTGGGCCACAGTTACGGCGGCGCCGTAATCGCCGGTGTGGCGGAAAGGATCCCCGAGCGGATCCGGCGGCTGATCTATCTCGACGCCCTGATCCCGGAGGACGGCCAAGCGGTCAAGGACCTATATCCTCCGGATATTGCGGAACTATTAGGAGCCTATATCGAGGCCGGAGGGGACGGATGGCGCTATCCTCCCCCGGAACCTCGGGGCGATGCCCGTTTTGTCGATCATCCCGCCGCCGCCATGTTCCAGCCCCTGAGGTTGAACAATCCCCGGGCCCGGGAGATCCCCCGGGCGTACATCTACTGCACGGATAAAAGCGGCGCCGGGCCTCAGCACCAGGGAATCGTCGGCGTCGCCGCCCGGGTGCGGGCGGCCGGCTGGCCCTTCTTCGAGCTTGCCACCGGACACCATCCCATGCATACGGCCCCGGAGGAGCTTGTGCGGCTCCTGTTGTCCTTGCAGTGATGGGGGAACGGATGCGAGGGGGTTTGTCGCGACTCCGGGGTGCTTGATAGATGGCCTCGCCGTTTACGAACCTTTTTCCCGCGGTTATGCAAAGCTCTCGCCACGGACATGACGACGAAAGACGACAGGGGCTCTCGCCGCCCCGGGGCGGCCCCGACGACCCCATCCCGTCCCGGCTGTGCAAATCCCGGCGAAGGTCGATGCGCCGAGACGACGCGGACCGGCAACAAGGCCCACTGCGGGAGTTCGCCATCTTCGCCCACCGCGGGGCCAGCGGCTACGAGCCGGAAAACACCCTCCGTTCCTTCCGGAGGGCCATGGCCATGGGGGCCCGGTGGCTGGAGCTGGACGTCCATGCCGTATCCGGCGCGCTGGTGGTTATCCACGATGCAACCCTGGAGCGGACCACCAACGGTCGGGGATATGTCATGGACCAGAGCCTGGCCTATCTCCGCTCCCTCGATGCGGGAAAGGGGGAGCGGATCCCCTTCCTCGAGGAGGTGCTGGCCCTGCTCGGTCCCGACGACGGCCTCAACATCGAACTGAAGGGTCCGGCCACCGCCGTCCCCCTGGCCGCCCTCCTCGCCGCCTCCCCCCAGGGCGTCCGGACGACCCCGGGGCAACTCCTCGTATCGTCCTTCGACTACGGGGAATTGACCGCCTTGCGGCGGTTGCGGCCGGATATCCGCATCGCCCCCCTGGTGACCGCCGTCCCCCGGGGTTATGCCCGGTTTGCCGAAGAGATGGGGGCCTATGCCGTCCACGGCGCTCTGGGCGCCGCCACGGAGCAATTCATCGCCGACGCCCATGAGCGGGGTTTGAAATTCCATGCCTTTACCGCCAACACCCGCAAGGACATGGATATGCTGTTCGCCCGGGGCGCCGACGGCGCCTTTACGGATTACCCCGATCTCCGGCCGGGACTTTGTCCTTGACGGCGGGCGGCAGGTTAAATAAGAAAGCCTTGCGCCAAAACGATCTCCGTGCCCTGGCCGGTCGTCCCGAGCCGTCATGGGGAAGAAAGGCCGAAAGCCGTGGCATGAACAAGAACACCCTACTGAAGATCCTTCTATTGGCGTTGCTCTTCGGCGGCGGAACCTGGCTTTTCGTTCATGGCGATCTCATCCAGTTCTTCACGAACCGAAACAAGGCCATCGATTTCGTCAATTCCTTCGGTTCCCTGTCGGTGCTGGCGTTCATCGGCCTCCAGATCCTTCAGGTCCTGTTGGCCCCGGTTCCCGGGGAAGCGACCGGCTTCGTCGGCGGCTACATCTTCGGCGCCGTCCTGGGCACGATATATTCCACCATCGCCCTTGCCATCGGCTCCTGGCTCGCCTTTTCCCTGGCGCGCTGGCTGGGACTGCCCTTCGTGGAGAAGGCAGTCAGCCCCGCGATCCTTCAGAAATACGACTACTTCATGAAACACAAGGGGAGCTGGGTGGTCTTCATCCTGTTTCTCATCCCCGGCTTCCCCAAGGACGCCCTGTGCTATATGATAGGCCTCAGCCATATGCCGGTGCGGGTGTTTCTCGTCGTCTCCACCCTGGGCCGGCTCCTGGGAACCGCCATGCTGTCCATCAGCGGCGACATGTTGAGAAACGAACAACACGGCCCCCTGTGGATCCTGGCCGCCGTCAGTCTCCTGGCCATAGTCGTCGCCTATATTTACCGGGACAGGCTGCTGGATTCGCTCAAGCACAAAGCGCCGCCCCCGCCGTGACGTCCCGCCCGACGCCGGGAGGCGCGGCGGGAATAATTCCTCAGGAAAGGGGGAATTATTCCCCATCAATCAGCCTCCCTGAACTGGAAACGCCCGGGGGCCATATTTGCAATATCTTGATATTGCAATATATTTGCAAATCACCGCCGCTGGCACGCTTCTTGTTAAGATAGGATAAAAAATGAAAGGAGGTGACACCATAAATGAAGAAACTGCTCTCGATCGTCGTTTCGATCCTTTTCGCCCTTTCCATGTCCGGTCTGGCGTTCGCGCAGGCGGCCCCGGCTGCAAAGCCCGCTGCCGAGCCCGCTAAGGCGGAAGAGAAGGCCCCCGCGAAGGAGAAGAAGGCCAAGAAGACCAAGAAGGCCAAGAAGGCCAAGAAGGCTGAAAAGGCCGAGGAGAAGGCCCCTGCCGCCGAGAAGGCCCCGGCCGCCGAGAAGGCCCCGGCAAAGAAGTAACGAACTTGGTTTTTTAGCTTCGATAAAAAGAGGTTCCTGTCGATCAGGGACCTTTTTTTTTACCGTCCGTCGCGGAGCCGGGGATCCAGGGCATCACGGATCCCCTCTCCGAGCAGGTTGTATCCCAGGACCGTGATCAGGATCGCCAGGCCGGGGTAGAGGGAAAGCCACCAGGCGATGTCGATGTTATCCTTCCCCGCCGTAAGGATATTGCCCCAGCTTGGCGTCGGCGGCTGGACGCCGATGCCGAGAAAGCTAAGAGCCGACTCCGTGAGGATCGCTCCCGCCACCCCCAGGGTAGCCGCCACCACAATGGAGGTCATGGCATTGGGGAGGATGTGACGGAAGATGATCCGGGCGTCGCCGGCCCCGAGGACCCGGGCCGCGGTGACGAAATCCCGTTCCCGAAGGGACATGAAATCGGCCCGGACCAGGCGGGCGATGCCCATCCAGCCCGTTGCCCCGATGATGATCATGATGTTCCATATCGACGGCTCCAGAAAGGCGATGACGGCCAGGATGAGGAAGAAGGTGGGGAAGCAGAGCATGATGTCCACCAGGCGCATGATGACCGCATCCCACCAGCCGCCGTAGTATCCCGCCAGGGCGCCCAGGAGGGCGCCGATCGCCACGGCGATGCCGGTTGCCACGAAACCCACCTTGAGCGAGATGCCCGCCCCCCAAATCATCCGGCTCAGGACATCCCGGCCCAGTTGATCCGTGCCGCACCAGTGCCGCCATGAGGGCGGGTCCAGAATCCGCGTCAGGTCCATGGCCAGGGGATCATAGGGGGCGAGCCATGGCGCGGCCAAGGAGACGACAAACAGGAGGACGACGATGACCCCCCCGGCCAGGGCCATCCTGTTGTCCGTCAATCGACGCCGGAATTCGTGATCCACGCCCCGCTCCTAACCCACCCGGATCCGGGGATCGGCCACGGCATAGGCGACATCGGCCAGGAGATTGCCCACCAGGGTGAGGACGGCGCCGATGAAGAGAATCCCCATTATGGTCGGATAATCCCTTGCCATTACCGACATGTAGAACAATTGCCCCATGCCCGGGACGGCAAAGATCGTCTCGAAGATCACGCTCCCGCCGATGAGGCCCGGGATGGAAAGGCCCAGGATGGTGATCGCCGGCAGCAGGGCGTTTCGGAGGGCATGCTTGTAAATCACCTGAAATTCGCTCAGTCCCTTGGCGCGAGCCGTCATGATGTAATCCTGGCGGATCACCTCCAGCATGTTGGCCCGCATGTAGCGGGAAAGCCCCGCCAGGCCCCCGAAGGCGGAGATCCCCACGGGGAGGATGAGGTGTCGGACGAGGTCCCAGAAGGCGGCGGCCGGCGGAAGATACTCGTAGTTCAGGGACCGGAGCCCCGAGATGGGCAGCCAGCCCAGATCCACCCCGAAAAGGATCATGAGGAGCAGGGCCAGCCAGAAGGTCGGCACGGCAAAACCGACAAATACGAAGACGCTCACCGCCATATCGAACCACGAATCCTTATGGACCGCCGAGACAACCCCCAAGGGGACGGCGGCGGCAAGGATCAGGAGGAGGGACAGGACGTTGAGGGTTATGGTCACGGGCAGGCGCTCGCCGATCTTCTCCGTCACGGGGCGGCGGTCCGGGGCGAAGGATTTCCCCATATCCAGAACCAGCAGGCGCTTCACCCATAGCCCATATTGGATGTACAGGGGCTTGTCCAGATCGTACATGGCCCGGAGACGTTCCTTTAACTCCGCCGAGGCCCGGGGATTCATCTGGGTCTGGAGGTCCGTGGGCGAGCCGGGGGCGAGATGCATGACCCCAAAACAGATGACGGTAATGCCCAGGAGCATGGGGATCATGAATAGCAGGCGCTTGAGGATATACTTCAGCAAGGGGCGTCCCCCCCGAGAAAGGCCATGCGCTCCAAATTCTCCAAGGATCTGAGGAGGTTCCGCTCATTGTGGGCCTCGATGGCAAAGATGGGACGGCAGCCCTTTTTCTCGAGAAATTCAAACAGGTCGGCGAAGGGGAATTTTCCTTCTCCCATGGGCAGATGCGCATCCACATCGCCGTTATTGTCATGGAGATGGACATGGCGGAGATAGGGATGGAGGGTCTCCAGCCAATCCGCCAGGGGCGCCTGGGAAAAGACCTGGAAGTGGCCGGTATCGAAGCAGAATCCGCACTGGGGCGTATCCAGGGCCGCCAGCAGACGACGCAGTTGTCGCGGCCCCCGCTCGTAAACGTTTTCCAGGACCAGCCGGACCGGCGCCGCCGCCAGGAGCTGACGCCAGGTCTGAACGCTGTTTTCCAGCCACTGGTCCTCCGACGAGACGTAGTAGCGGTCATCGAAGGAGGGATGGCAGACGATGGCGGCGGGCTGAAAGTACGTCGCCACCTGGATCGCCTGTTCTATCCGCCGGCGGGAGGCGTCGCGGATCCAGGGGTCTAACGCCCCGGGGCGCAGGTCCATGAAGGGGGCGTGAAAGGTCACCCGCAGGCCCGCCTCCCGGAGCGGGGCGGCCATCCGGAGATAGTCCTTTTCCCGGAATATGTCCAGGGTGTGGAAGTTGAAACTAAGCTCGGGATTGAGGCGGTATTCCAGGACCTTGGGCAGATACCGCCCGTAGAGGAAATGAAAGGGCAGATGGACCTGCACCCTTCCGGTCACGGACAATTCGGCGATTCTTTCCATAGTGTCTCCTGTCGGCATGAAGCCCCGGGCGCTAAATGGCGCCGCCCCGCAAGCAAGCCCCGCCATTGTTTTGCCATCGCATTATCGGGCGCTTGCGGGAAGAAGTAATTTGCCCCGATTGAGCGCCTCTACGGACGACGGCGAGGCGGAAAGCTCCGGCGGCGGGGCGCGCCCATCCCCGCAACCGCGACCCAGGAACTCCGGCGCCGCGGGGATATACGGCGGCCCTTGAAAAACTATGCCTGCCCACGATCTTCCCGGACCCTTGCCTTCAATGCGTGCGAATGCCCAGAAGGCGGCAGGCGCCAAGGTCGTAAATGGGGAAGCGCGAAGCCGCGCCGGGATTGTTGACGATGGCCGTGGTTTTACCACAGGAGAGGCGCTCGAGACAATCAGGAATTGGCGGCCGCCTCCGGAGGCGGGCCGAGGGGGCGCCTTCGCATTTCATGTTGACATGCATGACTTAATCTGCTATTGAAAACAACAGGTTATTACAATTTATCCGGAAGGGGGCCCTTTGCGCAGCTCTGAACAACCAACCCCGCCGGCGGCAAACGACGCCGGCGCCCCGCCCGTTTCGGACTCCCGGGAGCGGGTGTTGCTCTGCATCAACGTCGCCTTGTCCCGCAAAGCCCGACGACTGGTCGTCATGAATGTCCGGGAAATATCCTCTTTTGCCGACTATTTCGTCATCTGCAGCGGCGCCTCGGACCGCCAGGTGAAGGCGTTGTGTTCCCATCTCCAGGAGACTCTAAAGAAGCTGGGGATGCGGCCCCTCGGGGTGGAGGGGGAGAGGCACGGACGCTGGATACTTATGGATTACGGCGATGTGGTCTTCCACATCTTTCTGGAACCCCTGCGGGAATTTTACGACCTGGAGCGCCTCTGGATGGACGCCCCCCGGATGGCCGTGCCGGATGAAGCCGAACGGATCGAGGAACTTGCCGAGGGGCTTTGAGACGGCGGAGCGTCTCCTGGGGGCGTTGGCCGATGTCCTCTTTCCTCCTCGCTGTCAATCCTGCGGACGGACGTCGGGGGCCTTGGTCGCCGGGCTCTTCTGTCCGGTCTGCGGCGGGGACATCCGCTATATCGCCCCGCCGGTCTGTCCGGTCTGCGGCGCCCCCGGACCGGCGGGACAAACGGCGGATCGACTCTGCGAGGACTGCCGCCGGGCGCCCAAACCCTTCGCCGTGGCCCGCTCCCTGGCCGTTTATGCCGGGCCCCTGCTCCGGTCGATCCATGACTTCAAATACCGTCGGCAACCGGGACTGGGGCGGAGACTGGGGCGGCTGATAATCGACAACAACTACGCGGGGATGGAGCTGGAAGGATTCGATGTCGTCGTCCCGGTCCCCCTCCATGTCCGCCGGCTCCGGGAGCGAGGCTTCAACCAATCCCTGCTCTTGGCCCGGACGGTGGCCGCGGGTCGGGGCATCCCGGTGGATTTCGTCAGCCTTCGGCGCGAGCGGGACACGCCGCCCCAGACCGCGATGGGTCGAAACGAACGGCGGGTCAATATCCGCGGGGCCTTTGCCGTCGTCCGCCGGGACCGGCTTCGGGATCGGGGTGTGCTGCTCGTGGACGACGTCTACACCACAGGGAGCACTTTGGGGGAGTGCGCCCGGACGCTTCTGGAGGGCGGCGCCGCCCGGGTCGGCGTCCTGACCCTGGCCCGAGCGCTCCCGGAGACCCCGGAAGCGCCCTGAACGAAGCGGGCGCGGAGCGCCCCGGGATCGCCTCCCGAGACCTTCGCAAGGCCGGGCCTTCCTGTCTTCCCGACAAAGGTCGGAGGCAGGAACATCTTGAAAGCGCTGTATTTTGTCTTTCGGCGGCATGACGATGGGGGGGCGGAAACGACGTTTTTCAAAGGTCTCTTCCCATGCGCGGCGGGCCGACGGGGCCACGGGCCGACCGGCGAAAAGGATCGGGGCCGGGGCGATCGGTTGCCCGGACGCCCCGGCCGCTTATGAGGGCAAGCCATGCAAAAGATCGTCTCCAAAGAAGACCTGAAAACACGACTCCAGAAGCTGCGACAGGAGGGGAAAACCATCGTCTTAACGAACGGCTGCTTCGATATCCTCCATGTGGGGCACGTCCGCTATCTCCAGAAGGCAAAGGCGCTCGGGGACGTGCTGGTCCTGGCCCTGAACAGCGACGCCTCCGTCCGGGCAATCAAGGGGGAAAAACGCCCCCTGGTCCCGGAGGACGAGCGGGCCGACATCATGGCGGCCCTGGAATGCATCGACTTCGTCGTGATCTTCCCGGAGCCGACCCCGCGGGAATTGATCGAATATCTGGCGCCCCACGTTCTCGTCAAGGGCGGCGACTGGCGGGAAGAGGCCATCGCCGGGGCGGACTTCGTCAAGAGGACCGGCGGCCGGGTGGCGATCATCCCCCTTACGGAGGGCAGATCGACCACCAACATCGTGGAAAAGATCCGGCGAGTTTACGGTTGACGCCATGGGTGAGACGATCCTGGCCATCGACAACGGCACCCAGAGCATCCGGGCGCTGATCTTCGATCCCCAGGGGAACCTCCTGGCCAAGAGCCGGGTGATGATCGAACCCTATTTTTCCCCCCGGCCGGGCTGGGCGGAACAGGACCCGGACTACTTCTGGCAGGCCCTCTGCCGGGCCTGCCGGCGGCTCTGGGAGGAGACGGACATCCGACCCGAAGCCCTTGCCGGGATTGCCCTGACGACCCAGCGGGCCACGGTGGTCAATCTCGACCGGGAGGGCCGACCCCTACGCCCCGCCATCGTCTGGCTCGACCAGCGGCGCGCCGAGGGACTGAAGCCCCTGGGCGGACTCTGGGGCATGGCCTTCCGATTCGCGGGCATGCGGGAGACCGTCGCCTACCTGCAGGCCGAGGCGGAGGCCGTGTGGCTGGCCCAAAACCAGCGGGAAGTATGGGAAAAGACCCATAAGTATCTCTTCCTCTCCGGCTACCTGACCTACCGTCTTACCGGGGAATACCGCGATTCCACCAGCAGCCAGGTGGGGTACATCCCGTTCGACTACAAGCGTCTCCGCTGGGCCGCCCCCTGGGATTGGAAATGGGAACTCCTGCCGGTTCGGAGGGAGATGCTCCCCGAGCTTGTTCCGCCGGCGACGGAAATCGGCCGCATCACCCCCCGGGCCGCCGAGGAGACGGGATTGCCCGCCGGACTTCCCGTCATCGCCGCCGCGGCGGACAAGGCCTGCGAGGTCATTGGCGCCGGCTGCCTGGACCCTCATATCGGCTGCCTCAGTTTCGGAACCACGGCCACGATCAACGCCACCCACCGGCGCTACATCGAGGCCATCCCCCTGATTCCCCCGTATCCTGCCGCCGTCCCCGGGGCCTACAGTCTGGAGATCATGATCTACCGGGGCTACTGGATGGTAAGCTGGTTCAAGCGGGAGTTCGCCCAGAACGAAGAGAAGATCGCCCGGGAGCGGGGACTGGATCCCGAAGCGCTCTTCGACGACCTGGTCCGGCAGGTTCCGCCGGGATCCGGGGGGCTGATCCTCCAGCCCTACTGGTCGCCGGGGGTGAAGATCCCCGGACCGGAGGCCAAGGGGGCCGTCATCGGCTTCGCCGACATCCACAACCGGGCCCACCTCTACCGGGCCATTCTGGAGGGTCTGGCCTACGCCCTCAGAGAGGGAAAGGAACGTCTGGAGAAACGGAGCGGCGTCCCCATCACGGAGCTTCGGGTGGCCGGAGGCGGTTCCCAGAGCGACGCCGCCCTCCAGATCACGGCGGATATCTTCGGCATCCCCGCCGCCCGCCCCCACCTGTACGAAACCTCCGGACTGGGGGCCGCGATAGACGCCGCCGTGGGCCTCAAGCTCCATCCCGACTTCGCCGCCGCCATCGCCGCCATGACCCGCCTGGGGCGGGTCTTCGAGCCCCATCCCGAACGTCGCGACATCTACGAACAGCTCTACAAGCGGGTTTACCTCCAGATGTACCGCCGCCTCAAACCCCTCTACGAGGCAATCCGGGAGATCACCGGGGGCCGCCGCTGAAGCTCCCGGTGATGAAACGGCGGCGTCGGGACAGGGAGAAGGGCCGGGCCGGGGAGCGGAATCCGCCCCCGGACGGAAGCCTCATTGTCTTCCCTTCCGAGGGGAAGGCCGGGTCGGCATGGCCGACGACCCCCGTCCGCGGGTTTTTTCCCTTTACAAACACCCCGTGATCGTGTATGAAGACTCCCCTATAATCATCGGGTCGATAATAAAAGATTTAGGTGCCGTTATGCCTTTAAAGCCTGAAAAACTTCAATTTTTCCGGTACATGCTGAATCAGAAGATCAACGAGCTGCTTTCGGATGCGGAAAAGACCGTTTCGGAAATGACGATCGGCAAGGAGAACTATCCCGATCCCAACGACCGGGCCTCCCTGGAGTCGGACCGCAACTTCGAGCTGCGCATCCGGGATCGGGAGCGAAAACTGATCGCCAAGATGCGGGAAGCCATTCAGAGGATAGACGACGGCGTGTACGGAATCTGCACGTCCTGCGGTTGCGACATCTCCGAAAAGAGACTGATCGCCCGGCCCGTGACCACCCAGTGCATCGACTGCAAGACCAAACAGGAAAAACTCGAAAAGATGAAGGGTGAATAAGATCCCTTCTTCCCTCGTTTCCGCGCCGGCGTTGGCCGCGATCCGGGTGAGGGCGCGTCCATGTTCGTCAAGGTAGCCTTTCCCATCCCCACCGAGCAGGTCTTCGACTATGCCGTGCCCGCCCCCCTGGCCGCCGCCGTCGCCGTGGGAAAACGGGTCCGGGCCCCCTTCGGCGGCAAAACGCAAACCGGCTGCATCGTTGCCGTCGCCGCCACGGCGGATGTGGAAAACCCCAAGGAAATAATGGAGATCGTCGAGGCGCGGCCCCTCTTCGGCCCTCGGGAATTGGCTTTTTACCGCTGGATAGCCGCTTACTATCTCTATCCCCTGGGGAAGGCCCTCCACGAGATCCTCCCGGGAGGCAAGAATATCCGGTCGAAAACGGAAAAAACGGCCCGCCGGATGCCAACCTCCGCCGTTCCGACCCTGACCCCGAGGCAGCGCCTTGTCCTGGAGGCGCTGCCGGAGGCGGGGGAGAGCGACGGGATTTCGCTCGCGGCTCTCCGCCGCGATCTGGGGGATGTTCGTACCGTCGTCGCCGCCCTGGCGAAAAAGGGCCTGGTGGAGATCGGCGAACGAGAGACGTTCCGTCCCCTGCCGCGCCGCCGGGAGGTGGGGCCCAAGGCGGACCGGCCCGTGCTCAACGCCGGGCAGGAGGCGGCCCTCCGGGAGATCGTGACCAGCCTCCGCCGCGGACATTTTCAAACCTTCCTCCTCCATGGCGTGACGGGCAGCGGCAAGACGGAGGTTTACCTCCGGGCCATGGAGGAAACCCGCCAGGGCGGCGGGGGCGCGATCTACCTGGTACCGGAGATCTCCCTCACCCCCCGGTTGCTTGCCCGTCTGGAGGAAAGATTTGGCGGGGACAACATCGCCGTCCTCCACAGCGGGGTCTCCCGCGCCGTTCGCTACGATCAATGGCGGCTTCTGGAGTCCGGCAGGCTGTCCATCGCCGTGGGGGCCCGCTCCGCCCTCTTCGCCCCGGTCCGCAACCTCAAGTTGATCGTTGTGGACGAGGAACACGACGCCTCCTACAAGCAGGACGAACGACTGCCCTATCATGCCCGGGACATGGCGATCGTCCGGGGACGGCTGGAGGGGGCGACGGTGCTTCTGGGTTCCGCCACCCCGGCCCTCCAGACCTATTTCAACGCCACCCGCGGCAAGGTCTCCTTGCTGGTCATGCCGAAGCGCATTGCCGACCGGCCGCTGCCCGCCGTGGAGATCGTCGATATGGCCATGGAAAAGGCCCTCCGGGAGGGAGAGGCCGGCGCCGTTCTCTCCCGGCGTCTCCTCGCCGCCATCGCCGCCACGCTCCAGCGACGACAACAGGCGCTGCTCCTCCTCAACCGGCGGGGCTATCATACCTTCCTGGTCTGCCGCGATTGCGGCCGTCCCCTGCGTTGCCGGAACTGCGAGGTCTCGCTGATTCATCACGCCGACGACAACCGGTGGAAATGCCACTACTGCGATTATTCCGTTACGGGACAGTCCGTCTGTTCCCACTGCAAAAGCCCCCGGATCGTGGCTTACGGCATGGGCACGGAACGTCTGGAGGACGAAATCCGGGCCCGTTTCCCCGCGGCGCGGGTCCGGCGCATGGACAGCGACACCATGGATAGGCAGGGAGCGCACGAGGAACTGCTCCAGGCCCTCGGCGCCGAAGAGATCGATATCCTCGTGGGCACCCAGATGATCGCCAAGGGGCACGACTTTCCCAACGTCACCCTCGTGGGCGTCGTCATGGCCGACAGCGCCCTGAATCTTCCGGACTTTCGCGCCGCCGAGCGGACCTTTCAACTCCTGACCCAGGTCTCCGGCCGGGGCGGTCGGGGCGACCACCCGGGACAGGTGATCATCCAGACCTTCAACCCCGGCCACTATGCCCTCCAGAGGGCAAAAGATCACGATTACGAGGGCTTTTACCGGGAGGAGACGAGGCTGCGCCGCGGCCTGTCCTATCCCCCCTACGCCCGGTTGATCCAGCTTACCCTGTCCTGCCCCCGCCAAGCCGAGGGGGAAAAGGCGGCGGCGGCCCTCGCCGCCCTTGCCCGGGAACTCCTGGGGGGGAGCGGAGAGCGGGGCGGGACGACGGTGGCGGGGCCGGTGGAGGCCCCCCTCGCCCGGCTCCGGGGGCGCTATCGCTGGCAGATCCTCCTCAAGGGCGACGGCAGCCGTGCGGTGCGGGGGCTGGCCCGAGAACTCATGGCCCGGTTTCGCGTCCCCGGGGTGCGGGTCAAGGTGGATGTGGATCCGGTGTATTTCATGTGAGCGCCCCGGAAGATTTTGCTTTTCCTTTGCGGAGATTTTCTATAAATACCGCCGGAGAAGCCGTCTGCGCAAAAACGAGACCTTGGAAAACGCCGCTGCCGACCACTTGCCGTCGTTTCGGTGGACGACTAAAACACAGCGTTTTCAAGATGTTTTGGAAGCTGGTTTTTGTCGGGGCCACGGGAAGGCGGGGATGGTCCAAGGTCTCGAAACAGGAAAGGTCCGCTCGTCATGTCCAAACCGCGCTTGTTGTTCATGGGAACACCGGAATTCGCCGTGCCGTCCCTGCGGCGTCTCATCGAGGCCGCCTATCCCATCGTGGGGGTCGTAACCCAGCCGGATAAACCCCGGGGGAGGGGCCGGCGCCTCCAGCCGCCGCCGACGAAGGAACTGGCCGCGGCCCACGAACTGCTGATCCTCCAGCCGGAGCGAGTCCGGGACGAATCCTTTCTCCAGTTGTTCCGAGGACTGAATCCCGACCTGGTGACGGTCGCCGCCTTCGGCCAGATCCTCCCCCCGGAGATCCTGGAACGTCCGCCTCTGGGTTGCATCAACGTCCATCCATCCCTGCTTCCCAGGTTCCGGGGCGCTGCCCCCCTCAACTGGACCCTGATCCGGGGGGAGACGACCACGGGGGTGACGATCATGATGATGGACGCCGGCGTCGATACGGGCGACATCCTCATGCAGAGGGAAACGCCGGTGGCGCCCGGAGAGACCCACGACCTCCTTCACGACCGCCTGGCCTCTCTGGGGGCGGAGCTGCTCCTGGAGACCGTGGACCTCCTGGCGGCGGGACGGGCTATCCGGACGCCCCAGCGACATGAGGAGGCCACCTGGGCGCCCCGTCTCAAGAAGGAAGACGGCCGCATCGACTGGCGTCAGGATGTGGGGTCCATCGTGAATCTGATCCGGGGTCTTTCTTCCACGCCGGGCGCCTATACCTTCCTGGGGGACAAGATGCTGAAGATCTATCGCGCCGCCGGGATGAGAGGAGACGTCGGGGCGGCGCCGGGCGCCGTCGGGGCGGCGATCGAGGAAGGGCTCCCCGTGGCCGCGGGCGACGGTTGGGTCTGTCTTCAGGAGGTGCAACTGGAAGGCAGAAACCGCATGGCGATCCGGGACTTTTTGCGTGGCTGCCGCCTTCCCGCCGGGTCCCGCTGCGGGTAAGCGTCGGCGCGGGTGGAAAGAACAAGGGCAGGCCGGATCGCCATGATGCGCCAGCAACCCCGCCGACTCGCCGTCATGATTCTGGACCGCATCGACGCATCCGGGGCCTTTGCCGAGCCCCTGCTCGACCGCGCCCTCTCCCGGTGGCGGGATGGCGACCCCCGGGATCGGGCCCTGGTCACGGAGTTGGTTTACGGAACCCTGCGGATGCGGGGCTTCCTGGACTGGGTTCTGGGGCAGTTTCTCCGCCAGGACCTCGCCCCGGCGGAAACCTCCCTGCGCAACATCCTCCGCGCCGCCCTCTATCAGATCTTTTATACGGAACGGATTCCCCCCTACGCCGTGGTCAATGAAGCGGTCGCCCTGGCCCGAGCCCTCCGTCCCGGCAGGGAGGCCCTCGTCAACGCGGTCCTGAGGGGTGTCCTGCGGCGCCGGGACCGTCTGCCCTACCCGGAGCGTCACGAGGACTTGCCGGGATATATTGCCGTCCTCCATTCCCATCCCCTCTGGCTGGTGGAAAGATGGCTCCGGCAATGGGGCCCGGAGGAAACCCTGGCCCTCTGCCGGGCCAACAACACGGTCCCGGAGGCCGTCCTGAGGGTGAACCGATTGCAAACCTCCGGGGAAAAGGTTATAGAGGCGCTGGCCAGGGAAGGGGTCGTCGCGGAAAAAGCCCGTTACGCCCCCGAGGGGTTGGTGGTCCGGTCCGCGGGAAAGCTCCTCCGGGACACCCTCCCCTACCGGCGGGGAGACTTCCAGGTCCAGGACGAGGCGTCTCAGCTCATCGCCCGGCTGCTCCATCCCGCTGGCGGGGAGACGGTTTTGGATCTCTGCGCCGGGATCGGCGGGAAGGCGACCCATCTGGCGGAGCTGACGGGGAACCGGGGCCGGATCGTCGCGGTGGATCGGCTTGCAAGTAAAATCAAGCAGCTCCACGGCCTTGCGGCCCGTCTTGGCATAAGCGCGATCTCCGCCATCGTCGCCGATGCGACCCGCCCCCTCCGGGATATCCCGCCAGGTTCCTGCGACCGGGTCCTCCTGGATGCCCCCTGCTCGGGGTTGGGGACCCTGCGGCGCTGTCCCGAGATCAAGTGGCGCCTGACCACCGCCGGGCTGGCGCGTCACGCCGCCTTGCAGAAAATACTGCTGGCCCGGGCCAGCGAATGCGTGAAACCGGGCGGACGGCTCGTTTACAGCACCTGTAGCGTCATGGCCGAGGAAAACGAGGACGTGGTCCGGGCTTTTCTCGAGGAGCGCCGGGATTTCCGCGGTATCCCCGCGGAAGCCCCGGCGGCGGAACTGGTGGATAACGACGGATGCCTCCGCACCTTCCCCCACCGTCATGGCGTCGATGGCTTTTTTGGGGCGGTGCTGGAAAAGAAAACCGGGACGGAATGAAGACCGGCGTCCGGCAACGGAGGATTATCGCAAATGAATCGTCATGGTTGTCCAAGAACCCCAAGCGATGGGACTGGTTCAAAGGGGGGCGCCCGGCGGCGTCTTCATGTTGAAGCCCTTTTCCGCCCCTTGTTGGGCCTGGTTTTGCTCCTTGGCGGCTGCGCCTGGAATCCGGTCCTATACCCCAACGCCCACCTGAACGAGGTCGGCCAGGAGCGGGCGAAACGGGATATTGACGACTGCCGGCAGCGGGCGGATGCCTATGTGAAATCCGACGCCGCCAAAACGATCGCCAAGGATACGGTCATCGGCGGGGTCGGCGGGGCGGTGGTCGGCGGGGCCGTCGGGGCGGTGCGGGGCAGCTTCGGATCGGGTCTGGGCACGGGGGCCGCGGGGGGCGCCGCCGCCGGTCTGGTTACCGGGGCTATCAAGGCCTCGGGGCCGAGCGACGTTTATAAGGGTTTCGTCAACCGCTGCCTGCGGGATAAGGGCTACGAAGTCATCGGCTGGGAGTGACGGCCGGAAAGCGGCGATTTTCAAAGGCCTCGCCTTGTCAGTAGCCGGCCGGGGCGGCGGGCTTTCGATCCGGCCTCCCTTCCCGTGGCGGCAAGAGAAAAACGTCGGTGGTTGAAAGAGGAAGGGGGAGGGATGGCGAAGCTGACCCTGGCGGAATGGCTGGCGCGGCTGGAGAAGGATAAACGGTTTCTGGGCAATGTCCGGGCGCTCCGGGAGATCCCGCCCCGGGAGGGCCGTTTTGTGGATTTTCCCCCCTGGCTCCATCCCCGCCTCCGGGAGGTCCTCGCCGCCCGGGGGATCGGGCGGCTCTACAGCCATCAGGGCGAGGCCGTGGAGCTGGCGCGATCCGGCCAGGATACAATCCTCGCGACGCCTACGGCAAGCGGCAAGACCCTCTGCTACAACCTTCCGGTGTTGCAGAGGATTCTCGAAGAGCCGGAGACCCGGGCGCTGTACATCTTTCCCACCAAGGCCCTGGCTCAGGATCAGATGCACGAGGTCCACGGCCTAATCGGCGCTCTCCAGGCGGACATCAAGACCTACACCTACGACGGTGACACCCCCGACGACGCCCGGCAGGCCATCCGCCGTCAGGGTCACGTGGTGGTCACCAATCCCGACATGCTCCACGCCGGCATCCTGCCTCATCATGCCAAATGGCTGAAATTGTTCGCTAATATCAAGTATGTCGTTCTCGATGAACTCCATGTCTATCGGGGGGTCTTCGGCGCCCACCTGGCCAACGTCATCCGGCGGCTGGTCCGGATCTGCCGGTTCCACGGGCAGGACCCCGTTTTCATCTGCTGCTCTGCCACCGTGGCCAATCCCCGCCAGCATGCCGAGGCGATCCTGGAGCGGCCGGTGACCCTGATCGACGAAAGCGGCGCCCCGGCGGCGGCCAAGACCTTCATCCTCTACAATCCGCCTATCGTCAACCGGGAACTGGGCATCCGCCAGTCCGCCCTGACGCCGGCCCGGGTATTGGCGGCGGAGCTGATTGAAAACGAGATCCAGACCATCGTCTTTGCCACGAGCCGCCTCAACGTCGAGGTCCTGACGAAATATCTCAAGGATCTCTTCGCCCGGGGGAAACCCGTGGATCCCCGGTCCGTCGCCGGCTACCGGGGCGGCTATCTCCCCAGCCTCCGCCGGGAGATCGAGGCGGGGCTCCGGAGGGGGGACATCCTGGGGGTCGTGACCACCAACGCCCTGGAGCTGGGCGTAGATATCGGGGACCTGGAGGCCTGCATCATGTGCGGCTATCCCGGTGCCATCGCCAGCGCCTGGCAGCAGGCCGGACGAGCGGGGCGGCGGGCCGGCCGGAGCCTAGCGTTGCTCATCGCCCGGAGCAGCCCCATGGACCAGTTCCTCGTCGAGCATCCCGAATACTTCTTTTCCCGCTCCCCGGAACATTGTCGGATCAATCCGGACAACCTCCTCATCCTCCTCCAACATCTGAAGAGCGCCGCCTTCGAGCTGCCCTTCGAGCGCGGGGAACGTTTCGGCAATGAAAATCTGGAGGAGATGCTGGGCTACCTCGAGGAAAAGGGCGTCCTCCACCAGGTGGCGGGGCGGTGGCACTGGACGGCGGAGAGTTACCCCGCCAGCGAGGTGAGCCTACGGCGCATCGACCCGGAAAACGTCGTGGTGGTGGACGCCACCGAGACGGGCAAACCCCGGGTCATCGCCGAGGTGGACTGGGACAGCGCCTTCACCACCGTCCACGACGAGGCGATCTACATGGTGGAATCCCGACAATACCTTGTGGACAAGTTTGATCTGGAGCGGAAGACCGCCTATGTCCGCAAGGTCGATGCGGACTACTACACCGACGCCATGACCTACGCTAATGTGCGGGTCATCGACGCCTTTGCCCGTCGCCGGTCCGGACCGGCGATCCTGGAGCACGGAGAGGTCCAGGTGGTCCGTAAGGTCGTGGGCTTCAAGAAGATCAAGTTCTACACGGCGGAGAATCTCGGCTACGGCGAAGTCAACCTGCCGGAGAAGGACATGCACACCACGAGCTACTGGTTCACCATCCCCAGGGACGTCCTCCTGGCCCTGCCTTTCAACCAGGCGGAGATCGTTGACGGCCTGGGAGGCCTGGCCCACGGCCTCCACCACCTGGCGGCCATGCGCCTCATGGCGGATCTCCACGACCTCGACCGGGCCATCGGCGATAAGAGCGGGGAGTGGTTCGTGAAAAAAGGCAAGGAGTTGCGGGCATATGCGTATTTTTCGACGGCCGCCGGAAACGGCGCCTCGGCGAGGGGAGAGGGAGGCGGGGCTTACAACCCCTCCGCGCCTACGGGAACCGCGGGCCCCGCGGTGGTCGGGATGGATGGCGCGGGCCCCGGGGGCGCGGCGCGAACCGGGACCCGTGACCGCCGGAGGGCCTCCGGAGGCGGGTTCGGCGGGACCGCCGGGAACGCCGGGGCGGCAAGAAGCGAGGGGATCGACGCGGGCGAAGCGGCCCGCCTCGACGCCTACGACCCAACGATCTTCATCTTCGACGCCTATCCCGGGGGGATAGGCTTTTCCGAGCTGCTCTATGACCAGCACGAGGAGCTGCTCGACGCCGTCCGCCGCCTCCTTGGAAGTTGCCCCTGCGCCCACGGCTGCCCCTCCTGCGTCGGCCCAACCCTGGAGGTGGGACCCACGGCCAAGGAGGTGGCCCTGGCCATTCTGGGGCGGTTGTAGCTCCTCCTTCCGCTTCCCCCGCCGGCCGGGGCCCTCGCCGCCGCTGAGGACCGCCGGTTACCGCCTCCGGGGAGGAGCGGGGCCGTGGAGAGACCTTTGCAAAACCCCGTTGCGCCCTCTCCATGCTCCTTCCCGGGAAAGTGGGAATCCAGGGTCTTCAACTTTTTTCTGGATGTCGGGTCAAGAGCGACGGGAGACCTTTGAAAAAAGCCGTTTCCGAGCCCCTGTCGTCATCCCGGGGGAAGCCGGAATGCCGTGTTTTCAAGGCGCTCCCGATCCCGGATTTCGGCGGGGCGAAAGGAAAACGGTGATCTTCAAGGGTTTCGTGGGGACAACGGCGGCAGGAGCCGCCGGTCCGTCCCCTGTCTAACGCCTCTCCCCTGCTGGGCAGCCGGCGAGACAATTGAAACAGTTGTACTGAAAGCCGATGAACGAGGCCTGGTAAAGCTGGAGGAACCGGGGATCCGCGAGGAGCTTTTTCTGCTCCTCCGGGGTCGCCTTCGTAAACCGCACGATGAAGGCGATGGCGCCGCCGATGCCCCAGGGCTGGGAAAAACGCAGGCATTTCAAGGCGTCGGTTTGCCCCTCCACCTCCAGGGCCTGGGCGGGGCAGTTCTCCACGCAGAGGCCGCAGTCGTTGCACAATTCATCCGTCACCGGCGGGTCGGAAGGCAGGTCCAGCTCCGTCAGCAGGGCGTTGAAGATCACCCGGCTCCCGAAGCGGGGATGGATCACGAGATTGTGGCGGCCCAAAACGCCCAGGCCGGCGGCTACCGCGGCGTGGCGCAGGGACACGTCCCCGATGAGCCCCAGGATCCCCGGCCCCATGTCCAGTGGATAGGACATGAGGACCGGCGCCGCCTTGACCCGGCATTTGTCCTCGATATGGCGTCCAAGCAAGTAAACGTTCTTCTGGGAAAGCTCCATGAGGGCCATCCTGCCCGACATGGCGGTCCGGGCATTCAAGCTGTCCAAGGAGCCGTCCAGCTCCCGGTAGGCCATGACCACCATGGATTTAACCGTCGGCAGGATCAGCTTCGGATCGGGAGACTTCTTGGATCGGTAATCCCCGATGGTGGCAAAACCCACCGCATCGGCCCCCAGGTTCAGTGCGTATCCGCGGATATCCTCCTTGTTCATTGGCGTTTCCTTTTCTTGGTATGATTCCGGCGTGAGGCGGACCCAGGGCGGGCCCGGGGCCCCGTGAGCTTATTGACGGCCATCGTCCCTTCATCCGCCGGAGGGTTCGCGGGGAGGCGGCAGCTTGGCGAACAGCGAGAGGATGTTCCGGTCCCCATCCCGTCGATATTCCACCCGGTCCATGAGCCGCCGGACCAAGAATATGCCCAGCCCCCCGATCCGGCGCTCCTCGATGTCGGCGTCGAGATCCGGCTCTTGGACGGAAAAGATGTCGAAAGGCGTTCCCCTGTCCTGGATTCGTATCTCCAGGGTGTTTTCCGGACCGGGCAGGAGGGTCAATTCCACCTCCCCCGTGGCGGTGGGGTAGGCGTAATTGAAGATATTGACCAGCGCCTCTTCCACGCACAGCTCGATCTCGCGGATCCTCTTGAGATCGAATCCCGCCTTCTCCGTAAAGGAGACGACGAAATCGAGCATCCTTTGCAGGTAGGCAAGCTGGGCGGGAGCGACGATGCCGGTCGGGGCGTCCATAAATGTCCGCGGCGCTTAAAGTTGTCTCAAGGCCTCCGCCTCGGTGTCGAAGATGGTGAAGATCGATCCGAAGCCGGATATCTTGAACACGTCCTTGACCGGCCCCCGAAGATCCGCGAAGACCAGTTTTTCTTCCTTGGTTTTCAGGATCTTGGCAATGGCGAGAATGCTGCGCAGGCCGGCGCTGCTGATGTATTCCAGATGCTCCATTGTGAGCAGCACGGCCTTTTCCCCGGCGCCGATGGATTCCATGAGTCTCTTCTCGAATTCCGGCGCCGTTACGGCATCGATCCTGCCCCTGACAGAGACGATCAGAACATCCCCATCCATCCTTTTTTCGACTTCCATGGGCCCTCCTCGCTATCTTTCCGTCCCCTTGGCGCGGGCGAGACAGGGACAGCCCCGGGACATCCCGACGCTTGTCCGTGGCTTCGCAAAACGACGATTTTCGACGACTCCTGTCACAGAATTCCGCCCATGTCAAAGGTAATTTCTCGACGTTAATAGCTCTTGACGAGACCCTTGGTTTGTCATACATCTTGCGCATAAAGAAACGAACAGGGAGGCTTGGACAAGGTGGACAAGAAGAGGTATGAAGCAAACGTCCGGTTGGCGCAAACGCTCAAGGGCGGCGTCATCATGGACGTCACCGGCGTCGAACAGGCGAAGATCGCCGAGGATGCAGGCGCCGTTGCCGTTATGGCCCTGGAGAGGGTGCCGGCGGACATCCGGGCCCAGGGAGGGGTGGCGCGCATGTCCGATCCCGCCATGATTAGGGAAATCAAAAAGGCCGTCTCCATTCCCGTCATGGCCAAGGCCCGGATAGGACATTTCGTGGAGGCGCAGATCCTGGAGGCCATGGAAATCGACTACATCGACGAGAGCGAGGTATTGACCCCCGCCGATGAAGAATGTCACATCGACAAGACGGCGTTTTCCACTCCCTTTGTCTGCGGCGCCCGCAATCTGGGCGAAGCCCTGCGGCGCATTGCGGAAGGGGCGGCCATGATCCGCACGAAGGGGGAGGCGGGGACGGGCAACGTCGTGGAGGCGGTGCGCCATATGCGGGCCATGAATCGGGAACTCCGCCAGTTGGCGGGCCTGCCCCGCGAAGAGATTACGGGCTTTGCGAAGGTGAACGGCATCCCTTACGAACTGGCGCTGCGGGTGCGGGAACTGGGCCGTCTGCCCGTAATGAATTTTGCCGCCGGCGGCATTGCCACTCCCGCCGATGCCGCCCTGATGATGCAGCTTGGGTGCGACGGCATCTTTGTCGGCTCCGGGATTTTCAAGTCCGCGGACCCCGCCCGGAGGGCCCGGGCCATTGTCCGGGCGACCGCCAATTTTCAGGATCCCTTGAAGATTCTGGAGGCCTCCATGGATCTCGGCGGGGCCATGCCGGGACTGGAAATCGGCGCCATCCCGGAGGAGCGGCGCCTGGCGGGGAGGGGCTGGTAAGGAAGCCGTGGGCGACGAGGGGGGATGCCCCGCCTGCCGCCCTGGTCGCCGGGAGAAGACGCGCCGCCGCGCCCAATAGGCCAAGGACACCGTCTTGCACCACCGGAGGGGTCCTATTGGAGCAGCTTTATCTTTTCTCCGACAATCCGTGACTTTTCGTGTTCCCGCCTGTTTTCGTAAAGGATTTGGAGACGGTGGAGGTAGGCCAGCAGGGCCTGCTTCCACCCCTGCCGGGAAGCGGTTCCCAGGGCCTCCTGAAGGATATCCTCCTCTTCATGGCCGGACAGAACCAAGCGTCCGGCGATAATCAGGCGGGTGAGATCGTCGGGGGTCCCGCCGAGAAGCCGGAGGAGACGGGCCCTCTGGTTGATGTCTGGCTTTGCTTGCCCTTCCACGAGAACCTTGTGGACGGCGGCATAGGGGGGCGGCAGCAACCCGCTGTCCGTCCGGTGGAAATCTCCCTTCAGGAACGACAAAAAGGCGGCGTTGCCCCGATCCGGATGCGCGGCTTGAATCTTCTGGAACGCCTCGTCGTCAAACGATTCCAGCAGGGCGGTCTGGACCGCATAGCGGTTGAGATAGACCCGGCCCAGCAACGCCAGGTCCCCGCTCTTCTTGGTTTCCTCCACCGTGCGTTGAAAATGGCGCTCCGCGGCGGCGGTCCTTCCCTCCAGGGCGGCCCGCTTGAAGTCCTCCAACCTGTTGGCCGCGACATAGGTCCAGGGGGGGATGTCTCCGGACCCGGCGCAACCCGCGATCAGGGCCGTGAGGATAAGGCATAGGGCGATCTTCGTGTTAAGGCGGAGATTCATGGTTAGCTCCCAAATCTTGGCCGGTTGCGGCGCTTTTCCCGCCCCGTGATTCCCCCCGTCCCGGGAGTGCGCGGCCGTTCTTTCCCAGGGCCGAGCCCCGGCTCGTTTTCTCAGGGCAGTTCAATCCGTGGTTCCGTTCTGAACGGCATTTTCCGGTTCAATTCATCGAGGAGACGGTTCAGGGAATTGGCCGCGCTGTCGATATCGCTGCGCAACAACTTGAGGTCCTTGGTGGAATCCGCGGCGTCGGAGGTTATCTTGACCACATTGTCCAGGGTGGCCCCGGTCTTGACGAGATTGGCCGCCAGTTCCCTCAAGGCCTTGACGACCATGGGCAGGACGCCGTCCTTTCCATAAACGTCCTCGTCCGTCTTCCTCAGGAGAACGATCACCTGATCGGTTATCTGACGGGTGTTTCTCAGGGAGGCGTGGAAATCCCGCACGCTCTTCCGATCCCCCAGGGCCATCTCCAGAAGGGAATCCCTGGCGGATAAAGATGCGGTTAATTTCTCTGAATGTTTCAATATTTTGGTCATCTCCCCTTGCGGATCCGCCAGTCTGTTCGTGAGGGCGGCGACATTTTCGGTAATGGCCGCCAGTTGGTCGAGAATCGGCTGAACCCGTTGAATGGCGTCATTGATGTCGTTGACTTCCGTCAAAACGGCCGCCGTTTGCGGGGACAGAGGTGCGCTCATCATGTTCTTGGTGGCCACCGTAAGCCTCGCGGCGCCGATCAGGGGCTTCTCCAGGAGGAATTTGCTGTCGGAACGAATCCATTTGGCGTGATTGTCGGGAATGGATATCCTGATCATTACCAGTCCCTCCTCGCTGAGTTCCAATTCCTTCACCTTGCCGATCTTGAACCCGGAAAAGTAAAGAGGCATGCCCACCGACAGGCCGTCGCCGGTGCGGGAGGAGACGACGTAGGTCGTTTCCGCCTGAAAAACCCCTTTTTTGTAAGCCATATAGGCGAGTCCCGCCAGGGCGAGAAGAACGGTGGCGATGATGAAGATCCCCACCTTATGTTCGACTTTAAGCTTCATGAGCCGATCCTCTCCGGTAGCGCCTTTCATTCAGAAAGTAATCGAAGACGTGGCATTCCCGGCGCGTCTCCGCTACTTTGCCGATGGTCTCGTAAATGAAGCGCGACTCCCCCAGGGCCGGCATCATTTCAAAAGGCCGGTCCAGCGCCAGGACGGAATCCTCCAGCATCGCCGCTCGCAGCACCATCACGCTGAAACGCTGCTCCTCCTGCAGGGATGGGTTTCGTCTGTCCGCCAACTCTTCCAGCCCGAGCCTCTGTAGATATTCCCGCGCCATCGCTTCGGCCCGGCGGCGGGACAGACGACCATGATACTGCCCGATGAGGGCGATATTCTCCAGGACGCTGAGATTCGAGATCAAGGGCGCCTCCCGGGACACCAGCCCCACCCGCTGGCGGCGTGCGATAAAGGCGCGCAATTCCTCTTTCAGGCGCGCTTCGCCGTCGAAGAAACTCAGGTTCAGATCAATTTCGAGATCATGGGCGTGACGACTAATGATAGCACCTCGATGATAACGATCGCGATAAATACATTTACCATCCCGTGGCGGACCGCGACGGGGATGCTGGTTAATTCGTCCGTGGCTCGGGTTCCATGGCGGATGGGGATCATGACGATGAAGAACCCGAAAACGGCGCTTTTGACGGTCATGGCGATGAGATCGAAAAAACCGGCCGATTCCAATAGGGTGGCGATATAGTCCCGGGCGGACATATTGAAGAAAAAGCCTGAGTAAATCAAGCCGCAGACTACGATGACGACGGCAAACAGGCAGGTCAGCAGGACGACGGAGACGATGCCGGCGATTACCCGCGGCAGGAAGAGATAGTTGATGATGTCGATTTGGAAAACCTCCAGGGTATTGAGTTCCTTGTTGACCTTCATGACGGCGATTTCGGCGTTGATGGCCGAACTGGAACGGAGGGCGATGAGGAGCACCGTTGCGAAAGGGGCGATCTCCGCGATCATGAAGTTCACGAGCAGCGGGCCGAATAGGGAGAACAACCCGATGCTGAGCAGATATTCGCCGATGATGCCGACAAAGGCGATGCTCAGGCAGATAGCCGCGGTAAGAAAAAGGGGCAGGATCTGAACCGCCGTAAAGTAAATCTGATTGAGCAGCACCATGGATACGGCGCTGTTGTACGCCCGGCGATCGAAAAGGCGGGCAAGGATCAGGTAGGAAAAGGACATGGCGTCCTTGAAGGAGAGCGCGGATTGAAGTCCTTTTCCGCCGATATTTTCCACGAAGTAGAGCATGTCCGAATATATCATCGCTTGCGGCTGGGCCTCAAGGGGGATTATTTGGTCGCGGACACAAGGAAAAACGGACCGGGAACCTCCTGGATCGATACGGCGGAAAAACCCGCCCTACTGGCGAAATCCGCCACCTCCCCGGTGGTGTAGCTGTTGCCGAAGACGACATTCCCGAGACACCAGCGCATTGCCGGCGGCCAGATGAACCAGGCTCGGTATTTGTCCGCAAATTCCCGCAGCGCCGCGGGGGAGGCGCGGCGGTCCACCTCGGCGATAAAGGCCCGGGATCGAGGCCTCAGGACGCGTCCGATCTCCACTAAGCCCCGCACGGGGTCGGGCCAATGTTTAATGGAGTTGACGCTGATGGCCAGGTCGAAACTCTCGGCGGCAAAGGGGATGTTCATGGCATTGCCAAGTTGAAAGCGACAATTGTCGAGCCCGGCCCGTTTCTTCATCCTTCGGGCGGCCCGAACCTGACCGGGGGAGTAATCGATGCCGGTAATCGCCAGCGATGGGAGGGCCCGGGCCAACAGCAGACTCATGGTTCCCGCGCCCGCCCCGACATCGAGGATCCGCATCGGGGCGGCGCATCCATGCGCCTCTCTTTCCACCCGATCGGCAAGGGTGAAGAAATAGTCCGCCGCCGCCGGGCCGATCAGGCGATTGTATATCGGCCCCTGGAAGATGTCCCAAGCCCAGGCGGAATCGTGGATGCGTTTGAGGAAACCCCTCTCTCCCGGGTAGATGCGTTTTCCTCCTCTTTTATCGTCTGAGCCAATTGCAGAACTTGGCGCATCCGTCCCGCCGTCGAAAGACATACTCAAGGGAACCCATGGCAAAACTCATCAACCCGCCGCTCCCATGTAAGGCGGACTCAAGAACGAATTGCATTTACGGTCATCCGCACCAAGCACGGCATGAAAAAAGCATTTCCGCTGCTTTTACCATTGGCTCGCCGGCATGAAGATGATGGCCGGGCGAAGGACGAGGATAATGACTACTTTTTCGCTTTCGATCTGTCAAGGAGCGATTCGCCGGGGAAATCCGGCGAGGGAAAATCGGTCCTTCCCGCCGGCGCTTGATTGACTGGGACCGCAAAAGGTGGGAAAACCGCTATTTTCCGCTTATTTCGAGCAGAACAGGCCTGTCCCGGGAGGCCTGTTGGCAGGCCTTGACGACGGGGGAAAAAGCCCCTATACTTCCCCATCCCGCGAGGAACCTCGCTCCTGGCGTGGATTTGCGGATGCTCGGGCGGCGACATGGGGAAGGAGAGCGGAAAGGTGAGGCCTCCATGACGGCGCCCGACATAAAGCGGCATGAAAATGTATGATTTCCCAAAGATTTTTCCACTCGTAATTATTGCAATAAAATAGAGGCGCATTTTCAGATGAAGATTTATCACTGTCTTGCCGAGGACGGACGGCGCTATTATGGACAGCTCCACGGGGAGGATCGGGGGCTGCTCGAGGTGTGGGAGGGAGATATCTTTACGACCTGGAGGCCCACGGATGCGGTGGTGAAAATCGCACGGCTGTTGTCGCCGCTCCCGCTGCCGCCCAACATCTTCGCCCTAGGCTTGAGCTACCGAAAGCACGCCGAGGAAACGGGGATCGAGGCCGCCCCCGAACCCATCGTATTCATGAAGGCCTCCACCAGCGTTATCGGACCGGAGGAGGCGATCCTCCTTCCCGACGCCGGACCGACGAAGGTGGACTATGAAGGCGAGCTTGCGGTGGTAATCGGCAGGCGGGGCAAGAATATCCCCCTGGCGGAGGCCATGGATTATGTCCTGGGCTACACCTGCGCCAACGATGTGAGCGCCCGGGATTGGCAGTTCGAAAGGCAGCAGGGGCAATGGGTCCGCGGCAAGAGCTTCGACAGCTTCTGCCCCCTGGGGCCCTGCCTGACGACCCGGGATGAGCTTCCCCACCCCAACCGGCTTGCGATCCGCACCGTCCTGAACGACCAGGTCGTTCAGGACGCCTCCACCAGTGGCATGATCCACGATATCGCCTCCATCGTGAGCAACCTCAGTAAATCCCTCACCCTGTTGCCGGGGACGGTCATCCTCACCGGGACGCCGGAAGGAGTGGGATTCACGAGGACGCCCCCCCTGTTTCTAAGGGAAGGAGACCGCATCGCCGTGATGATCGAAGGAATCGGCGTCCTCGCCAACCCGGTCCGGGCCGAACGTATGGAGGCTTAGAAACGCCTGCCGCCGCCGACGGCAACCGCCGACCTTCGCCGCCGCCCGCCGCCCGCGACCTGTCCTGTCCGGCGGCCCCTTCCGCCGCCCCCGGAGGGGGGAGGTGGGAGAAGAGCCGCAGGTCCCATCCCGATGGGAACAGCGACAAGGAGACCTTTGAAAATCTGCCTCCCATGTCAGGCCAGGCTTGAGCGGGCATCCAGAAAATTCTTGAAAACACTGGATTTTTGCTATTGCGGGAATGAGTGAGGGGAGTGGTTCAAGGCAATTGTTCAAAGGTCTCACAAGCGCATTGAATTTTATGGATAGTTATGTTAGGGCGCGACAAGAAGGAAACTTCATGACGGCGCCCGACACAAAGCGGCATGAAAATATATGATTTCCCATGGATTTATCCGCTGGCAATTATTGCAATAGCAAAGATGTGCATTTGCGGGTGAAATTCATCGGTCGCATCCCGGGAGAGGAATAGCCTTTGCTTATGGAAAGCAAGAATCGCAAGACGTTTTTCATGTTTTTACTGGCCTGCCTGATCGGCTTCTTTCTCGTGTCCGCGGTGGAGGTGCTGCGCTCCTCTTTCCTCGTGCCCACGGGGACGGACGTAATGCCGGCTTCCGCCGTAACGCCGGGGGATGGTGGGCGGGCGCCCGGATCCTTTGCCGATCTGGCGGAAAAGGTAAAACCGGCCGTGGTCAATATCGGCACGACCAAGGTCATGAGAGGGGGCGGCTATCGCTCCCCCTTTGACGGAACGCCCTTCGAGCGCTACTTCGGCGACGATTTCTTCGAGCGCTTCTTTGGGGATTCGCCGCGCCGGGAATTCAAGCAGCAGAGTCTCGGCTCAGGCTTCATCATCAGTTCCGATGGCTACATCTTTACGAACAACCATGTGGTGGAGCAGGCGGACAAGATCCTGGTCAAGCTGTCCGACGGCCGTGAGTATGAGGCCAAGGTGGTGGGCAAGGATGCAAAGACCGACATCGCCCTCATCAAGATCAAGGCGGGGGACGGTCTGCCGGTTGCGGAAATCGGCGATTCGGAAAAGCTGCGGGTTGGCGACTGGGTAATCGCCATCGGCAACCCCTTCGGCTTGGAACAGACCGTTACCGCGGGCATCGTCAGCGCCAAGGGGCGTGTGATCGGCGCGGGGCCTTATGACAATTTCATCCAGACGGACGCCTCCATCAATCCCGGCAACAGTGGCGGCCCCCTTTTCAACATGGAGGGGAAGGTGGTCGGCATCAATACCGCTATCGTGGCCCAGGGACAGGGAATCGGCTTTGCCATCCCCATCGCCATGGCGAACAACATCCTTCCCGACCTCAAGGCCAAGGGCAAGGTAACCCGAGGCTGGATGGGGGTGGCGGTCCAGGACATTACCGAGGACATGGCCCGTTCGTTCCAGCTCCAGGACCGCCGGGGCGCTGTCGTCACCGAGGTCTTCAAGGGCGATCCAGCGGATCTGGCGGGATTGCGGCCGGGGGACATCGTTACGGCCATCAACGGCAAGAAGATCAAGGACACCCACGAACTCCTTTTGCTGATTTCCTCCTTCCACGTGGGCGACAAGGTAAGCATCTCGGTCCTCCGGGACGGGCGGGCGATGAATTTTCAGGTTGTCGTGGCGGAGCGTCGAGATCGGCCGGAGACCGCCCAAGCCGGCCGGGACGGATACGAGCGCCATGGACTGGCCGTCGGCGACATCACCCCGGAGATCGCCCGCTATATGGGAATCCCGAAAAAGACGGGGGTGATAGTCATGCGCGTCCAGCCGGGCAGTCCGGCCGAAGAAGTGGGCATTCAACCCCAGGATATTATTTTGCAGGTGAACAGGGTCAAGGTCTCCTCGGTAAAGGATTACCTGCGGGAGATGAATAAGAAGGGGGCCGCCGGAAGCGCCATGCTCCTCATCAAGAGGGGGCAGTCCACCTTCTTCGTGGCGCTGCGCAAATGAAGGGAGACCTTTGAAAAACGCCGCCGCCGACCCCCGCCCTCATTTCGATGTAGGACCAATGCCGTGTTTCCAAGATGTTCTGGAAGCCGGTTTTGGTCGGGGCCTCGGGAAAGGGTAGATTCTCAAGGCTCTCGAAGGGAGGCCGGCGAGCCTTTGCCGGAGCGGGCCTTTTCCGCTCCTCCACGGCGCTGCGCCGGCGGCCCGGTCCGCGGAGGGGGGGGCGCGATGCGCCGCCGTGCCGCCGCCTTGGGGCGAAGGGAAACCGTTCTCCGTCGTCGTCAGAGGCGGACGGACAGACCCAAACACCGGGAAGGCATCCTTTCATGGATAAGGCGAGATGGCTTCACGGCGCCTATCGGATCCTGGACGAGCGCTTCGGGGACCTTCACTGGTGGCCCGGCGATTCTCCTCTGGAGGTCATTGTCGGGGCGATCCTGACCCAGAATACCTCCTGGAAAAACGTCGAGAAGGCCATCGCCCTCCTCAGGCGACGCGATCTTCTTTCCGCGGCGGCCCTGGAGGCTATCCCGACGCCTGAACTCGCCTTGATGATCCGCTCTTCCGGATACTACAATATCAAGGCCCAGCGCCTCAAAGCCTTCCTTGCCTTTCTTCGCGACGAGTTCGACGGGTCCCTGGAAACCATGTTCGCCGCGGATGTCCCGATGTTGCGGGAAAGGTTGCTGGGGATCAAGGGCATCGGCGCCGAAACGGCGGACAGCATCCTCCTGTATGGGGGTGGCAAACCGGTCTTTGTCGTGGACGCCTATACCCGTCGCATCCTGAGCCGCCATGGCCTTGTCGCCGCCCGGTCTTCCTACGGGGAAATCCAGCGTCTTTTTATGGACCGCCTTCCCGCGGATGCCGCTTTGTTCAATCAATACCACGCCCTGATCGTTCATGTCGGCAAACACTATTGCCGAAAGCAGCCCCGGTGTCGTGAATGTCCCCTTTACGCCTTTTCGACGCCGGAGCGGATCAATGGGTGACGGAAGCGCGCCGACTTCCTCGAGCGGTCTCTGACGTTCGCGGGGTTCGGGCGAACATAAAAGAATACGGCGAGAGCTTTGAAAATCCACGCCGCCCTTACGTCCCGACAAAGGCCGGGGCTCGGAACGACCTGAAAACACCCTGTTCCGACTTGCGCCGGCATGACGATGGGGCGCGGGAAAGGGCGTTTTTCAAAGGTCTCACGGCATGAACGGCGGGCGTCAGAGACCCGGGACCGCAACCGCAACGGGGAAAGTCGGTGGGCGGGCCGAAACGACCTTGGGAGGTGATGGCGATGTTGAGGAAGATCGACGATTGTCGTTGGGAAGTGCCTCGGACCGGGGGGATGCGGGTCCCTGGGATCATTTACAGCAGCGAGCGCCTCCTCCGGGAAATGGGGGGCGACGAGAGTCATAAACAGGTGGCCAACGTGGCCCATCTGCCGGGAATCGTCAAATATTCCCTGGCGATGCCGGATGTCCACTGGGGATATGGCTTCCCCATCGGCGGGGTGGCGGCCTTCGACGTGGAGACCGGGATCATTTCCCCCGGCGGAGTGGGTTACGACATCAACTGCGGCTGCCGTCTGATGACGACCCGCCTTGCCTACGAAGAGATACGGGGAAGCCTGCGGGAACTTGTGACGGCTCTCTTCCAGAATATCCCCTCCGGCGTCGGCTCGAGCGGTGATTTGAAACTGTCCGTCAGAGAGGTGAAAAAGGTCCTCGAGGAAGGGGCGGTCTGGGCGGTGCGCCAGGGATACGGGACCCCGGCGGACCTGGAAACCACCGAGGACGGCGGCTGCATGGCCGGGGCCGACCCGGAGCGGGTGAGCGACCGGGCCCTGGAACGAGGCCGGGACCAATTGGGCACCCTGGGGTCGGGGAATCATTTTCTGGAGATCGAGGTGGTGGAGGAGATCTTCGATCCGCAAGCGGTCGCGGCCTTCGGCCTGGAACTCCATCAAGTCGTGGTGATGATCCACAGCGGCTCCCGGGGGCTGGGATACCAGGTATGCGACGACTATCTCTCCAGGATGGTCAAGCATGTCAAGGAGTTGGGATTTCCATTGCCGGATCGGCAACTGGCCTGCTCCTTCCTGGGGGATCGGCGGGGTCAAGACTACTACGCCGCCATGGCGGCGGCGGCCAACTACGCCTGGGCCAACCGCCAGCTCCTCATGCACTGGACCCGGGAAACCTTTGCCAGGTCGTTGCACAAGAGCCCCCGGGAGGTGGGGATGCGACTCCTCTACGATGTGTGCCACAATATCGCCAAACTCGAAACCTTCCCCATGGACGGCCAGGAAAGACGGCTGTGCGTTCACCGCAAAGGGGCTACCCGCGCCCTGCCGCCGGGCCATCCGGCCCTTCCCCCGGCGTATAGCGGGGTCGGTCAACCCGTCCTCATTCCGGGCGACATGGGCGCCGGTTCCTATGTCCTGGCGGGGGCGCCGCGGGCCTACGAGGAGACCTTTGCCAGCGCCTGCCATGGCGCCGGTCGAGTCATGAGCCGGCGCCAGGCCCTAAAGGCCGGCAAGGGACGGGCGATAGCCCGGGAAATGGCGGATCTGGGGGTAACGGTCCTGGCCAGCGGTCGTGGCACCCTGAGCGAGGAGATGCCGGGGGCCTACAAGAACCTGGAGGAAGTGGTCGCTGTCGTCCACCGGGCGGGACTCGCCCGGAAGGTGGCCCGCCTTCGTCCAGTGGGCTGCATCAAGGGCTGATGGCGCCGGGGAAGGCGCCGGAGGAAGGATCGCAAAGGACGATGCCTATTTGGAGACCTTTGAAGAACAGGCCGCCATGTGCGGACTATATTTGTGAGTAAGTGAATCAATTGCCAAACTCGTCAAATCGGCCGCCCCAAGGCAAGATGGACTCAAGAAGCAATTGAATTTACTGACTTCCGTATCAAGCGCGGAATAACAAAAAGCAATTTCCGGTAGTTTTGCAATTGGCGCCAGTGTATTTGAATGTAAATGCCCCGGCGGAGCCTTTCCAAAACCATTTTCATCAAACAAAAGTCCCCTGACGACCGGTTCATCAGGGGACTTTTTATTTAGGACACAGATCTTTGAACGACGTGTCTTTTATGTCTTGGCGGGGCTTCTTCTCAAACCTCTTTGCGTTTCAACCAGGCCTCCTGGTAGAGTCGGCCGATGGAGAGGAAGAGGGCCAGGAAGAACAGGCCGAACATGAAATTGGGCGCCGTGCCGAAGTGCTGGTCGATCTTGAAGCCCAGGTAGAGGAAGAGGAAGGAG
>JASGUC010000004.1 GCA_030057915.1 Pseudomonadota bacterium
CTGGGGGCCCGGGAGGCCCATGCCGCCGGCCGTCGGGCGACGGTGGCCGGGGCGGTGGGCCGGGCCGGGCTGACCTTCCTCCAGGGCTATCTCCTCCGCGGGGGCTTTCTCGACGGTCCGCCGGGGCTGACCCTCGCCGTTACCGACGCCGTCAACAAGTTCTTCAAGTACGCAAAACTGGCGGAGCTGGGACGGCGGGAACGGGAGAGGACGGAGGGGTTTTAACAGTTCGCTTGTAATCTGACCGAAAGAGCGGCGCAAGCCCCTGCCTTTAGGCATGGGGTCAAGTGGTTGATAACCAACACCATCTATACCCTATCGTAGAGATGTGGACAGCTCAGGAACCTGTGCTGAGGCGGGCGGGATGGTTGATAGAGCAATCTGCGAGCGGGAGTTCGGAAGGACCTCCCACGGCTTGTCCGTCAGAGCGGATCGTCCGCCGAAGAAGGCTTGACGTTGGTCATGGCCCGGATGCTGTAGCGGCAATGCGAGAGCCGGGAGACCCCAACGGATTCGCCTTTAGAACCCCCCGGCTTTAGCCGTGGGGAGGTTCAGAATGGACGAGCGGGGAAGCGGGATGAGAGACCAAGGCAAACAGCGCGACGGTAGATAAGGTAGATACGGTTGAGGCGATTGGACCTGTCGATAATCATCGTCAACTGGAACACCCGGAAGCTCCTGGCGGACTGCCTGGATTCCGTGGCCAGGACGGTTCATGGACTGGCCTATGAGGTCATCGTCGTCGATAACGCATCCGCCGACGGCAGCGTCGGAATGCTCGGGGAGGAGTATCCCGAGGTCAGGGTTATCGCCAATGAGGTCAACCGGGGCTTTGGCGCGGCGAACAACCAGGCCTTTGCCGTCATGCGGGGCCGCTATGCCCTGCTGCTCAACACCGACACGGTGCTTGCCGATAACGCCGTGGCGGAACTTTACGCCTTTATGGAAGGACGGCCCGACGCGGGGATGTGCTGCGGCCAGCTCCTCAACGCCGACGGCTCCAAACAGAATTCCATCGCTGCCTTTCCCACGTTTTTTACCTTGCTGACGAATATGTCCCTCCTGGAATACCTGCTGCCCCGGCGGTATCCGAGCAAACGCTACCGCCATGAAGCCCCCCTGGCGGTGGACTCCGGGGTGGGGGCCTGTCTCATGGTCCGTGGGGAGGCCATGGAGGCCGTCGGCTGGTTCGATGAGCGCTACTTCTTCTTTTTTGAGGAGACGGACTGGGCCTACCGGATGCACCGGGGGGGCTGGCGGGTCTATCATGTGCCGGCGGCGCGGATCTATCACCTCCAGGGGCGGAGCATCGGCCCCGATGTCCCGTCGCGGATCGAGTTCTACCGCTCCCGGTATCAGTTCTTCAAGAAGTGGTGCTCCCCGGCCCATTATGCCCTGATCCGGGGGGTGATCTTTGGCCGGCTCCTGGCGAACGGGCTTCTCACCTCCCTGGCCGTCGTCGCGACGCTGGGGCGGTCCCGGGGCCTCCGCCGTAAGCTTGGCGTCCATGCCGCCCTGATCGGCGGTCATCTCAATGGGTCCTTGAAGCCCCGTCAAGGCAACCCCATGGGACAACTTCGTTCAAATAAACCCTCGGAAAATTAACCAAAAGGCGATGTAATCAACGACGACCCCTCCCCGGATTCTCCCCCGATGCCGCCCGGGAAAACGAGGAAAACCCCAGGCCGCGGCAGTTGAAATAAATCTTGACATTGGCCATTTTCTGTTTTAGAAGCGCGCATGTTCATACGTTGAACGCAAAAGGAGAACCCCGAAAAATTGCCGTCCCCGGAATTGTCGCCCCTGGACAATGAAGACGTCCTGAAGATCCTCAAGACCATCAAGGAGGAGCCATCCCTGAGCCAGCGGGAACTTTCCTCCCGCCTCGGCATCTCTCTGGGCAAGGTCAATTATCTCATCAAGGCCTTGATCGAGAAGGGACTGGTCAAGGTGGACAGCTTCAAGAGCGCCACGAACAAGATATCCTACCTCTACAAGTTGACCCCCAGCGGCATCGAGGAAAAGGCCCGGACGACCTATTACTTCCTGAGGCGCAAGCTGGAGGAGTATGATCGTCTGGAGAGGGAAATTCGGGAATTGCGGCGGGAGATCTCCGTCCTCGAGGTTCAGGAAGAGAGCCGGACGGACACGGAAGCGAGACCATAGTCTCCTTTGCGTTGGGAGCGTCAACGCCCCCGCAAAAGAGTCGCAAGTGATCCTCCCGAGAGCATCCTTGACCGGGAGGGGCTGGCAAAAAAGGACCCGCTGGGAATCCAGAGGGCGGAGCTGTATGTTTGGAGGCCTTTGAAAAACCAGGGCTTGCATGACGGCGATCCTCGCAGGTCATTGTTTTCGTTTCGAGGGCTTTGAATAACCGCCATTTTTGTCAGTTCGACCGAAGGGTGAAATCCGTGTCCCGAATGCCATGAGGGATCTTAGGATTTCTCAGTCGCTTCGCTCCTTCGAAATGACATCTGGGCAGGCTCGTGCTCCTTGATTAGGATTTCTCGTCGCTCGCGCTCCTCGAAATGACATTTTTCAAAGGTCTCCAATGGAAAATCTGGGTTTACCTATTGTCCGCGAGGCGATTCAAGGCTCTTTCAGGTAAGTCGCACGTAACTAATTGGATTCTTTAGATACGTGTCTGGCAGTTTTGGGCCGGTTAATGGCGCGGACTGGACTTGCTTCTTTTATACAGGCCCGGCAGGCGGCAGGCTGGGACGCTTTCATGCTCGGCGGATGTATTTGTCTTTCGGTCGTTACAGTCCCTGGGCCGAGGCGTGGGAAAATCTCTATCTTCACCCCCTGAAAACCCATCCGAGACCTTTGAAAAACGCCGTTTCCGATTTCCTGGCACCATGCCGGCGAGAGACGGAAGGCTCTGTTTTCGAGATATTCCCGACCCCGGATTATGCCGGGGCGGCGGGAAGTTGTAGTTTTTCAAAGGTCTCCCATCCCATCCTCGTCGATGCGATCCAACACCCGGAAGCTCCCAGGAAAGTTAGCACCCTCGCCGCCGCCCGAGGGACCCGGCTGAGCCCCCAGGGAAGCGCCGCCCGAGGGGCCTTGCGGATCCCTCCCGGAAGCGCCGCCCGATCCCCGAGATTCGGGAGGGCAAAACTTTTTGACCGTCGTCGATTCCGCCTATGATTTAAGGTACTTTACCTATGCCGGCGCGCCGGCATAGGTTGTTGAAACCTTGGCCGCCGCCGTCGTCATATCCGTCTCCAGCGCCGTATTTGCCTGCCGCCGTTGCCGCCTTTTTCGTCATCTCGGTTGCGGTCTTGGTCTTCGTATCCACTTCCAATCAAGTCGCACGTAACCAATTGGATTCTTTAGATACGTGCCTGACAGTTTTGGGTCGAGAGCTTCGAAAGACGCCGTTCGGGACTATCCGCTGTCGCTCCGACCGAAGCCGGAATGCCGCGATTTCAGAGAGTTACGATCCCCGGGCTTTTGTCGGGACGATTGGAAAGGGTGGTTTTTCAAAGGTCTTCCATCGTCATTCCGAGGGAGGCGGGAATGCTGTATTATCGATGTATTTTTCATTTTTTGTGCCTGCCACGGGCATGAGCGTTAGTGAAAGGGATGAACAAAACGGGTTTGGCAAATAAAAAGATTCTCGTTACAGGCGCCTGCGGGTTTATCGGTTCACATCTTACGGAAGAGCTGATTCGTCGTGGCTTTGCTGTTCGGGCCTTTGTCTGGTACAATTCCTTCAATTCGTGGGGTTGGTTGGATCATTCAGAGCCGGAAATCAAAAAGAGTCTCGACGTGTTTTCGGGTGACATTCGCGATCCGCACGGCGTCAAGACCGCCATGAAGGGCTGCGATGTGGTTTTCCATCTGGCGGCCTTGATCGGGATTCCGTATTCCTACCACTCGCCCGATACTTATGTGGATACAAACATCAAGGGCACGCTCAATGTTGTTCAGGCGGCGCGGGAGCTTGACGTAGCCAAAGTGCTGCACACCTCCACAAGCGAAGTCTATGGGACCGCCCGTTTTGTGCCGATTACGGAAGACCACCCACTACAGGGCCAGTCGCCTTATTCCGCCAGCAAAATCGGCGCGGATCAGATTGCCATGTCCTTTTTTCTGTCCTTTGGCACGCCCGTGAGCATTGTCCGTCCCTTCAATACATACGGGCCGCGGCAGTCCGCAAGGGCCGTCATTCCCACGGTTATTACCCAAATCGCCAGCGGGATCAGACAAATCAAGCTCGGCTCTCTCCATCCTACACGCGATTTCAACTATATCAAGGATACTGTCAACGGTTTCATCGCTATTGCCGAATCCGATAAAACCACAGGGGAAGTCATTAACATCGGAAGCAATTACGAAATCTCTGTCGGCGATACCGTGAAATTGATTGCGGGATTGATGGAAACGGAAATTACGGTTGACACGGACGCACAGCGGATCAGACCCGAAAACAGCGAAGTGGAAAGGCTGTGGGCGGATAATTCAAAGGCAAAAAAACTGGCCGGATGGAAACCAGCCTACGGCCAGCACGAAGGCTTCAAGAAAGGATTGCGGGAAACCATCAATTGGTTTCTGAATCACGAACACCTCAAACAATACAAGCCCGGGGAATATAACATCTAATGCCGCTACCGGACATTGACAAAATCATTTCGGCTATCCAATCGGTCATTCGCCCCAAAAATGAAGGGCCGGTCGCTCTGCATGAGCCTTGCTTCAACGGGAATGAATGGAAATACATCAAAGCTTGTCTTGATTCGACTTGGGTCTCCTATGTGGGCAAATATGTGGATCGCTTTGAAGAAATGATAGCGGACTACACTGGCGTCAGAAAAGTCGTGGTGGTGGTCAATGGCACGGCCGCGCTTCAAATTGCCCTGAAAGTGGTCGGCGTAAAAGCAGGCGATGAAGTGCTTATTCCCGCACTCACTTTTGTGGCTACTGCCAACGCCGTTGCACATTGCGGGGCTATCCCTCATTTTGTGGACAGCGAGGAAAAAACCCTGGGAATCGCTCCGCTAAAGCTGAAGGAATATTTAAAAGAAATAGCGCGGCCCGATACCAGCGGATGCAAAAATAAAAAAACCGGGAATCGGATCAAAGCCATCATCCCGATGCACACCTTTGGTCACCCCGTCGATCTCGATCCGCTCCTGGAAATCTCCCGGGAGTATAAATTGGAGATGATTGAAGACGCAGCCGAATCGCTCGGTTCCTTTTACAAAGGGAAACACACGGGAAACTGGGGAAAACTCTCCATACTGAGTTTTAACGGCAACAAGACAATCACCACGGGCGGCGGCGGTGCGATCATCACCAATGACGAGGTCTTGGGGAAATTGGCAAAACATTTGACCACGACGGCAAAAATCCCCCATCGCTGGGAATATCGGCACGACCACATCGGTTACAATTACCGCCTGCCCAATATCAATGCCGCCCTCGGGTGCGCGCAGATGGAGCAACTCCCGGGATTCCTGGCGAAAAAAAGGGCGCTGGCCGCCCGCTATAAACAGGCCTTTGCAGGCGTGGCAGGGGTGAGATTCTTCCGCGAGCCGCCTCACGCCAAAAGCAACTACTGGCTGAATGCCCTGCTCCTCGATGAGGCCAGCCTCGCACGACGCAACCAATTATTGGAAAAGACCAATGACGCGGGGATCATGACCCGCCCCGCCTGGGTGTTGTTGAATAAACTGGCCATGTTTCAGGATTGCCCCTGTATGGACCTTTCCGGGGCGGAGGACCTGGAGGCAAGGCTGATCAATATTCCGAGCAGTGCTGTTTTAGGGGAATAATGGCGCCGCTCACGTGATCCCGGTTTTACGCTCGTTTCAGCGATGAAACCTTTGAAAAACGCCATTTTCTGTCATTTCCGGCTTGACCAGGTATCCAGAAACTTCTTCATAATACTGGATTCACCCGTTCACGGGGATGGCAATATGGAGGCTGGAGCGGGGTTTTTGGAAGGTTTTGCCTGGAAGTTGCCGAATGGCTGTAAGGCTGGCTTGTTAACATTTCCAAGAGAGCAAGGTTCTAATGTATGATCAAGGTTGTTGCCGTCATTACCGCAAGAGGCGGATCAAAGGCTATACCGGGCAAGAACATTAGGCTTTTTGCAGGGAAACCCTTAATTGCCTGGACCATGGAGGTTGCTCAGGCCTGCCCTGCACTGGATAGAATCATTGTATCAACGGACGATGAAAAAATTGCCTCGGTTGCACGCCAGTGGGGGATAGAGGTTCCGTTTATGCGCCCAGCCGAGCTTTCTAAAGATGATTCTCCTCATATCCATGTGGTCGCACATGCGTTGCGCTGGATGGAAGCAGCCGGATACTTCCCGGATTATCTAATGCTGCTTCAGCCTACTTCGCCTTTTCGAACCACGGAAGACATAAAACGGGCGATAATGATTGCTGAAGATCATAATGCAACGGCGGTAGTAAGCGTTCAACAGGCCGAGCACCATCCTTATTTATGTAAACGCATGCTGGATAATGGGCAATTGACAGATTTTGTGAGTGCCGACATCGGCTATCTACGCCGTCAGGATCTACCACAAGCCTATGCATTGAATGGGGCAATATATCTGAATAAACGGGAATCGTTATTAAAGGATCAGACTTTTATTCCAGAAGGAACCTTTGCCTATGTTATGCCTCAGGAACGATCAATGGACGTAGATACCCCATGGGATTGGCATATTGGGGAATTGCTCATGAAGGATTATTTAAAAAATGATCAAAATAGGAAATAGGCACATCGGTGTCGGCCAACCTTGCTTCATCATCGCGGAGGCCGGGGTGAATCATAATGGACGACTCGATTTTGCCTTGAAACTGGTCGATGCCGCGGTGGCGGCCGGTGTGGATGCAATTAAATTCCAAACCTTTAAATCAGATTTGCTTGTAGCGCGAAATGCGGACAAAGCTGAATACCAGCGAAGGAGAACAGGGGAAAATGAATCTCAATTTGAGATGATAAAGCGATTAGAACTTACTTATAATGAATTTGGCGAAATTTATGCCTATTGCCGGAAAAAAAGGATAGTGTTTTTATCGACTCCCTTTGACCATGATAGCGTAGATTTCTTGGACGACCAGCAAGTGATGGCCTTCAAAATCTCATCCGGTGAGATCACCAATTTTCCATTATTACGACATATTGCTGGCAAGGGAAAGCCGATCATCTTGTCAACAGGCATGTCTTTTTTGGGAGAGGTCGAAAAGGCCCTGGAAGAAATATATTCTTGTGAAAATAAAAAAATCATTTTATTGCATTGTGTGTCGAATTATCCAGCAGCGCCCAAGGATGTGAATCTAAAGGCCATGAACACCATGTCGATGGCTTTTCAAATTCCGGTTGGATATTCAGATCATACTTTAGGCATTGAGGTTTCTCTGGCGGCGGCAGCTTTGGGGGCGTGCGTCATAGAGAAGCACTTCACCCTGGACCGTAGGCTTGACGGTCCGGATCATGAGTCTTCTCTGGAGCCGGATGAATTAAGGAGTTTGGTAAAGGGGATCAGGACAATAGAAGCGGCTATGGGCAATGGAAGAAAAATGCCAATGCCAGGGGAGGAAAATGTCTTGAAAGTGGCGCGCCGCAGTCTTGTAGCCGCCTGCGACATACCGCCCGGCACCCTTTTAACCAAAGAGCATATTGCGATTAAGCGCCCCGGTACGGGTCTGCCGCCTGCCATGATGCCCTGCCTCGTGGGCAGAAAAGTTCGTGGGGCGATTGAGGCTGACGCAATGTTCGATTGGGAAATGTTGACATGAGAAAAATTGGTTTGGTGAGCGTTGGTCGTTCGGATTATGGGATTTATCTGCCAGTGCTCAAGGCGATTCAAGAAGATCCGGATTTGAAATTACTTCTAATCGTTTCCGGCATGCATCTTGCGCCAGGGTTTGGTTTGACGGCGGAGACGATAACAAACGACGGTTTCGAAATTACGGCAAAGGTGGAGATGCTGCTAGCGTCAGATACACCTGAAGGTATGGCAAAATCAATAGGGTTGGGAATAATGAGCTATGCCCAATTCTTTGTAGAATCCCGTCCCGACATTTTGGTTGTCTTGGGAGACAGGTTTGAGATGTATGCCGCGGTGGTTGCGGCTCTTCCCATGCGGATTCCCGTGGCTCACATTCATGGCGGCGAGGTGACGGAAGGAGCTATTGATGATGCGTTGCGTCACTCCATGACGAAGATGAGTCACTTGCATTTTGTGTCCACCCGGGAATATGCGAGGAGAGTCGAACAAATGGGGGAGGAAGGATGGCGGGTAACGGTATGCGGCGCCCCAGGCTTGGACAATTTGCGCTCCATGTCTCTTTTTTCTCCGGAAGATCTCGAAGCGCGTTACAAGTTACGTTTTAAACGACCACCTCTTTTAGTCACCTTTCATCCAACTACGCTTGAAATAGATGAGGTTGAATATCAAATTGATGAGCTGTTGGCGGCTTTGCATATAAGCGGTATGCCGACGATTTTTACCATGCCCAATGCGGATGCGGGAAATGCGGTAATTCGCCGTAAAATTGGCGAGTATGAAAAGGAACATCCAAACGTGATGGTTATGGAGAACCTTGGCACTCAAGGATACTTCAGTTTGATGCGTTATTCGTCATTGATGATAGGCAATTCCTCCAGTGGGATTATTGAGGCGCCGTCATTTGCGCTACCGGTTGTGAATATCGGTACGCGACAAAATGGACGCGTGAAAGCAACCAATGTGATCGATGTTGGTTATTCCCGCTCGGATATCCTGTCTGGTATTGATAAAGGGTTGTCCCCTTCCTTTCGTGAAGGCTTGAGAGGATTGAACAATCCATATGGAGATGGTCATGCGGCGGAAAGAATCGTTGCGAGGCTCAAGAGTGTAAAGATTGACAAAGCTTTGGTAATGAAGCGTTTTTGTGATTTGCCAATGGCTTAGTCTCGCGGAAAAAGCCAATGACTGACGTATGTGTGATAATTGGAGGGGGGGGGCACGCCAAGGTGTTGATCGAGTGCCTTGCATTGCGTGGCGGAGTTCGCATCGAGGGCATATTAGAGAAGAACAAGAGTCAGTGGGGGAAAAATATCCTCGATATATCGGTGCTTGGAGGAGATGAGCTTATTGATGAAATGCCTTTGAGAGGCGTGCGTTATTTTGTTTTGGGCATAGGTGGCATTGGCGACAATGGAAGAAGGCAGCGCCTCTTCCATTTCGGGATACATAAGGGACTTGAGCCAATGACTATAATCCATCCGACAGCTATCGTCTCTTCCTGGGCAACGGTGGGATCTGGATGCCAAATTCTCTCCGGCGCGATCATCAATCCAGGCGCCGTATTGGGGCGCAACGTTATTATCAATAGCGGAGCTATTGTGGAACACGATTGCATAATTGGGGAACACGCACACATAGCCACCGGGGCGAAATTGGGGGGTGGGGTACATGTTGGCGTCTGTGCTCATGTCGGGTTGGGCGCCTCCGTCCGACAATGCATCAATGTGGGAGATTATGCAATTGTCGGCGCCGGCGCGGTCGTAACCAGAGATGTGCCAGACGGAGAGACCGTGACGGGTTGCCCGGCTCGTCCATTTCGGAAGGCGTTTTCATAAGTTTTCGTATGCTTTGAGAAACCATTCACGGAAGATGTTTGAAAAGTATTGATATTTGAAAAGTTATGAGAATATCGGAGGTGTAAAATGAGATTTTGCAAGCGATGTGTTATGCCCGATACTCGCCCTGGCATAGTCTTTGATAATGAGGGCGTTTGTGCCGCCTGCACAGCCTACGAAAACAGGAAAAAAGTCGATTATGACGAGCGTTACAAAGAACTTAAGTCATTATGCGATAAATATAGGGGCAGCAACGGGGAACATGGGCATGATTGCATGATTGCCGTTAGTGGCGGCAAGGATAGTCATTTCCAGGTCCATGTCATAAAGGAGCTAATGGGAATGAATCCAGTATTGGTGACCGTAGAGGACAACTTTCCCATGACCGAAGCAGGCATTCATAACCTGAAGAATATTTCGGAAGCTTTCGGGTGCGATATTATAAGCATGAAACCAAACATTAAAGCCCAAAAGGCCATTATGCGGAAAACATTCGAAAAATATGGGAAACCGACATATTTTATTGATCGTTACATCTATACCTATCCTCTGCATATGGCGGTTAAATTTAGGACGCCACTGCTCGTTTACGGTGAAAACATCAGCTACGAATATGGTGGAGATCAAAAAAAGGAAACATTTTCAGCTATGGAGCAGATCGAAAATGGCGTGGCATCTGGCATCCCAATGGAGGACATTTTGGGAGAGGAGGTGTCGAAAAAGGACCTGGTGTTTTTCGATGCCCCCTTGTCGTCTGCCTTAGCGGAACTGAATCCAATATATCTTAGTTATTTTATCCCTTGGAACAGTTACCGCAATTATATATTCGCTAAAAGCAGAGGTTTTCATGACTTGATCCACGAATGGGAAAGGACCCATCATATCGAACAGTATGATCAGGTGGAAAGCCGTGCCTACCTGATTCATCCGTGGTTAAAATATCCCAAGTTCGGTCACGCCTCGGCTACTGACTATGCATCACGCCTCGTCCGTTATGGATTGCTGACCCGGGAAGAGGCAAAGAGTTTGGTTAAAAATCACGACCACAGGTTGGATGTACATGCCGTCAGGGATTTCTGCCAGTTTCTTGGATACAGCGAGACAGAATTTTGGCAAGTGGTAGATAAACTCTACAACACTGAATTATTTTATAAAAATACTTTTGGGGAATGGGTGCTGAAAACACCTGTGTGGGAAGATAATTGATACATATATGGACAAGAAGCTATTGAAATCTCTTTTCGTAAGTCCCGTGCAGACGATACGGGCGGCGATGTCATGTGTGGATCGAGGTGGTTCTGGCATCGCACTTGTGGTGGATAAGGAAGATCATTTGATCGGTACGATAACCGATGGCGATGTGCGGAGGGCAGTGCTCGCTGGCACTGATCTCAATGCTCCGGTAAGCGCGCTTCTGGAGAAGAAAGCCGGCTCGCAATATCCAAAGCCCATAACGGCCTTTCCAGAGGCCGATCGGAAACATCTGATCGGGTTGATGCAGCACCATGTCCTCCGACAGATACCGATAGTTGACAGAAACGGTAGAATAATCGATCTGGTAATGTTGGATGACCTGATCCCCAAGCAGGATTTACCGGTGCAGGCGGTAATCATGGCGGGTGGGTTGGGAACGAGACTGCGTCCGCTTACGGAAGATTTGCCTAAACCTATGCTCCCCGTGGGTGGGAAGCCGTTAATGGAATTAGTCATTGAGAAATTGCGGCAAGTCGGCATCCGGCGCGTAAATGTGACCACCCATTATAAACCAGAGAAAATTTCCGAACATTTTGGAGATGGTAGCAGTTTTGGGGTCTCATTGAACTATGTCAATGAAGAAAAACCGCTTGGAACTGGTGGCGCATTGGGATTGATCGATGAACCTACGGAAACTATGCTGGTCATCAACGGAGATGTCCTCACCCAGGTTGATTTCCGGGCAATGCTGCTGTTTCACCAGGAGCAGCGTGCTGATATGACAGTAGCGGTGAGGCAATATGATATAAAAGTTCCCTATGGGGTGATAGAGTGCACGGGGGCTAAAGTGTGCTCCTTGAAAGAGAAACCAGAAATAAATCTTCTGGTCAATGCCGGTGTCTATTTATTGGAACCGTCAGTATTCCGGTTCATCCCCAATGGCAAACATTTCAACATGACCGATTTGATTCAGTGGTTACTTGATGCGGCACGAATTGTCGCCAGCTTCCCAATTATTGAATATTGGCTGGACATCGGGCAGGTAGTGGATTATGAAAAAGCGCAAGCTGATGTTGGAAATGAAATATATATTAAGTAATATATGACGGCAGAAACAGATAAAATTGTAAAATACATAAGAAAGAAATCCTCTGGATCGAAAAAGATTGTCTTCGTTTCGGGAAGCTTTAATATAATCCATCCGGGACATTTGCGTTTGCTCAGATTTGCCAAAGAATGCGGTGACTATTTAGTAGTAGCCGTGCTCGATAACAGTTTCCCCGGATCGTTTATAGATGAGAAGTTGAGGTTGGAAAGTATTCAGGCCATTACCTGGGTCGATTATTCGTTTATTCTTCACGATGCGGTAGCAGACTTTATTGAAAAGCTCCAGCCGGCGTATGTAGTTAAAGGAAAGGAACACGAAGATAGAGAAAACCCGGAGAAGAATGCCCTTAGAAAATACGGCGGCAAGCTGATCTTCGGCTCCGGCGAGATCAGCTTCTCGTCCGTCGACTTGATGAATACGGAATGGAAAGAGGTATCCGTATCCTCCATAAAGAAACCTGCCGATTATCCCCAGCGGCACAGTTTCACTTTCCAAGACCTGGTGGCAATCACAGACAAGATGCGCAATCTTAAGGTCTGTGTTTTAGGAGATGCGATCGTGGACGAATATGTCACCTGCGATGCCTTGGGGATGTCTCAGGAAGATCCCACGATTGTGGTTACACCCGTGGCTCGGGAAAGATACATCGGCGGAGCCGGCATCGTCGCCCTCCATGCTCGGGGATTAGGCGCCGATGTCCATTTCCTTTCCGTGGTCGGTGCCGATGACCCCGCCGATTACATCCATGGGCGGATGAGAGCCCAAGGGGCGCACGCCCACTTGTTTCGGGACGAAAGCCGTCCCACCACGCTGAAACAGCGCTTTCGCGCCCGCCAGAAGACATTGTTACGGGTGAGCCACCTCCGGCAGCACGCCATTAGCGCAGAGATCAGGGAAATGTTTTTTAGGGAATTCAGAGAGGTTGCCGATGACGCAGACCTGATCATCTTCGCGGATTTCAACTACGGCTGTCTGCCGCAGGAACTTGTAGAGCGTATTGTATCCCTGGGCGCCGAAAAAGGGGTCATGATGGTCGCCGACAGTCAATCATCATCACAGGTCGGTGATGTGTCGCGCTTCCAGGGGATGGCGCTGGTCACCCCCACGGAGCGGGAGGCGCGCTTTGCCGTCCATGATTTTGAATCCGGATTGGTTATTCTCGCGGAGAAACTGAGACGAAAGGGGCGGGCGGATAATGTTATCGTCACCCTCGCCGAGGAAGGTGTCCTGATTCATGCGGAAGGTACGGGGGAGATCGAATGGCTGACGGATCGCCTCCCCGCCTTCAACACGGCACCCAAGGACGTCTCCGGCGCCGGCGATTCCTTTTTGACCTGCACGGCCATGTCCATGGCGGCTGGCGCCGACATCTGGAAGAGTTCTTATCTTGGTTCATTGGCGGCGGCCTGTCAGGTGGGGAGAATCGGCAACATCCCTCTTAGCCCCCTTGATCTAAAAATGGAGATCAACGGAGAGGGGGGAATCTGATGCGGGCGCTGCTTTTGGCTGCTGGTCTTGGCACGCGCCTACGGCCGCTGACGAGGGACATCCCCAAATGTCTGATCCCCATCGATGGGAAGCCCCTGCTGGAATACTGGTTGGCCATGTTGTCCGCGGCGGGGGTGTCGCCTTTGCTGGTCAATATCCATCACCACAGCGATAAAGTGAAGCGGTATATTGACCGGAGCCCCTACAGTAAGATCGTGACCACAGTTTACGAGGAAAAACTGCTCGGAACGGGAGGGACCCTACTGAAAAACAGGGGATTCTTCGGTTCGGAGCCGCTGATGCTGGTTCACGCCGACAATCTCTCCCTGTTCGACGTGGGGACATTCATGGACAGCCATAGCCATCGTCCGCCGGGATGCGAGATCACCATGATGACCTTCCATAGCCCCACACCGCACACTTGCGGAATCATTGAAAGAGACGTGCGTGGTTGCGTACGGGCCTTTCATGAAAAGGTTCCCCACCCCCCCGGCGATCTGGCCAACGGCGCCGTGTATATCCTCGAACCGTCCCTATTCGCCTACCTGGAAAGTTTAGGAAAAGAATATATAGATTTCAGCACCGAAGTAATACCCCATTATCTGGGGCGCATCTGGGTGTTTCACAACGATGTTTATCATCGGGATATCGGCAACCCGGAAAGCTATGCCTCGGCCTGCCGGGAATTTCCACAATGGAGAAGAAAGTATGGGCCAGATCGAGCTTTATCATGATTATCGAGAGAGGCTGGAACGATCGATCCGGAACCTCGACTTGGCGAAGCTCTGTCGACTGGCCGATGCCCTCTGGGAGACATGGAAGGCGAAAAGGCAGGTTTTTATTTGTGGCAATGGCGGTAGCGCCGTGAACGCCATGCACATGGCAAACGATTTCCTCTATGGCGTCAGCAAGGGGCGCCGTAAGGCGATCCGGGTTCATGCCCTGACGGCGAATCAATCCGTGCTGACCTGCCTGGCCAACGACCTGTCCTATGCAGAAATCTTTTCCTATCAATTGGGCGTTCTTGCGCAACGAAACGATATCCTCATCGCCCTCTCCGGTAGCGGCAACTCCCCGAACGTCGTTCGGGCCATTGAAAAGGCGAAAGAGCTGGGGATGATAACCTTCGCCGTGCTGGGATATGACGGCGGCCGGTGCCTTGAGATAGCCGAGGATGCCGTCCACGTGCCGGTCAACGATATGCAGGTTGCGGAAGACTTGCAGTTGGTGGTCGGGCACATGGTCATGCAGTGGCTTCATCGCCGCCTGTCTCTGGAAGGGGAGACGACGGATATTTAATGCCATTTGTGAGGTCTTCATTATGAAATGTCTTGTTACCGGCGCCGCCGGCTTCATCGGTAGCCACCTGACGGATCTGTTATTGGCGGAAGGACATGACGTGGTCGCCGTGGACGATCTTTCCACGGGTCGGCTGGCCAATCTCGAAGGCGCACGAAGACACCGGGGCTTCGCCTGGATCGAGGCGGATATCGCTGATCCACGGGTTATCGCGGACCTGCCGGCGGCGGACTGGGTGTTTCACATCGCCGGGCGGGCGGATCTGGTGCCCTCCATTGAAAAGCCCGACGAGTATTTTCGGGTCAATGTCTCCGGAACCTTTCTGATGTTGGAATACACACGCCGGGTCGGCGCAAGGCGCTTTGTCTATACCGCCAGTTCCACCTGCTACGGCATCGCGGAGCAGGTCCCCACACCTGAGGACTATCCCTGTCTTCCCCGTCATCCTTATGGCTTGACGAAATACCTGGGTGAGCAGCTTGTGATGCATTGGGCGCAGGTATATAAATTGCCGGCGGTTTCTCTTCGCCTGTTCAATGTTTACGGGCCACGGAGCAGGACGACTGGGACTTACGGGGCGGTATTCGGAGTCTTTCTGAAGCAGAAACTGTCCGGGAAACCCTTCACGATCGTTGGCGACGGAAATCAGACCAGGGATTTTACCTTTGTGACCGATGTCGCCCGGGCCTTTCTCGTGGCCGCCGCTTCGAATGTCTCCGGGGAGATTTTCAATGTCGGCTCCGATAACACCTACAGCGTGAATCGCCTGGTGGAGCTATTGGGGGGAGAGAAGATTTTTATCCCCAAACGCCCCGGCGAGCCTGATTGCACCTATGCCGATATCAACAAAATCAAAACGCGCCTGGGATGGCAGCCGAGAGTCGCCTTTGAAGAAGGGGTGGCACGGATGCTTGCCCTCATCGAGGATTGGAAAGACGCGCCGCTATGGGATAGAGAAAAGATTGCCGAAGCGACCAGGGACTGGTTTAAATATTTACAGTGAAGAGGTGAACGAGGTGGCGATAAACAGAATATTGGTTACCGGCGGGGCCGGGTATGTGGGGGCGGTCCTGGTTCCCAAGCTATTGGCGCGGGGCTACGAGGTGCGTGTCCTCGATCTTTTTATTTACGGTGAGGATGTCTTCCGAAATGTAAACAGCGATCCCGCACTGGAGCTGATCCGGGGCGACATTCGCGATCAGGAACTGTTGAGAGAATCACTGCCCGGTTGCGATGCGGTCATCCATCTGGCCTGCATCTCCAATGATCCCAGTTTCGAGTTGGATCCGGCCCTGGGCAAGTCGATAAACTACGACGCCTTTGCCCCTCTGGTGGATATCGCCAAGGCGAGCGGGGTGACGAGATTCATTTATGCCTCGTCATCCAGCGTTTACGGGATCAAGGAGGAAGAGAATGTCACGGAAGACCTCCCGCTGCAGCCCTTGACCGATTACTCCAAATACAAGGCCCTTTGCGAGGAGGTCCTGCTGGAGAAACGGTCTCCCGGGTTTGTCGTCCTCATCCTGCGTCCTTCGACGGTCTGTGGTTATTCCCCCCGGCTGCGATTGGATCTGACGGTCAACATCCTTACCAACCATGCGGTGAACAATCGGCGGATCACCGTCTTTGGGGGCCAGCAGATGCGGCCTAACATCCACATCGAGGACATGGCCCAGGCCTATATAAAGACTTTGGAGTGCCCGGACGAGGCGATTGACGGAAAGATATTCAACGTCGGTTACGACAACTTTACAGTGTCGGAAATTGCCGAAAAGGTCCGCGGGGTCCTGGGCGACGATATAGATATTGTCACGACGCCGACGGACGATAACCGTTCGTATCATGTCTCCTCGGCGAAGATCAAAAACGAACTCGGCTTCGTGGCGCAACACAGCGTGGAAGAGGCGATCCATGATCTCGTGGCCTCTTTTCAGGCCGGAAGGATTCCAAACCCCATGACGGATCCCCGGTATTACAATATCAAGACCATGCAGCGGATAAAACTTAAGTGAGGGATGTTCCCATGCGGGTGCCATTTTCCTATTTGGACAGGCAGTTCAAAGCAGGTTTACAAGGGGAGAAGGAACAAATTCTCGATCTAATCTTGGCTGACATAAAGGAGTTTGTCCAGACCGGAGATTTCACTTTGGGGAAAAAAGGAGAAGAATTTGAACGAGAATTCGCATCTTTTATCGGCGTCAAACACGCCATCGGCGTAAATTCCGGTACGGATGCCCTTTTCCTGAGTTTGAAAGCCTTGGGAATCGGTCCTGGAGACGAGGTAATAACCTGCGCCGAAACCTTCATCGCCACGGCTGCGGCTATTGTCGCGGCTGGAGCCAAGCCGGTGTTCGTGGATGTAAATGATGAATTCACCATTGATACCGCATTGATCGAAAGGGCGATAACAAAACGGACCAAGGCGATAATGCCGGTTTGGTTCACGGGCAACGCTCCGGATATGGACGAGATCATGGCAATTGCCGTCCGCCATGGTCTCGTAGTGCTGGAGGATTCATGTACGGCCATCAATGCTTCCTACCGGGGAAAACACGCCGGAACGTTCGGCGCCGCAGGGGCCTTCAGTTTCCATCCCCTCAAGAATCTTAATGTATGGTCTGATGGTGGGATGATTGTCACGAATGACGACCGGTTGAACGAAAAGCTGCGTATGCAGAGAAACTACGGGTTGAAGTCTCGGGACGAGGCGGATCTGTTCGGATACAATAGCCGTCTTGATACCCTGCAGGCCGTCGTGGCCCTGCGACTCCTCCCCGATGTCAAGGCTTGTACGGACAGACGCATTGCCATCGCGGAGACATATGACCGAGTCTTTTCGAATATTTCCCAGATTCAGGTTCCCCCAAGGCATGCGTATATACGCCATGTCTATCATCTATATATGATTAGGGGAGAGAATCGGGACGCCCTACTGAGATACTGTCAGGAAAAGGGTGTGGAAACAAAAATACATTATCCCATTCCTTTGCCTTATCAAAAGTGCTGTAATTATTTGGGATACAAGCCGGGTGATTTCCCTCGGACTGAACGGGATTGCCGAACAATTATAACCTTGCCGGCCCATCCCTATTTGACGGACGAAGAGGTGGAATATACAATCGAAACCCTGGTTTCGTTTTACCGGAGAGAAATGGCCTGATCCAGGCGATACACGGAAAGGAAAGAATGAAGATCCCTTATGTGGATATCGGCGCCCAGAGCAGGGCATTGAAGAAAGAACTCATGTCCGCCGTGGAAACAGTGCTCGAACATGGCAATTTTGTCCTGGGACAAGAACTTGAGACCTTCGAAAAACAGTTTGCTGAGTATTGCGGGGTTGACTATGCCGTGGGTGTCAATTCCGGCACGGACGCGTTGTTCCTGAGTCTCAAAGCCCTGGGTGTGGGACCTGGCGATGAGGTGATTACGGCGCCGAATTCCTTTATTGCCACGGCATCCGTCATAATCGCTGTCGGTGCCCGGCCAGTATTTGTAGATGTCCGGGAAGATTATAACATTGATCCCTCCCTGCTGCCGACAGCGATTACAGCGAAAACTAAAGCGATTATACCGGTCCACTTGACGGGCCGGCCGGCTGATATGGATGCAATCATGAATATCGCTGCCCGCAAGGGTATTTACGTCATCGAGGACGCCGCCCAAGCTGCGGGAGCATCCTATGGTCAAAAGCGGACTGGCTCCTTGGGCCATGTCGGTTGTTTCAGCCTTCATCCTCTGAAAACCTTGAATGCATGTGGCGATGGCGGCGTCATCACGACGAATGATCGGGAGATTTACGAAAAACTCCGTCTTCTTCGGAATTTCGGGCTGGTCAATCGTGATGAGACGGTCATGTGGGGTTACAATTCACGGCTGGATTCCCTACAGGCAGCAATGCTCCTGCTGAAACTGAAATATCTGGACGCATGGAACGAAAAAAGAAGGGACAACGCCGAAATATACAGATCGTTGTTGAAGAATGTAGCTGTCATGCCTTGGGAGCTTTCTTACGAATACTGTGTATATCACACCTTTGTTGTCCAGGTGGAAAAGAGGGATGATTTGCAGGCGTTTCTCGAAAGAAACGGCATCGGCACCCGGGTGCATTATCCTGTCCCAATCCATATGCAGCCGGCTGCGCAGTCTCTGGGCTGCCGAAAGGGGGATTTTCCCACTTGCGAAGCCCAGGCGGATAGAATATTGAGTCTTCCTGTTCATCAGGGCCTGTCGGAAGCTCAGATTCATTATGTAGCCCAAAAGATACGTGTTTTTTATAGGGGGAAATAACATACATGGAACATCGGACACCGCGGCCCTTAGCTATTAAAGAACTTGCTGTAAAGGCCAATGAGATAAGAAAGGATGTCCTTGAAGTGGCGGTGAGAAACGGAGCTGGGCATATCGCCCCGTCTCTGTCCTGCGTCGATATCCTGACGGTTTTGTATTACCGCATCATGAAAAGGTCCCAGGACCCGCAATGGGAACACCGGGACCGCCTCGTTTTTTCCAAGGCGCACGGTTGTTATGCCCTGTACGCCATCCTTGCCGACATCGGTTATTTGGAAAGGGCAGCCTGGGAAAACTTTTACCGAGACAGTTTTCTTGCCGGCTGCGTGGAAAGAAGCGTTACGCATGGTCTTGAGGCGGGGTGCGGATCTCTCGGGCACGGGCTGCCCCAGGCTGTGGGTCTTGCCTATGGGGCAAAACTACAAGGCTTGCAATGGCGGGTTTACTGTGTTCTTGGCGATGGAGAACTTCAGGAAGGATCGAACTGGGAGGCCCTGCAGTTTGCCGTGAAGCATGAGCTATCTAATCTCACCGTAATCGTGGACGCCAACAGGCTCCAGGCCATGGATTTTTTGGAGAATATCCTGACGGTTAAGGGCCGGAAAGATGATATCCAAAGAAAGATGAAGGCCTTTGGTTGTGAAGTCAAGAGCTGCGATGGCCACTCCCTGAAGGCGATGAATGGGATTCTGCGTAGTTGGCTGGGAAGGCGGGAGACGATGCATGTTCCTCAGGTACTGGCTGCCCGTACAATCAAGGGATATGGAATGAAATGTATGGAGAATGTTCCAAAGTTCCATTTTCGTTTGCCCACGGAAGGGGAAATGAAGGAAGGCAATCGTTATGAACAAGCTTAATCCGAATAATTATCGGGGCGCTGTGGTCGATGCACTGCTGCCATTTGCCAGAACGGATAAAAGGATTTATCTGCTGGTATGCGATATGGGATTCGGAGTTACAGACGTCTTTCGTGAGGAATTTCCGGAGCGTATCCTAAACGTCGGGATGATGGAACAGGCGACAGTGGGGATTGCCGCCGGTATGGCCATGACGGGTTTGCTGCCCGTTGTTTATTCAATAGTCAATTTTCTTGCCTTCCGGGCGCTCGAACAGATTCGCAACGACGTGGTTCTCCAGGGTCTGAATGTAAAATTTATCGCCACCGGCGTAAACAATTATTTTTCATTTCTGGGCCATTCCCATTGTTGTGGTGAGGATGATAAAAAGATCATGAATCTGATCGGGATGAAGGTATTCGATCCATATGAGCGGGAAACTGCGGATTTCCCCCAGATGGTCGGCATGTGGATAACCGATGAGAAGGCAGGATATATAAGGGTATAAATATGACAAAGGACGAACGCCATGGCGATTTAATTCTGGACGGACATAAACTGGCTTGGCACCGGGATAGAGTCGAGGCCTGGCTGGCTGGTGAGCGGATTGCTCCCATTACCATAGACTGTGCCTTGACCCGCCGCTGCACCTATCGTTGCGTATATTGTTACGGCCAACTACAGGCCAACGATGAGATGAAGATGACACGGGATGTGATCTTTAGATTCCTTGATGATGCAGCGGCAATCGGGGTCAAGGCAGTCAGTTTCGTCAGCGATGGAGAAAGCACATGCAGTCCTTACCTCTACGAGGCGATCGGACGGGGCAGGGCAAATGGCCTAGATATGGCCCTGGGTACCAACGGGTATCTGCTCCAGAAGGACCGACTCGAGGAGATACTGCCCGCCCTGACCTATATCCGCTACAATATTTCGGCGGCCGATGCCGCCAGATACGCAGCAATCCACGGCTGCCGTGAGCAATGCCTATCAAAAGTGATTGAAATAATCAAAGAGAGTGTCCGACTCAAGCGAACACAACAACTTGATGTGACAATTGGCCTCCAGATGGTCCTCATGCCCGAGTTTGCAGATCAAATCATTCCTTTGGCGATCCTGGGAAACGATTTGGGGGTGGATTACTTTGTTATCAAGCATTGTAGTGATGACGAAAACGGCACCCTAGGGGTAGATTACAGAAAATATGAAGACATGGTTGATATTTTGAAAGAAGCGGAAGATCACTCGACGGATAATTATCTGGTGAAGGTAAAGTGGTCTAAGATCCTCAGCGGTGGTAAGCGCCGCTATGACCGCTGCTATGGCCCGCCTTTCATTGCCCAGTTTTCTGGATCCGGCCTTGTGGCCCCTTGTGGGATGCTTTTCAACAGTAGATACAAGGATTTCCATATCGGAAACCTTGCGGAAAAGTCTTTCAGGGAAATATGGCAAAGTGACCGTTACTGGGAAGTGATGGCTATGATTGCTTCCGATCGCTTTAACCCGCAATATCATTGTGGCACACTTTGTTTGCAGCACAAGGTAAATGAATTCCTTTGGGACCTCCGTCAAGAAGGTGCCGAATATCATATGCCGGATGATTCAATCCAACCCGAGCACATCAATTTTATCTGAGCATTAGCTGAAGGGAATGCCGTCACCGTACTCGCTTTTGTCGACAGGTGCCTGAAAGAGGTTTTAATTCCACCTTCCGGAAACTATGTTGTAACTATACTACTCCCCAAAAACTGGGCAGGGTAATGGGTAATAAGGTGCATGCTAGTCTGCCATAACCGCGAAGGAGAGAGAATGGCAAAGAGCATGCGAAGGAACCATGATGGCGCCTTCAAGGCCAGAGTCGCCCTTGAAGCCGTGAAAGGGAAGAAAACCATGGCCCAGCTTTCAAGCGAATATGGCGTCCATCCTAACCAGATCCGCCAGTGGTGGCAACGATTGTTGGACGAATTGCCTGACGTCTTTTCCACCCGCCGCAAGAAACAAGGTTCATCCGACTAAAGCGTACTTGGTTTCATGAAGTGCCATGATTTTGAGTTTGAAGAACTCCATGTCTCTGAAGCCATAGGCAGTTCGTTTTATGGTTTTGATTTTTTTTGTGCCTTCCAAGGGTCCTGACGAGATAGGATAATCGTAGTAAGCGAGGATTCCTGATTTGTAGGCAGTCAAGGTCTTTGCGAATGTTTTGAGCATTTTGATTCCCGTTTCCTGTGCTCTTTTGATCCAGTCGGTGAAGACCCTTTCAGCAATCTCCTTGCTGGGTTGCGCCAAGACCTGACGGAGGTCTTCCTCGAGTTGGTAAGCGCATGTAAGAGGTTCGTTGAGCTTCAGGGCTTCCACCAGGCGTTCTTACTCTTTCTTGTCAGGAATGAGGTTCTCGGGATTCTTCAGAAGGAGCCATCGGGTTCCTTTCAGGACAGCCTTGTGGAGGCTTTCCGTGGTTTCTCGGTAAAGGTCTCTCCGGAGATCGGATAGTATGTAATTGAAAAGCTTGATGACATTAAAATGGTCAAACACAATCGTCGCGTCGGGAAGATGGTCAAGAACGGCGCTGATGTATGCCGACGACATATCCATGGCCACGGCTTTCACCTTTGCCCTGGCACTTCTGAGCCTCTGCCAGAAGGGATCAAGGGCGTCACCTCCTTTGCCGTCACCAACGAAAATCACCGTCCCTGTGTCTATGTCCAGAACCACCGTCAGATAACGATGCCCCTTGCGCACCGAGATCTCATCAATGGCGATCCGCTTGACATTTTTCAGGCACGGCCTCGAAAACGCTTGGTCAAATCCCGCTTCTGGATATCCTTGATCGTGTCCCAAGAGATATTCAGATGCCGGGCCACATCCTGAATGGTCATATGTCTCGACAACTCCAGAGCATATCGTTCATAAGCTTGGCTATAGGAAAATCGGGGGGATCGGCAAATCCGAGTTTCTCCTGCCGGATCTTTCCACAACGCCGACATTCAACCCAAATTTTCCATCCGGAGGTTTCCGTGCTTTCGCGGCGGCGCCGCAGATGGCGGCCGCAAGGATTTCCGGATGCTGCCCCAAGGAAACCATCAGAAATTCTTCATCGCTTTCATTATGTCGCCTTCGCCATGCGACCCGTTGGCCCATGACCCAGGGGCGTCGCGCCATGAATCATGGACCCGTGAACTTTCCAATGGAAAATTTGAGTTCAAGCCGCTGAACCTCATAATCCAAGAAGACCCGCTTCGATCCGATAGGAACTATCCGGAATCGCCTGGAAAGTTTGCCCCGAAGAATAACATCGCGGCTCCGACACTCCGGGGATCGAAGCTTTCCTCTTTTCCGCTTGGCGAAAAAGAGGATGGCCCCTCCCTGGTATCTACTGTGGATATAGTCGTAGCCAACCAAACTAAAACGGTGGCACAAGAGACTCGTGGACATGCTCCCCCTTTTGTAACGGAAATCTTCAGCAAATTTCCTTATGGGGGTGTGTCCATTTTTTTCAACTATAAAAACGCATCCTCCGGATGCACTGGATTAAAGAGGTTTAAAAAATGACTAAAATAATCATTTACGGTGCTGGAAACATATATATGTCAATGAGAAAACAACTGAACAATAATTATCGAATTTTAGCTTTTATAGAAGATAATCCGGCAAGAATAGGAAGTTATATTGACGGATATAAAATCATCAGCTTTAACGATATTACATCATTTGATTATGATTTAGTTTTTAATGCTACGAGCCAGTATGAAAACATTAAAAAGAAGCTTATTAATGTCGGAATCGAAGAAAATAAGATTAAAAATCTTCTTGATTATGATAAAACTATTTCGAACGAAAATGGATCAGAGATTTTATTAAATTATGAAAATATTAAAATTTCGTGTATGTCATTTTTCGATCGCTGTGCTATAAATGAAGTTTTTGAAGAAGGAATATATAAATTCCAGCATTTTAAAAATAAAATAATTATAGTAGATATTGGAATGCATATAGGCAGTGCATCTCTGTTTTTCGCCAATATGCCAAATGTTCAAAAAATTTACGCATATGAGCCATTTAATAATACTTATAAAAAAGCTTTATATAATTTTGACTTAAACCCGGAATTAAAAAATAAAATAATTCCTAATAATTATGGGCTAGGTGATATATCCAAAGAATTAACTCTTGAGTATTCACAAAAATTTAGCAGCAGTATGAGCACTATCGAAGAAAAAAACTTTGATTTTAAAAATAAACATATCAACGATGACAATTTTATGAAAACAAATATAAAAATTAAAGATATTGCAAATGAATTAAATGAATTAACAAAGAACGATGATGATTTTAAAAATTGCGGCATAATAATAAAAATCGACTGCGAAGGATATGAAAAAAAAATATTCAATAGACTGAATGATTCAAAATTGTTAGAAAAAATAGATGGATTTATTGTTGAAACACACAGTACAGATGACTCCAATTTTATTACTAAAATTTTGAATGATAATAAGTTTATTTGTTTCAATACCGGTATGAAAAATTATAACTGTGGCATGCTTTATGCTGCAAATACTGCAATATATTCTTACTAATTTTCAGTGATGTCCGGTTAGGGATTTGCATGTAAGTTTTTGGAATGATCTTGAAATTATGTTTGCGTAGGAGAAAAAAGGAGTCCTTGTATTTGATGAATTGGGGTTTGTCAAAAAGGGTGGTGATTCCGCGGGGGTTGCCCGGCAATACTGTGGAAATGTCGGCAAAGTGGAGAACTGCCAGGTTGGAGTTTTTGCTGCCTATGCTTCCCGGCAAGGATACTGTATGCTGGATACTCGCCTGTTCATTCCGGAGAAGTGGTTTGGCGATGATTACGCGGAGCGTAGGAGAAAGCGCAAATTTCCCGATGAACTTTCTTTGTAACCGATCACAGGGGTCTGTTATCGGTTGCCATTTTGGTGGCGCCGTGACGGCGATCGCTCCCCCCTCCTTGATCGGGCACGGACAATCACCCTTGCCGAGAGAATGTTGTCGTCGTTGAGCGGACCGGAGGGGGGGAGGGGAGGGGGCTCACCCCTCGTCGCGGCGAACCTATGCCGGCGCGCCGGCATAGGTAAAGTACCTGTAATCATAGGTAGAATCGACGACGGTCAAAAAGTTTTGCCTCCGAAAATCACCCCCTATTTTCCCCCGCGGTGCCGGCTGGAAATGGCCCCACAATCACCCTTTCGCCTATTTGTTGCAAGATAAAAACTGACGCAATCGGTGCAGGGCAAGGAGCTTCTTCTTCTCATCCGCGCTCATATCGGGACCCCCTCCCGCTGGATGGCCTTGTATATCGGTGCTTCCGACATGGGACCTTCTTCGATTTCATCTTTCCCAAATATCACGGCAGAGATGAACACGTCATAGTCGAGGTTGATGCGGTAGATGATGTCGTCGATATCCGCGACGATGGCCTGATCATTTACCTTTCTTTTAGCACCAAACCACAACTGGCGGTGGAGATGCTCGAAGGGATCATCAGTAAAAATGTCCTCCCATTTCGGTATGTTGTAGCGGATACAGTTTATGGAGGCAGTTCGGAGTTTATATCTGCCGTGGAAAAGCTTACCAATGTGGTCTATATGGTTTCTCTGCCAATGAACACGCTCTGCTGGGTACAGGGACCCTGCGTCATGGAAAAGACCTATCGCTACAAAGGAAAAGAAAGGAAGAGACGGGTGGTTGCGGAAGACGGAGATAAACCGATCACTTTCGAGAAACTGGCCAGGAGGACTAACGACTACTTCTGGTATCGCCGTACCGTCTCCGAGGGAACGAAAGGGCCTATAACCTATGAGTTCATGAGGAAGCGGGTGATTCTTTCCGATCCACGCGGCTGAAGACCTTCGTCTGGCTTTCCGGAGTACGATGAGCCATCGAACAGTGCTTTGGAGAAGCAAAGACGGACCTGGGGATGGACCATTACGAGGTCAGAAAATTTCCGGGGTGGCGCCATCATATGATTACCTGCATGTTGGCCCACTTTTTCCTCTGGCATATGAGGATAAGGCTGGGGGAAAAAAGCACCAGCTATTACACTGTCGCAGCTTAAGCTGCTCATCAGTGCCGTGCTACCCATGAAAGTCTTCACTGTTGCCGAACTCATTAGTCTTGTCGAATGAATTCAGTTGAAAAACTATCGGGCATATCTGTCCTATAGAAAACGGAAACTGGCAATAATGGGCGGCTCATAATATGTATCGTTGTGGGGCTAAAGTAGTGCCTAATTTTCGATAAGTAAGTGGCAAATTCGTTTAACAATCAACTCGCAAAGCTCAAGTGGGGGGAATGGGTAGGATTTTTCAGGAAAATCATTAGTGCGTTTTCATATGCCCTTTCCTCTCCTTCCAATGTCATTGCTATCCCTTTAGTATTTTTCCTCCGCTTGATTCGCCCTTGGCTCCTTATTCGTTTTGGTGGGATGAGCAGCTCGCAGATCGGCCATTTCGCAGCGAATACAGAGCTATACCTTTGCGAGAAGGATGCTGGAATTAATGTTCCCAAGCAAAGACATATAGATGTCTTCTTCTTCGCCTACAAGCCGCTATGCAATCACGAACTGGCAAAAATGTGGAAACGAGCGCTACCGCACGTTTGGCCATACTGGATGTCGGCGCCAATTGTCATGGCAAACAGGTTAATTCCCCATGGCGAGGCGCATGAAATCAGCAACAACATACAAAATGACAGGGATGTTCTCAATCTTTTGGATCGGTTTCCCCCCCATTTGCATTTTACTCCCGAGGAAGAAATTCGTGGCAAGCATGGTATGCATTCCATGGGTATCATCCAACAAGACGCTCCCTTTGTTTGCATTACTGTGCGTGATAGTGCTTATCTGAGCAGTCATCTGCCGGAGGGCAATTGGGATTATCATAACTACCGCGACACCGACATTAAAAATTATGTCCTCGCATGTGAGGAACTCGCAGATCGCGGCTACTTTGTGATTAGAATGGGCGCCAAGGTTCATGACGCTATGAGGTCAAGACATCCAAGAGTAATTGACTATGCAACAAATGGTATGCGTAGCGAGTTCATGGATTTGTATCTTGGGGCAAAGTGTACGTTTTGCATCTCCACGGGAACAGGCTATGATGCCATTCCATTAATTTTCCGACGGCCTATAGCCTATGTGAATCTGGTGCCGCTGGGATATTTGTTCACCTTCAGGAAACAATTTCTCGGTATCACGAAGCACCATGTTTCCACAACCGAAAATAGGGAACTCACGTTAAAAGAAATTTTCGATCGTGGAGTTGGATTTGCACTTTCTACATCTGAGTATGATTCCAGAGGGATCAGATTGATAGAAAACAGTCCTGAAGAGATCCGCGATTTGGTTGTTGAGATGGAGGAGCGCTTGAAAGGCACCTGGAAATCTCAAGAGGGGGATGACTTCCTACAAAAAAGATTTTGGGAGGTCTTTCCAGTCAAGGCGGTGGATCCATTTCGGGGAAGACCTCTTCATGGCGAAATACGCGGCCGCTTTGGAGCGGCATTTCTTCGGAATAATCCAGCTTGGCTTGCCTGCAATAAATCTGAATAATCCATAATTATATAAGGCAATAATAATGCATGTTTTCATCATAGTTCCGCGCTTTAAGGAGACTGACGAACTGACGCGAATCTATACCCCCATGTTTATACCTTTGGGTTTGGCTTATATATCCGCTACACTTAAAAGAGCAGGAATAAAGACATCGATCTTGAATCTGAATTTGTGCCGTGATGCTGTAGAGGAAAGAATCAAACAGTCCCTATCTCGAGAAGATTATCGGCTCGTGCTCACAGGAGGATTGTCAGTCCATTACAAAGCAGTAAAAAGGTGTGTTGAGAGCATAAGAAAGCATGCCCCTCAAGCAAAGATTGTATTAGGAGGGGGGTTGATATCCAGCCAACCGGAATTAATGTGGGAACATTTACGTCCCGACTATTTGGTTATTGGCGAGGGAGAGGAAGCAATTGTTGATATTGTGAAATGTTGTGAACAAAATGAAGAGCCATCGATAATCGATGGGATTGGATATGCTTCTCAAGAAGGAGAATTGATACTGACAAGGTCTAGAAGCCCTATTGAAAACATCGATGCCCTCCCCTGGCCGGACTATGAGAGTATTGGCTTGGATGCCGTTTTGGACCAAATGCTTCCCAGTCAATCCAGCATATACGATGTTCTGGATCATCCAAGAGCCTATCCGCTCACAGCAAGTCGCTCCTGTCCTTACCAGTGTACCTTTTGTTTCCATCCCATAGGGAATAAATACCGTCAACGTTCCATCACAAATGTAATGGAAGAACTGAGACATGCGCATAATCGTTATCGATTCAACATTATAGATGTGTATGATGAACTATTCTCCCGAGATAAGCAGAGGGTGTTGGAGTTTTGCAAATCTATCAAGGATTTATCTAGAGAACTTAAGACAGAAATAAAATGGAATTGCCAGATGAGGGTGGATACTACAGACGAAGAGTTGATGGAATCAATGAAAGATGCCGGTTTGCATTGTTTGAGCTTGGGCTTGGAGAGCTATAGCCAAAAAGTACTGACGAGTATGAAAAAACGAATAAAACCTAGTCAGATAGATAAGTCGATAAAGACTGCGCGACAATCTAAAGTAGCAATAACTGGCAATTTTATATTTGGAGATCGGGCAGAAACACTTGAAACAGCAAATGAGACTTTGGATTATTGGAAAAAAAATCACGATCTCTTTGGCACCTCCATTTCGCTCGGATTTATTGAACCATATCCAGGTACCGCTCTCTATAGGCACTGCCTTTCCAAAGGTCTTATAACCGATGAGATTGACTTTGTCGAAAATCACATTTTCGACTACATAAATATGAGCGAAATCATGACGGCGGCAGAATTTGAACAGTTGAAACGGTATATTCACCAAGCATACCTTATTTTCGAAAAAAAAGACTCAGTTTGTCCATCTGATATATCGTTCAATAACGGCGAATGGGAAGTGAGAGTTCGGTGTCCGTATTGCGGCAAGGAATCTTTGTATCGTAATTATATTCCCCCTTCAGAAAAAGAGGGGCGGCGGCATATCTATTGCCGTCATTGTAAAATCCGTTTCTTCTTGCTACCTCATTTATCCAGCAGAGGGAAAATCCGAAGGTCGTTGATTAGAGTAGGCCAAGATGTACTTGGCGATACGGGGATGTCTTATTTGAGAAAAATCTATAGAAAATTTAAACGAAACATTTTTGCAATTGTTGGATAAACCGTGCCGACCATCCCCAAAGATTCTATGAGATTTAAGGCCGACAGTAATTGGGATTACATCATTCGTCCTCAACGTCCATGGTTTGACCTGAGACTGGGAGAACTGTGGCGGGCACGCAACTTAGTCATTCTCTTTGTCTGGCGAGACTTTGTTACGTATTATAAGCAAACCATATTGGGGCCTCTCTGGTATCTGATTCAACCGCTCCTTACGTCTTTGACCTTCACGGTTGTATTTGGAAATGTCGCAAAACTATCAACGGATGGACTTCCGCAATTTCTATTCTATCTGTCTGGCACTGTCGTTTGGGGTTATTTCTCCGCATGCCTGACCAAAACGTCCAATGTCTTTAACGCGCATGCAAATATATTTGGGAAGGTGTACTTCCCTCGGCTCACAGTACCTTTTTCTATACTGTTGTCGAACCTGATCACATTGCTTATACAGTTTCTTCTTTTTCTTGCCTTCATGATCTATTTCAGTTTCTCCGGTGCCGATGTTCAGCCCAATGCAACTATTCTCCTACTGCCAATACTTCTTGTCCTCATGGCGGGGCTTGGCCTTGGCTTTGGCATTATAATATCAGCACTTACCACTCGTTACAGAGATTTACAGTTCCTTGTGACTTTCGGCGCCCAATTGTGGATGTACATTACTCCGGTTGTTTATCCCCTGTCCTCGGTCCCGGAATCCTATAGATGGCTTGTGTTGGCCAACCCTATGACTTCGATCGTGGAAACCTTCCGGTTCGCTTTCCTCGGTGCGGGCGTTGTTGAGATCATGCACCTGCTGTACAGCCTTGCATTCATGATTGTTGTTATGCTTACAGGCTTTCTGATCTTCAATCGGGTTGAGAGAACATTCATGGATACGGTGTAATATGTCTTCTGTAATTGTGTTTAATGGGGTTAGTAAACGTTACAGATTGGGAAGCATCGGCAATCAAACACTATATCAGGATATAAATCGCTGGTGGGCTAAAGTTCGGCGCAGACCCGATCCTCTTCTGAAGATCACGGATGCGAGGGAAGGCAAGCACGGAGATCAATTTATATGGGCATTGCGTAATATCAACCTTGAGATACAACATGGAGAAGTTGTTGGTGTCATCGGTAGAAATGGCGCCGGAAAAAGCACCCTGCTCAAGATTCTTTCTCAAATTACTGCTCCCACGGCAGGGGAAATAAAAATCAAAGGGTGTGTCGCGAGTTTGTTGGAGGTTGGGACCGGGTTCCATCCGGAATTGACAGGAAGAGAGAACATATATCTCAACGGGGCCTTACTTGGCATGTCAAAGGCGGAGATTAAAAGCAGGTTCGATGAAATAGTAGCCTTCTCTGATGTGGAGCAATTTATCGATACGCCAGTGAAGCGGTATTCAAGCGGCATGTATGTACGGCTGGCTTTTGCAGTTGCTGCTCATATTGAACCCGACATCCTTTTGGTTGATGAGGTTCTAGCGGTTGGCGATGCGCAGTTTCAAAGGAAATGTTTGGGCAAAATTAGCGATGTATCACAAAAGGAAGGACGCACGGTATTGTTTGTCAGTCATAATATGGGTATGATAACATCCTTGTGTAAAAGGGCAGTCCTACTGGATAATGGCTGTATTTTGCAGGAAGGCAATGTTACGGATGTAGTTGCAAGATATTATAATTCAGGCACTAGTTCTCCATATTCGGTTGATTTTACTAAGCAAGGGAAAAAAGTGGGGGATCAATACGCGACCCTTCTTGAAGTTCATATAGAGGACATGGATGGCAATATCACTGGGGAAGTGGACATTCGAGAGTCCTTCAAACTAAAGATGACCTATAAGCTTCATGGGGCGCCCGTTGCCCCCCGGCCCAATTTTTATGTCATAAGTCCTCAGGGGCAATATGTCTTCGTGACGGGAGGAGGGGAGAAAGGCAAAGCAATAGATGGGACTTATGAGGCAACCTGCATCATTCCAGGTAATTTGCTCAATAATGAAACATATTCGATCGATGCCGCCCTTCTCTATACAGACACTATTTTTCATTATAGCTTTCATGAACGAGGAGTGGTAATGATTACGGTCATTGATCCCATAGATGAAACAATAGAAGAGACTACCAGGTATGGGATGAGTGGACCGTTGCCGGGGGCCATTCGCCCGAAACTAACATGGGAAGTAAGAAAAATAGCGTAAGTACATGTATTGTTTAATAAAATAAATTGTAAGGTGAACGTTGATGATCGAAACAATCAGGAATGAAGGTGCTATAGTTGCTATAATTATTTATAGGGACTATTCGGTGGAGGGTATCAAATTTATATCTCCCAATGATTTTTCATTGCAACTTGGTACCATGAGCCGCCCCTCTGGTTACAGAGTTATGCCTCATATTCACAATCCAATCGAGCGGTATTGCGTGGGCACTCAGGAAGTGCTTTTTATAAAGAGTGGAAAAATCAGGATTGATTTCTATTCCTTTGACAAGGTTTACCTTGAGAGCCGTGAGTTAGCAGCAGGGGATGTCATATTGCTGGCAGGAGCTGGTCACGGCATAGAGTTTTTGGAAGAAACAACCCTTATAGAGGTCAAAAACGGGCCTTATATCGATGGCTTTGATAAAGGTAGATTCGAAGGCAAGCGAGTTGAGCAATGATACCTGTTAATCAACCACTATTGAATGGCCGTGAACGGGAATTGCTTACCCAATGCATTGATACGGGCTGGATATCTTCCGACGGCCCGTTTGTCCAAGAATTCGAAAAACTTTTTTCCAACTATATAGGCGTCGATTACGGAGTTGCTGTCTGCAATGGTACAACGGCGCTGGAGACAGCTCTCTATGCAGCCGGTGTTGGTAAAGGTGACGAAGTGATTATGCCGGCTTTTACCATAATATCCTGTGCGTTGGCGGCGATTCGCCTGGGCGCCGTGCCGGTTTTGTTGGATGCAGAACCTGATACCTGGAATATGGATGTTAACCAGCTAGAATCACGGATCACATCAAGAACCAAAGTCATTATGCCGGTTCACATTTATGGCCATCCGGTGGATATGGATCCTCTCTTGGAGATTGCAGAACGATACAATCTAATCATCGTTGAGGATGCGGCCGAGGCGCATGGCGCTGAATGTCGAGGGAAGAAATGTGGGTCGATGGGGCACATCAGCGCCTGGTCTTTTTACGCGAATAAGATCATCACAACCGGTGAGGGCGGGATGGTCCTGACATCTGATAAAAAGATGGCCGAAAGGGCTTCATCTTACCGAAATCTCTGCTTCGATCCATGCCGGAGGTTTTACCATAAGGAACTCGGACATAATTTTCGCATGACAAATCTGCAAGCCGCCATTGGAGTGGCTCAGATGGAACGGATTGAAGAATTTGTTCAAATCAAAAGGCGGCTTGGCGCATACTATCGAGAGGGATTATCTCAGATTGAAGGTATAAAGTATCAAATTGAGAAGCCATGGGCAAAAATGGTGTACTGGATGTATTGTATAGAGCTTGACCCGCTGCTGTGCATGGATGCGGAGCAGATGATGATTGAACTTGGGAAAAGAGGCATTGGCACGCGTCCGTTTTTTATTGGCATGCATGAGCAGCCGGTCCTTCGCGAACTTGGCCTCTTTGTGGGAGAGCGTTATCCGGTAACGGAACGTATCTCCAGACAAGGTTTATATTTGCCTTCCGGATTATCTCTCAAGGAGAGACAAATTGACGAGGTTGTTGGATCTGTGAGCGAGGTTGTTAAATTGCGTAGAAGAAAGAACTGAGCGGGAGGTTTTGGTGAAGTTGCTTAAAAGAGCGGTAAGCTCATTGCTTAGTCGATTGGGGCTGGAGATATCTCTGCGTAAAAACAAAGAGGCATTTAATGAATTATACCCTCAGTGTTGGCATGACGCCGGTTTTGTTTACGATGTCTTTGGTCATTTACTCTATCAAAATGTTACGGACCTTATAAATTATAGCGGTCTAATGGGTATTGATCTTGATGAGTATGCGCAGGCGCATACGGACGAGATGGCTGTGATTATCAAGAATGTCAAGCCCGGCCAGACAGTAATTGATGTTGGCGCCAATATTGGTCTATACACGCTTTTACTTGCTAAGTTGGTTGGGGCCGATGGACGGGTTCTTGCCTTTGAGCCGGGGCCGGTCAGTTTTGGCCTGCTGACGGTGAATGTCCATTTAAATCGATACAGGAATGTTACCTTGGAGAACAGGGCTGTAACTGACATCAGTGGGACTGAGTATTATTTCACGAATCAAGCGGAAGAAAGGACTAACGAGAGCGGCGGCGTGGTTTTTTCCTCTAAGCCAAATTTTGACCATGCAAGGGAGATGATGCCTGTGGAAGCTTTAAGCCTGGATGATTATTTCGCCGGGAAGGACTGTAAGGTTGACTATATCAAGATGGATGTGGAAGGAGGAGAATATGCGGCCCTGAAGGGTATGAAGAATTTGCTGAATGCAAATCCTTCCATCATGCTTACGATAGAATTTGCTCCATATCTACCTCTCTGGGCCGACATCGACACCCAGGAATTTCTTGATTATATTAGATCATTTGGCTTCGAGATCTTCGATTTGCGGAAGAATGATCATGAGCCGGTAAGCAATACATATTTGAGGGATGCATATCCAAAGCAGGCGGTTGGCAGGTACGCCAACCTACTTCTGAAACGACCCTCATCGTGATAATTACAAGGAGATGCCTATGGAAACCGTGATTCGCAAAACCTGCAGATTGTGCGGTGCGAGTGATTTGAGCGACGTCTTTTCTCTTGGGGTACAATTTATCAACGATTTTGTTCCTGAAGAAAAGATAGGGCATGGGCTGAAAGCGCCTCTCGATTTAATTATGTGTGATCGATGTTCCCTTTTGCAGCTCAGGCACACGGCACCTCAGGAACTTCTATACTCACGTCATTATTGGTATCGGTCGGGAGTTACGGATACAATGAGGCGGGCCTTGAGGGATATTGCTGTAGAAATCGAATCAATGGTCGACTTGAAACCCGGTGATGTGATCCTGGACATAGGGGCAAATGACGGGACCCTGCTTGCTGCCTATACCGCACCGGATATACGGCGCGTGGGCTGCGAACCTGCCGACAACTTAGTGGACAGCCTGAGCAAGAATGCCGATTACGTGATGCACGATTTCTGGAACTATGATCGTTATATTAAACTTGCCAATCAGTGGGGTTTCGGTAAGGCAAGGGTAATTACTGCGATTGGCATGTTTTATGATCTTGATGACCCGAATCGATTCATAAAAGATGCACAGCTTGCCTTGGCTGATGACGGTATCTTTGTGGCCCAACTAATGTGCATGGCGCCGATGATCGAAAAGAACGATTTGGGGAACATATGTCATGAACATCTTGAATATTACTCTCTCGATTCACTGAAATACTTGCTTGAATCGAATGGTCTCGAAATGTTCAAGATCGAGGAAAACGACGTCAATGGCGGCAGTTACAGGATTTTTGCCCGTCATTACAGCGGGTTGGGAATCGATTATCGAGAAAAATATACATTGGATGACATTTTAGCCTTCGCAAAGCGAATCGAAGATAATCGTGCCCGTTGTGTGGAATTTATCAAAAATGAAGTTGGCAAGGGAAAGAAAGTTTATGTTTACGGAGCGTCAACAAAAGGGAATGTGATCCTTCAATACTACGGTCTTGATCACCTTTTGATTACTGCGGCGGCTGAACGTAGCCCCGAAAAGTGGGGTAAATATACCATCGGTTCATGGATTCCTATCGTTTCTGAGGAGGAAGCGAGGAGAGCCAATCCCGATTATTTTCTTGTTCTGCCTTGGGCCTTCTTTGATGAATTTTACGAGCGAGAGGCGGAATGGCGTTCCCGAGGAGGAAAATTTATTGTACCTTTACCGGAATTTAGGGTGGTGCCATGATTCCGAGCGATAAATATGAAAGTATAATGAGAGTCTTACCCATATTGTGCGTGGATATAATTTTAAAGACGAAGAGCGGTAAGTACATATTGATAAAACGAAAAAACAGACCATTAAGTGGCAGATGGTGGGTTATCGGAGGGAGGGTGCTCAAGGATGAGACACTAGAACAGGCAGCAAAAAGGAAAGTGAAAGAAGAGACGGATATCGACATCAAGGAGATCATGCCAATAGGGTACTATGAAGACACCTTCGTTGCCAATCCATTCGGCACTAGATTTCGCCAACATTCTGTGAGTCTGGTCTTCCTGGCAGTTGTTGAGGACAATAAAAATGTGAAGTTGGACAACCAAAGCGCGGCATGGAAGTACTCGGAAGCGCTTCCCCGGCGCTTCCACGTTAAACCTTTTGGTTGCCCACAGTCATCACAAAAAGAATCTATTTAGTGCACGGAAGGATAATGTGATGAAAAAGGCCCTGATTCTAGGGGTAACCGGTCAGGACGGCAGTTACCTTGCGGACATATTGTTGGATAAAGGATACACTGTATATGGAATGATGAGGCGCTCAGCCACGGGCAATACACGCAATATAGACCATTTGCTCCTAAACCCTAACATTTTCAACAAGCATTTTTTCATTTGCCGTGGCGATTTAGCCGATCCTACTTCACTGCACCGCATCATTCAAGATGTGCGTCCTCAAGAGATATATAATGAAGCAGATCAGGACCATGTCGGCTGGAGCTATGACATGGTCGGTTTCTCATTGGATATAACTGGAGCTGCTGTAGGGCGCATTTTGGAAATAATAAGACAGATTGATCCGGCGATTCGCTTTTTTCAACCGTGCACTTCCAATATGTTCGGAAAAACGGACTGCCCTGTGCAGAACGAGAACACGCTCTTCAACCCGCAGAGCCCCTATGCCTGTGCAAAAACCATGGCCTATTATCTCACCCGTTATTATCGAGATACCTTTGGTATCTTTGCATCCACTGCAATCTTGTATAATCATGAGTCGCCGAGACGAAGCCCTGAATATGTAACACGCAAGGTTACCCGATCAGTTGCAAGGATAGCCCTTGGTCAACAGGAAAAGCTCAGCCTTGGGGATTTGAGTGCCGTGATTGATTGGGGATACGCAAGAGAATATATGGAAGCTGCTTGGCAGATGATGCAATGTCAGGAACCGGACGATTTTATCATCGCCACCGGTGAGGCTCATTCTGTTAGAGAATGGGTTGAAGAAGCATTTTCCTCCGTCGGTTTGAATGCAGATGACTATTTGGTGATCGACAGGAATCTGTTAAGGCCATCAAACACAAGCACGTTAATCGGCGATATATCAAAAGCTAGAAAAGTCTTCGGATTTGATCCAAAGATCAAGTTTTACAAATTGGTAAGGTTGATGGTAGATGCCGACTTAGAAATGGAAAGATCGAGATGGCGTAAATAATCAGTATGATTCAGTATGGTTTGAGAAGAGTTCTTTTGATTGCCAATCATGATGCATTTGGCCGACAAATGGCCAGATGGGCTCTCCTGATTAACAAACATTCCGATTGGGAACCGATCATCTATATCAGTTATGATTACATAAATCGACATATGGAGTTGTGTCGTGCCGGTGGAATAAGGATCTTGGGACCCCTGCACGGAGAAGCTACGGTGGGGTCTGGAGATTCGTTTTCCAGTACGTCAGAAATTTCATTTTGGACATTCTCAAAGGCCATTCTTCGAAGGCCGTCTTTTCTCCAAGTTATTTTGAAGAAGCATCACCATTCTCTTTCGCTTTTCAGGTTCCCTGTGATTATGTACTCAATGAAGAAAAACTTGAATACCATACGAACTTTGCTGAAGAACGAACTTATAGATGTCGCCATGATATGTGAGAGCAGTCCCGCCTACGAAGCGCCACTTTTCATAGCGGCTGCAAATATGGAAGGAATCCCGATCATAACCGCCCCGATTGAAAAATCTACGTCCCGCCATTATGCCGAAAACTATCTTTATGATGTCTCGATGAGTATGACACGATTGTGCAACAAGCTCATCGGGAGACTGTACCCCCGTTGGACAATCAGCCACAGGGGATACAGCATGTTACGCGTCCAACCGGAACTGCTCTTGTCTTTGGAGCTTTTAGGGATTGCACCGCTAAAGCCTTGGGAGTTGGTGGGAAATCAGGAAGATATTGTAGCTGTGGACAGTCAATCAACCTTCGATCATTTTGCCAAAGAGGGCGTCGCGCCGGAACAAATGGCAATTGTCGGCCGGGCAGAATATGACATCATGGCCAATATCAAGGCAGAAGCCAAGCAACTGAAGAGAGAATTGTACCAACGATTGGGTTTTGAAAATAGCCATCCCTTGATATTGTCGCCTTTAGTTCCCGATCATTACATTTCCGGGCGCCCGGAATGTGACTTTCAGGATTATCAGAAACTGGTAGAGTTTTGGGTGCGATCGTTGGGCGAGATCAAGGATCACAATGCGGTGATCAGTTTACATCCAGGACAAACTTATCAAAAAAAAGCGAATGCCTGGGATTACCTCGAACAGTGGGGAGTAAAAATATCACGGGAGGATCTGCCAACTCTGATTCCTCTTTGTGACATATATGTGGCGACGGGTTACTCGACAACCGTGCAATGGGCAATTGCATGCGGTAAGCCGGTAGTTAATTACGATGTCTATCGATATGGACTTCCCATTTATAGCTCTTTTCCCGGTGTGATAGATGTCCAAGAACAACGGGATTTTCTTGAAGCATTGGAGAGATTATCCAGTGATCCAAATTATTATTCTATGATCGCCGCGTATCAGCAAAAGGACGCGGAACAATGGGGTAAGTTGGATGGCAAAGCGACGGAAAGATTAATAAGCCTGTTTGATCAATTGCTATCTTGTAAAGCCGGCAAGCCCAGTTCGAGAAGCATGATGGCACAGAGGCAATAGTATGGTGCCATAATGTCGTCAGATTGGCTCAATAGGTGGAACAGGGCGCTGCGGGAGCAGCATAAACTGCTTTTTGATTACAGCAACAAGAGGATGAAGGATAAATTTGCCCACTATACCGACTGTCCGGTTTGTGGCGAGAAAGAGGCGAAATTGCATTATGAAAAGGATTGGTTTAAATTTTTCAAATGCCATAATTGTTCCATGGTCTACATGAACCCCCGGATGAACGTAGCTGCTACACACTCCTTTTATAACAGCAGCGCCAATGCCATTTATAACGAGAGTAAGTTCGATAACCCCTCGGTGACAAGCGATTTCGATAATAGTGAAAATATCTCAAATTTGGATGCTATCTATAGATACGGAAAATCTGGGGGGAAGGGGAGATTTCTGGAAATTGGCAGTGCAACGGGACATTTGTTGGAAAGGGCAAAAAAGCATGGATACGATGTCTACGGTATCGAACTCAACAAGAAAATGTGTCTTCAGTCGCGTTCAGTCCTTGGAGACACTGTGTATGATATCGATTTACTTGATGCGCACTTCCCTGCCGAGATGTTCAATGTTATCTACATGCGGGACCTGATACAACACATACCCGATCCGAAAAGTTTTTTACTGGAGTGTAATCGTATAGCGAAACCCGGCGCAACAATTTTTATTGGAACCCACAATATTGAAGGATTGATCCAGAGAATAGTCAAAGAAAAGTACACTGCGGTCTTCGGTTTCATGGAGCCCAATCATTTCTCACCCGTTACAATCAGGAAGATCCTCGAGATTGCCGGTTTCGAAGTGAAAGATATTCACTTTCGGTCAATTGATGTCACTCTGGGTACTATTATTAGCTACTTTGGCACACCCTCCTTTACGTATGTTTTCCCGCCAGAGCTTGGGAAATTGCGCCGTTTAGTCGTTAAATTGTTATATGCCCCGTTTTTCTGTCAGCCCCTTCGCTATTTAGATACTCATATAACCCCATCTATTGCCAACTGGTTTAAACTGGGGAGCTGGATGAATGTTATTGCCGTAAAAAAATAATTTCCGTCGGTGCAATAGTTACTTCGCTTCCGTCAACAAATAGAGGTTATAGGTATGAACGTTAAAAATCGCAACATTTCTATTTTTCAGGAATACTATGAAGATAAACCGTTAAAAGATCGCTATCTCTCCGAAGCGGATCATGCAATAGATGTAATTATCCCCATAATACATGCAAATGAACTTTGGAAAGTGAATCTCAAGTCATTTTACCGGGAGATTCCCATTCACAAGTTATTGATCGGTGATGGAGGATGTATCGATAATTCCATGGATATCGCCAAGGAATTCCCGCGTGTTCAGATATTTGACCACCGTAGCTATAAATCGCTTGGTTATAGTATCCGTAAACTTATCGAGGCAGTGGAGACCGAGTGGTTTGCTTACATACATGCGGATGCATACCTGCCTGCGGGATGGTTTGACGCGATGCATAAACACCAGCGGGAATACGAGTGGTTTGGATGTCCGATGCAGCATACGGTAATGATTGAATATAATGTAAGTTACGGAGAACGGCCCTGGGCTGGAACCCAGATGGGACTCAAGAAAGCTTTTGAATCTGGCCTGTCCCGGGTAGATGACGATTATGTTTATAGACAGGAAGATTACGTATTTTCAGACATAGTTGCCAAGGCGGGATACAGGGAAGGCAAGGTTTCGGATACCTTCCATTATCACCAGACCATGCAGAAACAAACACCTTGGTCGCGCCATATTAAATCAGTCAATTTCGATTTGGAGATAAGTCCGGAAGAGGAGATTCGTACCTGTATGACCATGGCTAAGGGGATAGTCAAATATCTCGATCCGCCGGTTCTTGCAGAGGCGGCGGTGCTGAATATCGATCGCTTGGTGGAAATGGGCGTGTTCAGTTGGAGGGATTTTATGGGCTGGGTCAAGGCAGAAAACCCGGACTGGGTACCGGTGCTGAAACGTCAGCGTTTGGCCATGCTTCCTTACAAGCTCAAGCCGGTATTGCGCACTATTCGTAATATCCTTGGGAAATGAGAAAAAATGTCCTGATTGCGGTCAGTATTGGAACTCACTTCATAGAGTTATCCCGTGTCGCACGCCTGCTGAAAGAATCTGACAGATATAATCCAGTTATCTTTTTTCAATACGGGTATAATTCACTTGATCGCGATGTCAGAGTTTGTTCTGAAGAAGGTTGGCAGTACTTGGCGCCGCCGAAGAAAGGCAAGAGCCAGAAGCGATTTAGAAGAATCCTTTTACGTTTTACACCTCCCACCCTGCTGTTTCCTCTGCTCTTGTCATGGAAGCTTGTCGAATACCGATATCAAAGCTATCAGGCTGACCTCTTGCTTGACGAATACAAGCCCGCATTGATGGTGTCATCCGAAGATGTCTATTTGTACATTCTGATAAAAACGGCAAGCGCCCGGATGATTCCCTCCGTAATCATTCCGTTTACAATCGCCAACGCCCGAGAACCCGCCGAGGCCTACTTTGACAGGCAGGACCACATCGTTTCCGCAAGTGTGATAAACAAACTGGTTGCCTGGAAATATCCCCAGTGGGTTTATAATCACCGAGGCAGGAAGCTGCTGCGCAATCCGGCTTATGATATCGTTGCCATCGAATATTTGGGTTTTGCACCGAACAGCCCCTGGACCTATAATTCTGAAGGTATAGTCATCGCGGCAGAAAATGATTTTATGTTACAATATTATAGAAAAGAGGGCTTGGCTCCGGAACGGATGGTTATGACGGGGGCGCTTTATGACGATCTGCTCGTGAAAGTCTGCAAGGATGCGGACAGACGCCGAAAGGTCCTTTACAGGGAGCTTGAACTACCCTCAGACCGCCCTCTCCTCTTGTGTGCCCTGCCTCCGAGTCAGTTCCCGAGGAAATGCGAGTTTCGCGATTATGAACAACTGGTTGGTTTCTGGATGCAGGCATTGGCCTCGCTTTCTGGATGGAACATTGTCGTGCGTCCTCATCCCCGGATGACTGACGAGGAAATCGAGCCTCTGAGAAAATTCGGTCTGGCAATAACCAAGCGTGATACCGCTTCTTTGGTTCCCCTTTGCAGCATCTATGTGGCCAGCGTTTCGGCTACCATTCGCTGGGCCATCGCCTGCGGTATCCCGGTGGTGAATTACGATGTGTATCGGATGAATTACGAGGATTATAACGAAGTCGGAGGCGTTGTCACGGTTGATGATAGGATGTCTTTCTTGTCGGCGATGCGTCGTTTGACAACAGATACTGATTACTATGAAACCGTAGCTGATTTGCAGCGAAGATCTATGGATCAATGGGGAAAACTTGATGGTAGGTCGGGAGAACGGATGCTGAAACTATTCGATAGCATTATCCAAGAGAACCGCTAATTGGCTTGAGCAAGATTTTAAACAAAAAAGATTTTCAAAAGCAATGATATTTATAATTGTATGCAATGCAACATTTTTATCATTATATTTTTTATTGGAAAATTTTTCCTTCTATCCAATAATTATATCCTCTTACATTGGTGGTTTGATAATTATTGCATTAGGTTTAGCTTCATTAAACAAGAACCATCCTGTTGCGAAGATATTCGTAAATTTTCAACTTTCCCTGTTTATTTTTTCCATTCTGTGTATTTTACTTGATATATTCTTTTATTTTTCTCCGGGTGTATTTCCCATAACTATTCGTAATCTAAAGGATACAGCTTCTCTTGAAGAACTGCGGCAACAGGTTGTAGAATATCTGCCTTATAGCCCTTATGCAAAGCTCAAGCCAAATGTTTCCGTGAAAGTGCCTGGATACTATGGTCCTGATACAGATTTTGTTTATGAATGGAAGACGGATTCCCGTGGATTTAAAAATATGGCGAATGTTGCTCAACTTGATCAGGTTCCTATTGTAGTTGTTGGTGACAGTTTTACCGAGGGTCTGGGTGTCCGGACAGAAGATACTTGGCCGTCGTTATTGACAAAAAAAGGATTTATAACCTATTCTTTAGGTGTTCAAGGATATGCGCCTACACAAATGGCAGGAGCATATGACCATTACGGCGTCCCTCTGAAACCAAACTGGGTTGTTATTGGTTACTTGGGGGGAGTGTACCAACGGGAAGCTTTCTTTCTGAAAAATGAGGAACAGATAATAAATGAGAAGAAATTTCCAAGCGCAATCGGTAGGCTTGTTGACCAGGACATAACGACTGCTCGTTCGAGAGAGATCAAAAAGCAATATAAATTCGTAATTACAGCAGTTATGGCATTTATGAGGTGGCAGTGGTCGGGAGGGTTAAAGGGAGGAGTTGCCAATCCAGATGAAGATGCTCGCTTCATGTCGGAATCCGAATTGAAACCAAATGAATTAATCCGCATAGGGGCGATGCAGAGATATAGGAGTGAGATTTTTAGCGTTCGACAGGTAAAACAATCTTCCGCGAAGCTGGAGAATGAGCCTGAATGGAAACAAACATTAACCAAATTCTCTAATATTATTAATGAGGCCCATTCAACCGGAGCCAAAGTTGTAATCGTCATGTTTAGATTTCGAGGAGGCATGTATTACGAAAAAGCTACAGGTCAGCAAGTACCTTCAGATTATCTTGAGAATATAGAGAGATTGCATTTACAGGAATTCTGCAAGCAAAAGGGGGTCATGTTCCTCGATACAGCAAAGAAAATAAGACCATATGTGGCGAAATTAGATGAAAACACCCCTATCAGTGAATACCCGTATTTACGATATGATGGCCACCCGAGTCCTAAAGGACATGAAATAATAGCGGAACAATTAGCCGAGTTTTTTCAGGCGCAGAAAAATCATTCAAAAACATCTAATAATTAGTTCTACTTAAAAGCATCATGCATTCAGGTGAAAAAATGAAAACATTGATAATCGGCGCCGGGCGGATGGGCCGTCGGCATATTCAGGTCGTCCGTGATTTGGGGTTGAAGTTATCCGGCATCTGCGATCTGAATCCGGAAGCCTTGAACCTGGCGAAGGCGGAGTACAGCCTTTCGGATGAACTGTTGTTTGCCGATGTTCAATCGATGTTTAAAGAAATATCGCCGGACTGCGTGATCGTGGCTACGACAGCGCCTACGCACTGCGATTACGCCTGTCTGGCCGCAATGGCGGGCGCCGGGTATGTCTTTTGTGAAAAGCCCATGGCTGTGTCCCTTGAGGAATGTGATCGGATGATAGATCTGTGTGCCCGCAAGGGGGCGAAACTGGCGGTTAATCACCAGATGCGTTTTATGGAGCAGTACCGGGAGCCCAAGCGGATTGTCGAATCGGAAGAATTCGGCGGGTTATCCAGCATTACCGTTATTGCCGGGAATTTCGGTCTGGCCATGAACGGGACGCACTATTTTGAAATGTTCCGCTTCCTGTGCGAGGAACCTCCCGTGGAAGTGGCTGCCTGGTTCTCTCCCGGAAAGGTGCCGAATCCCCGGGGGCCGCAGTTTGAAGACCGGGCTGGTTCGGTTCGCCTGGCGTCGAAGTCGGGGAAACGTTTTTATATGGAAGTAAATGCCGACCAAGGCCATGGTGTACAAGTGTTGTATGCCGGTCCTTACGGACAATTGACAGTGGATGAATTAGCGGGAAATATGCGATTGATCGTTCGGGATGCGGAATATCGTGATTTGCCTTCCACCCGTTACGGGATGCCGGCCCGGGAGCAACACTTCAAGATAGAGCCGGCCGATGTCATCGGCCCGTCCCGTGCCGTTTTACAGGCGCTTTTAAATGGGGACAATTTCCCGACCGGCGAAGATGGCCGGTTGGCCGTGTCCGTGCTGGTGGGGGCCTATGTTTCCCATGAAGAGGGCCATCGTCCGGTACGGATAAATGAAGAGACGCTGCCGCATAAAAGGGTTTTTCCATGGGCATGAGATGAAGCGGATAGATTTTGCGGCGTCCCATTTGGCATGGCTGACGAAAAAGGAAAGAAGTTATGGTCGCTTTCAAATTGAAGCCGTATGCACTGTCCTTGCAGATCTTCAGGGCGCCGAGGAGACATTTTGCCTGGCGGCGGCGGTTGTGGCAGGAAATGTCTATGCGGAAAAAGATCTAATAAAGATCCCCCCTTACCTTTTTCAAATTGTCGCATCAAAAGATAGGCATGTGATATTTAGGACCTCTATTCCCCAACTCGGTCATCATGGTAGCGTCGGCGCTAACGGGGAGTTATTTGCTGAGATGTCGCTATGTCTTAAAGAGAGGGAAGCTGTTGTCCTGGATGATTTTGATTATATCGAGGCGGCGGTAAGAAAAGGGGCGGCCCTGTCGGCCCGTATATGCCGTGAAAAGAGTTCCGTCGGTAAAATTGACATCGAGTTTCCCATCAAGCATATCAATATCAGGAAGGAAACGAGGTTATTCCAGGTAGAAACCGGGCCGATTGCAGTAATTTCCGAGAGATCAGAAGCCGACGTTCCGTCTCTCGGGTTGGGATTGGTCTTCCAAACGGCTTTTGTACACTTTAATCGCCTGGATAGAGCTGAATTGGCGATCCATGCACCCGTAAAAGTCGGCAGGGAAGTGGTCTATGCTTTTACAGAGATACAGAAGATCGAAGCCGATATTCAAATAATGGCGGATATGGATTGCAAATGAAGAATATTTCGGAAAGGACATGATCCTCATGGCAGGGGAAAAGACATGCCAGGTGGCGATTATCGGGGCCGGATATATGGCTGGCGAACATATCCGGGCTTTTCAAGACATCCCCGGGGTGCGTATCACAGGCATTCAAAGCCGTACAAAGGCGCGGGCTGAAGGAATCGCCGCACAATTCGGAATAGCGCATGTTTGTGACTCCATTGAAGAATTGTATCATGTAACTCAGGCCGATCTCGTAATCGTCACGGTGCCGGAGTTGGAGATGAACGGGGTAAGCCGCGCCTGTTTTAAGTATCCCTGGGTGGTGCTGCTGGAAAAGCCAGCCGGATATAACCTCGCCGATGCCCAAGAGATAGAAGTGGCGGCGAGGTCAGCGCATAGTAGGGTTTTCGTGGCGCTGAATCGTCGTCATTACTCGAGCACCCAGGCCGTCATAGAAGACCTGCAGGGGTTGTCGGGCCCACGCTTCATTCGCGTGGAAGATCAGGAGGATCAGATACGCGCCCTGGAGGCCGGACAACCGAAACAGGTGGTGGATAACTGGATGTATGCAAATTCTATCCATGTGATCGATTATTTTTTGCTTATGGGCCGGGGAGAGGTATCCGCCGTGGAGCCCATTGTGCCCTGGCACCCTGACCTGCCGCACTTTGTAGCGGCTAAAATAACATTCGATTCCGGTGATGTCGGTCTGTACGAATCCGTATGGAACAGGCCGGGTCCGTGGGCCGTAAGTGTGAGTACGCCGGAAAAACGCTGGGAGATGAGGCCGCTGGAGCAGGCAGCTTATCAGGATGCGGGGCAACGGAAAATGGTATGTATCGAACCCCACCCTTGGGATCTTCAATTTAAGGCCGGCCTGCGCTTACAGGCAGAGAAAGCCGTCGCGGCAACTCGGGGCGAGGTTGCAGATTTGCCGACCCTTGAGGAATCTCTAAAAGTGATGCGCCTGGTAAGTGATATTTACAAGCCCCAGTGAATGTTCCGGAAACGACGGCAAGGTGGACTTGCCTATCTGAACATGAAGTTGCATCCCTCTTACGGGAAGTGGAGCTTAAGTATGACTTGTTTCGACATGAAGTGGATGGCTACAGTGCCTGGCGACTACTGAGATTCTGGTTTGCCGATAGCCTGCAAAATCTTCCCCTTCAAGGCGCTCTTCCAAAGTGGCGTCTTTTTGGATGGTTAGCCTACCATTGTATAAGAGATCTGCAAAAATTCATTTTTCCCAAGCAAGCGCGTTATGTTGTAAAGACATGTGCGTCCGCCCTCAATGAAAAACGGGATGGCTACTGGAAGGACATCTACTTCGACGATATCCTCGAAGAGATTGGCAATTGCTTCAAAATGGATGTCCTCAACAGCCCCCTTTTCTTTGGGAGGCGTAAACGCGCCCTTATCCCGATATCCGTATCAACTTCTCTGCCCGATCTTATTTCTTCCCTTCTTGCTGCCATCGGGATCCCCAAAGGTATTTCGCAAGTTACCCGCGCCATAAAGAAAGATTTGTCATTTACTCCGGGTTTGCCTCCGTTCAACGACGTTGCCGCTGCCTTCCGTTTGCGCCGTTTCTACTGGGCAAAACGACTTTATCGATGGCTGCTCAAGCGCGTAAATCCAAGATATGTGTTGTATGAGGATACCGGATCATTTTCCCTGTGTGCGGCGGCGCAGGAACTGGGCATCAAGGCCATAGAGTTTCAACATGGCGTTTTCGGTCGGCACCACCCCGCTGTGCTGCCTGCCTGGGCATTGCCGTATAAAGAGAAACTCATCGTTCAGGACAAATTATTTCTATATGGTGAATACTGGAAATCAGAAATCGCCGCCAACGGGTTTTACGGAGATGAACTGTGCGCCGTTGGTAGCGCCAGGTTGGATCGATATCGGATTAAAAGGAAAGAATGCAAGTCAAAAGACAAGCTCGGCGGGCCATGCAAGCTTCTCGTTACCACTCAGGGGTTTGCCCTTTACGAACTTGTCGGCATGCTTTCCCGCTTTCTTTCCCTGGTTCCTAAGGAATTGGATTACCGATTGTTCATCAAACTTCACCCAATCAATGAGCGGGATGTTTACGTCTATGAAACGCTTTATCGTGGCAATGACCGTGTCAAGGTATTTTTGGGTACGGAATCGCCTTCTACGTTCGATCTACTTGCCGAGGCGGATTTGCATCTCAGCATATCCTCGGCCTGTCATTATGATGCCCTGGGCTTGGGAGTGCCTACCGTCGTACTGGCCCTGCCAAATCATGAAATTGTTATGCATCTGGTTGTTTCCCGCCAGGCGAGAATCGCGGCAACTCCCGAAGAGATTATTGATATTGTTAAGGAATGCCGTAGTATAACTGTCCCTCCGGATGTCAGCGCCTCTTATTTTCTTCCGGAGGCCTTGCCAAGAATAAAGGCGGAACTTGCCGTCTGATTTGTCTATGGGAATATGCATATCTGGGTCATAACGGTTGGAGAGCCGGTACCAGTAGATGTGAACAGTCGTGATCGCCCGCACCGGACCGGCTTGCTAACCAGAAGCCTGGAAAGACGGGGGATAAGAACAACCTGGTGGACATCGTCTTTCGATCACTTTCGCAAGAAGCATCTAGCATCGGACCATTCCCTTATCAAGCTCGGACCGCTGTTGACCATAAGAATGCTCCGCGGATGCGGATATAGTACAAATATATCCCTGTCGCGATTGAGGGACCACCGTCAACTTGCCGTTCACTTCGCCCGAGAAGCGGAAAACTCGGAGCCGCCAGGGGTCATCATCTCCGCCTGGCCCACGATCGAATTGAGCACTGCGGCGGTGCAATACGGCAAGAGGCACAATGTTCCCGTCATTCTCGACATGAGAGACATGTGGCCGGATATATTCATTGAATCGTTGCCACCAGGTTTCCGCTATCCAGGGAAGATATTGCTGAAGAGGTTGTTCCGGGAAGCCTCGCGTACCTGTGCTGCTGCCGCCGCTGTTACGGGTATTACGGATGCGTTCGTTGACTGGGGAGTAAGGAAGGCAGGAAGAAAGAGAACAGTCCGGGATATTTCTTTCCCCATGGGTTATCCCAAAGAGGACTTTTCCAAAGATGAAATAAGGGAAGCGGAATCATTTTGGGACGATTTAGGTATCTACGCCGGGAAGGGATTCGTTGCATGTTTTTTGGGGAGCTTCGGGAGACAACTGGATGTTGAATGCCTGATCCAGGCTGCGCGCATCCTTAAGAACCGGAGGCGGTCCATAAAATTTGTTCTCTGCGGAGCCGGCGACTATCTGGAAAGGTATCGACGGATGGCGGACGATGTTCCCGAGGTCATTTTCCCGGGGTGGATAGACGCCGCGACAATGCATGTTCTGATGCGGCGGTCATCCGTTGGATTGGACCCTCTGCCGAACCGCTACGATTTCCTCGCGACTATAAACAACAAGGCTATTGAATATATGAGTGCAGGGCTGCCAGTGATTTCCAGTCCCCGAAATGGTGTGTTGCATGACTTGTTGAAAAGAAAAGCCTGTGGCGCCGGATATGCTTCCGGAAATGCCGAGGAATTGGCAACCCTATTGAGTGCTATCAGAGACTCACCTGACCAACTGAAAACATGGTCGCGCAATGCCGCGGCACTTTTTGAAGAAACATTTGTTGCGGAAAAGGTTTACGATCGGATGTCCGCATATTTGGAGGACTTTGCAACATCGGTGAATCCTTGACTGCTAAATGGCTATGAATGCGGATAATTTTTCCACGTCGTGAAAAGATTGTTCGACATATGTGTTTCCTTGGGCGGCCTCTTGCTTTTAAGTCCAATGATTGCCGCTGTTGCCTCGATTATTAGAAAAGACGGCGGCCCCGTTTTCTACCGGGGGGAACGAACTGGCCTGTATGGGAAGCCCTTTAGGATTTACAAGTTCCGCACGATGGTCGTCGATGCGGAGAAGGTCGGCGGCGCTTCCACGGCGGATGACGACGCCCGCATTACCTCCGTCGGCAAATTTCTTCGTAAATACAAGCTTGACGAGACGCCCCAACTCATCAACGTCCTCAAGGGGGAGATGAGCATCGTCGGGCCCAGACCGGAGGTGAAGCGTTATACGGACATGTTTTCCGATGAGGAAAAGGCCATCTTGACGGTCCGCCCCGGGATCACCGATTGGGCCTCCATCTGGAACGCCGACGAGGGGGCCGTTCTGGCGGGCGCGGCGGATCCCGATCTTGCCTACCTGGAGCTTATCCGGCCAATGAAATTGAAATTGCAGTTGAAGTATGTTAGGGAGCGTTCTTTCTGGGTGGATCTGAAGATCATCTTCCTGACCCTGCTGGCGGTCGTTCAACCGGAAAGCCAGGCGGTGCGGGAGATGAGAAGGGGGCATGAGATGACGATTGCCACGGGCGTTGAGGGGAAGAGGTGAAATACAGGCGCGAACTCCTGAAGGAGCTTTACCTTCGCATGCTGCGGATTCGCCTTTGTGAGGAAGCCTTTGTGGAACCCATCCTCACCGGTGAGGTCCGCTGTCCCTGCCATCTGTACAGCGGCGAGGAAGGGGTCGCCGTGGGTGTCTGCGCGGCCCTGACGGAACGGGATTACGTCTTCGGCAATCATCGTTCCCATGGCCATTACCTTGCCAAGGGCGGGTCGCTACCGGAGATGGTGGCGGAGATTTACTGTCGTGAGAACGGCTGTTCCCGGGGCCGGGGCGGTTCCATGCACCTCATCGCCCCGGAGGCGGGCATGCTGGGGGCGGCGCCGATCGTCGCGGGGACGGTCTCCCTGGCCCTGGGCGCCGCCCTGGCGTCGGCCATCAGGAGGGATGGCCGGGTGGCCGTGAGCTTTTTCGGCGACGGGGCCACGGGCGAGGGGGCGCTTCACGAAAGCATGAATTTTGCCGCCCTGAGGAAGCTGCCGATTATTTTCGCTTGCGAAAACAATTACTACGCCACTCACATGCCGGTCCGGGAATGTCGAGTCGATCGGCATATCTTTGAGATCGCGACGCCCTTCGGCATCGAAAGCCGGCAGGTGGAGGGCAACGACGTCCTGGCCGTTTATGACGCCGCAACCGCGGCGGTGGAGAAGTGCCGTCAGGGCGCCGGTCCCGTATTTCTCGAATTTCTGACCTATCGTTACCGGGGGCATGTGGGCCCGGACGACAATATCCAGGGGGAGCATACGGATATCCGTCCTCCGGAGGAAATCGACGCCTGGATGAAAAAGGACCCCCTGGCGCTGCTTGGCGACTATCTTCTGGCACAGGGGCTTTTTTCTCCCGGGGAATTGGACGGCATAAGGACGGAAGTCGAGGCGGAGGTAAGAGAGGCGTTCATTTTTGCCAGGGCCAGCGCCCACCCCAAGACAGAGGAATTGGAGAGATATGTCTTCGCATAGGATCCTCAGTTACAGCCTGGCGATAAATGAAGCCCTCCATCAGACGATGGCGGCAGACCCCGCGGTATTCCTCATCGGCCAGGGGGTGAAGAGCCCCTGGTATGTGGGCAACACCGCCCAGGGCCTGCGGGAGCGTTTCGGCGACGAACGGGTCATCGACACGCCCGTGTCCGAAAACGCCATGACCGGCGCCGCGGTCGGGGCGGCCCTGGCGGGGATGCGGCCCGTCGTTGTCCATCCCCGCATGGATTTCATGTTTTACGCCTTCGACCCCATCGTCAACGAGGCGGCGAACTGGCATTACATGAACGGCGGCCGACTCCCCGTCCCCGTCGTCTTCTGGGGGATCATCAACCGGGGCGGCGAGCAGGCGGCCCAGCATTCCCAGGCCCTGCATGGCATGTTCGCCCATGTGCCGGGGCTTAAAGTCGTCATGCCGGCCTCTCCCTACGATGCCAAGGGTTTGATGGTGGCGGCGATCCAGGACCGGAATCCGGTGGTCTTCATCGACGACCGCTGGCTTTATCGACTGGAAGAACCGGTGCCGGAGGAAATCTATGCCGTGGAGATCGGCCGGGCCCGCATTGCCCGGGTGGGCGCGGATGTCACCATAACCGCTTCGTCGTTTATGGTCCGGGAGGCCCTCCAGGCGGCGGAACTGCTGGCGGAGGAGGGAGTGGCGGCGGAGGTCGTCGATCTCCGCACGATAAAGCCCCTGGACGAAGCAGCCCTGCTGGCTTCGGTGAGGAAGACCGGCCGCCTTGTCGTCGCCGACGGCGGCTGGCGGTCCTTTGGCGCGGCGGCGGAGATTGCCGCCCTCGCGGCGGAGCGGGCCTTCGATTCCTTGCGGGCCCCCGTGGTTCGGGTCGCCCTGCCCGATTGCCCGGCCCCGGCCAGTGCCGTGCTGGAAAAGGCGTACTATCGCACCGGCGAGGACATCATCCGGGCCGTTCGGGGCATTCTCTGAGGCCGCCATCGTTTCATGATGGGAGACCTTGGAAAAATGTCATTTCGAGGAGCGCGAGCGACGATAAATCCTAATCATGGCAGTTTGTTGAAGATTTCTCCCTTCGGTCGAAATGACGAAAATCGCGGATATTCAAAGCTCTCGATGGCGAGATTCGGGTGAATCATTGGGGCCGATTGCAAAACCACCGGAAGGCGGCAGGAAAGCGTGGCTTTTCAAGGGGTTCGAGGTTGTCGAATGGATAGAGAAGTGAAGTTTGTAGAGCCGGCCAAGCTCTACGGGATGATCAAGAAGGAATTGGACGAGGCCTATTTTGAGGTCATGGGCAAGGGCGATCTTATCGACCGGGGGCAGTTGCGGCGGTTCGAGGAGAATCTGGCGGCCTTTGTGGGGACTAAATACGCCGTGGGCCTCAACAGCGGCTATGACGCCCTCCACATGTCCCTGCGGGCGGCGGGGATCGGCCCCGGCGACGAGGTGGTCGTGCCGGCCCATACATTTGTGGCCACGGCCTCGGCGGTGGTCAATGTGGGCGCAAAGCCCGTTCTCGTCGATGTGGGGAAGGATTTCAACATCGACTGCGACCGGGTTGAGGAACTCCTGGCGGCGGCGGACCGGGATGGCGGAAGACGGATCAAGGCCATAATCCCCGTCCATCTCAGCGGCTACATGGCGGATATGGGGCGGATCATGGAGCTGGCGGAGCGATACGGTCTCGTGGTCGTCGAGGATGCCTGTCAGAGCCTCGGGGCCGGCATGGAAAGGACGCCCGCCGCCGCTTCGCAACCGCCGGCGGAAGGGGACGGGGGGGAGGAGGCGGACGCACGTCGTAAGGCGAGGCGCGGGCGCGGGAAGTCGGCGGAGCGGAACGTCGATCTTTTTGCAGAAGAAGGGGCGGGCGCCACGCGGCTTGCGGCCATCGCTCCGCGGACCACCGCCCCTCGCCCGGATGCGCCGGCGCCGGAGGCAATCGGTCCCGCCTGGGTCAAGGCCGGCGCCTGGGGCCTGACGGGCTGCTGGAGCTTTTATCCCTTCAAGATCCTCGGCGGTTACGGCGACGGCGGGGCCATCACCACCAACGATCCCGAGGTAGCCCTGTTTGCCACCCGGATGCGCTACAACGGCGAAGACCGGCAGACCGGGGAATACCACGGGCACGGCTTCACCTGCCTGCTCGACAACCTGCAGGCGGCCTTTCTCGATGTGAAGCTGCGCTATCTCCCCCAGTGGATCACCCGACGTCAGGGCATCGCCGCACGGTACCGCGCCGCCCTGTCCGATCTTCCCGATCTCCTCCTCCCCCATTACGACGATCCCCGCCGGGATCATGTCTATCAGAACTATACGGTGCGCTCCCGGCAGGGGAACGATTTTTCTCAGTATCTCAAGTCCCGGGGCGTCGAGGTGCTTACCCAGTTCCGGAAGCCCTATTACCGTCACGAGGCGCTCAAACTGGAGGATCGGGGCTTCCCCGAAACGGAGGCCCTGAGCCGGGAGGTCTGCTCCCTGCCCATGAACGTGGAGATCGCCGACGAAGAGGTGGATTATGTCATCTCCGTGGTCCGCTCGTTTTACGGGAAGACTTGAGCCCTCCTGACGATGAAGGCCGGAGAGGCCCATAAAGGCGCTGGCCCCGTAAGAGGTCTTCCCCCCGAGACCTTGGAAAATCAGCGCCTTTCGGTCGTCCAGGCAAAACCCGGGGGGCGGGACGCCTGGAAAACACTGAACCCCGGCTTCCGCCGGCATGGCCTTGAGGTGTCTGACGAGGCATTTTTCAAAGGTCTCCCCCCGGCATGGGGACGAGCCGAAATCCACCACGTCCGGATCAAGCCGGAGGGTGGTCTTCCCCCCGGGCATGGGGACGAGCCGCTGATGCCAAGCGATTCGGCCTTTTGGGCGGCGGTCTTCCCCCGGCCTGGGGATGGCCCTGTCGTGCGCGTTTGGCATGGGGGTCAGAGAAGGGCCGCAGGATTGGCAGCGGATGGCCCCGTCGCGTGCGTTTGGCATCCTGTCCCGAGACCTTGGAAAAACTGTCTCACACGTCATGCCGAGCCCCGTATCGTGGTACGGGGCAGGCCCGACCCGGCATCCGGGAAATAGCTGAAAACACTGGATTCCTGCTTACGCGGGAATGGCAATATTGAGGCGGGAACGGAGTTTTTCAAAGGTCTCACCGGGATGAGACCTTTGATAATCCACGTTTTCCTTTCGCCCCGGTAAAATCCGGGGTCGGGAACGCCTTGAAAACACGATATTTTGGCTGCCTCGGGGATGACGAGGGGGACTGGGAAACGGCATTTTTCAAAGGTATCGTCCGATAAGCGAGGTTGAATGAATTTACGATTGAGTGAACGTCAGGCGTGGGTGCTCCAGTCGGAGATCCGCAATATGTCCATCGAATGCGACCGCCGGGGCGGGATCAACCTCTCCCAGGGCGTCTGCGACACGGAGGTCCCGGCGGTGGTCCGCCGGGGCGCCCGGGAGGCGATGGATCAGGGGATAAACACCTATACCCGTTACGACGGCCTGGCGGAACTGCGTCAGGCCATTGCGGACAAACAGCGCCGCTTCACCGGGATGGCCTTCGACCCCGAGGGGGAGATCGTCGTCAGCGCCGGCGCCACGGGGGCCCTGTACTGCGCCTGCCTGGCCCTTTTGAATCCCGGCGATGAGGTCATCGTCTTCGAACCCTTCTACGGCTACCACATCAGCACCTTGGTCGCTGCGGGGACGACGCCGGTTTATGTCCCCCTGGGCCCTCCGGACTGGTCCTTCAGCGGGGAGGAACTGGAGCGGGCCTGGACCCCCCGCGTCCGGGCGATCATCGTCAACACCCCCGCCAACCCTTCGGGAAAGGTCTTCACCCTCGAGGAGCTGCATGCCATCGCCGCCTTTGCCGTCCAGCGCGACCTGTTTGTCTTTACCGACGAGATCTACGAGCATTTTCTCTACGACGGCAGTCGCCATGTCCCGCCGGCCCTCCTGCCGGGGATGAGGGAGCGGACGATCACGATCTCGGGGCTCTCCAAGACCTTCAGCATCACCGGCTGGCGGGTGGGCTACGCCCTGGGCGATGCCCGCTGGATGCAGACCATCGGCCATTTCAACGATCTTGTGTATGTATGCGCCCCGGCGCCCCTGCAGATCGGGGTGGCCCGGGGTCTCGACGCCCTGGGCGACGATTATTACGAAGATCTGGCCCGACAGTACCTCGTCAAGCGGGACATGATCTGCCGGGCCCTTGCCGATGCGGGTATGCCGCCCCTCGTTCCCCGGGGGGCCTATTATGTCCTGGCGGATGTCTCTCGGCTCCCGGGGACGACCAGCAAGGAGCGGGCCATGTTCCTCCTGGAGAAAACCGGCGTGGCCGCCGTCCCCGGCAGCGCCTTCTATCATGACGAAGGCGGCGAGGGCCTGGCCCGTTTCTGTTTTGCCAAGGACGACCCGGTCCTCGCCGAGGCGGCGGACCGACTCCGGACCATAAATGAATAAGCTGATTCAAAACAAGCATTTCTATTATATGATCCTCATCGATGCCGCCCTTGTGGCGGCATCCTACATCTGTGCCTATCTCCTCCGCTACGAAGGACGTCTGCCGGACCAGGAATGGCAACAGATCGTCCGGGTCCTGCCCTTTCTGGCGCCGATGAAACTGATCTGCTTTTCCCTCTTCGGCCTCTACCGGGGGATGTGGCGCTACACCAGCATCGAGGACTTGAAAAGGGTCCTCAAGGCGACGACCGCTTCTTCCGCGCTCCTTGCCCTGGCCGTCCTGTACGTCCATCATTTTCAGGGCTACTCCCGGGCGGCCTTCATCATCGACTGGCTTCTCACCCTCCTTGGCATCGGCGGCGCCCGGATCGGCGTCCGGTTGCTGTTGACGAACAATATGTCCTCCTTCTGGCTGCTGGCCAAAAAAGGGGCCAAGGAAAAGCGCCTCCTCATCATCGGCGCCGGCGCCGCGGGGGAAAAGGCCGTCCGGGAGATACTGGAGAACCCGGGCTTGAAACTCAATCCCGTGGGCTTCCTCGATGACGATCCCTTCAAGCAGGGGAAGGCAATCCACGGGGTCCTCATCCTGGGGACGGTGGATGACATGGGCGGCTTGCGGGAGGACTTCGACGAGATCCTCATCGCCATCCCCTCGGCCCGGGGGGAGCAGATGCGCCGCATTGTCGCTGCCTGTGAAGAGACGGGCAAGCGTTTCCGCACCATGCCGAGCCTCGGCGAGTTGATCGATGGCAAGGTTTCCGTCAAGGCCCTCAGGGAGGTCCGGATCGAGGATATCCTGGGCCGGGACGAGGTGCGTCTCGAAAAAGAGCTTCTAAAAAGATCCTATGCGGGGAAACGGATTCTGATCACCGGGGCCGGGGGCTCCATCGGAAGCGAACTGGTCCGGCAGGCATGCCAGTATCGCCCCGCCGTCGTCGGTCTTCTGGATTTCAGCGAATTCAATCTCTTCCAGATCGAGATGACCCAGCGCCAGTTTTTCCCGGACATCCCCTTTGTCTCCTATCTGACGGACATTCGCGATCTGCCGGCGGTTCGGAAAACCATCGAGGACTTCCGTCCCGAGATAATTTTTCACGCAGCGGCGTACAAGCATGTCCCGCTTCAGGAGCTGCATCCCCGGGAAACGGTTTACAACAACGTCCGGGGCACGCGAAACCTTGCCCTGACCGCTTCGGAGGCAGGCGTGGAAAGATTTGTCCTGGTCTCCACGGACAAGGCGGTGCGTCCCACGAACGTCATGGGAGCGGCCAAACGGGTGGCGGAGATGTTGCTGGCCTCCCTGACCGGCCGGACGGGAACCAATTTCGTCTCTGTGCGTTTTGGCAATGTCCTCGGAAGTTCCGGGTCCGTGATCCCGATCTTTCAGCAGCAGATCAGCCAGGGAAAACCGGTGACGGTCACCCACCCGGAGGTCACCCGTTATTTCATGAGCATCCCCGAGGCGGCCCAGTTGATCCTCCAGGCCGGGGCCATGGGGCGGGGCGGCGAGATCTTCATCCTCGATATGGGAAAGCCGGTGAAGATCGTCGATATGGCCCGGGAAGTGATACGCTTGCACGGTTTCGAGCCGGAACGGGATATCCCCATCGAATACATAGGCCTGCGTCCCGGGGAGAAGCTCTTCGAAGAATTGATCACGGTGGGGGAGGGGATCATGCCTACGTCCCACGAAAAGATCAAGGTTATCAGGGGGAACCAGGGGGATTTTCAGCTTCTCAACGACCAGATCGACGCCCTGATCGCCGTGGCCGACTCCTACGACGACAGGGCCATCAAGGAGCAGCTCCAAGCCATCGTTCCCGAATACGTCCCCCAATGATCGTCGGCGAAGCATTTAGGTTGCCGGACCGGGTCCGGAAGGTCCTGATCATTCAACTGGGGGATATCGGCGACGTCGTCTGGGCGCTCCCCACCTTCCGGGCGGTGGGCGCCGCCCTGCCCCGGGCGGAGATCTTTCTTCTGGTCCGGGAGGGGATAGGGGCCCTTTTTGAGGCCGACCCGGTCGTCGCGGGGGTTTTCGAGGTCGAGAGATTCGCCGGCGATATCGCCGGGCGTCTCCGCCGGCAGGCCGCTTTTCTCCTCCGGGTCCGCAAGGCCCGCTTCGATCTGGTCTTCGATCTGCGGTGCGACGAACGGGGGGCCTTTATGGCCCGATGGACGGGCGCCCCGTTTCGGGCCTCGCTGGTGGCGACGGACAGCCCCTGGTTCCGGAACCGTCTCTTCACCCACCTGGTCTATCCTCCCGATGAAAACGTCCGCGTCCGTCTGGGGGCCAGCGAGCAGACCCTGCGGATCGTCAGGCAATTCGGCATCCCTACCCCCGAAGCCATCCCCACGCTCACCATTTCCCCGGCGGCGAGGGAGAAAATGAAGGCCGCCCTTGCCGCCCGAGACATCCCCGCCCTCGGCTTCATCACCATGAATCCCTTTTCCCGCTGGACCTACAAGGAATGGCCGTCCGACCGCTGGCCGGAAATTGCCTCCCGGCTGTTCCGGGAATACGGCCTGCCCGCAGTCCTGGTCGGATCTGCGGGGGAGCGTGCCCGGGCCGGGGAGCTGGCGAAGGCCGCCGACGGAGGAATGGTCAACATGACTGGGGAAACGACCCTGGGGGAGCTGGCGGCCCTGTTGAGTCTCAGCCGTCTCCACATCGGCGTGGACAGCGCCGCCCCCCATGTCGCCGCCGCCGTGGGCACGCCGACCATAACCATCTACGGCCCCTCGGACTGGCGGGACTGGGCCCCCGTGGGCGAGGGCCACCAGGTGGTCGTCTCGGACATGGCTTGTTCGCCCTGCCACCGGAAGGGATGCGATGGCCGGGGATGGAGCCGCTGCCTCGAGAACATCCCCGCCGAGAAGGTCTGGGCGGCGATGGAACAGGCGTTGCGACCCCTGAAAAATGATGCCTTCCCGTCGCCCCGGCGGACTTTCCACACCCTATAACGGTCAATTTCCATCAATTTCTCCCCAGTTTTATGGTGTGATAAAGACATCGGGGGATACACCCAGGGCCTGAAGAAACTCTTTTTGCTCCTGTCGCAGTGGCCTCGCATCACTAAGATAAACCAGGTCTCGACAAGCAATGGCCGGCGGTTTTGCAACTGCCGCGAGGGCCTCTTGCAAAGGTCCCGGGCAAGGAAGAGCCGATTGTCAAAGTGTCTCGGTTCCGGCGCTTGGCGGCGGCAGCGGTTTGGCCTCCTCGATGAGCATGATGGGGATGTCGTCCCGGATCTCGTAGCGGAGCCTGCAGGCATGACAGATCAGCCCGTCTCCGGCCTCCGTGAGGACAATCTCGCCCTTGCACTTGGGACAGGCAAGAATCTCCAGCAATTCTTTACTTATAGCCATAAATTATCCTCCTTTCTTCTCCCCGCCTTTAGCTTCACGCCGTAAGTTTCTCCCTTACCGCCTCCCAAACCTCATCCACGCCAATCCCCTCCATGCACTCCCGGGTCGGACAGGTCTTCCGGAAACAGGGGCTGCAGGGCAGCTCCCTCCGGATTACGGCGTGCCCCGGCCCATAGGGACCCGTGCGCCGGGGGTCCGTCGGCCCGAACAGGGCGACCACCGGCGTGCCTACCGCCGCGGCGATATGCATCGGGCCGGAATCGGTGGTGACGACCAGAGACGCCCGACGGTACAGGCAGGCCAAATCCCGCAGGGATGTCTGGCCGGCGAGGTCGATCGCCCTCCGGGTCTTCAGGTCCCGGACAATGGCGGCGACATAGCCTTGTTCCTGACGACTGCCGGTGATTACCACGGAAAGATCCAGTTCCCGAACGATGCGCTCGGCCAGGGCGGCAAAGAGATCAGCCCGCCAGAGCTTCGTCGGCCATAGGGCCACGGGGTTTATCGCCACAAACGGCGCCTCCCCGTCAAGGCCGTTTTCGGCCAAGAGCGCGGTCGTTCCTTGCCGCCGCCGCTCGTCCCCGGGGATGAAAAACTCCGGCGGCCCAATCGGCGCCTCCCCCGCCTGCCCTGCCAGATAGGCCGGAAAGTCGAGATAGCGATCCACGGCGTGCTTGGACATATCCTCCGGGATCCTTTCGTTATAGAACAGGCCGCTCCCCTCCTGTAGGCTGTCATAACCCAGCTTTCGGACGCCGCGGCTCATGCCGGTCAGAACGGCGCTCTTGAAGAGGCCGTGGAAGTCCACGACCAGATCGTAGCGCCGGGAGCGCAACTCGCGGAGGAACCGACGGATTTCACGGATGGCCTTCGCGATCTTTCCTGATCGTAACTCCTCCTGCCAGCGCTTGCGGTGGGAGACGAGGACCTGATCCAGGCAGGGATGGCCGCTGATCAGATCGGCCGCGGCCGCTTCGATCACCCAGGTGATGTGGGCCCGGGGGTAGAGGCGGCGCAGGGCGGCCAGCGCGGGCAGGGTATGGACCACATCCCCGATGGCGCTCAACTTGATGATCAGGATATTCATGGCGACAGGGTGTCGGAGCAGGGGTTTTTCAAGGGTCTCCCTCCCTTCTGGCCAGGATCCAGCGGACGGCGGCGAGGATGTCCGGGGCGATATGATCCGGAGTCACTGCGCCGAGGTCCGCGTTTTGGCCGTAACCGGTGCGGACGAGAATGCCCTTGCCCCCCGCCCGCTGTCCCGCCTCCACGTCCTTGGGCATATCGCCGATCATGTAGGAGCGGGACAGGTCGATGGCCAGCTCCGCCGCGGCCCGCAGCAGCATCCCTGGCGCGGGTTTCCGGCAGGGGCAGGATTGCCGGTATCCACCGATGCCCTCCGTCGGATGGTGGGGACAGAAATAATAACCATCGATGGCGGCCCCTTCTTTTCGTAACCTGCGCGACATCTCCGCATGCACCTCCATCACGAAGGCCTCGTCAAACATCCCTCTCCCGATGCCGGACTGGTTGGTGATGACCACGGCTTTCATCCCGTCCCGATTGATGAGCCGCACGGCCTCGGCGGCGCCGGGAAGGAGACGGAGCTTGTCCATCCGGTCCAGATAGCCCACTTCCTCGTTGATCGTGCCGTCCCGATCCAGAAAGACGGCGGGGGAGGGCCTCATTGGCTTGAGTGTTCTCATGGGTTTCACTTTATTGTCGAGACCTTTGAAAGATGTCATTTCGAGGAGCACAAGCGGCGAGAAATCCTAATCATGGCAGTTTGTCAAAGATTTCTCCCTTCGGTCGCAATGACAAAAATGGCGGTTATTCAAAGCTCTCTTGTCGTAAATGTCCTCTCCGCGAGGACGTCGTTTATGGCCGCCGCCACCTCGGCGACATCGATGAGTTTCATGCAGCGAAAGTCCGTTGGACAGACGGTCTTCAGACAGGGGCTGCAATCCACCGGCTTGCGGATGATGATGTTCCTCCCGCCGGGAGGGGAGGTCGCATCGGGATTGGTAGAACCGAAGATCGCCACCGTGGGGACGTTCAGGGCGCCGGCGATGTGCATCAACCCCGAGTCGTTGGTGAGAAAGACCCGGCACCGGGCGATGACGGCCATGACCTCCCGGACCGAGGTCCGTCCGGCGAGGTTCAGACAGCGGGCCGGCATGGTCGCGGCGATGACATCGGTTGCCTCCCGATCCCGTTCGCTGCCGAGGAGGACAATCAGCGCTTCGGGGTAGTCTCGAAGCAAGGTCGCGGCCACGGCGGCGAAGCGTTCCGCCGGCCATCTCTTGGCGGGGCCGTAGGCGGCCCCCGGGGCCATGCCGACCAGCAGGGAATCCGCCGCCGCTCCGGGAAGCAGTGGGTCCGCCAGGGTCCTGGTGGCGGGACGGAGGGCGAGGCACAACTCGGGGCCGGTGTCGAGACAGCCCAGGGCCTTGACCATTTCCAGGTAGTAATGGATTTGATGTACCCGACGAGCCGCCTTCGTCCGCTGGACGGCATGGGTCAGGAGCCAGCCCCGGGCGTCGGCGTCATAGCCGGCCCGCAGCGGTATCCTTGCCAGGCGGGCGATAATGGCGGCCTCGATGGCGTTCTGCAGGAGGATGGCCATGGCGTAACGCCGCTCCCGCAATTCCTGGGCGAGCAGCAGCTTGCCCATCGGTCCGGCGTGCCTGCCCGGTTCCTCGAATATGATCAGGTTGTCCACATCCCCCGCTTCCCGGTAAATGTCGGCTACCCACGGTTTGGCAAGCAGGGCAATCCGCGCCTGGGGCCAGGTCTTCCGGATGGCGGCCACGGCGGGCAGGGTCATCACCGCGTCGCCGATCCAGTTGGTTCCGCGGATGAGGATTCTATCGACGCCCTCCCGGGGGAGGCGCTTGTCTCCCCGGACCTTCAGGGGCGCCGCCAGTGCTGGTTTCTCTTTTTGCATCCCCGTGGTTTCTCCCGTATGAGTCCTTTGAAAAACGCCCTCTCCGAGTTCGTGTGCCACCCTGCCGGCGGCAGCCGGAATGCTTTGTTCACCAGGCATTCCCGACCCCGGATCATGCCGGGGCGGCGGGAAATCGTCGCGTTTCAAAGGTCTCGCTCGTAAAAATAGGCCCTCGCTACAACTGGCATTGTTTTGTCTTCCAGCGCTGGTGGAGCCAGAACCACTGGTCGGGGTAGCGTCGGACCATCGCCTCGACGACCTTGGTAAAACGCTGGGTGTTCGTGAATAGGTCGCGCTCGTAATCCCCCGTGTTGTCTATCGGGACGGGCGCCTGGACGATGAAGCGGTAAGTCCCGTCGGGCATCCGGGGCATGAAGGCGGGGATGACCGGTGCCCCCGTCCGCATGGCCAGCACGGCGAGGCCAACGGCGGTACAGGCCGGCCGGCCGAAAAAATCGACGAAGACGCCCTCCCGAACCGACACGTTCTGATCGCTCAGGATTCCTAACGCCTTGTTTTCCCCCAGGAGCCGGGTGATGGTCCTCCCCGAGCCGCCCTTGGGGATCAGGGAGTTGCCGTTGAGGGTCCGGACCCAGGAGGTGAGGTTTTCCAGGACCGGGCTGTCCAGGGGGCGATAGACGATGTTCATCGGTTGCCGCACCATGGGGAACGCCACGGTCATCATCTCCCAGTTGCCGAAATGGGCGACGATGGACAGCAGCCCCTTCCCCTTGGCAAGGGTGGCGTCGATGTGTTCCAGGCCTTCAAAGGTTACCCACTTGTGCACATTTTCCCGGTTGATGAAGGGAATCTCGAAAAAATCCGCCGCCACCAGCCCCAGATGGCGGTAGGCGCCCTTGGCGATGGCGGTTATCTCCTTCAGGCTCTTCTTCGGGAAGGCGCGGTGGAGGTTGTGGAGGGTGATCAGGCGCTGTCTGGCCGAGGCGTGGTAGAAAAGGCGAAACAAGCCCCGAAACAGCCAGCGGCGGATCGCCAGGGGGATGGCCTTGAACAGGAAGATGATGATCGTGGTCGATTTATCCTTCTTCATCCTTGCATGCGCTTTATCAGGGCGTCGAAGAAGGTCCCTTCTCCCGGGACCGTCCGGAGTTCGACGCGCAATATGTATATATCGTTGTAGAATTCTTGAAAATCGCCAAGCTTTACCCCGTCCTTTTCCGTGGCGACGATCATTTCCGCCCGGAGCGTCCTCGCCTCCGCGGCGATCATCCGGACATCCCTTGCCTTGTAGAAATAATGGTCGGGGAAGGCAAGGAATTTTAACACCTTTGCGCCCAGGCGCCCGAGGGTGGCGGAAAATTTCTCCGGATTGGCGATGGCGGTGAAGGCAAGGACCCTCTTGTCCCGGAGGATTTCCGGGGGGAGGACGTCCCCGCCGCCTCCCGCCGTCAGACCGGTGGGATGGTAGCCGGCCCGGAACAACGGCCGGACGGCGTCGGCAAGACAGGCGGCGGCGTCCGCGGGGGGCCACCCGGCCGCCCCGGCCGTCGGGAAGGGCTCGACGTCCGTCTTGACCACGATGTCGGCCCGTCCCAGGGCAGGGCGCGGGTCCTCCCGGAGCGGGCCGGCCGGGAGGAGAAGCCGGTTGCCGAAGGGGGTCCGTCCGTCCAGCAGGAGGATGTCCACGTTGCGGGCCAGGCGGCGGTGCTGAAAGCCATCGTCCAGGAGCAGGACATCCGCGCCGAATCTCTCCACGGCGATCCGCCCGGAGACGAAGCGCTCCGGCCCGGTGATGACGGGGACCCCGGGAAGACTGGCGGCAAGCAACGCCGGTTCGTCGCCGCCTTCCCGGGGAGAGAGGAGGCGCCGCGTCCCGTCGGAAACCACGTTGCCGCTGCCCGGTCGTCGGCCGCCGTACCCCCGGCTCAGCACGGCGGGATGAAAGCCCCTTGCCTGAAGGCCCCGGGCGATAAGGATGGTCATGGGCGTCTTCCCCGTGCCGCCCACGGTGATGTTGCCGATGCTGATCACCGGGCGGGAGAGGCGGGCGATTGCGCCGGGATCGGAGTCATAGCCCCGGTTGCGCCGGGCCGTGATCGCCCCGTAAACCCAGGAGAGGGGGGTCAGCGCCAGCAGTAGGGCCCGCTGCCGCCCACTGGGATTGCGGCTCTGCCAGAGATCGGTGAATATCGTCCGCATGGAATTCATGACCCTTCATTATCCCCGCGGTCTCCTGGCGGGCATCCTGGTTTTCATGCCTCCCCGGGATGCCGTCTCGAGCCCGGCATGACGAGATAGGTCGTTTTTCCAAGCGCTCACGACGAGACCTTGGAAAAATGTCATTTCGAGGAGCGCCAGCGACGAGAAATCCTAATCATGGCAGTTTGTCAAAGATTTCTCCCTTCGGTCGAAATGACAAAAATGGCGGTTATTCAAAGCTCTCACGACGGCGTTTCCTCCTCGGTGAACTGCGCACGGTAGAGCTTGAAGTACTCGCCCCGCTTGGCCAGCAGGGATTCGTGGTTCCCCTCCTCGACGATCCGCCCGTTGACCAGGACGACGATCCGGTCGGCGTTGCGGATCGTGGAGAGGCGGTGGGCGATGATCAGGGTCGTCCGTCCGGCCATGAGGTTGTCCAGGGCCTTTTGGACCTCGATCTCCGCCTCCGTGTCCAGGGAGGAGGTGGCCTCGTCTAGGATCAGGATCGGGGCGTCCTTGAGGATTGCCCGGGCGATGGAGATCCGCTGACGCTCCCCGCCGGAGAGCTTCGTCCCCTGCTCGCCGATGACCGTGTCGTACCCCTTGGGGAGTTGCATGATGAAGTCGTGGGCGTGGGCGGCCCGGGCGGCCCGGACGACCTCTTCCTCGCTCCGCTGGATGTCCCCGTAGGCGATGTTGTTCCGCACCGTATCGTTGAAGAGGATGGTCTGCTGGGTCACCATGGCGATCTGGCCCCGGAGGGACTCCACGGTGACGTCCCGGATATCGTGACCGTCGATGGCGATCCGGCCCGAGACGACGTCGTAAAAGCGGGGGATGAGATTCACCAGGGTGGTCTTGCCGCCCCCGCTCATGCCCACGAAGGCGACGACCTCCCCGGCCCGGATGGAGAGGTTCACGTCCTTCAATACGGGCGTCTCCTCATAGGCGAAGGTGACCTTTTCGATGTCGATGCCCCGGGCGATCCTCGGGAGGGGGAGGGCCCCCTCGCGGTTGCCGATCTCCGGCGCCATGTCGATGATGCTGAAGACCCGCTGCGCCCCGGCGATGCCCTGCTGGATGGTGTTGTTCATGTTGGTGAGACGCTTTACCGGTTCGTAGAGCATGATCAGGGCCGTGAGGAAGGAAAAGAAGGTGCCCGGAGTGGCGCCGCCCTTGATTACCTGGAAGCCGCCGTAGAGGATGATGGCGGCGATGCCGATGCCGCCCAGAAACTCCATGAAGGGGCTCGCGGCGGCATTGATGGAGACGGCCTTGATATTCAATTTGAAGAAGCGCTCGTTCTCCTCGCCAAAGCGCTTGTTTTCATATTCCTCCATGCCGAAGGCCTTGACGATCCTCGTCCCGGAGATCGTTTCGTGCAGCAGCGTCGTTAGGGCCCCCATGGTGATCTGGGTCCGGGTGGCCACGCTGCGCATCTTCTTGCCGAACTTGGCGATGGGATAGATGATCAGCGGGAAGATGAGCATGGCGATGACGGCCAGTTTCCAATCCCGATAGAAGATGACGAAGATCAGGCCGAGGAGGGTGAACGTATCCTTGAACATCGTCGTCACGGCATCGGAGACGGCCCCCTGGAGGGTGCCGGCGTCGTTGGTGATCCGGGACATGAGGATCCCCGTGGGATGCCGGGTGAAGAAGGACAGGGATTGCTTCTGGATCTGCCGGTAGAGGCTGGCGCGCAGATCCGCCACGACCCGGAGCCCGATATAGTTCATCAGGACCATCTGTCCATAGCTGCACAGCCCCTTGGCCAGGTAGATGAAGATCACCGCCAGGGGTATCCAGACGAGCATCTGGGCGTCCTTCTTCAGGAAGATGCCGTCGAGGGCGGGTTTGACGAGAAAGGCCAGGGCGGAGGTTGACGTTCCGACCACGAGCATGCACAGCATGGCCAGGAGGAAACGCCCACCGTGGGGTTTGGCGAGTCTCAGAAGTCTCTTGAAAACATCCATTCAAAGCATCTCCAAGGCCAGGCGGGCGGCCCGTCGCGAGGCCCCCGGGGCGCCCAGCTTTTCCCTGATACCGGCCAGTTCCTGTTTGATGCGGTCCTTCCTTGCCGCGTCGTTGAGGATGGCCAAGATTTCCCTTGCCATCCGGGGCGGATTCACGTCCCGCTGAATGAGTTCCGGGACCACGGTCTTGCCGGCGATGATGTTCGCCAGGCCGATGTGGTCCACCTTCACGAATATCCGGCCCATGAGGTAGGTAAACGGCGATATCTTGTAAACGATGATCATGGGCACGCCGATCAGGGCCGTTTCCAGGGTCGCCGTTCCCGAGGCTACCATGGCGGCGTCGCAGACGGCAAGCACATCGTAGATTTCGTTGCCGATTACCTTTACATCTACTTGTTCCCGCCAGGGCCGGATCATCGCTTCCATGCCGTCCCGGTCCAGCGTGTCGGCAAGGGGCAGGACAAACTGGGCGGCGGGCAGTTCCCCCCTTATGATCCCGGCGGCGGCCAGCATTTCCGGGAGGAGCTTCGTCGCCTCGCTGAGTCTGCTCCCCGGTAGGAGACCGATGACGGGGCCTCCCTCCCGAAGATCGAAGCGGCGGATGGCCTCGCCGCGGGGGCGTCTGGCATGGGCCACATCGAGGAGGGGATGACCCACGAATTCCACCGCCATGCCTTCCTGGCGATAGATCTCCGCCTCGAAGGGGAGGATTACCGCCATCCGGTCCACCGATTGTCGCAATTGCCTGATCCGGCCCCGCCGCCAGGCCCATACCTGGGGACTGATGTAGTAGAACACCCGGATGCCCCGCGCCTTTGCCGCTCGGGCCAGGGGCATGTTGAAATCGGGATAGTCGATGAGAATGGCCAGCGCCGGCTTCTCCTCCCTCAGTGACCGCTTCAGCCGCCTCATGACGCCCAGGATCATCCCCAGCTTGGAAAAGACCTCCGTCAGGCCCACCACGGCCATGTCTCCGGCCCGGGCCAGGCAGCGAACCCCGGCCGCTTCCATCTTCGGGCCGCCGATTCCATAGAAAGCCAAACCGGGATCCATCTCCAGCATGCCGCGGACCAGATTGGCGCCGTGCAGGTCCCCCGAGGCCTCGCCGGCGACGATCAGGACCTTTTTCCCCTGAATTGTCATGTCAACCCAACGCCCGCCTCCGACGGAAACCCTCGGGAAAGAACGGCGGAGGCGTTTTCGCGCCGACGCCCACGCCCGGGGCGCGGCGCAACGAAAGATGATAATATCCAAGTAGTTGCCGACATGTTCCTTGAAGATACGGGGAGCGCCCCCGCTATTCCCTGTCTTCGCCCTGGAGGGAAAGGAGGAGTTCGTCCTGGGCCTTCTTCATCTCCCGGGAGATGTTCAACGCCAGCGCCAGGGCGTCGCGCCCGTCCCGACCGGTGACGGGAGGGGCGACGCCGTCTCGGACCGAGGCGACGAAGGCCCGGATCTCCGCCTCGAGGGGATCATGCATCATTACCTCCACGGCATTGTTGAAGATTTCCACCTTGCCGGCGTCGCTGGTCCTTCTTCCCAGCGAAACGAGGTCCCGCTTGCTGAAATCCACGGCATGATAGCCGTCAACACCAAAAAAGCGAATCTTCTGCATCGTCTTCCCGGTCACCCGGCTGGCGGTGATGTTGGCGACGCAGCCGGAGGCGAATTTCAGGCGGACATTGGCGATGTCCACCTGATCGGAAAGGACGGACACGCCGACGGCGTCGATCGCGGCCACGGGCGATTTTACAAAATGCAGGATGATGTCCAGATCATGGATCATCAAATCCAGGATGACGTCCACATCCAGTCCCCTTTCGAAGAAGGGGTGGAGACGATGGGCCTCGATGAACAGGGGCCGTTGGATGGTCCCGGCCAGGGCGACAATGGCGGGGTTGAACCTTTCGATGAAACCTACCTGGAGGACCGCCCGGTTCCTTTCGGCGGCGGCGATCAGGGCGTCCGCCTCCGGGAGGGTCGTCGTGATGGGCTTTTCCACAAGGGTGGAGACGCCCGCCTCGAGGAACGTGAGGGCCGTTTCGTAATGGGCCGACGTGGGCGTGGCGATGCTCACGGCGTCCACCCGGCCCAGAAGCTCGCGGTGGTCCTTGAAGGCCAGGCATCCGTATTGGGCGGCGGCCCGTTGCGCCCGTTCCGCCACGATATCGGCGACGGCGACGATGCGACAGTTCGGGATCAGGGCGTACTTCCGCAGATGATAGTTGCCCAGATGGCCGATGCCGACCACGCCGATGCGGAGTTCGTCCATTACCGGCAGATCCCGCGCTGACTGTTCTGGATGAAGTCGATGAATTGCCGTACTTCCGGGCAATCCGGAACATCCGTCCGGACCTTTTCGAGCGCCGTCTTCAAGAGCAGGGAAGAACGAAAGACGATCCGATAGGCCAGCTTCAGCGCCTGGATGGTTTCCGGGGCGAAGCTCCTCCTTTTCAGACCGATGAGATTCAGGCCGTAAAGCCTGGCCATGTTTCCCGAGGCCATGACAAAGGGCGGGATGTCCTTGCCGACGGCGGAGCAGCCGCCGATGATGCAATGGGCGCCGATGCGGGTGAACTGATGGATCCCCGTCATGCCGCCGATGATGGCGTTGTCCTCCACGTGGACATGGCCGGCCAGGTTGGCGGCGTTGGCCATGACGATCCGGTTGCCCAGCTTGCAGTTGTGGGCAATGTGACAATAGGCCATGATGAGATTGCCGTGCCCCAGGATCGTGACGCCGATATCGGCGGCGGTGGCGCGATGGATCGTGGCGAATTCGCGGATCGTGTTGTGATCGCCGATGATGGTGCGCGTGATCTCGCCGCGGAACTTGAGGTCCTGGGGCATGGCGCCGATGGAGGCGAACTGAAAGACCCGGCATCCCGCGCCGATGTCCGTATGTTCCTCGATGACCACATGGGGTCCGATGACGGTATTCTTGCCGATATTGACATCGGCGGCGATGATGGAATAAGGGCCGATCTCCACCCCTTCCGCCAGGTTGGCCGCCCCGGAGACGACGGCAGTCGGATGTATCTTCATAGGTCTTTCGTTATCCCTTCCTCTTCCTTGCCGAATCTTTCCAGCGCCGCGACCCGCCTATTCAGCGAAGCTATTTTGTTCCTCATCTCCGGGAGCTTGGGGATGGAGGCGGCGGCGCGGAGCCACTCCCGATAGGGCTGCTGGGGGGCGCCGCCGTAAATCTGTCCCGCGGGGACATCCTTGGTGATTCCGGATCGGGCGGCCACCATGGCCCGGTCGCCGATCTCGATATGCCCGACCAGGCCCGCCTGGCCGCCGATGAGGACGCCCCGGCCGATGCGGGCGCTGCCGGAGATGCCTACCTGGGCCACGATTACGGCATGCTCGCCGATGACGACGTTGTGGGCGATCTGGACGAGATTGTCGATCTTGACGCCTTTCTGAATCCAGGTGCGGCCCAGCGTCGCCCGGTCGATGGTCGTATTGGCGCCGATCTCCACGTCGTCGTCGATCTGGACGATGCCGACCTGGGGTATCTTGCGGTTTTCTCGACCCGGAACGGCATAGCCGAAACCGTCGCCGCCGACCACGACCCCGGCATGGAGGGTGACGCGCCGACCGATGACGCAGCCCTCATAGACCGTGACGTTGGGATGGAGCACCGAATCCGCGCCGATCACCACGTCGTCTCCGACCACTACTCCGGGATGGAGCACCGCCCCGGCGGCGATCCTGGCCCGGGCGCCGACATAGACCTGGGGGTGGATCGTCGCTGACGGATCCACCTCCGCCCCGACGGCGATGAATGCCCGGGGGTGAATCCCCGGGGTAGGCCGCGGCCGGCGGTGGAACAACTCCAGGGCCTGGCCGAAGGCCGCATAGGGGTCGGCAACGACGAGGAGGTTCTTTCCGGGACAAGCGACGCCCGCCCTTACCAGCACCGCCCCGGCGCCGGTAGTGAAGAGCTTCTCGTAATACTTGGGATTGGCCAGGAAGGAGAGTTCTTCTCCCCGGGCCTCGTCAAGGCCGTTGACCCCCTTGATCACCGCCGCGCCGTCCCCGATCACCCGGCCGCCCAGGAGAGCGGCCAACTCGTTCAATGTCGCTTCCACGGTTCCGTTATTTGGCTTGTCTGGTCTTGTCGAATTCGTCGATGACCCGTTGGGTGAGGATGTTCCCCTTGGCATGGTAGGCGATGGGGACGGCGCTCAGGTCGATGATCAACGTGTAGCCCTCCTTCTCTCCGATGGCGTTCACGATCTTGAGGATCTCCGGGACGTTCTTGCCCAGGAATTCCTGACGCCGGAGCTGCATTTCGTCATTGGCGTCCTTGACCATGTCCTGATAATCCCGAAACTTTTTCTGGTAGGCCTGCTCCCTGTCCCGGAGGGCCTTTTCGGTGAGGACCGGGCGCTGTTTCTCCAACTCCTCCTTGAGACGCTGCAGTTCCTTCTCCTTGCCCTGTATGTCGGCGCGGTTTTTTTCGTAGTTCTTTTTCAACTCCTCCAAGACCGCCTTGCCGATCCGGGAGTTCATCAGGACTTCCTCCACATGGAGGAAACCGATCTTCTCCGCCCGCGATGCGGCGGGCGCTGCCAGGAAGATGGAAAAGGCGACGAGCGCCCCGATGGCCCCTATGGTCTTTTTCATTAACAACCCTCCGTAATTGGTTTATTTCTACATCATCATGCCGATGGTGAACTCCCACCGGCTTGGGTCCTCGCCGTCCTTGCGGTCCAGGACGTATCCCCACTCCAGACGCAGCGGCCCCACGGGGGAATACCAGCGGATGCCGGCGCCGGCGGTCTGGCGCATGTCGTCCAGGTGATAGCCGTTTTCCCAGGCGTTGCCGGTATCGTAAAAGAACACGCCCTTCATGCCGGCATTCTTGATCAGGGGGAAAACGAAATCGGCGCTGAACGAAAGCATGGTCTTGCCGCCGATCAGGTCGCCGGTGACCGGGTCCCGGGGTCCGATGTCCCGCAAGCCCCTCAGGCTGTTTATGCCGCCGAGGTAATATCGTTCATAAACGGGCAGTTCCTTCCCCTCATTGGGTTGCAGAAAACCGATGCGCCCCCGGACGTCGAACACCGTTTCCAGGGGCAGGGGGAAGAACCAGGCGGAGGTGCCGGTGTATTTTGTGAAGCTCACCGAGCCCCCCAGAAGCCAGCCGGCCTGAAGGATGGTCGCGGCGTTTTTTGAGCCCGTGGTGGGGAAGAAATCGTCGTCCGTGGAGTCCCGGGAGAGGGTGAAGCCCATGCTGCTCGTCGTGGCATTGCCGGCCTGCTGCTTGATGTAATTCGAGGCAAATACAGAGACGTTTTTGACGTCTGTGAAGGCCAGGGTATAGGAGACGTAGCCGTTGATCTTCTCCCAGAGCGGATAGCCGAAGACGGCGCCGGCGCCTTTGGTGTCCAGATCGTACGTGTCGTAGATCCGATTGGAGTTCCAGAGGTCGAACTTGCTCCACAGGGGGATGTCGAAGAGCCAGGGTTCCGTAAAGGATATGTCATAGTAGGAGGACACCGACCCGATGTTCGCCTTCAAGCTCAGAATCTGCCCCCGCCCGAAGAGGTTCTGCTGGGAGATCTGGGCCATCACCATGGCCCTGTCCAGGGCGCTGTAGCCGGCCCCCATGCTCACCATGCCCGTGGGTTTTTCCTTGAGGCGGATATTCACATCCGCCAGGGAATCGTCGGGGCCCTTTTCCGACTGGAAATCCACCTCCTCGAAGAATCTCAGCCGCATGAGATTCTTGTAGCTGTCCTTCATCTTGGCGCTGCTGTAGAGTTCGCCTTCCGTCATTTCGAGCGCTCTCCGGACAACCTTGTCCCTGGTCTTGGTGTTGCCGATGAGGGAAATCCTGTTGAAGTAAACAAGATTTCCTTTCTTTATCTCATAGTCGATATCCACATCGAGGGCATTTTCGTTCACCTTTGTCATGGGCGTCACTTCCGCGTAGGCGTAGCCCTCGTCATTGCAGGCCTGGGTGAGCAGCTCCATGTCTTTGATGACCGCGCCCCGATCGAAGTGCCCCTGCTTCCGGATGTTGAGTTTTTCCATCAATTCCGATCGCTTCACCTTCAACTCGTCGCCGGTGACATCCACCCGGCCCACCCGGAACCGCTGACCTTCCGTGATGGGGATCTTGATGTAAACCCCTTTTTTGTCATAGCTGATGTCTCCGTCCCCCACCTGGGCGGCGATGAAGCCGTTGTTCAGATAGAAGGCGTTGAGACGGTTGATGTCCTGCTTCAGCTCCGTCTTTTTCAGAAGGCCCGAGTCGGTGAAGAAATAGAAAAAGCCCTGTTCCGAGGTCTTCATGATCTTCTTGAGTTCATTGTCCCGAAAGGAACGGTTGCCCTCGAAGGAGATCTTCTTGATGTACAGCCGGGCGTTCTCCTTGATGGTAAAGATCACCCGGATGTCCTTCTCCCGCTCCCTTTCAATGGCGTAAGCGATCTCGGCGTTGAAGTAGCCCCTGTCGTCATACAGGGCCTTGATCTTCTCCACGGAGGCGGCGACCTTTTCCCTGCTCAACGCCTGTCGGGTCTTGAAGGTCAGGACCGCCTCGATGTCCTTGGTGTCCAGCTTTTTGTTGCCCTTGATCTGGATATCCGTGATGAGTCCCTTTTCCTTCACGATGAAGGTGATGGTTTTCCCCTCCGGGGCGTCGGCGACATCCGCGGCGACATCGTCGAAGTAGCCAAGCTTGTAGATCGCCCGGATGTCCTCGTTGAGAGTGGTTTCCGAATAGACCCCCCCGGGGGCGCTTTTGAGGACCTGACTGATGGCGCTGTTCTCGATCTTCTTGTTTCCCTGGAAGCCGATGGCGGCAATCCTCTGGGTCGCCGAGGTCTTGACGAGGATGTCCCCCCGCAACTGACCGGCGATGGCCGGGATGCTTTCCGGTCCCTTGCCCTGAGCGGAGCTGGGGGGGAGATGCCTCCCCGCCGCGACGTCGAAGATCCGCAGGTCCACATTGAGGGTTTCCCCTAATTCCGTCACCGTTCCCGATACCACATAGCCCGCCCCGACCGCTTTGCCCAGCTCCGTCAACGTCGCCGCGTCGAGCCTCTTTTCGGCGAGAAAGGACAGGGTCCTCTCCCTATCGACGACCTGGACATTCTTGGATTTTACCAGCTCCCGGGTCAGATGGCCGTAAAAGGAATCCCGCAAAAAATCCCCCGGACCCTTGCTGTGGACCGTGAAGGGGATTATCGCCACCGTCACCGGCTCGGGCGGGGCCGCCGCCGCCGGACCGATCCACCACAACAAGACGAGCAGCGATCCTGTAAGCAAAGAGGCCGCGATTTTATGTCTTCGAGATGTCATAAGTCCTTCCATCACGGAGGCCGACCTTTCGTTGCAGACGGTCCGCCAGGTTATTGTTGTGCGTGACCACCACCAGGGTTATCCGTTTGGCGACGTTCAGTTCCACGAGCAGGTCTTCTATCTTTTTTCCTGTTTCCGTGTCAAGGTTTCCTGTCGGTTCGTCGGCCAGCAGGACATCCGGGGCCATGACCAGCGCCCGGGCCACGGCGCACCGCTGTTGTTCGCCTCCGGAAAGCTCGCCCGATTTATGGGTCAAGCGGTGCGCGAGGCCCACGCTCGCCAGGAGGGATTCCGCCCGCTGCCTTGCCTCCCGGCGGGAGACGCCGTGGATCAGGGCCGGCATCATGGCGTTTTCCAGGGCGTTGAATTCCGGCAGCAGGTTGTGCAACTGAAAGACGAACCCGACCTTCCGGTTGCGGAAATCGGCCAGCTTGTCCTCGTCCCAGGTAAAGATGTTCGTGCCGTCGAAGCGCACCTCTCCGGCGGTGGGGCGATCCAGCGCCCCCAGGATGTGGATCAGGGTGCTCTTCCCCGCCCCGGAGACCCCGAGAAGGGCCAGGGACTCCCCCTTCCGGACGGCGAGGTCCAGGCCCTTCAACACCTCGATGCGGTTCCCGTCCTTGACAAAGGTCTTTTTCAGATCCTTGACCAGAATCATCAATCGTACCTCAGGGCCTCCGCGGGATCCATCCTCGCCGCCCGTCGGGAGGGATGGATCGTGGCGAGGAAACAGATCGTCATGGCGCCGATGACGATCATGGCCACGTCGCCATAGTTTACCTTGGAGGGAAGCTCCGACAGGTAATAGACATCTCCGGGCAGGATCTTTATCCCCAGCAGGCGCTCGACGAAAAGTGAGATGGCGGCCAGGTTGAAGGCGATGGCGAGCCCGGCGGCGGCGCCGATGGCCGTGCCGACCGCCCCGATGATCACGCCCTGGAAGATGAATATCTTCATGATATTCCTCGCGGTGGCCCCCATGGATTTTAAAATGGCGATGTCCTTGCTCTTCTCCATGACCACCATGATCAGGGTGGTGATGATATTGAACGCCGCCACCAGGACGATGAGGCTCAGGATGACGAACATCACCCGCTTTTCCAGACGCAGGGCGGCAAAGAGGTTCTTGTTCATTTCCATCCAGTTCCGCGCCCAATAGGGATAACCGAGCGTCTTCTCGATGTCTTTCGCCACCGCGTCGGCCCGGTACAGGTCCTTGACCTTGATCTCCAGGCCCGTGACCAACCCGGGCATGTTGAGGAATTCCTGGGCGTCCGCGAGGTGGATGTAGGCCAGGGTGGAATCGTATTCATAAAAACCCGAATCGAAGATGCCGACGACCAGAAAGCGCTTCATCTTGGGGACCATGCCCATGGGGGTCGAAATCCCCAGGGGCGAAACGATCGTAAGGGTGTCGTGGAGATAAGCCCCCAGCATCTTCGCCAGTTCCTTGCCGATGAGGATGCCGGGGAGTTCCGCCCGGTCCGGCGGAACGGGGAGGGAGGCCCGGGCCCGGTGATCCAGATGCTCCACCCTGCCCTCCTTGATCTTCCCCAGACTGATGACCCGGAAGGCGCTTTCCGGCGCCAGGCCCCGGAGGACCACCCCCGTGACGCCGTTTTGACTCTTCAGCATGGCTTGGCTGTAGATGAACGGGGTGGCGGCCACGACATCCTCCATGGCCTCCACCTTTTTCGCTACCTCCCGGGGCCCTTTCATCGGGCCTGTGTATTCCATGAGCAGGACATGGGAGTTGATCCCCAGGATCTTGTTCCGCAGGTCCGTTTCGAAGCCGTTCATCACCGCCAGCACGATGATCAGGGCGGCGACGCCCAGGGCGATGCCGCCGATGGACAGAAAGGCGATTATGGAGACGAAGACCTGTTTCCGCTTGGCCTTGAGGTAGCGCAGGCTGATGAAGAGTTCGAAGGACATGTAACTACAGTTCGTCCCTGATCCGAAGCTGGGGGAAGAGGATGACGTCGCGGATCGAGGCGGAGTTCGTCAAGAGCATCACCAGCCGGTCGATCCCGATGCCTTCCCCCGCCGTGGGAGGCATGGCGCTCTCCAGGGTCTGGACGTAATCCTCGTCCATCACGTGGGCCTCCTCGTCCCCCGCCTCCCGTTCCCGGAGCTGCATCAGGAAACGTTCCCGCTGGTCCTCGGGGTCGTTGAGTTCGGAGAAGGCGTTGGCGATCTCCCGGCCGTGGACATAGAGTTCGAAACGGTCGGTAAAGTCCGGGTTCCGGGGGTTCCGGCGGGAAAGGGGGGAAACCTCCACTGGATACTGGGTGACGAAGGTGGGCTGGATGAGTTCCTTCTCCACCTTTTCCTCGAAGATCGTCATGAGGATCCTGCCCGCCGCCGTATTCTCCTGCGGTTCCAGGCCCATGTCCGCCGCCAAGGCAAGCAGTCGCCCCCGGTCGTCCAGGGTTCCCGGGGCGATCCCCAGGTGGCGTTCGACCGCCTCCCGGACGGTGGTCCGTCGCCAGGGGGGGGTCAAATCGATCTCCGTCCCCTGATAGACGAAGCGGGGCCCGCCGAAGAGGTTTTCCGCCAGGAAGAGGAAGAGTTCCTCGGTGAATTGCATCAGGTCTTCGTAAGTGGCGTAGGCCAGATAGAACTCCATCATGGTGAATTCCGGGTTGTGGAAGGTGGAGATCCCCTCGTTGCGGAAATTGCGATTGATCTCGTACACCCTTTCCAGCCCCCCGGTTACGAGTCGCTTGAGATAAAGCTCCGGGGCGATGCGGAGGTACAAATCCATGCCCAGGGTATTGTGAAAGGTCTTGAAGGGCTTGGCGGCGGCCCCGCCGGCCCGGGGCTGCATCATCGGGGTTTCCACCTCGAGGAAGTCGCGGCTGTCCATAAAGTCCCGGATAAGCTTGATGATCCGGCTCCGCCTATGGAAGGTCTCCCGAACGTCCGGGTTCATGATGAGGTCGAGATGTCGGCGGCGGTATCTCGTCTCCACGTCCGTCAGGCCGTGCCATTTCTCCGGCAGGGGGCGCAGGGCCTTGGCCAGAAGGCGAAGCCGCCCGGCCTCGATGGTCAGTTCTCCGGTTTTGGTCTTGAATATCCTGCCGGCGATATAGATGATGTCCCCCACGTCGAGACGCCGGAAGAGGTCATAATCCGCCTCCGGCAGGGTCTTCTTCTGGATGAAGCCCTGGAGGCGGCCCTTGCGGTCCTGGATGCTTATGAAGGAGGCCTTGCCGAAATTTCTCACCGCCATGAGCCGGCCGGCGAGGGAAAATGTGTCCTTGATCCCCCCCAGAGCCTCGTTGTCCAAGGCGCCGAAACGCGCCCGCAACTCCGCCGAGGTATTGTCCACCCGGACCCCGTTGGGATAGGGATCGATGCCCGCGGCCCGCAGGGCGGAGATCTTTTCCTTCCGTGTCCTCGTCAGTTCGCTCTCTTCCATGGCCTGTTCGCCTCGTCGTTTAAAAGGGTTCGATTTGCTATCCCTTTTTCCGTCAATAGTCAAGGATGATTTCCCCCGCGGCGGGCATCCGAATAATGTTGCCATCGCGGTGAAACTTATGTATGGTCTCTGAAAAATGAGGCATGGCGTTCATTGATGGCGGGCGGATAAACGCATATTAAGGAGGGTTTATGATCAACAAAGCTATTCTTGTCGGCAGGCTGGGGAGCGATCCGGAGGTCAGGTTTTCACCCGATGGGCTGCAGATAACGTCTTTCCGGATAGCCACGGATGAAATCCGCCGGGATAAAAATGGCGAAAGAACGAAGAAGACAGAGTGGCATCGCATCGTCACCTTCGGCAAACTGGCTGAAATCTGCGGGAACTATCTCACAAAGGGTAAGCTGGTTTACATCGAGGGGAGCATCCGCACCAATGCCTGGGAAGACAAGGAGGGGGTGAAGCGATATACGACCGAAATCACCGCCAACGATATGAAAATGCTCGACCCCAAGGGCCAGCAGCGGGATCAGGCGCCGGCGGCTTCGGAGGGGACGCCGCCCTATTTCAGTCCGGAATCCCTTCCCGATGACGATGTGCCGTTTTGAGGGCTATTTGGGTTCGATTTTTTTGTTATCCGGGGCGGCGTCTATTTCGTCGGATTCCCGGATCGATCTTTTGAAGTTCTTGATGCCCTTTCCGATGGCGCCGCCGATTTCCGGGAGTTTCCCGGCCCCGAATATTATCAGGACGATAATCAGAATAACGACCAGTTCCTGCATGCCGATGCCAAACATATCAGGACTCCTTTCCGGAGAATGAGTTTGTTTCCGCGTCGTCTTTAAAACATTGCGCCGGGGTTGTCAAACCTTTCCGCATCCCTTTCAGGGTAAATTTGTTCTCAATTTAAGGAGTTGATTTTGAATGATATGCTAAAACTGAGGCACGTCCTGTTTTCAGCCACTTAGAGATAGAACAAATTTACCTTGGCATCCCTTTGCGGTTCCGCCCGTCCGCGTTTCCGGGGGCCGCGGGGTGACACGAGTCCTCTGCAAACCCCCGTTTTTTGTCCTCCCATGGTCCCTTCCGGGAAGGTGGGAATCCAGGGTCCGCTACCATTTTCTGGACGCCGTCTCCAGCCCGACAGGGCATGAGCGACGGTTTTTCAAAGGCCTCGAAACGGCGCGATGGCCTCACGGCAGTCTCAGACGCTTCACCTCCCCGTGTTTTCCCAATACGGGGAGCGGCTTTCCCTGGACGAAGACCTGGACCCCCCCGGCGTTGCCAATGGTGACCAGGAAGTATTCCCGGGCCGTGCGTTCCATGACGTCATCCTTCATCAACATCAATTCCTCCGCCTTGCCGCCGTCGCTGGCGATCCGGAGCCAGGTCCTCTCCGTGGCCGTGATGCGCAGCCGTTGAGGCGCCGTCGCGGCCCCGGTCGGGGTTTCCGGGGCGGCCCGGACGGCCGCCGGGACGCCGGGAGGACTCGTGGCGGACCGCCCGGCCAAATTCGGGTCGGCGCCCGTCGAGACCCGCGGCAGGGGCATGTCCGCCGGCGCGGCGCCCGGGGGCGCCGGCGGACCGGGCGCGATCGCCTGCCCGGCGGCCGGCGGAGCGGTTGGGGATGCCGCCGGCAGGCTGTCGGGCGGGGTGACGACGGCCGGCTGAACAGGCGGCGGGGAAGCGACGCCGTCCGCTCGTTCCTGGTCTTTCGCCGGCGGGACGGCGCGATCGTCCCAGGCGGACAGGAGAAAAGAGGCCGCGATGCCGAGGACGATCAGCCCGATCAGCATCAGGACCGCACGCCGGAACCTCGGGCCGCCGGCCCGGACGGACGTTTCTTTCCCCGTCGTCTCGGTTTTCCCCTCCGGCGGGGAGGCCGAAGCCGCCGCCGGTTTGTTCGCCTCTTGCAGATAGTCGGAATAACGGCTCAGGATGGGCAGCGCATCCACGCCGATGAACTCGGCGTAGGACTTGATGAAGTTCCTGGCGTAAACGGGTTCCGGCAGCCGGCGGAATTCGCCCCGCTCTATGGCCTCCAGATTGGCGAGGGTGATTTTTGTCGCGGCGTTGATGTCATGGAGCGTGAATCCTCTTGCCTCTCTGATCCGGGCGAGGTCAAGGGCGCCATCTTCCCTGTTGACGCCGCCGCCGTCTTCTGTTAACTGTCTCCCGTTTGCCATGGCCTGCCCCGACGTCTTTCTTCAACGTGCCGGCCGTCGAAGTCTGATTTGTTCAATCGGTGAAAAGATCGCCCTCCTAACCAGTGAGAGGCCTTTGAAAAACGCCGCCTCGGGCCCCTGTCGTCATGCCGACGCAAGCCGGAAGGCGGTATTCTCAAGAAGTTCCGACCCCCGAATCCCGCGGAGGCGACGGGAAAGCGTGGATTGTCAAAGGTCTCGATGATGGGACGGCGCCCCTGCTTTCAGATGTGGTCGGGATTGATGAGAATCCGAACGGTATTGGCAGGCTAACATCTTCTTCGTTTCAATGCAACAGGTTTCGATAATGGAAGAGAGAAACGCAACGCCCGATGGGGCCGCATATTTGGAGGATGCCCGAAGTATGGCGTCCGCGGCGGGCGGGTATCTTCGCCTGCACCTGCGGGACCGGCGCCATGTCCGGTTCAAGGGAGCGATAGATATCGTCACGGAGGCGGACCTGGCGGCGGAGAAACTGATCGTGGACAAGATCCGGTCGCTCTATCCGGGACACGATATCCTGGCCGAGGAGTCTCCCGCCACCAGCCTCGGCTCGCCATTCCGCTGGATCGTCGATCCTTTGGACGGGACGACCAACTACTCCCACGGCTATCCGGTTTTCTGCGTATCCATCGCCTTGGAGATACAAGGGGTTTGCGTGCTGGGGGTGGTATATGACCCCATGCGGGAGGAGATGTTCACCGCGGTGAAGGGTCAGGGCGCGTTTTTGAATGGCGAGCCGATTACCGTATCCCGGACGGAGGAGATATCCCGGAGTCTGCTTGCCACGGGTTTCCCCTATGACATCCGTTCCAGCTCCGAAAACAACATGAATTATTTCTGGGTGATGGCCATGAATGCCCAGGCGATACGCCGGGCCGGATCGGCGGCCCTGGATCTGGCATATGTGGCCGCGGGCCGCTTCGACGGTTTCTGGGAATTGAAGTTGAAACCCTGGGATATGGCCGCCGGCTGTCTTCTGGTCAGCGAGGCGGGGGGGCGGGTAACGGATCTGCGCGGGGGAGACTTTGTCCTTGACGCCCCCCATGTAATGGCGTCCAACGGCGCCATCCATGCCCGGATGCTGGGACTCCTCGCCGCCGCCCCCCGGGCCGTCGGCTAACTGGCGAATCCTCCTGGCGATGTCACCTTATCTGCCTGTTTTTATGGATGTTCCGCTCGATGCGACGGGAGTCGCGGGCCGGGTGTGATTTAGGTCACGGCAACTTGAAATAATTCTTGACTTTCAGAATTAACTGGCATTTAATCGGGCCGTAAGGAAGAAGAAGAGGATCACCAAGCCGCTGCTCGGAGGCCGCTGCGCGGGGTATGAAAAGAACAAGCGCCCTGTTGAACCTGATGCTGGTCATGGCGATCGTTGTCGCCGCCTTCCCGGCGGGCAACCGAGCGTTGGACCTGAATCGCGACAATCGCATCGACCTGGGCGAGACCATTATTCAGATTCGTCATTTTGCCCGTTCCGCCGAACATCCCGATAGATTCGCCCCGTCCTTGGAAAACGCCCTGACGGCGCTGCAGGTCGCCGCCGGCCTGAAGCAGGCGATCAGCTCCAAGGACTCGCCCCAGGCCTCGCCTCAACAGCATTTCCTTCTTGTCTATTTGGCGCCGACTGGACAGTTGACGGCGCCGATGGATGCCCATCCCAACATCGACAAGACAGATCGAAAACCGACATCGGTTGCCTCCCGGCCCGAAACACCCCCCCCGCGTTTCGCGTAACAACGTGCCATAAAGGGCGGCGGAATGCCGCCGTCCGGTCTTATAGTTTGTTTTCCCGAACAATCAATATTTTATACCCCACGAAGGGAGGCGAATCATGAAATATAAGAAGTCGTTTTTGTCCTGTTTTGCGATCGTGGCGGCGTTGCTTTTCGGACTGCTCGCGCCGGCATGGTCCGCCACCGCCCCCGTCCTGGATCTGGTTCCCAACGGCAGCGCCGTCTTCAGCGCCACGAAGCAGGTGGAATTCAGCCGGGGCAGCGATTTTTATCTAAACGTTACCGTGGACAATATCAACAATATCGCCGGGGCGGCCTTCACGATCAATTACGATGCCACCTACCTGGAGCCACCGGTCATCGACACGGCAGGTCTTTCCGAAGGCATCAGCTCCCCGCTCTTCACGACCTTCACCGATACCCGGGGGACGTCCAACGTTACGGAAACGGTCCGCCGGGGCGGCCAGGGAGTGGGGAAGATCCTCCTGAGCGGCGCCATGATCGATTCCTCCACGGGAGGCGCGAAGGTCAACCCCGACAGCAATGGCGTCCTCTTCAAGCTGAAGTTCAAGGTAAAGGAGAATGCCCCCTACAATACGCCCTTTGCCGTCAGCCTCACCGCGACGACGCTTAACAACACCGCCGCGGGCTATGCCGCGGGCGGCGAGGCGATCCCCCTTCTTGTCGGCGCCGTGGACAAGAGGGACCCCAACTGGGGAAACCTGACGGCGGCCTTCCCGGTCCTGCTGGCCTCCCTGGTCCAGCCCCTGTCCCTGTCCTGTAGTGTCGTCGAGGCGCGGACAAGGATTCAAGGAGAGATTTCCTATACGGGCAAGCAGGGGGGTACTCTGAAGGTCGGGGCCTACCGGGACAGCGCCCTCACCCAGTTCGTCGAGGGAAGCGGCTATTCCGTCGCCTGGCCGGGAACGGGGACCCAGACCTATACGCTCTTCCTGCCCCGGGCCGGCAATTATTACGTGGGCGCGTATATCGACAGCCCGATGCCCAACGGCAGCGCCGCGAACAACCAGAAGGACGCCTGGGAGGCCCAGGGTCAGTTTGCCTCGGCCATAACCGTGGCCGCCGACGAGACGGTTACGGGCAAGGACTTCACCCTGGTCGATCCGGATACGGGCGGCGTGGGGCTGCCGGACTGGTGGCGCCTGAAATACGGCGTAGGCGCCGACAACGCCGCGAAACTCGCTTCGCTCAACGACCGCAACGCGGACTACGACAAAGACGGCTATTCCAACCTCGTGGAATACCAGGGCTACAAGGCGGATGGTACGGGGATGAATCCCACGACGGTCCAGGAGGCCCCCGGCGGCTCGGGTTACAACGCCGCCACGGACAACCGGAACTACAATATCGCCGGGACCGTTTATTATACCGGGACCCAGACGGGAACTCTCTACGTCAAGGGGTTTGCCGCTTCCGACGTCACCTTCCAGACCCCGCTGTGCGCCGCAACTCCGGCAGTCTGGTCCGGGACGAGCAAGGCCTACACCATGTCATGCCGGAACGGTTCCTATGTTGTCCGGGCCTTCATCAACCCCAACGGCCAGGATGTCGTGGACAGCAATATGCCCCAGGGTGTCTCCACGCCGGTGACCCTGGCGGGAACGGCCCTCAACAACGTAAATCTGACCTTGATCGGTAATGAGCCGACTCAAAAGGTTTACACCAATCCCGCCAATCCTTCTGGACGCTCCGGTGGCAGCTTCAGTATGGACGTGATGTACGATACCTCCGACCACAATCAGACTCTGACCGGTCTGGGTCTCCGCATCCACTACGATCCGACGAAGGTGACTTTCGACAGCTTCAGCAATGTCCTGTCTTCCGGCAACCCGACGCAGGATTCCACCCCGATGGATGATACGCTCGACTACGACAATGATCCAGCGACGACAAAATACCTGACTATTGCCTGGTCTGATCTCAACGGCGCCTGGCCGGGAACGACCCTCCCCCTGAGGCTTTACACCGTCAAATTCAATGTGCCCACCGGTCTGGCGGACAATGTGACGAGCGCCATAAGGTTCAGCGTCAGCTCCAAGGCCGCCGGTTATCTCTTCTCCTATACACCGGCCCTGTTCAAGGTTCAGTCCTTCAACTATGACGTTGACGCCAATGCCGTGGCCGACGCGCTGACGGATGGTCTGCTGGTCATCCGTTACCTCTTTGGGTTCACTGGGGATACCCTTATCGGCAAGGCGGTAGCCACTGATGCGACGCGGAAGACGGCAACGGACATCGAGACCTATCTCCAAGGCGGTTTGACCTTGCTGGATGTGGACGGTAATGGTGCGGCCGACGCGCTGACGGATGGTCTGCTGGTCATCCGTTACCTCTTTGGGTTCACTGGGGATACCCTTATCAGCAAGGCGGTGGCCACGGATGCGACGCGGAAGACGGCAACGGAAATTGAAGCTTACATGCTTCAGTTCATGCCTCCCCAACAATAAATTAAAATTATCAGGCATTGACAATCCGGCGTCTTTTGCGGACGCGAAAGGCGCCGGAAACCAAAACACCGAAATGAAGGAGTCTTGAGATGAAGATAAAAGTGATCAAATCGCTTGGTTTTATCGCCGTTGCCCTTGCAGTTGTATTCCTCGCCTCCGGCGTTCAGGCCGGCACTCAGTCAGTTGTCATGTCGCCGGGTAATTTGTCGCTTGGGCCGGGGCAGACTGGGGAAATTACCTTGAGTTACAATGTAACCTCCGGTCCGTCAAAGACAACAGGCTTGGGAATTAGGATTTGCTATGATTCCAGAGTAATTGAAAAAATTAGCATCGAAGATCCATATGGCGAAGGACTTGTCGCTGTTGATGCCGCGCCGGTGGCGGACAGCAAGAATATTGATGAGGTCTTGATTACGGATCAGCATATCGGTGCCGCTTGGGTGGGCGTGGCCGGAGACTGGCCGGCGATGATGAAACTGCCCGTGCAATTGGGGAAGATCGTTGTCAAGGTCCGGGCAGACGCGGAAGCAGGGAAGACGACGGTAGTGAAGATTACGGCCAGTGGTTTGCCGGTGGGTTATACCCTCGATGCGGGCATGACGACAATAGTGGTCAAATAATTGGATATGCATATTTGCTGGTGGAAACAATAGGGGGATTAAAATGAGAGCGTTCAAGAGAAGATGGCTGCAGTTTGTCGTAATCGCCTTGGTCTTGCTGCTGGGTGGTGTGGCCTACACACTATTTGCGGCGGCGAACCAGACGATCAATCTTGTTCCCACAACAACCACGCCCAATGTTGGAGACAATTTCTCCGTGTCCGTCCTTTACAACGTCTCGGATGGGGAAAAGGAATTGACGGGTATTGGCTTCCGCGTCCATTTTGACTCTAAGAAGGTCAATTACGTCAATTATTCAAATCATTTTACCAAGAGTCAGATGGGCGTTCAGGTTCAGGACGATACCGCGGATTACGACAACGACCCGACAACGGATAAATTTATTTTGGTAGCCTGGGCGGATACCAACGGACAGTGGCCGGGTACTGATCAGACCCTGCCGCTCGAATTGATAAAATTCAATTATTCGGTGAAGACGGGTCAGGTGGCCAGCAGCTCGAATATCAACGTCAGCAAAAGGAATACCTCCGCGGGCTATGGCTTCGTCGGGACCAACACGAAAATCGATATCAAGGTTCCCCCCGGCACCATCACCGGGACCATCTCCGGCGCATACAAGAGCGGGCCCATTTATGTCGGCGCCTACTCCGACGCCCAGTTGACGACGCTGGTCAAGGGGACGACTATCAACGCCCTGGGGGCTTACACGATCGCGGACATCACGCCCGGAGACTATTATGTTGCCGCCTTCAACAGCGTGGACAGCTCCGGCGTCCGTAAACCCACCGATCCGGCGGGGGCCTTCGCCGGGAATCCCGTCACCGTGGAATCGGGAAAAACAGCGGACAAAAAGGATGTGGTCCTCAAGCAGGCCACCTTGACGATCTCGAAGGCGGGCAATCCCGCCACGGTAAATCTCGGCGGAGAAATCACCTACACCATCACCTATAAGAACACCGGCACGGCGGCGGCGAACAACGTTGTCATTACCGACACCATCCCGGCGAATACGAGCTTCAAATCGGCTTCCGACGGCGTATCCCCTGCGGGCGGCGTAGTTACCTGGAATATCGGCACTGTTGATGCGGGTGTAGAGGGCCAGCGGCAGTTGGTCGTCACGGTGGCAAACAAGCTGCCGGACCAGACCAATATCGCCAATTCCATTTACAGCATCACGAGCGATCAAACAGGCAAGGTGGAAGGCGCCCAGCCCGTCAGTACGAAGGTGAACGCCCCGGTCCTCACCGTGGATAAGGTGGCGCCTGTCAGCGTCAAGGCGGGCGGCGAGATTACTTATACAATCAACTACAACAACACGGGTAACATGGCGGCGACGGGGGTGGTGATTGTCGATACCATTCCGGAAGACACCACCTATGTGGCCAATTCCGCAAGCAACGGCGGCGTCTATGACCCCCAGGCCAAGACGGTTACCTGGAATATCGCCAGCCTGGCGGCCAATACCAGCGACAGTGTTTCCTTTAAAGTTACGGTGAAGACACCGCTGGCCGACGGGACGAAAATCACGAATGCCGCCTACAGCATCCAGAGCACCCAGACGGCGCAAGTGAAGGGCCAGTCCAAAGAGTCAACGGTGGAGAGTAAGCCGGAATTTCAACTGACCAAGACGGCGACGCCGAATCCGGTCATCATCGGTAAGGAGCTGACCTATGAACTGACGGTGACCAATGTAGGCACCGCCAATGCCACGGGGGTGGTGATCCGCGACACCGTGCCCGCCAACACAACCTACAAGGCCGGTTCCGCCTCCGACGGCGGCACCGAGAGCGGCGGGGTGGTGACGTGGAACCTCACCGACGGCCTCGCCATGGGGGCCACTAAAAAAGTCACCTTTAAGGTCACCGTGGGTGACGCCCTTTCGGACAAAGCGAAGATCAAGAACGAGACCTATAGCGTGACCTGCACCCAGGGGGCCTCGAAAGCCGGCCAGGCCGTGGAGGTGGAGGTCATCCGCCCCGTCCTCGGGATCGCCAAGACGGCTGACAAGACATCGGTGAATATTGGAGACACCATTACCTATACGATCACCTACACGAACACGGGGAGCGCGGATGCCCTGAATGCGGTGATAAAGGAGAAGATTCCCGACAACGCGACTTATGAGTCTTCCACGCCTTCGGGGACTTACGATAATGGGACGCGGACTGTGACCTGGACGTTAGCCAAGGTAGACAAGACGTCGGGTCAGGGGACGGTATCCGTGACAGTGCGGGTGGCGGCTCCCGGGCTGGTCAATGGCGCGCTCATCGTGAACGACACTTACAGCATTCATTCGGAAGAGATCAAGACCCCGGTTCAGGGGGCAAAGGTGGAGACCCCGGTCAACGCCCCCGTCCTGGCCCTTACCAAGGTGGCGGCGGTCGTCATCGGCCAGACCCTCACGCCGGTGACGGAAGTCCCCAGCGGCGATGATCTGACCTACATCCTCACCTATAAGAACACTGGTGGCATGGACGCTACCGGCGTCGTCATTACGGATAAGATTCCGGCCAAGACGACCTTCGTATCGGCGGACAACGGCGGCGTCCTCAATGCCGGGACGGTGGAGTGGAAGAACCTCACCATCAAGGCCGGAGAAACCAAGACCGTTTCCTTCAAGGCCACGGTCGGAGGACTCAATGGGGATGTCATCGTCAACGACACCTTTGCTATCGCCAGCAACCAGACGGCTTCCGTGAAGGGCGGGCCGGCGACGAGCACCAAGGTGGTGGCCAAACCGATCCTCAATATCAATAAAACGGCGGACAAGGCAGCGGTAATTGCCGGTCAGAACCTTGTCTATACAATAACTTACAGCAACACAGGCAACGCCGATACGGCGAACGTCGTGATCAGCGACACCCTGCCGGCGAATGTAACCTTTGTCTCCGCATCGGACGACGGACAGACAAAGGACGGCGTGGTCACCTGGGCGATCGGCGCCCTGGCCAAGAAGACGGAGAAGACCGTTACCCTCACCGTGAAGGTGAACGCCGACGTCGCCGACGGCGGCAGTGTCGTCAACTCCACCTACACCATAAAGGGTGACGGTGCCGACCAGGCGGCGGGAAAGTCCCTGACCACAGCGGTCATCAAACCGGTCCTCTCGATCTACAAGACCGGGACGGCGACGGTGAATGTAGGCGGCAACATCGTCTATACCATCACTTATGAAAACAAGGGCGGCGCCGATGCCACCAATGCGGTGATCAAGGACACGCTGCCTACGGGTACGAACTTTGTTTCCGCCACTGGTGGCGGGACGGAGAGCGGCGGGGTTGTCACCTGGAATATCGGCACGGTAGCCAAGAACTCCGGACCCCAGACGGTAAGCTTCACCGTGACGGTCCCCAAGGCCGACAAACTGGTCAACGGCGCGGTCATCACGAATGAGACCTACAGCATCGCCTGTGCCGAACTGAAGGACCCCGTGGTCGGGACGACGTTGGCGCGCACCACCGTAAACGCCCCGATCCTGACCATCGCCAAGAAGGCGCCGGTATCCGTGGGCGCCGGGGCCAATCTGACCTATGAAATCAGCTACAGCAACACGGGTGGCATGGATTCCACCGGGGTGGTCATTACCGACACGGTTCCCACCGGGACGACCTTCGTGTCCGCCACTGGTGGCGGGACGGAGAGCGGCGGGGTTGTCACCTGGACTATCGGCAATCTGGCGAAAGGCGCCACCGCCACCGTGACCTTTACGGTCAAGGCGCCGGCCTCCGACGGCACGGCGATCAAAAACAGCGGCTATGGCATAGTCTGCAACGAACTCACCGCCAAGGCCACGGGGCCCGATGTCATCACCCTGACCACCGGCAAACCGATCCTGACGATCAGCAAGACGACGGACAAGACGGAAGTCAAGCCGGGGGCGGAACTTACCTATACGATTACCTATAACAATACGGGGAACGTGGCGGCGACCGCTGTGACAGTGAGTGACGCCATCCCGTTTAATACTGAGTTCAAGTCGGCGACGGGCACCTATACCTATGATGCCGACAAGAAGGTCGTCATCTGGACGATTGGTAACGTGGCCGCCGGCGGCAGCGCCACCGTTACCTTTACCGTTACGGTCAAGACGACTCTGAACAATGGCGACAAGATCAACAACACGACCTACAGCGTCAGCGCCACCAATGCCGATACGGCCTATGGCGCGACGGTGACCGCCACGGTGATCAAGCCCGTCCTGTCCGTCAGCAAGGCGGCGGATGCGGCCACGGTGGATATCGGCGGTACCATCACCTACACCCTTACCTATGCGAATGCCGGCGGGGCCGATGCCACGGCGACCCTGCTCAAGGATAAGCTCCCGGTGGGCACGACCTTTGTCTCTGCTACCGGTGGCGGTACGGAGAGCGGCGGGGAGGTGAGCTGGAATCTCGGGACGGTGGCCAAGAATTCGGGGAATCAGACCGTTACCCTCACCATCCGGACGCTGACCACGAACCTGGCCGACGGGACGGTCATCACCAACGATACCTACAGCATCTCCTCGGCCGAGGTTACTACCGCGGTTCCCGGAACCGACAAGGCGACGACGACGGTGAAATCTCCCCAACTGACCATCGGCAAGACGGGGAACGTCGCCATCGAGGCCGGGAAGGATCTGACCTATACCATAACCTACAAGAATGTCGGCAAGAAGGCGGCGACGAATGTGGTGATCACCGATACGGTGCCCACCGGCACGACCTTCAAGTCGGCGACAGACGGCGGCTCCAACAGCAGCGGCGTCGTCACCTGGAATATCGGCAGTCTGGCGGCGGGGGCCGGCGGTACGGTTTCCTTCACCGTGACCGTGCCCACAGGCACCCCCAACGGCACGGAGATAAAGAACGACAAGTATCAGATCGTCTGCGCTGAGATCACGACCGCGGTTCCTGGCGCCGCCATGGTCAGCCTGGTCCAGAGCCAGCCGCGGCTGCTTCTCTCCAAGACGGCGGCGCCCTCGCCGGTGGAGGCGGGCAAGACGTTGACCTACACCCTGACTTATGCCAACAAGGGAAATGTGAAGGCCACGGGGGTGAAGATCACCGACACCGTGCCGGCGAATACGACCTTCGTCTCCGCCACGGGTGGCGGAACCCAAAGCGGCGGCGTCGTGACGTGGGACATCGGCGATCTCGACGTCAATGCCGAAGGCACGGTTACCTTCACCGTTACCGTCAACGCCGCGGTGGCCGATGGAAGCGTAATCACCAACAGCCGTTACGGTATGACCTCCAAAGAGGTTATCGGCGATCCGACTACGGCGGTGGCCACCACGGTTTACAAGCAAGTGGAAATCAAGAATCCCTCGCCCACCGTCGCCGCGGGTGGCAGCGTCACCCTCGCCGTGAGCGGTGAAACCGGCGCCGGTTATGCCTGGGAGGTCCAGAAACCGGGCGGCGCCTTCGCCAAATGGGAGTACGACCGCTCCAACCCGGCCGCGGGCGGCTTCGATAGCGCCACCAATACCTTCCACGCCCCCTCCACGGGAAACTATGCGGGCATCTATAAGGCGAAGGCCACGGGCGGCGTCCTCAACACCTCGGCGACGACCGAGATCGTCGTCCCCGTGAAGGTTGACGCCGATGCCGGCGGGAAGATTTCGTTCCTCGCTGGTGATCCGCTGTCCACCTTTGTGGCCACCGGCGCGGCCAATTACAGCAGCAACTGGGCCATCGTGGCCGCCAGCGGCAAAACGGCGGGCTACGATCCCAGCACGACGCCGGAGAACGGCGGCGCCATAAATGCGAGCAGTTATCGCACCACTTACAACAAGGCGGATTTCACCCCTGCGGCGGCGGTTGCCGGCGCGACGACCCTGCGCTTCAAGGTGACGCCAGTCATCGCCGGCTACACGGCGGAGGAGAATGAGAAGTGCGCCGGTTACAGTCCCAACATCATCGTCTATCCCTCCACCAAGATTACCGGGAGGATGGTGGACAACGCCGGGACGGGCATCGTTGGTGGGACGGTCCTCCTGATGAAGGGCAAGGGCGATCCCGACAAGGTCACCACAGCAGCCGGCGGGGCTTTCGCCTTCACCGTTGCCAACGCGCCAGGCGTCTATCTCCTCAATTGCCAGGCCGATGGTTACATGCCCCAGAAGGTGGAGAATGTGAGACCCAACAATCCGGTGACCGTCAAAATGGCCCCCAAGAACTACTCCATCGCCGGGACGGTGATCAACAACGGCGGCGAGGTAGTGGCGGGCGCCAAGGTGGTGGCCTACCGGACGGTTGGAGGGGCGAGGGTATTCACGGATACCTTCGAGACCGACGCCGCCGGGAAGTTCACCGTCGCTACCCAGCAGACCGGCACCTACACCCTGGTGGCGACCAAGGACGGTTACCTCCGGACGGAGATGTCGAAGTACATCCGCAGCGACAACTCGGAAGGGACGATCGATTTGCCCGCGCTGACCGAACCTGATGTGAACAATATCGACCTGAAGAACAATTACCTGATTATGCGTCAGAAGACGTCGCTCTCCATCATCTACGATCCGGCCACATCGATTCTGACCTTTATGGCCTCCCCGACCTTTACCGGCACGGGCGAGATCATCCAGCTCAGCGTGGACAAGGGAACCCTGGGGGCCCTGTCCTACAGCGGCGGCCAAGTGTCCTGCACCTATACGCCCCCGGAGAACACGACGACGGAGACCATCTGGGCCCAGGCCCGGACCGGTGGCGCATCGGCCAGCGAACTGATCGCCTACATCTTCCGTCCCGAGTACAAGACCGAGAAGGCGCCGGTGGACCCGGTAGCGGGCGGCAACGTGGGCAGCAGCGACGTGGTGGCCCAGATCGTCCTCCGGCCGGGCTCGCTGACGAACGATAAGGCGGCGGGCGTAGTGACCGGAAAGGGTTCCAAGGCTAGTGAAGCGCCGGGTGGCGTCACCCTCCAGTCCGATCCGGTGGAAATCAACATCATCAACAGCACCGGGGATGTCCTGGGCAACGTCATCAACAAGGACAAGCCCATCGAGATCACCATCACCTACGATCCGCTGACCTTCAACCCGAATAGCTTCACCATCTACTATCGGGATCGGTTGGCCGACGGCTCCTGGGGTCCCTGGATCGATGGCGTCAAGGATGGTTCGGTGAAGATTTTGAGCATCGACCCGGTCAACAACACCATCACCTTCAGCTCCACCCACCTGTCCGGGTTCTCCGCCGGTTCTCCCGGGGCCGGCGGCGGCGGCGGTGGAGGCGGAATTTTAGGCGGCGGTGGCGGGTGCTTCATCGCCACGGCGGCCTATGGATCGATCATGGAACCTCATGTGGAGATTTTGCGGAACTTCAGGGATGTCTATCTCATGAACAACGATCTGGGTCGGAGATTCGTGAACCTGTACTACCGGTACTCGCCCCCGATCGCCGCTGTCATCGCCAAGAGCGAACTCCTCAGGCTGGGGGCGCGGATTGCCCTGGCGCCGGTGGTGGGCTTCAGTTACCTCATGCTCCACACGACCGTCGTCGGGAAGATAGCCCTCCTGCTGGCGTTGATCGGGTTGTTGGCGACCGGGACCCTGTTCCTGGCCCGCCGGATGAGAAGGATGGGCTATCGGGCATAAGCCCGGCCGGCTTGCGGATGCCCTGAAGGGCAGACATAAACCATGGAAGAAGGGGAGGCGCCGCGCCTCCCCTTCTTACGTTTTTCTTTCAGGTTTACTTTTGCGGTTTGAGGAAGATGTCGGTGGTGATTTGGTTGCCTTCCGTGCGCTGATCGCTGGTCCGCATGACATATTTGCCGATCTGGAGAAGGCCCGTTTCCGGCAGGAAGGCGATTTTGTCCGTCAATAGGAGATATGGCTCGGAAAGAACCCGGACGTCGCCTGCCAAGAGGATGTCTCTCTCTTTTATCCTGATGGTTCCCTCCTGGGCGAAGATCTGCGTGGGGGTTTCCTGATTGACATGAATCTTGATGGCAATGGGTCTGGCGATGATCACGGCGGCCTTCTCCACGGGCATCGCACGGAAAACCTCCTCGGAGATAGTGTTTTTCAGGGAAATTCCCCCCGGTCCTTCCGTGATTCGGGCCCCGTACAGATCCAGATAGGCGTTGTCCAGACGCAGATCGGAACTGCCGAAAAGACCGCGCAGGCCCGAGGCGGCATGGTGGCGATCCGCCCGGAGGGAGAGGATCTTTTCGCCTTCCCCGCCGGCCTCGAAGCGGAATGGCGCCGCGCCTTTTTTCGCGGTATAGGCGTTCATAAAGAGCAGCGCGGCGGCAACTACGGCAATCGATCCGACGACAAGATAGATAATGAGCTTTTTGGAACGGTCCTTATCGGCCAACATGATGTCCTCCTTTGACAGTATTCAAGGTAAGTCGCTGATAAATCGCGGGGAGTATACGTATTGCGTCAATAGGTGTCAAAGCATTTGTTTGCCCCCTGTCGTCAGAAAAAGGCGCGGCGCGGGGAAATTGGTTCTCCCGGCGGGCGCTTGATTTCCTGAGGCCGCAAACAATGGGCAACCCGATGTCTGCGGCTTATTTCGAGCGGCGTCGATTTTCCCGAGGGGCGGCGCACGGCAAATTTCTTCTATCTCTGAGTGGCTGAAAACAGGACGTGCCTCAGTTTTAGTAGATCATTCAAGATCAACTACTTACATTGAGAACAAATTTGCCCGAGGCGCGGCGACGAGGCGTTGTCTTTAGAGAGGATACATGTTAGAGTGCCCCCATGCCTGTGTACGAATATGTCGCCCTTGATAGAAAGGGCAATAAAATAAAGGGCATGATCGATGCCGGAAGCCTTGCGTCCGCCCGGGTGAAGCTCCGGGAAACGGAGGTTTATCCCGTCGAAATCAGGGAGCCGGAGGCCGGACGGGGCCGGGACACCACGGCGGCGTCGGAGGCGGCGGGGGCCGGGTTTTTCAAAAAGGTGGGTCTGCGGGAGGTCGCGGCGACCACCAGGCAGCTTTCGACCCTTCTGGGCGCCGGCCTGCCGCTGGTCCCCTCCCTGTCAACCCTGGTGGCCCAGACGACGAATCGGAGTATGAAGGCGACCCTGGCGCAGATCCGGGAAAACGTCAACGAGGGAAACAGCCTCACAAGCAGCATGTCCCATTTTCCCCAGATCTTCCCTCCCCTCTATGTGAACATGGTCCGGGCCGGGGAGGCCTCGGGGACCATTAATCTCGTTTTGGAGCGCCTGGCCGACTTCATGGAGAATCAGCAGGCCCTGCGGGCGAAGATCCGCTCCGCCCTGGCGTATCCGATCCTGATGTTCATTATTGGAAACCTGGTGCTGTTCTTCCTCATCACCTTCGTCGTTCCCAACATCACGAAGATATTCTCGGAGATGCATCAGAATCTCCCCGCCATAACCATCTTCCTTATTGCGGTCAGTGGCTTTTTCAAGAATTTCTGGTGGGGGATCGCCATCGCCGTGACGGCGGCATTCCTTTTCCTGCGCCATGGGATGCGTAACACCGAAAGCGGGCGATACTGGTGGGATCGCCTTAAGCTCAAGGCGCCGCTTTTCGGCGCCCTGAATCAGAAGCTGGCCATGGCGCGTTTCAGCAGGACCCTGGGGACCCTGCTCCAGAGCGGCGTGCCCCTCCTGACGGCGATGAACATCGTGAGAAACGTCGTTGACAACCGCATCGTCGCCGACGAGATCCTCCATGCCAGCCGGGAGATAGAAGAAGGGCAGAATCTGTCCGCCCCTCTCGCCCGCGGAGGCCTTTTCCCCCCCCTGGCCGTGGAGATGATCTCGGTGGGCGAGCAGAGCGGCAACCTGGAGACGATGCTCTATCGCATTGCCGATGCCTACGAAAAGGAGGTGGAGGCGAGCGTCATCATGCTCACCTCCCTGCTGGAGCCGGTCATGATCCTCGTAATGGGCCTGATCGTGGGATTTGTCGTCGTTTCCGTATTGCTGCCGATCTTCGAGATGAATCAACTGGTCAGATAATCGTAAATTGTTGATTAAAAGTTACGGCGGTGTTAGATAGCGTCAACAATTCGGAGGGAAGGGCATGAAAAAAAGAATCGGACGGAAAAACCGGGGCTTCACGCTCATTGAACTTATGGTCGTTATCGTGATTCTCGGCATTCTGGCCGGCCTGATCATCCCCCGGATCATGGGGCGGCCGGATGAGGCGCGGCGGGCCAAGGCGCGGGTCCAGATCGAGAGTCTGGGCACGGCCCTCAAGCTCTACAAGCTCGACAACGGCAATTACCCGACCACGGAACAGGGACTGCGGGCCCTGGTCGAGGCGCCGGCGGCCGGGGCGCTGGCGAGGAACTGGCGACAGGGCGGCTATCTGGAAGGAAGCCGGGTGCCCAAGGATCCCTGGGATCGGGATTTTGTCTATATCTCTCCGGGCACGCACGGCGATTTCGACCTGAGTTCCCTTGGCGCGGACGGAGAACCGGGTGGCGAAGGCAAGGACAAGGACATCAACAACTGGGAAACGGACTGATGCCGAGGCCGGCTACACGCTCATCGAACTGATCGTCGTCATCGTCCTCATCGGTATCCTGCTCTCTTTTGCCGTTCCCCGTCTCCGGGACGATTTGCTCAACGACAGTCTCCACGCGACGGCGCGGCAACTGGTGGGGACGGCCAAGGAACTGCGCAACGACGCGGTAAGAGAACAGGTCGATTTTATTCTTCATTTCGATATGGGCGCCAATGTTTTCTGGTCCTCCGCCGCCGACATGACGCCGGAGAAGCTCGATGAGAGGAGGCGGGGCGCTTCCCCTTTCCCGCCGGGCGTCCGGGTCGCCGATATCGAATTCGGCCGGGAGCGGGTGACATCGGACGGAGAGGCGCGGATAGTCTTTTCCCGTCATGGCTATGTAAACCCGGCGGTCATCCATATCGCCAAGGGGGGGCGGGTGGTGACCGTGGCCCTGGCCCCCTTCCTCCGCCGCATCGGGATTCATGACCGGCAGGTGGGTTTCGACGATCTGTTCCCGGCGTCGGCCAGATAGATGACGAATCGGGAAAACGGCAACGCCGGCGGGGAAAAATACCCCCGCTCCCGCGTCGAGGCGGGAATCGGTTGGCTGGGGATATTCATGCCCCAAGGCATGTTTTCATCGCAGGCATTATTCATAACGATAAAGGAGGGTTGGCAGATGAATGGATCGACGTGCGGTTTTTCGTTCCCAAAGGGTGTCTTTTCCCCGTCACCGAGGGTGGTCGGCGCGACGCTCGCCCTCTTTTTCCTTGTTTGCTCTTCCGTCCCTGCCATTGCCGGTTCCGGCAGACCCTATCTCCTCCAGGTCGGCTCTTTTGTCCATGAGGACAAAGCGGCCCAGGAGGCGAGGCGGCTTGAGGCTCGCGGGGCCTTCGTCATGCCGGTGCTGGTTGACGGGGTGAATTGGAGTCGGGTCTATGTGGGGCCGTACCCCGATAAGACGACGGCCCGGAAAAGGGGCGCCCTGATGAAACGGCGTGGGGAGATCTCGGGATACCTCCTCTGCCCCCAGTTTGCCGGACCGGTGACGATCACGGCGCTGGCCGCCGGGAAAGGCGTTTCCGGCGGCGCCGCGGGCCTCTCCTCCCCGGCGGCGTCGGCGGCGCCGCGGCTGGAAAGGACCTCCATGGCGGCGTCGGAGGCCCCGAATCCCTCCCCGGTGGTTGCGGTGGCGCCCGCGCCGGTCAACCCGCCGTCTTCCCCGGTGGTTGCGGTGGCGCCCGCGCCGGTCAACCCGCCGTCTTCCCCGGTGGTCGTGGCGACGGCGCCGGATGGTTCGGGGACGGCTTCGCCGGGGGCGTCTCCGGCGCTCACCGGCACGGCTGCCGGGCCACAAGGCCGAAACATGTATCTCGCCCAGACCTCGGCGCCCGGACAGGAGGCGTCGCCGCCGGCGGGTGTCCGCTACGGCAAGGATGTCCCCGCCGAGTCGAGTTCCCCGTCATCGCTCGATTTACACCCCACGATCGCCTATGGCCTCTGGTACATGGATATGTCCCGGAAGTATGTGAACACCGATTATTTGGGCAAAGGTTTCCTTCACGGCCCGACGATTGGCCTATCCTTCCACGACCTGTCCGGGACGTTCACCTTTCTGACCTCGGCGGGGGCTTTCCGAGGGGATGAACGAAGGAGTTTCGGCAACGGTCAGGGTTTCCTTCTGGGAGAACGGTTCGACCGCTCCGATTTCGATCTGACCCTCAAATACCCGGCGTTCGCCTCCCCGTCGTTTACCCTCTCCGCCCTCCTGGGGATGCAGTGGACCCACCTTTCCTCCATGTCGGCGGACTACTCCCTCGACACGGGCCAGCAGTACGCCATCACGGGGAGCATGGACATCTGGGGACCCGCGGTCGGCATGGAGATCAAGGCGCCCCTGGGGAACCCGGCCTCCACGCCGGTTTTCCTCTTCCTCTCCGGCAAGATCATGTACCTACGGGCGACGGGGAACTCGATATACGATGTGCCGACCTCCGGCGGGCAGTATGGGACCTCCTTCACCGGGGCCGATTTCTCGGCGAACGGTTGGGGGGGGGGTGTTGACGCCCACGTAACCTGGAACGTGGTTAAAGGCCTGGGATTGACCATGGGGGCGGCGATCCAGAGCGCCGGCATTACCGATACAAGTCCCGCGGGCAACACCATGCGGACGACCAACGGTTATTACAGCGGGTATGGAAATTTGAGCTATGCCTGGTAAAAGCGGTATGAAAGGAGCAGTTAAATGAAAGGTCATGTTTCTCCAACGCCCACGAATGATGGCAATGGTTTCGGGAAGGCCGCACGGCGGCATTTGAGCGCTGATCGACAGAGGCAAGGGGGCGGGAAATGGTTGCCGCTCTTACTGTCTTTGATCCTGTTTGCGCCGAGCGTCGGTTGGGGGGCGCAGCCGCCGGGCGGGGATAAGGATGTGGTGGCCAAATGGGGAAAGAAGGTGGTCACCAGGGCGGAATTGGAGGCCCGCATCGCCGTCCTGCCCCCGGAATATCAGAACCGATTCAAGAATGAGCAGCAGCGCCAGGAGTTTCTCGAGGGACTGGTTCAGGTGCAGATCCTGGCCGCCGAGGCGCGGGCGCAGAAGTTGGACAAGGAGCGGGCCATGGTTTTGCGTCTCGAAGACATGACCAATTCCGTCCTCGCCCAGGAATACATGAAGCGGGAACTCGCCAAGGTCCCCCAGGTGACGGAGAAGGATATCGAGGATTATTATCAGTCCCATAAGGGGGAATTTGTGAACCCGGCCCAGGTGAAGGCCCAGCATATCCTCGTCAAGGTGGACGACAAGGCCAAACCGGAGGAGATCGCCGCCGCCCGGGCCAAGGCGGAGAACATCCGCAAGGAGATCGCCGCCGGCGGGGATTTTTCCAAACTGGCGGAAAAATACTCCGACGATCCGGGCAGCAAGACCCGGGGGGGGGATTTGGGATTCTTCGCCCGGGAGCGGATGGTCCCGGAGTTTTCCCAGGCCGCCTTCAGCATGAAAAAGGATGAGGTCAGCCAGCCGGTGAAGACCGCCTTCGGATTTCACATCATCAAAGTGACCGATACCAGACCGGAAAAACAATTGGATCTCAAGGAAGCCGCCCCCCGGATCCGGGGCAGGCTCGAGAATGCCCGACGTAAGGAGGCGATGGATAAGGAGTTGGAAAGATTGAAGAAAAAGTATAATGTGAGGTTCGAGAGGGGGCAGGAAGCCGCCAAGTGATCTGGAGTGGCGGCGATTGCCGAAACCGATCGACAATCCTTGGAGACCTTTGCAAGGCCCCACTCCCCTGTCGTCCCGGCGGGAGACTGGGGCCAGGTCATCCTGAAAACGCCGTCTTCCGGCGCCCGCCGGGATGACGACAGGGAGCCGGAAACGGCATCCTTCCAAGGTCTCCCCGGGGGGGACAGCGATGAGAAAAGGCGGACGAACATCCCGGGCCACGGCGGAAAGGCCCCGGCGGCCGAGCGGGTTCACCCTCATGGAGGTCATGATCGCCATCGCCATCCTGGCCATTGCCCTCACGGCGGTTTACCGTTCCCAGTCCCAGAGTGTTTCCATGGCCGCCAATGCCCGCTTTCTGACCACCGCGTCGTTGCTGGCCCAGGGGAAGATGGCGGAGGTGGACGCCCGGAAGGGCGGGGACATCACCGCCGACGGCGGCGATTTCGGCGCCGATTACCCGGATTATGAATGGCGTCTGGAGGTCGAGGACAGCGAACTCGAATATCTCAAGAAGGTCAGGCTGATCGTCACCAACAACAAACTGACCGCCAACAACGCATACGAAGTTGTCTTGTACAAGCTCATCGCCAACTGAAGAAAATGCCGGGCGACCATAAACGACAAGGATTTACCGCTCCCGGCGAGGATGCCCGCGGGCGGCCGCTCCTGTCCCCGTTCCTGTTTCATGCGCCACGGGCGGCCGGTTTTACCCTCGTGGAACTTCTGATCGCCGTCTTCATCCTGACCGTGGTGACCTCCACCATCTACACCGCCTATCGGGGCACTTTCCGGCTCATCAGCGAGACGGAATACGAAGGCGAGGTTTATGAGTCCGCCCGGGCGGTCATGACCCGCCTCCAGCAGGACCTGGGCGCCCTGAGTTCCTACAAGGGGGAGTTCCTGTTCGTCGCGAAAAGACAGGATATGACGGGCGGAGATTTTATGGAGGTGTCCTTCCTGTCGGCGGCCCATATCGAATTCGACGCGGACGAACCCCAGGGAGGCATCGCCGCCATCCGTTACCTGGTGGAGGAGGATAAATACACCGCGGATACCCGCGCCGCCGGAGAAGGACCGCCCTCCTACCGCTTGGTCAGGGTGGATGCCCTCTTCGACAACCGCCCCCGGGATGCCGCTGCCACCCCGCAGGGCTTTGCGCTGTGCGAACACATCCAGTCCTTCGCCTGGAAGTTTTATGACCCCGACGGCAAGGAACATGAAACGTGGGATTCCGGTGGTGATGCGGAAGGGCAGAAAAAAAGGGCCCCCGCCGTCGTGGAGGTTCGGCTGGACCTGGCGAACCCCCGGGACCGGGAGCGGCCCTACCGTTTTTCGACTCGTTTCCATCTCCCCGTGAACAGGGTGGATCCCGATGGCTACCCGAACCTCTGAACGGGGCGTAGCCCTTATCGTGGTTATCCTGATGATCGGCGTTATCGTGGCGATCACCCTTCAGCTCAACCGCGCCACCCGTTCGGAAGTATATGATGCGGCCAACCTGAGGGACGGGATACGATTGTTTTATGTGGCCCAGTCGGGGTTCTATCTCGCTCAGGCCCTCCTTGCCGACGACCGGAACAACTTCGACGCCCTCAACGAGGATTGGGCCCTCGCCTCGAAGGTGGAGGCAAAGGCGTCCTCCCTGTTCGGTCCCGGCGTCCTCCGCGTAACCATCGAGGACGAATCGGGAAAGGTCCCGATCAACAAGCTTTTGGCCGGCAATGGCTATAATCGGGGGATCAGGGACCTGATGGCGCGGCTCCTGACACAGCCGGAATTCGGCCTGGAGGAGCGGCAGGCGAGCGACCTCATCGACGCCCTCAAGGACTGGATGGACAAGGACGACGAGGTCACCGGCGGCGGGGCGGAGACCTCCTATTACGCCGGTTTGGCAAAACCTTATGCGGCCAAGAACGGACCTCTCGATTGCATTGAAGAATTGATGATGATAAAGGGGATTTCCCCGGAATTGTACCACGGAACCGGGAACAGGCCGGGGTTGAAGCACCTGTTCACATTATATGGCGATGGCCGGATCAACATCAACACGGCGCCCCTGCCGGTCCTGAGGGCCCTGTCGCCCACCATGACCGCCGAGGCAGCGGAACAGATCGATGCGCACCGACGAAAGATCGGCGAGGATCTCTCCAGCCTGGACTGGTATCGCAAGGCCGCCGCCGGGGTGGATATCGACGCCCAATTGATTGCCGTGCAGAGTCGCCATTTCCGGATCGTCTCCACGGGGGTGGCGGGAAATATGACCAGATCGATCCAGGGCGTGGCGATGAGGAGTCAGGATAAGAAGACCATGAAAATCTTGAGTTGGAAGGCCAACTGATGGCGGGGAGAATCTTGGGCCTGGATGTCGGGGACCGATTCATCAAGGCCGTGGCGGTCGCCAGGACGATTCGGGGGGGAATCCAGGTGGAATACTGCGCCGCCCGGCGGCGCGGCGCCGAAGAGGAGCCGGCCGACGCCGTCGCCGCCCTGTTCGCCGAACACGAAGCCCTCCGCAATCTGCCCTGCATCACGGCCCTGCCCGCCCGGGAATTCTCGTTTCGCGACCTGACTTTTCCCTTCCGGGACAAGAAAAAGATCCGCCAGGCGCTTCCGTTCGAGATCGAGCCTTTGCTGCCCGTTCCCATGGAGGCGATGCTGGTCGATTATTTATTGGCCAATGCCGCGGGCGAGGCCCGGGTCCTTGCGGCGGCGGTCCCAAGAGAAACGGTCCAGGGCCGGCTGGATCTCCTCCGGGGTCATGTCCGGGACGTCGTCGTCCTGGACGTGGAGGCCGTTCCGCTCACGGCGTCCTTTGTTTCCCGGCAGGCCGGGGCGGATTACGATCTCCTCCTCGACGTCGGCGCCCGTCGCACCGTGGCGCTGTTCATCAAGGACCGCAGCCTCTTCCAGATCCGGAACCATGTCCTGAGGATGGACCCGGACGATGCGGATGCGGCCGGCGTGGCGTCATCATCCGCGGAGGACGGCCCCGTCGAGGCCTTCGGCCGGGAACTTCGCAATACCGTGGATTTTCTCAAATGGCGCGGTTTCACGACGGGCGACCCTTCCCGAATTTACCTGACCGGGGGCGGCGGCGGGGACCGACGGTTCGACGACGTCCTGGGGCGCCATTTCTCCGCGCCCCTGGAGCGGGTGGACATGGCGTGCGTGGCCGGCATCGCCTTTGCGGAGACGGCGAAGAGACAATGGCAGCCCCTCCTCATGAATCAGGCCCTGGCGTTGGCGGTCCGGCCCTTCAGGAAGGAGGCCGGTTATGACTTCCGTAAGCGCCGACGACGCGAGGAGGCGGGGTATCGGCCCTTCAAGAAGAACATCCCCTGGCTCGCCGCCGCCCTGGGGATTATCCTCCTTTTGACCGGGGCGGATTTCTTCCTCGATTACTACGACGCCAAAGTGCGCCTAAGCCAGTTGAAAAGGCAGATCAACGGTCTTTACCGGCAGTACAGCCCCGAGACCGTCAGGATCGTGGACCCCGTCGCCCAGTTGCGGGCCCAGATCGCCGAATCGAAGAAATCCATGCTCGGCATGATGGACAGCACTCCCCGGGCCGCCGCCCTGGATGTCCTCAAGGACATCTCGGCCGCCATCCCTCCGGCGACGGAGATCCTCGTGACCGCCATGACGATGGAACGGGAGGCGGTCGTCGTCAAGGGAGAGGCGAAGAATTTCGACGCCGTCCAGGCGGTCAGGAACGATCTGGGGAAAGCCAAGCTGATCAAATCCGTGGATATCGGCGCCACCAACCTGATGAAGCAGGGGGAGAAGGTGGAGTTCGAGCTGAGGCTGACGACGAAATGATCAAGACCATCTGGCAAAACATGACGAGAACCCAGCGGATCTACGTGGGGACGGGAACGGCGGCGGTGGTCGGCCTGCTGTTTTTTCAGTTCGTCCTGCTACCTTTTTTCGCGGAGAAAAACCGGCTGAGAAACGCCATCAAAAGCAACGAGAAGATCCTCAAGGAGGTGGCGCTCCTCGGCCGGGACTACGCGAACCAGAAGCGGCGCATCGACGAGGTCCGGGGCGTGATTTCCCGCCGGCCCGCCGATTTCTCCCTCTTTGCCTTTCTCGACGGCAAAGCGGGGGAGGGGGGGCTGAAGCCCCACCTCAAGGCCATGAATCCCTCCCAGGGGGTGGCGATGGAGAATTACGAAGAGGTCGCCGTGGAGATGAAACTGGAAAAGATCACCTTGAAACAACTGGCAAATTACCTCTATCTGGTGGAGCTGCCCCAGGAGTGCATACGGGTCAAACGGCTGGCCATGGCCAAGATGAAGGAGGCACCGGAGTATCTCAACGCCACCATCCTGGTGGCCACCTATCAGCAGGCGAAGAGGGACAGGCGCTGAGACCATGAAAATCAGGATCAAACTCAGCAAGTCGCTGCTCGGATACATCCTGGCCGGGACGCTGATTCTCATAGTGACTCTATATCTCCGCTTTCCCGGCGAGATGATTGCCGGCTACCTGATTTCCACCGTGGCGGCCAAACAACCCGATGCCCTGTTGAATATCGATTCGGTGAGCCTGACCCTGCCCCCCGGCGTCAAGATCGGCAATGCGACCCTGGGATTCCGGGAAAGCCCCCAGGCCACTCTCCATGCCGACTACATCGAGTTGAAACCAGACTATATGGCGTTGTTTCAGGGAAAGATGCAGACCATCTTGAACGCCGCCGCTTATGGAGGCGTCGTCAATGGTCGTCTCACGGCGATGGAACAGACGCTGTCCAAAGGCATTCTGCAGGGGGAGTTGCAATTGGGCAACCTGAACATGGAAACAATCGGCTATCTGCGGGAACGCCTCAACAGGTCGATCTCCGGCCGCCTCAAGGGGACGCTGAACTTCAACGGCGGCCTGAACAACCCGGCCGCCGCGAGCGGCCGGTTGACGATCCTGGCCACCAACGGTTCCTATGCCCTGACCGCGCCCCTCATGGGGATCGACAAGCTGGATTACAGCCGGATCGACGGCGAGATGACCTTGCAGAACGGGACGCTGAAGATCGTCCGAATCAAACTTGCCGGGGATAAATTCCGGGCCGAGCTGAACGGCGATATTGCCCTCAACGGCGCCGATCTGAAAAGCAGCCCGATGGAACTTCTGGCGACCATCGAGATCCCCGGCCAGCAGGGCAAGAAGCTATCCCTGACCATCGGCGGGACCCTCGGCAATCCCGCGGCGAGGATAAGACCTTGAAGTACTATGAAATCATAAAGGGAATAATGGCCCGCCTGAGGGTCCGCGCCTTGGTCGTCAGCCGCCTGAATCTCCGGAAGCCCTCGGCCCTCCGTTCGGAGATGCGCTCCCTGTCGGTTGCCAATCTGGATGTCCGGGGTCTGCTGGCGGCCGCCGCCTCGTTCCAGGCGGAAAGGTACAGGCCCCTCTTCATCCTCCTCTTCATGACGGCGGTTATATACGCGGGGGTGGGCATCTTCTACAAGGCCATAGGCCTGCAACTCATGGGGCGCATATCCGGCGCGGCCGCCCCCAGGGCTTCCGCCCCGGCGGCGGCCCCGACGGCGAAAGAGGCCTTCGACGCTTACAAGATCGTTATGGACCGGAATCTCTTCGGATCCACGGACAAGACCGTGGCGGAGAAGCAAATGGCCGGCAAGGCCAACGAACCGGGAGACATCACCCAGCTCCTTACCCTGAAGGGCACGGTGGCCGGAGACAGCCGTTATGGTTTCGCCATCATCGAGGAAAAGGGCAAGGATAAGCAACTGCTATGCAAGGTGGGCGTCACGGTGCTGGGGGCCCAGGTGGCGAAGATCGACAGGAATGCCGTGATCCTCAAGACGGCGGACCGGGAATTGACCCTGAAGATGGCGGAAAGGCCCTTGTCGCCCCTCCTGCCGCCCGGAGGCCCGGGTGGAAGGTCGGGCGGCGCGGCGTCGGACGCCGGGCCGGCGGTGGCGCCCGGGTCCGTGGTCCTGAGCCGGTCTGAAATCAACAGCTACCTGAAGGACATGGGGGCCCTCCTCAGCACGGCCCAGATCCGGCCGTACTTCACCGGGGGCGCGCCGGACGGCTTCATGATCAGCAACATCCGTCCCGACAGCATCTTTCAGAAGATAGGCGTGGCCAACGGCGACATTATCCAGGGCATTGACGACCGACAGATCAAGAGCGCCGACGACATGGTGAACTTCTACAACCGTCTCAAATCCGGGTCGCCCCTGAGCCTGCGCCTCAAGAGACAGGGCCGACAGGAGACCTATCGGTACACCTTCCAGTGACGATCCCATGGAGATGAATAGGCAATGTATGCGGCTTTTTACGGTTTGAAGGAAAACCCCTTCAATCTCTCCCCCGACCCCCGGTACTTCTTCCCCGGCCACAGCCATCAGGAGGCGTTGAACCACCTGGCTTACGGGGTGCGGGAGAAAAAGGGATTCATCTTGATTACCGGGGATGTGGGTACGGGCAAGACCACCGTCTGCCGTTCCTTCCTGGCCGGAATGGACGACCGGACGACGACCGCGTTGATCTTCAACTCCTTTCTTTCGGAGATGGAACTCCTGGAGACCCTGGCCCAGGAGTTCGGTTTCGAGGTCCGTCTCGACGGCGGCGAAAAGACGCGAAAACGTTATCTCGATGCGTTGAACGAGTTTCTCCTCCGCAATTTCGCCGCCGGCGGGAACGCCGTCCTGCTCATCGACGAAGCCCAGAACCTCTCCCACGGCGTCCTGGAGCAGATCCGCATGCTCTCCAATCTCGAGACGGAGCGGGAAAAGCTTATCCAGATCGTCCTCATCGGTCAGCCCGAACTCAGGGACCTGCTGCTCTTGCCGGTCCTGAGGCAGCTCAACGAACGCATCACCGTCCGCTTTCACCTCGAGTCGCTAAACCGGAAGCAGGTCAAGGCCTATATCGAGCACCGCCTGGCCGTGGGAGGCGGCGGGGAGCGGATCGGATTCACCCCTTTTGCCTTCCGTTTGATCCATTCCTATTCCCGGGGGGTGCCCCGGCGGATCAATGCCATCTGCGACCGGTGCCTCCTGATCGCCTATGTCCGGGACGGCTTTACCATTGACGGAAGGATCGTGAAAGATGCCATAAAAGACCTGGGTCCTCATTATCGGAGACCTAAGAGACGATTCTTCAAATTTCTTGACTAAAGGTGAGAATGAGCTATATCAATGAAGCCCTAACCAAGGCGCAAAAGGAAAAAGACAAGAGTTCCGGCAACATTCAGCCGGTTATAACCGCGGCGCCCGCTCCGGTCGGGAAGCGGGGCAGATACGGACCGGCGGTGACGGCGACAGCCGTCGCGGTGGTGGCGCTTGCCGTCGTCGCGATTTTTTACCTCTGGCATCGGGACCTTCCCGGCGGCAAGGCGGGGGCGCCGACCGGCCCTCGACCGCCGGTCGCCGTGGTAGCGCCGCGGGCGATGGATGGCGCCGCAACGTCTCCCACCGGGTTGCCGCCGGCGGGAGCGGCGCCGGGGACGGCGACGAGTGGGGGACAACCGGCGGCGTTGCCCCCCGCGCCGGCGGTCACGACGCCCCGGAAGGAGGCGGCGAAAGGAGTCTATCAGGGTCCGCCGGCCCCCGGCGCCGTCGTCGCCGGCGCGGCGGGGAAGTTGGCGTCGGCGCCGGGGACGGCGATGAAACCGCCGCCGGCTGCCTCCTCCGCGCAACCCGCGCCTGACCCGGCGTCGCCCCTGGGCATGGCGCCGCGGGCGGCGAAATCGTCTCCCGCCGCTGCGGGGACGGCGGGACTGTCGGCAAAGAGGGAAGATAATTCGAAGAAACAGGCGACCTCCGTCGCCGACGCCGGACGGCCTTCGACGCCCGCGGGAAAGGCCGGGCCGGCGGCCGGGGCGACGAAGACGCCGCCGGTCCAACCTTCCGCATCGCGGCAATCGCCGCTCGGCCACGCCAGGCAGGAGAGGGCGGTCCTCCTGGCCGGCGGGGCGGCTCAGACGCGGGCCGGCAAGGACGAGGAGTTGCGGCGCCTGTATCAGGATGCCCTGGCCAGTCAACGGGGACGGGATCCGGACCGGGCGGCCCGCTTGTACAGCCGTCTCCTGGAGAAAGACCCGCGGCACGTGGAGGCCTTGAACAACCTGGGAGTCATCTACATGCGGCAGCAGCAAAGCGGCCATGCCCTGCGTCTCTTCGAGCGGGCCATAGCGGTCAAACCCGACTATGTGGATCCTTACTACAATCTGGCCTGTCTTTATGCCCAGTATCGCGACGTGGCCAATGCCATGAAATATCTCAAGAAGGCGGCGGCGATCAATCCGGAGGTCAGGGTATGGGCGGGCGCCGACGAAGATCTGAAAAAGGTCGGCGCCACCCCGGAGTTCAGGGCCTTCCTGGGTGAAGGGAAGGATAAATGAGGCGACGGCGGATATTCGTCAAAAACGCGGCTTATGGGCTGTCCTTGTTGCTGTGCCTGCTGCTCTGCGCGATGCCGGCGACCGCTCCGGGGGCCAGAATCGCCGGTGAAGAAACCCTTCCGGCCGCAGCACCGGACCGGCAGGGAAAGATCGTTGCCAGCAAGACGACCCGGCAGTATTTCCTGCCAGGCACGAGGGGCTGGGAGACCGTGCGGGGCGAGGACCGGATAGAATTTGCGTCGGAAGCGCAGGCCATCCAGGCGGGTTTCCGCCGGGCCGTGGACGAGGGGAGAACGGCCCCGGCGGCTCAGGCCGCCTCCGCTCCGTCGGCTCAGGCGCAGGCGTCTCAGGGCGTCGCCGCCCCGGCTTCTCAGCCCGCCGCTGCTGCCCCGGGCATTCGACCCGCCGTCCCTCCGACGGCCCCGTCCTCCGGTGTGACGACGGCCCCCGTTGCCCCTCCGGCGGCCCCCGCTTCGCCTTTCGGGGCGTTGAGACAGGCATCCCCGCCGCTGCCGCTATCCGAACCCGCCGTGCCGGCGACGAGCCTTCCGGCGTCTCCACGGCCGGCGGCCCCCCCGGTCCCCGCCCCGGAACGGACCATTGCCGCCGCCCCGCCGCCCCCCGTCGCCGCGCCGTCGGCTCGGGCGCAGGCGTCTCAGGGCGCCCCCGTGCCGTCGGCTCAGGCGCAGGCGTCTCAGCCCGTCGGCGCCCCGGCTTCTCAGCCCGCCGCTGCTGCCCCGGGCATTCGCCCCGCCGCCCCGGCGTCTCAGGGCGCCCCCGTCCCGGGCATTCGCCCCGCCGCCCCGCCGGCGGCCCCGTCCTCCGGTGTGACGACGGCCCCCGCCGCCCCTCCGGCGGCCCCCGTAGATGCCGCCGCCCCGCCCGCCGGGAAGGATACCCGTTATGTGACCATTGATTTCGATAACGTGGATATCACGGTATTCGTCAAGTTTGTCAGCGAGTTGACGGGCAAGAACTTCGTCATCGACGAAAAGGTCAAGGGAAAGGTGACGGTCGTCTCCCCGAAGAAGATCCCGGTGGACGAGGTTTTCAAGGTCTTCCAGTCGGTCCTGGAGATTCACGGTTTTGCCACCGTGCCGGCGGGAGATGTGATCAAGATCGTCCCGGCCATGGAAGTCCGAGGCAAGGGGGTGGAAACGAGGATCGACGAAGAGGTTCAGAGACCCGAGGACCGGATCGTGACCCAGATCATCTCCCTGGAATACGCCAACGCCGACGAGATGAAAAAGATCATCGAGCCCCTGGTCTCGAAGACCAGCATCGTCCTGGCCTATGCCCCCACGGGGATGCTCATCGTCACCGATGTCCTGTCCAACATCAAGCGCCTCCAAGAGATCGTCGCCGCCCTCGACGTGGAGGGGGTGGGGGAGCAGATCTCCTATATCCCCCTGAAATTCGCCACCGCCGCGGAGGTGGTGAAATCGCTCTCGGCCATGTTCCAGCAGCAGAAGGGGATCGCCCCCATCCGCATCGTGGCGGAGGAACGGACGAACGCCGTCCTCCTGCTGGCGAGCGAGGCGGACACGACGCGGATCAAGAACCTGATCGCCATGATGGACAAGGGGGTCACCAGGGGCGAGTCGCTGCTCCACATCTACCGGCTGCAGAACGCCACCGCCGAGGACCTCGCCAAGGTCCTCATGAACCTCCCCAAGGACGCCAAGGGCGGCCAGGCTGCCGGCAAGGCCGTCCTGTCCAAGGACGTCCAGATCGTGGCGGACAAGGCGACCAACACCCTGATCATCACGGCGGAGCGGGGGGATTACACCATCATCGAGTCGATCGTCAAACAGTTGGATATGCCCCGGCCCATGGTCTATATCGAGGCCCTCATCATGGAGGTTTCCGAGGGTAAGGACTTCAAGCTGGGGGTGGAATGGCACGCCGTGAAGGACTTCGGGGCCGGGCCGGTGGCCGGTCTCGGCGCCGGCGGCAAGGACGCCAACACCATCGGGGTGGCCAGCTTCAGCGGCGGCGGCAAGTCGGCATTCCCGGCGTTGGACGCCGCGACCAACATGGCGACCTTCCCCGCCAGCAGCTTCTCCGTCGGCGTCCTTGGCGCCGGGATCAATATCGGCGGGATCATCTTTCCCAATATCGGGGCGGTCTTTCAGGCCTACCGCGGTGATTCCGACGTCTCCGTCCTGGCGACGCCCCAGCTCCTCACCCTGGACAACGAGGATGCGGAGATCAACGTCGGCAAGAACGTCCCCTACATCACCCGCCAGGACACCTCCTCCACGGGGACCCAGATCAACTACAGTAACTACGAATACAAGGACGTGGGGATCATCCTCAAGGTAAACCCCCACATCAACGAGGACAACTTCATCCGCCTCAAGATCGACCAGCAGGTGACCCGCATCGATACGGCGTCCTCGGCCGATTTCCGCCCCACGACCTACAAGCGGGCCGCCAAGACCGCCGTGGTGGTGAAGGACGGCGAGACCATCGTCATCGGGGGGTTGATCAACGACGAGACGGAGGTCCGGGAGGACAAGATCCCCATCCTGGGGAACATCCCCCTGCTTGGCTGGCTCTTCAAGTATCGTTACCAGGCCAAGGGCAAATCCAATCTCTTTATCTTCATCACCCCGCGCATAGTCCGGAACCAGGCCGACGCGGCGGCGATATATAAGAAGAAATCCAGTGAGATCGGGCAGATAGAGGAGGGGGTCATCCGCATGTACGACCCGAGGAAGGACAAGAAGGAGAAATAGCAGGCGCGCAATGACATCTTCGACGGCAGTTGGCCCGATGACCCTGGAAGATCGCCTGATCCTGGCCGGAGTATCTCCGGAGGCCCTGGCGGAGCTGAGGTCCCTGACCCGGAACGGCGGGGAGAGCCTGGTGGACCTTTTGATCCAGAAACGGCTCCTGAGCGAACCGGAGGTCCTCCGGACGATGAGCGATCATTTTTCTCTTCCCTTCTGGAACTCGCTGCCCATCGACCACATCGACACGGACTTTACGGAGCGGCTGCCCATCCAGTACCTGAAGAAGAACCGCCTGGTTCCCCTGGAAACCCCGGAAGGGCTGGTCATTGCCGTCAACGACCCCTTTTCCTTCCAGACCCTGGACGATCTCCGTCGCCTGCTGGCCCCCGACGACGGCGACGTCCGGGTGGTTCTGTCCACTCAGGAGGCCATCGCCGGGGCCATCAACCTGGCCTACGACCTGAGCCGGAGCACCGCCAAGGAGTTCTTCGAGGAGATGAATGACGAGTCCACGGACAGCATCATCTCGGAAATCGAGGAGACGGGGGATCTCCTCGACGAGACCAGCGACGCCCCCATCATCAAGCTGGTGAATCTCCTTCTCTCCGGGGCCATCAAGGACCGGGCGAGCGACATCCATATCGAACCCTATCAGAGTTCCCTGAAGGTCCGCTACCGGATCGACGGCATCCTCTACGATGTTCTGAGCCTGCCCCGGAAGATCCAGTCCTCCCTGACCTCCCGGGTGAAGATCATGGCCAGGCTCAATATCGCGGAGAAGCGGCTACCCCAGGACGGGCGGATCGAGATCAAGATCGCCGACCGCAGCGTGGACATCCGGGTTTCCGTCCTGCCCACGGCCTTTGGCGAGCGCGTGGTCCTGAGGATCCTCGACAAATCGGCGGCGATCCTCCAGCTTTCCGATCTCGGCATGGATCGGGCGTCCATCGGCCTTTTCGACAACCTCATCAAGTCGCCATACGGCATCATCCTGGTGACGGGTCCGACGGGAAGCGGCAAGACCACCACTTTGTACGCCGCCCTGACGACGATCAACCAGCCGGGGATCAATATCATCACCATCGAGGACCCCATCGAATATCAGATCGAAGGGATCGGCCAGATCCAGGTCAACCCGAAAATCGACCTCACCTTCGCCCAGGGGCTCCGCTCCATCGTCCGCCAGGACCCCGACGTCATCCTCGTGGGGGAGATCCGGGACCAGGAGACGGCGGAGATCGCCATCCAGTCCTCCCTTACCGGCCATCTCGTCTTTTCCACCCTCCACACCAACGACGCCGCCAGCGCCGTGACCCGGATCATCGACATGGGCATCGAACCCTTTCTCGTCACCTCGTCGGTCATCGCCATCATCGCCCAGCGCCTCGTCCGGGTCCTCTGCCCGAAATGCAAGGCTCCTTTTCTCCCCGATGCGGAATCGCTCTACAATCTCGGCATCGACCCGTCGGAGGCAAAAAACGGCGCGATCTTTCAGAAAACGGGGTGTCCGGCCTGCATGCATACCGGTTACCGGGGCCGGACGGCCATTTTCGAAATCATGATCATGGATGAACCGCTGAAGCGGCTCGTCCTCAAGACATCGGATTCCAATCAGATCGGCGATCTGGCGGCGGCCCGGGGGATGGTCAGCCTTGTCCGGGACGGGGCGAGGAAGGTGCTGGAGGGGGTGACCACCATCGAGGAGGTTTTCCGGGTGACGAGAATCTTGAAGCGGGAGGCGGATGCGGATATCGATGGTTGAGACGGGGTGGCGATTGCCTTTGGCAATGGCGGCGGCGATCCTCGCATTCTTTCTGGGAAGCGCCGCGGCTGAAGCGACGGAGGTCTATATCCCGGATGCGAAGGTCAAGAACGGACAAAAATTCGTCGTTCCCGTCATGATCGACGCCGTGGACAGGCTGGCCGGCGTGAAACTGGTCATTGTCTTCGATGCCCGGGCGCTGCAGTATCTGGAGGGAGAAAAGACGAAGCAGACCGTATCCATGATGCACATCGTCAACGATAAGAACCCCGGACGGCTCGTCATCGTCATGGCCGGCGCCAGGGGAATCACGGGGAAGGAAATGGCGCTGATCAAGCTGACCTTTCAAGTCAGGAAGGATGCCCGGGAGGCCCAGACCCGGCTGGAGTTAAAAGAGGCTCAATTGATGACCGAGCAATTGACCGAGGTGAAGGCGACGGCAAAAGGAGGGAACATCACGATTGTCCCCTGACCGGGGGCGACGCCGCGGGTAAAGGAGGCAAGGCCATGTCGATTCCTGAATCCCTGATCAAGAAGGTCCCGCTTTTCAAAAATCTGCAGCCGGATGGCTGCCGCAGGGTGGCGGCGGTGCTCCGGTCCCAAGTCCTGAAAAAAGGGGAGGCGCTGTTTCGGCGGGGCGATGAAGGCGCCGCCCTGTTTCTCATCGAGTTCGGCCGGGTCAAGGTGACGCGCCAATCGGCCCTCGGAGACGAGGTGATCCTGGCCATTCTATCCCGGGGCGATTTCCTCGGCGAGATGGCCCTGCTGGACGGCAAGCCCCGCTCCGCGGACGTGATCGCCCTCGAAACAACCCGGGTCCATATCCTGTGCCGCCGCGATTTCATTGCCTTCGTGATGAAAAACGAATCGGCGGTAAAGACGGTCCTGGCCGCTCTTTCCGAACGGCTGCGCAAGGCTAACGACTTCCTCGAGGATTCGCTGTTTCTCGATGTGTCCGCCCGGTTGGCGAAAAAACTCGTGGAACTGGCGGAACAGCAGCAGCGGCAGCAACAACAGAATCGAGGCGCGGCGGCGGAGCAGCCGGTGGAGCTTTGCCTGACCCAGAGGGAACTGGCGGCCACCATCGGGGCCAAGCGGGAAAGCGTCAACAAGGCGATCAAGGGATGGCGGGAAGAGGGATATCTGCAGACCACACCCAGTAAAATCATCATCAAGGATCTGGAGGCCCTGAGCAAAAAGGTCATGATTCTCGGGATTTGAGTGTCTAGGAGAAAATCGCCATCGCGCTGTGAATTAGGTCACATCATTGCTAAAAAAATCCTTGCATTCCTGTCAGTCTTGCTTTATGCATTGCCATAAGATTGTCAGCCCGCGCCGGAGGGAGGGGGAACAGAGTCGGCGGGGTTGAGTCTTACACCACGACATTTCACCCGAAATGCCAATTCGCTTCCTTGAGACATTTATCCGAAACAAGTCGTGACAGGTGGACGTCTTCATCTGACGCGTATCCGCCCCGACAGGGCGAAGGGGAGCGCCCCCTCCGCCGGTAGGGGAGGGAGGATGTGGAATTGTTTATAGCTTTGAGACCTTTGAAAAACGACCTGTCTCGTCAGGCCGGCGCCGCTCCGGCATCCAGAGGATGCCTGAAGACACTGGATTCCCGCTTTCCCGGGAATGACGGAAGGAGGTTTGCGAAGCGATTATTCAAAGGTCTCGCCTTGCCAACCCAAGCTGCACAAAAACTTATCGGGGGGGTGCTGCCATGCAGGGGAGATCCTTTAAAAGACGCGTTTTTTTCATAACCAGCATCTTTTTGGCAACTATTGCCGCCGCCGCTCTTTACTTCACCCCCCTCTCGGCCCAGCGCGCCACCCTGGCCCTGGACGATCTGATCGCCACCGGCAAGACCCAGCTCTTCCAGAAGACCGTCCCGTCGGCCCTGAACGCCTACCAGACGTTTTTGGGGGCCTATAACGACGTCTCCTACAGCGGCGCCACGGCCCAGCAAAAGATCCAGATCCGCGGCTACCTGGCCTTCACCCGCATCCTCGATCTGCTCTTCCGCAACGACGGCGGGACGACGGACACGGTGACGAAGCTGCTGGCCAAATACGGGGTGAAGCGCACCGGCGACTCTTTGGAGACCCTGGAATTCCGTCCCGTTTTCAACAAGGACAACAAACTGGTCCTGCCCGCCACGGCGCCCTCGGGAGAGGCGATACGTGCGTTTCTGGCCGGTCCGTTCCTGACGGCCGTCAATGCCTCCCTGGCCGACATGGACGAGGTCATCACCCAGTGCGGCGCCGGGGAAGGCGTCGTCATCATCGAGAAGAACCTTATCTCCGCCACCGAGACCCTAAACGTGGAAGTGGATGCCGGGGATTACTACCTCTACCGGGCGGCCCTGAAGGCCCTGAAGGCCTGGGCGCTCATCGTGGCCGCCTACAACCTCGAGGTCAGCGTCCAGGAGATCGTCGGTCTGGTCAACGCGGACCTCCTCAACTTCAAGGGACTCCTGGACCGCTACCCCAATCTGTTGAAACTGCTGACGACCAGCGGGACCCCCGCCTACAACGGGGCGGGCAAACTCGCCGAGGCCAAGGCGGCCCTCCAGGGCGCCATTGACGATTACCTCGTCGCCTCGAACAAGATCCGCCATTACGGGGCGCCGACGGCGGGGGCCAAGAAACTCTTCACCATCGAGACGCCGGACCGCCAATGGGAGCAGTTTTTCCGGGAAGGCATCCTGAACAAGGTCAAGGCCTCCCTCAATGGGACGACGCCGATCATGGAGATCGTCAACGACCGGGAAACCTGGGAATTCACGAGCACCAGCCCGGCCTCCCCCAACAAGGTCACCGTGAACCTCAGGGAAATGAAAAGCAGGGGCAGTTTCTCCCTGAGCGGCGGTTATTTCTTCAACGACCTCTGTAATATGTGGTGGAACAGAATTGAATACGCCCTCGTTCAGGGGAGCGATTTCATCCTGAGGATGAATGTTTCCGGGTATTATGGCGGCCGGAGTTACAACGCCGCGGAATTCCGGGGGACCATAGCAGGGACGACCATCTCGGGAACCTACCGGACCGGGCTTGCCAGTCAGAGCTGGGAGGAGATGACCCCGCGGGGGAGCTTCACGGCGGTTCGCATCGCCTATGACGATTCCGAGCGGGAACATATCAATCCCAACGCCATCCTGGGAAACGGGACGACCACCCCGGGGCTTAGGGACCTCCTGCCGCAATTCACGGAATACGGCTGGGGCAACCCCAAGATCGGCACCATGGGTCACGGCCTGGGGGATGACGCCACCCTGAACGGCCTCCTGCCCGATTTCACCCAGAACCGGTGGGCCCGGGACTTTCAGGAACTCCTCCAGTACAGCGGCCTGACCGGCGGCATCCCCGCAGTGACCGGTGGCGCCATCGTCGTGGACGGCTACGTGAGCGACTGGGCAGGCATAAATCCCGTTTACAACAATACGGTGGGCGACGACGACAACGATCCGGGCCGGAACATCTCCCAGGTCTATCTCGCCCGGGATACGGAATACCTCTATCTGCGCATGGACACGGCGGGGAGCCGGCTGAATCCCAATGCGACTTATGACTATGCGGTCCGCTTTACCGCCCGCCCGGGCGACGGCTACGAGATGGCCGGCGACATTCGCCTGTGGGCCCGCTATGCCGGCTATAAAGACACCTGGCAGATCACTATCCCCGCCCAGAATTCTCAGCCGGCCCGGACCCTTACCATGAGCGCCTGGGGCGCCAACGAGTGGGGCAGCTACCAGCCCGGTCAGGGGTATCTCCACGGTTCGGCGGGGGACACGGTCTTCCCGGCGCCGACCTTTCCGGCATCATTGAATTCGGGCTGGATGCAGACGGGAGGCGGCTGGTTCAACTTCAATTTCAATACTGGTACCAATAATTATCAGATTTCAGGGACTATCGGCGTTGATGGCCAAATCTCGGGCGCCAGCGCATATGTGAACCTCAACGGCGGCTGGTCTTCATATTCCGGCGTCACCGGGACGCGAATCGGCCATGACCCCTACTGGCAGACCTACCTCTCCCGGGTCGTGGCCACGCCCAATGGGGTGTCCTACGGACCCTGGGAGGATCTCAACAACTCCGGCGGCGCCTTTGTGAACATGTCCGCCGGTCTGGGCAACCATGTCGAATGGAAGGTTCCCTGGGCCAAGGTGGGGAGCGTGGCCGGCCTCTTCATCCAGCCGGAGACCAGGGTGTGGGGAAGCTGGAGCCGCGCCGGTACGGAAGGCGTGACCTCCATCCAGATCGGTCCCAACCAGGGCGCGTCCCTCGCCTCCATCACGGGGACGGTGAACGTCCCCAATTTCGACGGCACCGGCTTGGTGATCGTCAGCGTCTATGAATACCACAATTTCCAGAGAACGCCGGAATATCTCCTCGGGAGCGTCATCATTCCGGCCGGCCAGTTCAGCCAGGGGATGACTTATACAATTCCGAACCTGCCGGCGGGGAAACGGGTCTTCGTATGCGTTAACTGGACCCGGCACAACGCCGGCGGTATCGGCCCGGGCGACTACACCAACTTCTACCCGCCCTTCACGACGACGGCGGGGGCCACGACCCAGAACATTGCGGCGACGGACGACCACCCGGCCTATCCGGCCCCGCGGTTCACCTCCGCCAACGTCTTTTCCGTTCGTTTCACCGGAAATACAAACGCGCCGACTCAATATGCCCTATATGCCGATGTAACGGGGGGGAGTGTGGAGGACCTTGCCGTCACGGTTAAGGGCCCCAACAACGCCATGTCGTCCCTGACGCCTTTCGCGACCAAGTTTGTGGACGGAGGCGGGCAGGCATTCGGATGGTATGACAATAAGGCGCCCTTCCTTTCCAACGGCGAATACACCTTCGAGGCTGTGGATTCCCTTGGGAGGAAGGCGGTCATAACCAGGAACTTTACCGACAACCTGACCCTGCCGTTCATCCCGGTGGCAAGTTTGTCGCCCACCCAGGCCCAGCCGTATGTCGGCACAGCGACGCCCACCTTCTCGTGGACCCTTCCCGGGACCCTGCCGGCCAACTACCGGATACAGTTGCGGGTGGTGGATAGCTTCAACAGCGCCAACGGGTCGAATCCGGCAAGCATGGTTTACCAGTCGGCGAATCTGCCCCCCACGACGACCTCCGTGGCCGTTCCGGCGGGTTATCTCCAGCCGGATACCTGGTATTCCTGGTATGTTCAGATCATCGATAACGACGGGAATTTCATGAATGTGGCCCGGACGGTCGGTTATCCGTTCTGTACGGGCAATTACGCCGCCTCCCCGGCCATCGCCTGGGGGATGATCGTCACCCAGCCCCCGACGGGGACGATCACGGAGTACCGGCATATGGCCTATGCCGGCATCCCCGGCGTCGCCCCCGGGGAGATCGTTTCCGGCCGGATAAAGGACGGCGGCGGCAACACGATCAACGCCACCGTGCGGGTTCCCAGGGGTTACGAGACGACCAAGTACAGAATGGGTTCCATTTACATCGTCTATGGCGGCGATGCCCCCCTGGCGGCCGGCAACTACAAGATCGAGCTTACCATCAACAGGGGCGGAACGCAGCAGACCATCGAGAGCGCCGCGATCCCTTACGCCTACCATGCCACCGCCGCGCCGGATATCAGCGCTCTGACGCCGGCGAACAATTACTACTTCAACACCGTCACGCCGACCTTGTCCTGGCCCCTCCTCGCCGCGCCCAACACCTGGTATCGCGCCCGCATCTGGGATCCCCTGCGGCGGGTGGAGATCGTCCACAGCGGCTGGTTGAAAGACGCCGCCACCTGGACAGTCCCGACGGGCAAGCTTGTCCCGGGGATGAGCTACTACTGGACCCTCCAGACGTCCTCGGACTACTCGACGGCCACGAACCAATTGAACAGCTTCAACTTCGTGAATTTCGAGGGCAATCCCGGCAACCGGGCCATGTTCCTCTTCACGATCAACCCGGAGGAGGCGACCACCTATCAACTAAGCGCTTCCAAGGACGGCGCCGGCACGGGGACGATCACCAGCTCCCCCGAGGGTATCGACTGCGGCGGCGCATGCACGGCCGCCTTCACCCCCGGTCTGGTGTCATTGCTTGCCACTCCGGACTACGGTTCTTACTTCGCAAGTTGGACGGGTTGCGACAGCGCCGCCGGGGAACAGTGTGTCGTCAACATGACCAGGGCGAAGTCCGTCAAGGCCACCTTCACCAATACCCCGCCCTTCATCGCCGTGAGCGGGATCGTCAAGGACTGGTACGGCAATGTCATCCCCGCCGGGGTCACGGTGTCGCTGGCCTCCGATCCAACCGTAAAGACCACCGCTTCCATGGCGGACGGTACGTTCACCCTTGCCGGGGCGCCGGTTAATACCCCCTTCGCCCTGAAGTTCACCGCCCCGGGCTATCTGGATACCTACACGGTCGATATCGACGGCCGGTCAACGGATGTCAACATCAGCAGCGACAGTTATGGCGGCTACGGCCCCATCAACATGCCGACGACCATAGATCTCAATAACTTCGGCGCCCTGCCGGATTCCGGCAAGGCGGTAATCGCCGGACGGGTCTCCGACCAGATGTTCCGGTATTCCAGCTATGTGGGCAACGCGGTGGTGACGGCCCAGGGTCTGAACAAAACTTATCCCGTCAAGTACCGCGAACCCTTCGGAACCCTGGTGGATTTATCCGGCACCTCGGGTAACGGCCGCTACTATGTCCTAAACGTGAATCCCGACGACACGGTGACCATTACGGCCGCCAAGGCCAACTGGACGTTCACCCCCCGGACCTTCCATACCCACGGGAATGCCTATTCTCAGGGAAGGATCGGCGGGAACGCCCCGGGTTATGACGCCTCGGTGAGCGGCTTTGTCAAGACCTTCGCCGGCGTCGCCATCGGCGGCGCCACCCTGGTCCTGAACGGCGATCCGGGCAAAGCCACGACATCGGCCCCCGATGGCTCCTACACCATGAGCGGGCTGCCGAAGGATGCCCAGTTCTATATGAAAGTCACCGCCGGCGGTTATGTGGATGCCTATGTGCCCCATAACCTTCCGGGGGTTGTTACGGGGAGCAATAAATTGATGCTTACCGCTGCCGAGATGAACGGCTTTGGGGTTACGGGCAGCAACGGCCTGCTGGGAGTGCTGGTGGTCGATCAGAACATGATGCCGTTGAGCGGCGCGACCGTCACCATGACGAGTAAAAGTAGAACGGCCTACAGCGTGCTCTACCCCAACGGCAGCGGCGCGACCGGCGCCGCCGGGATGTTCCTGGTGCCCAATGTGCAGCCCGGCGACGTGGTGAAGATGGATGTAACCAAGGGCGGCTATACCTTCAAGACGGCATATCTGGAATGCTTTGCCGGTTCCGTGACCGAAACGGGGATCTTCGGCGCGCCCAAATATACGGCCGCCATGTGGTCCAGCCATTCCATCCTGCCCGACGGCACGCACAGCTACTGGGTGGACGGCAGCGTCAATGACCAGCAGGAATTGATCAGCGCCGTCAGCGCCCAGGGCAGCGGCATCACCGGATCCCTGGCGCTTCAGTTCAACGCGTCATCCAGGCAGTGGAACTGGTGGTACAATGGCGCCACGGGCCAGCCCAACTTCGGTCCCAACCCGCCCGCCCTACCGCTCAACTACACCCTGACGATCCACGAGAAAGACGGCGCGGTGGTGAACAAGGACTTCACGATCACCGCCTTCCCCAACTCCTTCGCCACGAACATCGTGCCGGCGAACAATGCCACGGTATATGGGACGCCGGTCTTCTCCTGGACGGGCTACGGGACGGGATATAGATATTGCCTCCATATGACGACGGCCGCCGGTGCATTTGTGTGGGGCAAGTGTGATGTAACGTCGCCGGTGACGTATGACGGCCCGGCCCTGACCGCCGGCGACTACACCTTCAGCGTCAACGTCGTCGATCCCAACGGCAATCAGTCCTTCGTCCACGGTAAGTTCACCTATAAGACAGGCAATCCGCCCCTCAAGGGCGATGTCAACGGCGATGGCGTGGTGGACATGGCCGATGCGATCATCGCCCTGAAGGCGCTGGCGGGAGGCCCCGGCGCGAGCATCCGGCCGAACTACGCGACCTCCGGGGCCGACGTGAACGACGACAACAGGGTCGGTTTGGCGGAGGCGATCTACATCCTCCAAACGATGGCCACAAAACGATAGGATCTGGGTCTTACCGCACCTGATTCGAAGATGATTTTCCGCGGCCGCATGTTTTGACCCGCAAACATGCGGCCGTTTCTTTTCCCATTGTTTCCCGGGGGGATTTTACTTCTCGAACTCATCTTCTACAGTAGCCCAAAAATAGTTGTGCTATTTTAGATAGATGTGTGCCTTGAAAAAGTTCTTTGCACCACAGAATGCTCCTTGACAATGAGCTGGGCATCACACAAGCTTCCGTATGGTCGGCGGGATAGCCACGCCGATTGCCTGGAAGACCTTGCCACAGACTCCGAGGCGTTCACTTCTTATCGCGAGTGTTTTCGCCTTATCTTCGATCGTGATCTCTTGCGCAAAATCTTCAGCGCCTTGAAACTTTTCTCACATCCCTACAGACCCCTTTGATCGGTTACATTTTTTTTTACGATCATGAACTTGGGTGAAGCGCTTTTTACTGGCCCCATGACGGCGAAAAACGGTGGCGCCATTGTGGCGTTCATCGACTCCCCGTGATCGGGCACGGATAATCGCTCCTGACGAAAGGAAGTTGTCGTCGTTGAGCGGACCGGGGGGGGGGGGTCACCCCTTGTCGCGGCGAACCTATGCCGGCGCGCCGGCATAGGTAAAGTACCTGAAATGATAGGTGGAATCGACGACGGTCAAAAAGTTTTGCCTCTGGAAATCACCCCCTATTTCCCTGCGGCGCCAACTGGAAATGGCCCCTTTTATTCCGGTGAAACTGGCCCTGTTCCTGGCCGGTGATGACCCATAACCCATCAATGGATAAGTGCGCCTCATCAGCAACTTCCTCCAACCACGGGGGCATCTACAACCGATGAAAAAGGGGGACAATCTCACCGATGCTAACACCCGCCGCCGCCTCCGTTTGTGGACAGCGGCTGGACGACCTCCCTTATCCTCCCTCCGGCGACGAGTTCCAGAAAGATCTCTCCCAGCGGCGCCGCCGCGGCGACCGCTTTACGCCAGTTGGCGATCCGGGTTTGCGGATCGTCGAGGAAGGCGATGAAATCGTCCCGATCCGGCGTCTTTCCCCCGGGGAGGGAGGCGATGAATTCCTCCGCCGGATGGACCAGGATCAGGTTGTGGAGGTCCGCCGCCGCGGGCTTCCTTTTGACGAGTCTTTTGTCGAGCCAGCCGGGAATGAGACGATCCTGGTGGAGAAACAGGAGGGTCAGATCGTTTTCTCCGGCCCCGAAACCCTGAGCCAGGTGGTAGTCCACGAGCCCTCCGTCCCGATAGACGCCCCGGGGTGCCCCGTATATATCCCGGACCCCGCTCACGAGCAAGGGGATCGCCCCCGAAGCCACCAGGGCCGGTTTGAAATTTACGGCGTTGAGGGGGACGTAAACACCCCGGAAATCCGACCGCAAGGTGAAGGCCGGCGGCTTGGGCCCGCTGAAAAAGACCACCCGTTCCTGAAATTTGTAGAGCCAGGAGCGCCGCGCCGCATTGGCGAGAAAGGCGCCGGCAAGCCCCAGCCGCTGCGGCAGGGGATGCTCGGAGGCGGCAAGACCCCTGGAACGGGCCGTGATCACGGCCAGACGGTAGCGGCGGGAGTTCAGGGCGAAGGGCAGGGCGTCGTTTTCGATGGCCCGGTTTATGATCGAGATGAGGGATTTCCGGATGGAGCGGGGGTGATCCGTCCGGGTATATGTCGTTTCGATGTAGGCCTCCCGGAGTAGCCGATAGCTCTTTTCCGCCTCCGGCTGAATCCAGGCGGCGAAACGCCATGCCCCCGCCGAGGCCCCGATGAGGGTCAGGGGTCGAATCCGACCCAGGGCCTTCTCTCTGAGAAGGGTCAAGTCGAAGCCGCCGGCGATTAACCAACGCGGACCCACCGCCGGCCCGGCGTAACAGGCGATGGAATCGAGGCGAAAGCCTCCGTCGCGAATCTGCCGGAGAGCCCCCGGCCCGGCCTTGACGCAGAGCCTGTGCATTGCCGTCCCTTTCCTCAAATCACCTTGACACAAGCCGTGTGGTTTTGTAGAGTGCCCACGTTTTCCTTTTCCCTCCGTCGGGAGGCGGGCGTTGCCGCGAAGCGAAGGCGCGTTAATAGACAGACTTTTTTAACTTTGTCAATGGGAGAGCCGTAAAAAGATGTCCGTTCGAACCCAGATGCTCACCATGGCCAGGGAGGCAAAACTGGCCGCGGCCGCCTTGAGCGTCCTACCCACGGCGGCGAAGAACCGGGCGCTCCGGGAGATGGGAGCGGCCATCCGAGACAATGCCGCGTATCTGCGGGAGGAGAACGCCCGGGATGTGGCCGCGGCGAGGGAGAAGGGCCTGTCGGCGGCGATGATCGACCGCCTCACCCTCAAGGAGGCGACGGTCGCGGCGATGGCCGCGGGATGCGACGAGGTGGCCTCTCTCGAGGATCCCGTGGGCAAGATCTCCTCGATGTGGCGCCGACCCAACGGGCTGCTGGTAGGCCGGATGCGCATCCCCCTGGGGGTGATCGGCGTCATCTACGAGGCCCGTCCCAACGTCACGGTGGATGCCGCCGCCCTCTGTCTCAAGTCGGGGAACGCCGTGATTCTCCGGGGCGGAACGGAGGCCATCCATTCCAATCGGGCCATCGCCGGCATCGTCGCCGAGGCGCTGGACAGGAGTTCCCTGCCGGCGGCGGCGATTCAACTCGTCTCCACGACGGACCGCCAGGCGGTTTATGAACTCCTCCAGCTCGAGGAGTGGATCGATCTCATCATCCCCCGAGGGGGGGAGGAACTGATCCGCGCCGTGGTCGCTAACTCGAAGATTCCCGTGATCAAGCATTACAAGGGCGTCTGCCACATCTTCGTGGACGAGACCGCGGAGTTGGAGATGGCGCTGCGGATCTGCATGAACGCCAAGGTCCAGCGCCCCGGGGTATGCAACGCCATGGAGACGCTCCTGGTGCACCGGGCGATAGCCCCCCGATTCCTCCCCCTTTTGGCGGAAGAATACCGGCGGGCGGGGGTAACGATCCGCGGCTGCCCCGTGACGGAGCAAGTGCTCCCCGGCATTGCCCCGGCGACGGAGGAGGATTGGCGTGCGGAATATCTCGACCTCATTCTGGCCGTCAGGGTGGTTGACGACCTGGACGCCGCCATGGAGCACATCCGACGCTACGGTTCCCTCCATACCGAGGCGATCGTGACGAACGACTATGGCCGATCCCAGAGATTTCTTCAGGAGGTCCAATCCTCGACGGTGCTCGTGAATGCCTCGACGCGGTTCAGCGATGGATTCGAACTGGGGCTCGGGGCGGAAATCGGCATCAGCACCACCAAGCTCCATGCTTACGGACCCATGGGACTGGAAGAGTTGACGACCGCCAAATTCATCATCTACGGAAGCGGGCAGGTGAGAACATGAAATGGGGACTGCTGGGCGGGACATTCGATCCCATCCATATCGGCCATCTGCGTTGCGCCGAGGAGATCCTGGAGATGTTCGATCTGAACCGAATCATCTTCGTCCCCGCTTCCCGGCCGCCTCACAAGATCGAAGGCGAGATAACCTCGTTTTTACACCGGGAGCAAATGGTCCGGCTGGCCATAGAAAACAACCCGTCCTTCTCCTTTTCCGACGCGGAAAACAGAAAGGAAGGGAAATCCTATTCCGTGGAGACCGTGGAATTCATCCTCAAGAGGTACCTGCGGAACCTGGAGTTGTACTTCATCGTCGGCCAGGACGCCTTCCATGCCATCACCACCTGGAAGGACTGGGAAAAACTGCTGCAGTTGTGCAACTTCGTCGTCATGACCAGGCCGGGATATGAAAACAGGGGACTGGCGGGAATCCTGCCCCCGGAGTTTTCCTCCCGTTTTCGTTTCGAAGCCCGGGAAAACGGCTTCCAGGGGCCAACGGGCTACATGATCTATTTCCGGGAGGTCACCTTCCTGGACATATCCTCGAGCCGCATCCGGCAACGGGTCCGGGATGGGAAATCCGTCGCCTACCTGACCACGGACCCGGTGCGCCACTACATCATAAACAACGGTCTCTATCGCCGCCCCTAAGGCGAGACCTTTGAAAAACGCCGCCGCCGACCTCCCGCCGTCATTTCGGCGGAAGACCAATGCCGTGTTTCCAATATGTTCTGTAAGCCGGCTTTGGTGGGGACCTCGGGAAAGCGTGGATTTTCAAGGCTCTCAAGGCGGCCACGGAAACGCAAGGAGGTCGAAGGCCATGCAAGTCCTTATTTACGGTGTTCTGTCCCTACTCTTTTCCTTCGTGTTCCTGTTGTCTTCCCCTCTCGTTGGCCATGCCTTCCGTTGCGGCAGCGGCCTGGTGAGCGTGGGGGACTCCAAGGGCAAGGTGCTCATCGAGTGCGGCAAGCCCACCTTCAAGGAAAAGGTGGCGGAACGGGAGAGCCGCAGCACGTCCGCGGGGAAGAGCGCGAAAAAGAAAAGCGGCAAGACCACCAAAACCGTGGAGCAGTGGACTTACAACTGTGGGAAGAACGATTTCATCTATGTCCTGACCTTCGAGGGGGGAAAGCTCGTCCGGGAAGAAACGGATGGCCGGGGCCGCGGCGAATCGGAATGCCAGGGCCGCTGACGGCGCCCGCGAAGAGGGGATCGGCGGGGATCGGAATCAAAGTTCCTTTGCCTCCCTGTTTATCTTCAGCTTTCCCTCCTTGATCATGGCGCTCTTACTCGCCTCGATCCAGGTCTGAATCGCCTCGTTCCTTTTCAGGTGCAGGCAGGCCCTCCTTATCTGCTCCTTCCTGTCCGCCGGAATCTCACGCTCCGATGTTTCCCGTCCCCGAAGCTCGACGAGGAGATAGTCGCCCTCGATGGTGAATACCTCGTCTCCATAAGGTTTCGTCGGGGAGAGCAGAAACAGGGCCTTTGTCAACTGGCCGGACGAGCCGATCCGGGGGACCGGTCCGGTGGGGAGGAAGAATCCCGTTTCCTCGATCTTCAGTTTCATGCTCCGGCCGATATCCGTCAGTTTTTCCCCCTTCCGCAGGCGGGCCAGGGCGGCTTCCGCCTCCTGCCCGGCCAGACGACGCCCCTCCGCGACGACATAGCGGTGCCGAAGCTCCTTTTCGATTTCCTTGAGTTCCGGGGTATAAGCGGGTTTCCTGGCCCCGGCCTTGATCAGGTAGTAGCCTCTATCCGAGGAGATTACCTTGCTGAGTTCATCCTTCTGGAGGGAGAAAACGGTCGGGCCGAAATCGGGGAGCCGCCGAAAGACTTCCGGGGGATCCTTTTCGGTAAAGAACCCCGTCTCTCCCACCTTCAGTCCCCGGGCGGCGGCGTAGGCCTCGAAGTTTTCCTGTTGGTAGATCGTCTCCCGGGCCTGGCGGGCGGCCTCGAATGCCAGCTTCATGGCCTGGGCGCGCTTGATCTCGGCGATGATGCGGTCCCGAACCTCGGCGAGCGGCACGGCCTTGCCGCCCTTGGTCCACTGCTGCTTGCGGCTTTCGTAAAGATCGGCGATCTCTTCTTCCGTGGCCTTCGCCCTGCTCGTGAAGTCCTCCGGGGCAAAGAGCAGGTACTTGATCCGGATCTGTTCGGGGGTGCGAAAATCTCCCAGGTGCTCCTTCCGGTATCTCTCCAGCTCCGCCGTTCCGGCCTGGACCTGTCCGCTAAAATCACTGCCCCGGAACCGGATGAAGGCGAGATCGATCTTTTCGCTCTGGGCCTGGTAGAAGCTCAGGACCTCCTGATCGGAAACATGGATGCCGTCCTGAATCAGGTCCTCGACCTTCATGCCCAACAGCGACTTCCGCTGGTCGCTTTCAAAGTCTTCCGGGGCGATCTTGTTGTGTCGCAACATCTGTTGGTACAGGCGGGCGTCGAAGGCGCCGTCCCGCTGAAAGGCGGGGAGCATCGAGATAAAGGCCCGGATCTCGTCGTCCGTGACCGCGAGCTGGAGATCCTGGGCCTTTTTTGTCAAGACGGCCTGATAGATGAGCTTGTTGAAGGCCTGTTCCTTGAGGTTCAGGCCCTTCAGCATCTCTTCCGTCATTCGGCCTCCGAAGCGGCGGCTGTGCATGTCCACAAGGCCTCGATACTCCTTTTCGTATTCCATGTAGGTGATGATTCTCCCGTCAACCGTGGCGATGGCCTCCGCCTTGTGCCGTCCGGACATGGAGCCGAAGTAGAAGATAAAGACGATGATGATAATGCCCAGGAGGACCTTCATGATCCAGTTGCGGGCATGTTTTCTCATCAGTTCAAGCATGGGTTTCCTCGTTGCGTGTTTTTTGAGGCGTTATGGTTATTATAGTCCCGATCAAAATGCAATCACCTTTTTAAAAAGGCATTGCTTTAGGTGGGGCAAATAGGCTATAGGATTACGCCCATGCTCATTTTACAAAGCGTAACTATAAAAATTAATTGAGAAAATACAGGAGGCCGAAAGCGTGCTTTTCGATTTTGTTCTGGGGAAGTTCTCCAATGACCTGGCCATCGACCTGGGGACCGCCAATACCCTGGTGTATGTCAAGGGTAAAGGGATCGTCCTGAGCGAGCCGTCGGTTGTGGCGGTCCACATGGATTCCCGCGGCGTCAAGAAGGTGCTCGCCGTGGGAACGGAGGCCAAAAAGATGCTGGGACGAACCCCGGGAAATATCCGGGCGATCAGGCCCATGCGGGACGGCGTCATCGCCGATTTCGACATTACCGAGGAGATGCTCAGGCATTTCATCCTGAGCGTTCATAACCGTCGCACCCTGGTGCGGCCCCGAATCATCGTTTCCGTTCCTTCGGGCATTACCCAGGTGGAGAAGCGGGCGGTGCGGGAGACCGTGGAGTCCGCCGGCGCCCGAGAGATATATCTCATCGAGGAGCCGATGGCGGCGGCTATCGGGGCGGGCCTGCCGATCACCGAACCCACGAGTTCCATGATCGTCGATATCGGCGGCGGTACAACGGAGGTGGCGGTCATCTCCCTTTCGGGCATCGTTTACGCAAAATCGCTCCGTGTCGCCGGAGACAAGATCGATGAGGAGATCGTCCAGTACATGAAGAGAAAGTACAGTCTCCTGGTGGGTGAACGGACGGGGGAAATCATCAAGACAACCATCGGCTGTGCCTATCCGGACAAAGAGATCCGGACCGTCGAAGTGAAAGGGCGGGATATGATCTCCGGGATCCCGAAGATCATCGAGATCAATGCGGAAGAGGTGCGCGAGGCCATTGCGGAGCCGATCAGCCTTATTGTGGACACCGTCAAGGACGCCCTGGAGAATGCCCCGCCGGAGTTGGCTGGGGATATCGTGGATCGGGGTATCATGCTCACCGGCGGGGGCGCCCTCCTGAGAAATCTCGATGTCCTGATCCGGGAGGAAACGGGTCTGCCCGTGACCATTGCCGAGGATCCCATCTCCACCGTGGCCCGCGGCGCCGGGATGGCCCTCGACCAGTTGGACGTGCTGAAGGAGGTCACCCTGCAAATATAACGTCCGGGTAGGCCGCCAGGCTGCCGCCGACGGATCGCCGCCGTTCCGGCAGGGGCTTCATCCATCGATCCGCCTCATCCTTGGCACATACAATTATGAGGCCTTTGAAAATCGACAATTTCCTGCCGCCCCAGCATGACCCAGGCCCGAGGATGCCTTGAAAACAAAGCATTTCGGCTTCCGCCGGCATGACGACGACTCGGAAACGGGGTTTTTCAAAGGTTTCGATATCCGTATCGCCCGAGCGGCTGCGAGCGGGCGGCCGCGGGAACCCTGTTCCCTCCGACCATGACCTTGACCGACGGTCGCCCCGGCCGGCCGCGCCGGCTCGGCATGCGGGCCGGGAGTTTCCAAAAAGATGCTGATCCCGAAGAAATACCAGTTCGTCATCGTCATCGTCGCCGCCATCGCTGTTTCCGTCGTCATACTCGTCATCGGCGCGAAAGGGGCCTATGATACCGCTCTGCCGAGAAAAATCATCCTCGATGTGGCGGCGCCGATGGAGAGCATCCTCCGGGCGCCGTTGGATGGAATCGCCGAGATCTGGTCCCGATACCTGTTTTTGGTGGGCACGGGCGAGGAAAACCGGCGGCTGAAGAAGGAAAACGACCAGTTGAAGAACCAGTTGCTCCAATACCAGGAGGGCTATCTGGAAGGGGTGCGGCTGCAAAAGCTCCTCGCCCTGAAGGAACGGAGCGAATACGAATCCGTGCCGGCGCGAATCATCGGCATCGACCAGAAATCGCTGCTCAAGACGATCCTCATCAACAGAGGTTCCGCGCACGGCATCCGGAAAGGCCTCCCCGTAATCAACGAACAGGGGATTCTGGGGAGGATCGTCGAGACCTCCTGGCACGTATCGCGGGTTCTCCTGATCAGCGACGGGAACAGCAATGTTGACGCGGCGATCCAGGGCAGCCGGGCGCAGGGCATCTTGCAGGGAACGGGGGCGGGGCGCTGCGCGTTGAAGTACATAGCCAAAACGGAAGAGGTTAAAGAAGGAGACATGGTCGTTTCATCGGGGATGACGGAGATCTTCCCCAAGGGATTGCTCTTGGGAAGCGTCATCAGGGCGGACAAGAAGGCGGCCGGGCTGTTTCAGACCATCGAGGTGGCCCCGGCGGTGGACTTCTCCAGGATGGAAGAGGCGCTGGTGCTGGTGGTTCCCGAGGTTAGGAAGAAATGATCTTCTTCCTGGCCGTGCCCTGGTTTTCGATGCTCTTGGTGGCATTCCAGCACGCGGTGTTGGGGGCGTTGTTCTTCCACTCCTTCGCCGTCGAGGTATCGCTGGTCCTGGTCGTTTTCGCGGGGTTGCGGATGAGGGCCCTTCAGGGCGCCATGCTGGCTTTGATCCTCGGCTTGATGATGGATTGCATTAGCGGGTCCGGGTCCGGGTCCTATGCCCTTGTATATGCCATCGTGCTCCTGATGGCTTATCTCGTCTCCACCCATGTCTATGTGGAAAACGCCCCCTTCTTGATTTTCCTCACCCTGGTTTGCGGTCTTGTGGAAGGGTTGTCGCTCCTGGCCCTGAATCGGATGCTCTACGGCACGAATGTCTTTTATGACCTGGCGCGCTTCTTCCTTCCCCAATTGGCGCTGGTTAGCGCGCTCAGCCCGTTCCTGTTCAAGGTATTCCACCGTATGGGTTGGCTTCATGATGGATATGTCCGGTCGTTTGAGCGGCCATGACGCCTCCGACTACCGGGCGCGATTCCGGCGGCTCTTCGCCCTGGTATTGATTGCCTTTGTCGTTCTGATCGTCAGGATGGCCTATCTGCAGTTGATCAGGGGCGACGAATACAAAATGCGTTCCGAAAACAACAGCGTCCGCCTCCGCAAGCTCAAGCCCTTCCGGGGATTGATCATGGACTCGCGGCGCCGGGTGCTGGCGGACAATCAGCCCGCCTTCGACCTGATTTATGTGCCGAGCCGGATCACGGACATTCGTCAGATTGCCGATGCCGTGGCCGGCGTCTATGCGAAGCGGGGGCTGAACCTGTCGGGGGATTTGCCGCCCCTGGGGAAAACCAAGCCTTTCGTTCCGGTCCGACTGGAAAGAAACATCTCCCTGGAAAAGACCGCCCTAGTGGAAGCCCACGCCCTCGATCTGCCGGGGGTGGTGGTGGAGGTGGCGCCGGTGAGAAGATACCTTGGCGGCGATGTCATCTCCCACGTCATCGGTTATACCGGCGAGATCAGCAGGGAGGAGTTGGAGGAACGGGAAAGCGACGAGATCGGCCCGGGAGACATCATCGGCAAGGCCGGATTGGAGAAGCTCCTGGACCCCTATCTCGCCGGAAGGCCCGGGGCCGAGCAGGTGGAGGTGAATGTCACCGGTCGGGTGATCAAATCCCTGGGAAGCGTGGCGCCGGTTTCCGGATTGAATGCGGTATTGACCATAGATTTCGATCTGCAGACCGTGGCGGCGAATGCCCTGGAGGGGAGAGCCGGGGCGGTGGTGGTCCTGGACGCCCGGGACGGCTCGGTCCTGGCCCTGGTCAGTTCGCCGTCCTTCGATCCCAACCTGTTCCACGGCGGCATTTCGCAACGGGATTGGGACAAGCTGGCCCGGGATCCCCGGCACCCCATGGAAAACCGGGCCGTATCCGGACAGTATCCCCCCGGATCGACATACAAGATAGTGACCGCGGCGGCAGCCCTCTCGGAAGGCTTGGTCGCGCCGGAGACGCGCTTCTACTGCAACGGTTCCTTTACCCTCGGGAATCGATCATACCGCTGCTGGCAGCGTCATGGCCATGGCTGGGTGAGCCTGCATCGGGCCCTCGTCGAATCCTGCGACGTCTATTTCTACAATCTCGGCAAGGCCCTCGGCGTGGATAAACTGGCCGAATACGCCCGTTCTTTCGGCTTCGGGGTCCGCACCGGCATCGATTTGCCCCGGGAAAAGCCAGGACTGGTGCCCACCAGGGAATGGAAATCGATAAAACTCAAAGAACCGTGGCAGCCCGGGGAAAACATCCCCATATCCATCGGTCAGGGCTTCGATCTGGCAACGCCTCTCCAGCTTGCCAACGCCTATGCCGCCGTGGCCAATGGCGGCATCCTCTGGCGTCCCCGCCTCGTGAGGCAGATCGAGGAGGCGGACGGGAGGGTCGTCAAACAATTCCCCCCGCAGCAGATAGGCGTCTTGTCGCTGTCGGCGCCGCATCTGGAGATGATCAGGCGGGGGCTCTGGGGGGTGGTCAACGAACCGGGGGGCACCGGCGGAGCCCTACGCCGTCCGGAGGGGGACGTGGCCGGCAAAACCGGCACCGCCCAAGTCGTTGGAATGCCTCGGGATGAACGGGCGCAGCGGGCGAGGATTCTTTCCGACCGCTTCCGGGATCACGCCTTGTTCGCCTGTTTTGCCCCATACCGACAACCGGAGATCGCCGTGGCTGTCGTCGTGGAAAATGCAGGTCACGGCGGCGCGGTGGCCGCTCCCGTTGCCCGGAAGATAATCGACGCCTATTTCCAGTTCAAAAGGGAGCGAGAGACGCCGCGGATTGCCCCGGCGGCGCCCGCCGCGGGGCGCGATGGAGGGAAAAGACAGCCCGCTGAGGGCCAACGGGAGACAGCCCGGGAAGACGGGGAGGGGGAGGGGGAGGGGGAGGATGAGGATTGAAGACGTGGCCGCGGTTCTTCGCCGACAGGACGGGACGAGATGAAACCTTCATGACGGCGTCCGACAAAAAGCGGCATGAAAATGCATGATCTCTCTTAGATTTTTCCTCTGGCAATTATTACAATAACATCGAGGTGCATTTCAGGTGAAATTCAATAAACAGTGGCTGCTGAGCTTCGACTGGGCGCTCCTCGTCATCGCCCTCGCCGTTTGCGCCATCGGCGTTATGAACATCTACAGCGCCGGCCTCACCCTGACGTCCGCCAGGCTCCCCCTCTATATCAAGCAGATCCAGTGGATACTCATCGGCCTTCTTTTCATGGCCCTCATCATCACCATCGATTACCGGCTGTTGAGTCAATATGCATACTTTCTCCACGGTTTTGCCATCCTGCTTCTGGTTTTCGTGAGCTTTTACGGATATGCGACCCATGGATCCCAACGCTGGATCGCCCTGGGCGGCTTTACCTTTCAGCCCTCGGAACTGATCAAGCTTACCCTGATTCTCTCCCTGACCCGGTATTTCAGCGTCCATGGCGTCAATGGCGCTCTTTACGGACTCAAGGACCTGTTGACGCCGTTGGCGATCGTCCTGGCGCCTTTTGCCTTCATCGTCCGCCAGCCCGACCTGGGCACGGCCTTGATGCTGCTGATCATCTTTTTGTCCATGATCCTCTTTGTGGGCGTCCGGATCAAGGATCTGCTCATCAGCGGCGTCACCGGCCTCCTCATGGCCCCCGTGGCCTGGTATTTTCTCAAGGATTATCAAAAGGATCGGATCTTGACCTTTTTCGATCCGGAACGCGATCCCCTCGGCGCCGGCTATCACATCATCCAATCCATGATTGCCGTCGGCTCCGGAGGGCTGCTGGGCAAGGGTTACCTGAAGGGGACTCAGACCCAGTTGAAATTCCTCCCGGAACAGCAAACGGATTTTGTATTTTCCGTCTTTGCCGAGGAATGGGGCTTTGCCGGGGGCATGGTCCTGGCGATCCTCTTCCTCTTCCTCGTTCTGTGGGGCCTCAAGATTGCCCGGAACGCCCGAGATCTTCCGGGGACCCTCATAGCTTACGGGATTACGATCATGCTTTTTTGGGGGATCTTCATCAATATCGGGATGGTTTTGGGTATTCTGCCCGTAGTGGGGATCCCGCTGCCTTTTTTGAGTTACGGGGGATCCTCCGTCGTCGTCCTTATGATGTCCATGGGGTTGCTGATAAATATCAGCATGCGGCGATTCATCCTGCTGCCCTGACCCCGGTCGCCCTTCGGCCAAAAAAAGCTTGACAAGCAAAACGACTTATGATTAGTAAGCCGCGCTTTTGGCAAGGGAGGTTCGGGTTTTGTATTTATTTGTACATGACCGCGTTTTTGGTGTAGTCGGGTTCGTTGTAGAAACTGAAGATTGACGAAGATACCGGGTGGAAGAGCATCCCTCTGCATCCGGTTTTTTTTTGAAACAGCCATGATCGAGAGGTAAAAAAGTGGTCGATATAAATCATACCCTTATTTATCAGATGGCCAACTTTCTGGTCCTGATCGTCATCCTGAACTATCTGCTGTATAAACCCATTCTCTCCATCCTCGACAAGAGGAAGGCGCGTCTCGTGGAGTCGGAGGAGGAAATCAAGCGCCTCAATCTGACCGTCGAACAGAAGGCGGCGGAGTATGAAGAGAAGCTCCGCCAGGCCAAACAGGCGGCCCTGGATAAAAAAAGCGAGATTCTCAAGGAAGCCGCGGACGCCGCCAAGACCATCATCGACGAGAAACGCGGCAAGATTCCGGCGATGCTGGCGGAATTTCAAGGCCGGGTGAGCCGGGAGGTGGAAGGCGCCAGGCAGGTCCTGAAGAATCAATCCCAGAAAATATCGGCGGAGATCGCTGAAAAGGTATTGGGAAGGAGTCTCCAATGAGAAACGATAATCGTCGACAACTCCTCAAATCCATCTTTATCGCCGGGACGGTGGTCCTGGTGGCCGGGACGGCCGCCTATGCCGCCGGCGGAGGCGGGGAGGAACATCAACCCATCGACTGGAAGGACTTCGGTTACCGGATGTTGAATTTCGCCATCCTCGCCGGTTTTCTGTGGTGGCTTTCGGCCAAGAAGGTCAAGGAATTTTTCGCGGGCCGGCGGGACGACATCAAGGAGTCGCTCAATCAGGCCCAGGCCGCCAAGGAAGATGCGGAAAGAAAGTATAAGGACTACGTGGCCAAGCTGGAGAAGGCCACCGAGGAGATAGATGGCATCGCCGAGATGATCAAGTCCCAGGGATTGCTGGAAAAGGACAAGATGATCGAGGAGGCCAGGAAGGCGGCGGCCAAGATCGAGGAAGACACCAAGTCCCGCATGGAACAGGAATTCGCCACGGCGCGGAATCAGTTGCGGGCCGAAGCGGCGCTGCTGTCCATCCAGCTTGCCGAGGAACTCCTCAAGAGGAATATCACGATTCAGGATCACGAAAAGATGGTCAAGGAATATATGGATAAGGTGGTGATAAAACATTGATCGGAAGCACGATTGCAAAGCGGTACGCCCGGGCTTTTTTTGAAATAGCCCTCGAGGAAAAACAACTGGAAAGATACCACGAAGAATTGAGCGGCTTCGCGGCGATTATTGGCGGCAGCAAGGATCTGAAGGAGTTCTTGGCCAATCCGATCTTCGATCAGTCCGAAAAGAAGTCCGTGGTCGAGAGCATTCTGCAAAAGACCGACGTCTCGGGCATAACGGCCAATTTTCTAAAATTGCTTACGGACAAACAGAGGATCGTCATTCTTTCCGACATTGTGGAATGCTACCGGGAATTGATGGACGAAGCCCTGAAAACGGTGCGGGCCAGCGTCAAGACCGCATTTCCGCTGACTCCGGAAATGGTGCGAAGGCTTCAGGAAGGACTCGAAAGCCAGACCAGCAAAAAGGTCGAAATGACCGTTATCGAAGAGCCCTCCCTCCTCGGCGGGATCGTGGTGAGGGTGGGGGATACCGTCTATGATAACAGTATCAGGACCCAACTGAACAACATAAGGAATCTCTTAGGGGAGGAGATGTAGCGCATGGATACAATCAGGGCAGAAGAAATAAGTCAAATCATATCCAAGCAGATCAAGGACTATGAGAAAAAGCTGGACATCAGCGAAACCGGGACGGTGCTCTCCGTCGGCGACGGCATCGCCAGGATCTACGGCGTCCAGAACGCCATGGCCATGGAGCTTCTGGAATTCCCCGGCGGCATCCTCGGCATGGTGCTTAACCTGGAAAGGGACAATGTCGGGGTGGCCGTGCTCGGCGAGGTTACCCATATCAAAGAGGGCGACATCGTAAAGAGGACGGGGCGTATCGCCCAGGTGCCCGTCGGCGAGGCGGTCATGGGTCGGGTCATCGACGCCGTCGGCGCGCCTATCGACGGCAAGGGCCCCATCGAAGCGACGGAGTTCCGCCGCATCGAGATGGTGGCCCCCGGCGTCATCCAGCGGCAGCCGGTCAACCAGCCCATGTACACCGGCCTGAAGGCCATCGACGCCATGACCCCCATCGGCAGGGGCCAGCGGGAACTGGTCATCGGCGACCGCCAGATCGGCAAGACCGCCATCTGCATCGACGCCATCATTCGCCAGAAAGAAACGGGCGTCAAATGCATCTATGTCGCCATCGGCCAGAAGAAGTCCACCGTGGCCCAGGTGGTGGAGAATCTCCGAAAATACGACGCCATGCCTTATACCTGCGTCGTTTCGGCCTGCGCCAGCGACCCGGCCACCCTGCAGTACATCGCGGCCTTCGCCGGTTGCAGCATCGGCGAGTATTTCCGGGATCGCGGTCAGGACGCCCTGATCATCTATGACGACCTCTCCAAGCAGGCCGTGGCCTATCGGCAGATCTCCCTGCTTCTGCGCCGTCCCCCGGGGCGCGAGGCCTTCCCGGGCGACATCTTCTACAATCACTCCCGGCTCCTCGAAAGGGCGGCCCGGGTAAGCCCGGAACTCGGCAGCGGTTCCCTCACGGCCCTGCCCATCATCGAAACCCAGGCCGGCGACGTGTCGGCCTACATCCCGACGAACGTTATTTCCATCACCGATGGACAGGTCTATCTGGAGCCCGGTCTCTTCTTCTCCGGCGTCCGTCCGGCGATCAACGTCGGTCTTTCGGTCTCCCGCGTCGGCGGCGCCGCCCAGGTGAAGGCCATGAAGCAGGTGGCCGGCACCCTGAAACTGGACCTGGCCCAGTACCGCGAACTGGCGGCCTTTGCCTCCTTCGGCAGCGATCTCGACAAGGCCACCCAGGCGCAGCTCGATCGGGGCGTCCGTCTCGTGGAACTCCTCAAGCAGCCCCAGTTCCAGCCCATGTCCCTGGGGGAGGAAGTAACGGTCCTCTTCGCGGGCACCAAGGGTTTCCTGGATAAGTATCCCGTGGAGAAGATCAAGGACTACGAAGGCCAACTCCTCTCGTTCGTCAAGAGCAAGCATGGGGACATCCTCAAGGAGATCGACGAGAAGATGATCATCTCCCCGGAGTTGGAAAAGAAGATGAAAGACGCCCTCACGGAGTTCGATGCCGTCTTTGCCGGCTGATAAAAGTCGTGAAACCGCGGATAAATGTAAGTCGATTTGAAAAGGGAGTAAAAGTTAATGGCCGCGCTCAAGGACATTAAAAGACAGATAGCCGCTGTTGGGAAGACGAAACAGATCACCAAGGCCATGAACATGGTAGCGGCTTCCAAGTTCCGGATGGCCCAGATGCGGATGGAGAACTTCCGTCCCTATGCCGGCAAATTTATGGAGGTGTTGAACAGTTTGGCGCTGCGCGTCGATGCCAGCTCCCACCCCCTCTTGGCGGTGCGTCCGCCCAAGAAGCTCCGCGTGATATGCATGACCTCGGATCGGGGATTGTGCGGCGGCTTCAATACCAATCTGATCAAGGCCACGGAAAGATTTATCAAGGAAAAGGAGACCGAGGGGAAGGAAGTCACGCTGGTGCCGGTGGGCAGAAAGGGTCGTGATTTCTTCCGGAAGAAGGCCCGGATCATGAACGAGCGGATCGATGTCTTCAAGAAATTCGACATGACCCTGGCCGTGGATATCTCCAACGACATCATCCCTTCCTTTGTGAGGGAGGAATACGACGAGTTGTATCTGGTTTACAACGAGTATCGGAACGTCTCCGTGCAACGTCCCGCCGTGGTGCGGCTCTTCCCCCTCCCGGCCATCGGCCAGGAGGAGGCGACGGACCCGGAGAAGCGCATCGATTACATCTACGAACCCTCCGACGAGGTCCTTCTGGACAGGATCCTCCCCATGTATGTCCGGGTGCTGATCTACCGGGCCCTTCTGGAGACCTACGCCGGAGAGAACGGGGCGCGGATGGCGGCGATGGATAACGCCACCCGGAACTGCGACGAGTTGATCGGTTCCCTGACGCTGCAATTCAACAAAGCCAGGCAGGCGGCGATTACCGCGGAGCTGATGGATATCGTCGGCGGCACCGAGGCCTTGGCTAAAGGATAAAAACTAACCACTATTAAGGAGATCGGTATGAATATTGGAAAGGTCGTGCAGGTAATTGGGCCGGTCATCGACATCGAGTTTGAGGAAGGCAAGCTGCCCGCCATATTGAACTCGATCCTCATAACCAACCCGGCAATTAATGACCAGGAAGACAACCTGGTCGTCGAGGTCGCCCAGCACCTGGGGGATAATGTGGTGCGCTGTATCGCCATGGACATTACCGATGGTTTGGTCCGAGGCATGACGGCCAAGGATACTGGGGCCCCCATCATGGTCCCCGTCGGCAAGGAATGTCTGGGTCGGATTCTGAACGTCGTCGGCCGTCCCGTGGACGGCATGGGCGCCATCGATGCCAAGAATATGATGCCCATTCACCGTGAAGCCCCAACGTTCCTCGAGCAGAATACGTCGGTCCACGTTCTGGAAACAGGCGTGAAGGTCATCGATCTCCTCGTCCCCTTCCCCCGGGGCGGCAAGATGGGCATGTTCGGCGGCGCCGGCGTGGGCAAGACCGTTGTTATGATGGAGATGATTCATAACATCGCCATGCATCACGGCGGCATCTCCGTCTTTGCCGGCGTGGGAGAGCGGACCCGGGAAGGGAACGACCTCTATCGCGAGATGCTGGAATCGGGCGTTATCAAGCAGGCGGCTCTCATCTACGGACAGATGACCGAACCCCCCGGAGCGCGGGCAAGAGTGGCCCTGACGGCCCTTGCGGCGGCGGAATACTTCCGGGATGTGGAAGGACAGGACGTGCTCCTCTTCGTGGACAACATCTTCCGTTTCACCCAGGCCGGTTCCGAGGTTTCGGCCCTCCTGGGCAGGATGCCCTCTGCGGTTGGTTACCAGCCCACGTTGGCCACGGACCTGGGCGAACTTCAGGAACGTATCACCTCTACCACCAAGGGGTCCATCACCGCCGTCCAGTGCGTCTATGTCCCCGCGGATGACCTTACTGACCCGGCCCCGGCCACGACCTTCGCCCACCTCGACGGCACCGTCGTTCTGTCCCGGCCCATCGCCGAGCTGGGCATTTATCCCGCCGTGGACCCCCTGGACTCTACCTCCCGGATCCTGGACCCGAACGTCGTCGGGGAAGAGCATTACAGCGTTGCCCGACAGGTCCAGGTAACCTTGCAGAAGTACAAGGACCTTCAGGATATTATCGCCATTCTGGGCATGGACGAACTCTCCGAGGAGGACAAGATGACCGTGAGCCGGGCCCGGAAGATTCAGCGCTTCCTGTCGCAGCCCTTCTTCGTGGCCGCCCAGTTCACCGGCACGGAAGGCAAGTTCGTTTCCGTTCCCGATACGGTGCGGGCCTTTAAGGAGATCCTCGAAGGCAAGCATGACGATCTGCCGGAGCAGGCCTTTTATATGGTCGGCGGTATCGAGGAAGTCATTGAAAAGGCGAAGAGGCTGTCGGAATAGCCGGAGGATAGCACATGGCGGATGAACTGTTGTTGGAAATAGTCACCCCGGAAAAGATGGCCTTCAGCGGCAAGGTGGAAGAGGTAACCGTACCGGGAAGCGAAGGGGAATTCGGGGTCCTGAGAGGTCACGCATCGCTGCTGAGTTCCATTCAGATCGGCGAGTTGAGCTATACCAAGGACAACAAGAAGGTAGCCTATGCGGTGGATACGGGCTATGCGGAGGTATTGGCGAGCAAGGTGACCATCCTGGTTGAAGGAGCGGAACGCTCCGACATGATCGACAGGGACCAGGCCCGGAAGGACAAGGAAGAGGCGGAGGCCAGATTGGCCAAGATGGCCAAGGATGACGTCGATTACGAACGGGTCCGGGCCGCAGCGACCAAGGCGGAGACCCGCCTGAAAGTGGCGGAAAGGGGCTGAGGGCCCGGCCGGGGAACAAACCGCAGGCTCGAGACCGAGGACATCAAAATGCCGGAGAAGATTTCTCCGGCATTTTTCCTTGCATCAATCCTCGGCGGCGATGAAGATGGCCACGATCTCGAATTCCCGAGTCCCCCCCGGGGCCTTGACCCGAGCCGTATCCCCCACGGTTTTCCCCACCAGGGCCTTCCCCAGAGGCGAGGTTACAGAGATCTTGTTCCTGCCGATGTCCGATTCGTGGGGTCCTACCAACTGATAGGTGATATTTCCCCCCTTTTCGACATCCTCGATAGTTACGGAGGCACCGAAGACGATCCGGTCCGTGGAGAGCCTTTTGAGATCGATGATCTCGGAAGTGGCCAGATTGTTTTCCAACTCCTGAATCTTGCCGTGGATGAAGGCCTGTCGTTCCTTCGCGGCGGCGTATTCCGCGTTTTCGGATATATCTCCATGGGCTCGGGCCGTCTCGATGTCCCGGACGTTCTCCGGCACCACTACGGTCTTGAGATGTTCCAATTCCCGTTTGATTCTTTCGAAACCTGATTTGGTGATGGGCGCTTTCTTCATGATCCGCGTTCTCCCCGCCGAGTGTGCTCCGTTTCCAGTAATGGATAAAAGCCTCGCTGTCAAGACGGATTTAACCGGATCAGCCCCCCGGGACGGGACAGGCGAAGAGGACGCCGGACCATTCCCCAGGGTAACTTGGCGCCCCGCGAATTTAAGAGAAAATAGCGGGTTTCCCATGTATCGCAGTCACATGAAATCGAGCGCTTGCCGGAAGAAGCAATTTATCCCGCGCCGTCACCGCAAGCGCTTGCGCCGCTTTTGGATTTGTGTTAGGACCGAGAAGCATGTATGACAATTACCACCGCGATATAAACTATTTGCGGGTTTCCATTACCGACCGCTGCAATCTGCGTTGCCGGTATTGCATCCCCAAGGAAGGCCTGTCCCTCCTCGGTCACGACGACATCCTGAGGTATGAGGAGATCCTTCGGGTGGTACGGGTAGCCGTTGGACTGGGCGTGGCCAAAGTGCGGGTGACGGGCGGCGAACCGCTGGTCCGGCGGGGAGTGATCCCCTTTATGACGGCCCTCAAACTCCTCCCGGGGATCGAGGACTTAAGCCTTACCACCAATGGCGTCCTACTGGAGAGGTATGCCGCGGATCTCCGCGCCGCCGGGGTATGCCGCCTCAATATCAGCCTAGACTCCCTGAACCGGGAAAAATACCACTATATTACCCGGGGGGGATCGCTGGCTGATGCCCTGCGGGGCATCGATGCGGTTTTCGCACGGGGTTTTGCCCCGATAAAGATCAATGTTGTGGCGATGAAAGGCTTCAACGACGATGAGATCCTCGATTTCGCCCGCCTGACCCTGGAGCGCCCCTTTCAGGTGCGATTCATCGAACTGATGCCGGTGGGCCATACCGGTCGGGATAACATCGGCAAATATCTGGCCTGCGAAGAGATCAGGGGGGAAATTGCGAGGAACCATCCCCTCCTGCCGGTCCCTGGCGCCCGGGACCGGATGGACGGGCCGGCCAGGATCTATCGCATCGACGGAGGCGTCGGTGAGATAGGTTTCATCGCCGCGATGAGCAATCACTTCTGCCACCGGTGCAACCGCCTGCGCCTGACGGCGGATGGCCATCTACGTTCCTGTCTCTTTTCCGACGCGGAGATCGACTTGAAGGACCCCCTGCGCTCCGGATGCAGTGATGACCGGATCGCGTCCCTCATCAGGGAGGCGATCGCGAAAAAGCCCCGGAAACACAAGATACGCCCGGAGGGGAACTACCTCGGGGAATGCGGGAAGAACATGTCGGCGATTGGAGGCTGAGGGGTTGATCTTTACGGAAGAGATAGCCCGATCCTATGACAACTGGCGCGATACGCCCTCCGGGCGCTATATCGACAGCCGGGAAAAAAGCCTGATCCTCGATTTGACTCAGCCCCGGGGCGGGGAGCGCCTTCTGGATGTGGGATGCGGCACGGGGGATCATCTCTGGCTTTTCCGGCGCAAGGGGTGCGACGTAACCGGTCTGGACGCCTCGGCCCCCATGCTGGAGCAGGCCCGACGGAAACTGGGTGCCAAGGCGGATTTTTATCAGGGCGTCGCGGAGGATCTTCCCTTTTCCGATGATGAATTCGACATTGTCACGCTGATCACCGTGCTGGAGTTTGCCTCCGATCCCGAACAGGCCCTGAGTGAGGCCATTCGGGTCTGCCGGGGCCGGATCTTTGTCGGGGCCCTCAATAGATTTTCCTATCTGGGCGTGGCCCGGCGGATCGCCGGCGCCTTCGGCCCTTCCCTGTACAACCAGGCCCGTTTCTTCAGCATCGGCGCCTTGACCGGGATGATCCGGCGGCGACTGGCAGGGGTTCGAGTCCGGTGGGGGAGCGTCATCTTCCTGCCCCCCGGCTGGTATGGATTTGCCGCCGGCCTGGAGGAGGCCCTTCCCGTCATGAATAATCCCTTCGGCGCCTTTTTGGGACTGTCGTTTTCCGTTACCTTTACGCAGGTTGCCCTTCAGGCGCCCATCCGGGCGCCGCTAACGATCGGCGCGGAAGGACGACGACCCGTGCCCGGGGTGGTGAGGACGATCGAATGACCAGAGAGGCCATGCTCTACGAATCGTTGCCGGACGGCCAGGCGCGCTGCCTCCTGTGCGCTCACCGCTGCCTGATCAAGGAAGGTCGGCGCGGCGTCTGCGGGGTCCGGGAGATGAGCGAAGGGACGCTCTACAGCCTCGTCTATGGCGCGGTGATTGCGGAAAATGTCGATCCCATCGAGAAAAAGCCCTTTTTCCATCTTTTTCCGGGATCGCTCTCCTATTCCCTGGCCACGGTGGGATGCAATTTCCGCTGCCGGTTCTGTCAGAATCACGAGATCTCCCAACTGCCCCGAGAGGGGGGGGGCATACCCGGAAGAGATGTCTCCCCCGCCGAAATCGTGGCCCGTGCCGACGCCCTCGGCGCCCGCACCATCGCCTACACTTATACGGAGCCGACGGTATTCTTTGAATATGCCTATGATATCGCCCGTCTTGCCCGGAAGCGCGGGATCGGAAACGTCTTTGTCACAAACGGCTATATGAGTGAAGAGGCCCTGACGACCATCTCTCCCTATCTCACTGGGGCCAATGTGGACCTGAAGTCCTTTCGCGACGAGTTCTACCGGCAGCAGTGCGGCGCCCGGCTGCAGCCGGTTCTCGATACGCTGGGACGGATGAAAGCGGCGGGGATATGGCTGGAGGTCACTACCCTGCTGATCCCGGGGCTCAACGACAGCGAGGAGGAAATCGACCAAATCGCCGCCTTCCTGGCCGGGCTGGGGAAGGAAACCCCTTGGCATGTCAGCAGATTCCACCCGTGCTACCAAACCATGGGCCTTCCGGCGACTTCCCGGGAGCGGCTCAGGCTGGCCCGGGAAATCGGCCGGGCCCGGGGTCTCAAGTATGTCTATATCGGCAATATCCCGGGGGATGAGGGGGAGAACACCTTTTGTTCGGGATGCGGCCGCCTCCTGGTGGGGCGCCGCGGATTTTTCGTGCAAGAGTCGATGCCGAGGGATGGCGTCTGCATGCATTGCGGGACCCCGCTGGACGGCATCTTCTAACCATTCCAGTTCAGTTCCTCTTCGTCGTAAGTCCGGGACAGAATATCCCTCGCCCGTTCCCACTCCCTCTCGGGGACGATGATCGCCACTTCCCCCAGGCCGTCGATGGTGATGGCATAAATCGCCCCGGCGGCCTCATAACGGAGACGGGTCGGAATGCCGTCGGTTTCCAGCCGGCCGGCGATGACATGGGCGATATTCAAACCGCCGACCCGGCATACCTCCCGCCAATAATCTCCCGGTGGTTCTTCTCTCTCTTCCATGGCCTCAGTCATACTATATATTGTGGTTGAGATCAAGGCCTGCATATATGTTGTATTTTTTCTTTACAAAGGGCGCCCCTTTTGATAAGGTGCGCCCGGTTGTGGGGCTTAGGACAAGCAGGGAGACGATGAAATTAAAAAAACTGGAAATCAGGGGATTTAAATCCTTTCGCGACAAGGCGACCCTCGACTTTGCGGCGGGGGTGAGCGCCATCGTGGGCCCCAACGGCTGCGGGAAGAGCAACGTGGTGGACGCCATCCGCTGGGTGATGGGAGAGCAGCGGGTCAAGAGCCTTCGGGGCGTCAGGATGGAGGATGTGATCTTCAACGGCGCTCAGGAGGCGGAACCGGTGGGGATGGCGGATGTTTCCATGTCCCTGGTGGCGGAGGGGCTCGCCTTTCCCGATCCATACCGGGACTATGCCGAGGTGGTGATCTCCAGGCGGCTCCCACGGAGCGGTGAGAGCGAATACTCCATCAACGGCCTATCCTGCCGCCTCCTCGACGTCCGGGAATTCTTTATGGGCGCCGGGGTTGGCGCCCGGACCTATTCGATCGTGGAACAGAATAGCGTGGCCTCGCTGGTCGAGGCGAAGCCGGAGGAACGGCGGCAGTTTATCGAGGAAGCGGCGGGCATTTCCAAATACAAGGCGCGCAAGGAGGCGGCGCAGCGGAAGCTGGAGGCCACCAAACAGAACATCCTGCGCTTGAACGATATCCTCCGGGAGGTGAAAACCCGGCTCAATGTCCTCTCCCGACAGGCCCGGCGGGCAGAGCAGTACCGCCAGCTCCGGAATGCCCTTCGGGAGGATGAGTTGGCGGTGGCCCGGGATGCCTATGGCGCCCTCCGCCAAGAGATGGAATGCCGGTCGCGGCAGCTCCAGGACTGTCGGGAGCGGGAAGAGGAACTGCGCACGGCCCTGGCGGGCTGCGAGGCGGCGTTGGCGGCGGCCCGGGTCGAGGTCCTGGACCGGGAGGCGGAACGTTCCCGGTGTCAGGAAGGCATCTATCGGCACCGCACGGCCGCGCAGGTCAAGGAGCAGGGGATCGAATTCACCCGGGGCAAGATAGCCGATCTCGAGGCCCGACAGCGGCGGCTGGAGGAGGAAATGCGGCGGCGCCACGCCCGTGGCGAGGAGCTGGAACGGGAACGGGAAAAGCTTTCGTCCTTGCGCCGCATCCTTTCCGCCGACATGGCGGCGGTCGAGGGGGACGTTGCGGAGCGCGAACGACGGCTCTCGATTCTCAAGGGGGAGCTGGAGGCCCGGCGCCAGCTTCTGGAAGAGAACAAGAGCCGGCTCATCGATGCGGCGACGGAGAAATCCCGCTTGCAAAACAATTGTAGCCACCTCCTCGGAAGCCTCGAGGAAATTGCCCGAAAAGAGGAGAGAAACGCCAGGGAAATCACCGAACAGCTTCGCCAGGAAGAGCGCCTGCGGGAGAAACTGGCGGAAACCGAAGCCGCCTTGGAAGACGATCGGAGGCATCTTGAGGAGTTGCGCCGGCGCCGGGAAGAGGCGGCGCGGGAGTGGGAGGAAGCCGCACGGGAGATGGAGGAGACAGACGAGCGGATCGACGGCCTCAAGGGGGAACTGACCGGTCGCGCCTCCCGTCTGGCCTCCCTGAAAGAACTCCATGACGGCTATGTATGGTGCAATGAAGCCACCCGATCGATTATGACGGCCAAGGCGGCCGGCGGTCTCAAGGGCGTGGATCGGGATCAAGTGGTCGGCCTTGTGGTCGAACAGCTCCGTGTCCCCCGGGAGTACGAGACGGCGGTGGAGGCCGTCCTGGGGGAGAAATTGCAGTATGTGATTGTCCGGAGCCGGGAGGCGGGAGTCAAGGCCATCGATTATCTGAAGGAAGCGGCGGTGGGCAGGAGCAGCTTTGTCCCCCTGGCCGTCCGTCACGAAGCTGCGCCGGGCATCCGGGCCGGGCATCTCCAGGAGGCGGCACCTCTCCTGGAGCGGATTGAGGTGCGGGATGGTTTCCGGGACATTGCCGAGCACCTCCTGGGGGACGTTCTGCTGGTCAACGATCTCCGGAATGGCCTAGCCCTCTGGGATCGAAACGGTTTCCGGGGCACGTTCGTGACGCCGGACGGAGACACGATCAGCCCCCAGGGGGTTCTGACCGGCGGCCGCAACGGCAACGGCGCCCGGAGCCTGCTGAAGAACAAACGGGAGATCGAGACCCTGGAGGAGGAGATCCGCGGCCTTTCCGAGGCCTTGGAGGCGGAAGCCCTGCGGCGGAAGGAAGTGGCCGCCCGGGTGGCGCGCCTCGATGAGGATGTCGAGGAGGCGACCGCCGCCATACACGCCCGGGAGTTGCAATGGAACGGTCGTCGGAAGGATTTGGAAAGATTGGAGGCGGAGAGAAAACGACTGCTCCAGACCCGGAAGCTCCTCGAGTTCAATAGCGAAACCCAGGCCGAGGAGCGTCTGCTGCTCGATCAAAAACTGAAAAGCGGCCGGGAGGAGCTGGATCGTCAGAGACAGCGGGAGACGGCGGCGCGGGAGGAGGCGGCGGGCCTGCGGGAGGAGGTGGACCGACTGCTTCGGGAACTCGAGGCCCGGACCGGCGAACTTACGGAGGAAAAGGTCCGCCGGGCGTCCCTGGCCGAACGGGACAAATCGCTTCTGAGACAATGGGAGCGTCTGCGGACTGAGGTTGCGGACATAAAAGAGGCGATGCGGAAAGGCGGAGACGACGCCCTTTCCTGGGCGCGACAGCTTGAGGAACTGCGGGAGGCGGCGGACCGGGACAAGACGGAACTTATGGAACTATACGCGGCGCTGACGGCCCTGGAGGGGGAACTGACGGAGAAGGGCAATCTCCATGCCCGGGCCGAGGCGGCGCTGCGGGATGGGGAAGGGAAACGGCGGGAAACGAAAGAACGGCATGATCAAGTCGGGCGGGAGGGGAGACAACTGGAATCCGAAGTCCGGGAACTCGCATATCGACTGGACAGCCTGGCCCGCATGTGCGAGGAGAAGCACCAGATTGACCTGGCGGGAGAATCGCCGCTGCCGGAGGCGCCCCTGAGCGAGGCCGAGCGGCGGCGCCGGGAGGACCGGATCGAGAAAAACCGCCGCGTTGTGGCCACCTTCGGGGAGGTCAACCTGCTGGCGATCGATGAATGCGAACAACTACAGGAACGGTTCACCTTTCTGAACTCCCAATCCCGGGACCTCGATGCCTCCCTGAACACCCTGCAGCAGACCATAGCCAAGATCAACAGGGTCTCCCGACGGCGTTTCGCCGAAACCTTCGAGGCGGTGCGGGCCTCCTTCCGGGATGTCTTCTCCCGGATCTTCCCGGGTGGCAAGGGGGAGCTTTACCTGACCGATGAAAGCGACCTCCTGGAGACCGGGGTGGACATCGACATCCGGATTCCCGGCAAACGACCCCAGAACATCAGCCTCCTGTCCGGCGGCGAGAAATCCCTGGCGGCCATTGCCCTGGTTTTGGCTATCATCCTGTGCCGGCCCACCCCCTTCCTTGTCCTCGACGAGGTGGACGCAGCCCTCGACGACGCCAATATCTCCCTTTTTGCAAAGATCGTCCAAGAGATTGCCTTGACTTCCCAGGTTATTCTCGTCACCCACAACAAGAAGACCATGGAGGTCGCGGAGAATCTCTTTGGCGTAACCATGCGAAAGCAGGGGATATCCGCCGTGGTGTCCGTATCGTTGAACCGATCCTGAAAGCCCCGCCGACCCGTCTCCCCACTGTCTTGGCACCTCTTGTCTTTACTTATCCGGGAAAAACGGTTAAGGGAGGCGTGCCTTTTCAAAGGAAAAGGGGGACGGTGAACGTCCTCGGCCATCTTCCTCCACCCACCTCCGCTCCGGAGGGCGGGGGCGGGGAGCGATGCTCGGTCGATCCTCCCGGGCCCGGGGGAAAAGCGAGGTGAAGAATGCTGGATGTATTCAAGAAAAAAGGTCTGTTCGACAGACTGAAGGCCGGACTGGCCAAGACCAGGGATATCCTGCTCACCGATGTGGACGATCTCGTTCTGGGAGAAAAAAGGATCGACCAGGCGCTGTTCGACGAGCTGGAAGAGACACTGATCCGCGCCGACATCGGACCGGCCTTCACCTATGAATTGATCGAGGAGATGAAGGGCCAGGTCAAACGGAAGGAATTGAGCCGCGCCGATTTGTTGAAGGGGATCCTCCGGGAGGCCATGAAGGGGATCCTCACGGGCCAGGAGACCGCTTTACGGCTCCCGTCCGAGGGGATCTGCGCCGTTATGGTCGTGGGGGTGAACGGGACCGGCAAGACCACGACCATCGGCAAGATTGCCTATGAGCTTAAAAACCGGGGAGAGCGGGTTCTCCTGGTGGCTGCGGACACCTTTCGTGCGGCGGCCATCGAGCAATTGGAGGCTTGGAGCAACCGCGCCGGCGTCCCGCTGATCAAACAGCGGCCCAACGCCGATCCGGCGTCGGTGGTTTTTGACGCCATCCAGGCGGCGAAAGCGGGGAAAGGACGGATCCTCCTCGTGGATACGGCGGGACGGCTCCACACCAAGCTCAATCTCATGGAAGAACTGAAAAAGATGAAGCGCATCGTAACGAGGGAGCTTCCGGATAGGCCGCAGGAGGTGCTCCTGGTCGTTGACGCCACGACGGGACAGAACGGGCTGCTGCAGGCCAAGATGTTCAAGGAGGAGGTCGGGGTGACGGGCATCGTCCTGACGAAACTCGACGGGACGGCCAAGGGGGGGATAGTCATCCGGATTGCCAAGGAACTGGGGATTCCCATTCGCTATATCGGCGTCGGCGAAGGCCTGGAAGACCTCCAGCCTTTTGACGGCAATGCCTTTGTGGAGGCCCTCTTCGGGGCGGAGGGGTAGTGGGGCGGCAATGACGATCCTGGAGTGCGTCCCCAATTTCAGCGAAGGCCGGTCGCCGGAAAAGGTCCGGGAGATTGCGGAAGCCGCGGCGGGCGTCCCCGGGGTAAGCGTCCTGGACTATTCCTGGGACGCCGACCATAACCGTTCGGTCGTCACCTTTCTCGGGGGGGCGGAGGGTGTTTATCATGCGGCCCTGGCGGCAGGCGGCAAGGCCCTGGAGATAATCGATCTGAGAGGCCACGACGGCGCGCACCCCCGGATCGGCGCCGTGGACGTCGTGCCCTTCATTCCCCTGGCGGGGGCGCAAATGACGGAGGCGGTTTACTGGGCCCGCCGCTTCGGCCATGCCTTTGCGGAACGTCATGGCATCCCGGTTTTCTTCTATGGAGAGGCGGCAGTCGATCCGGTCCGCCGGCAGCTTCCGGATATTCGCCGTGGGGGACTGGCGGGTTTGATCGATCGGCTGTGCAACGGGGACTGGCATCCGGATGCCGGGCCGTCCACCTGTCCCGAGCGCGCCGGCGCCGTGGCGGTGGGCGCTCGGATGCCACTGATCGCCTACAACATCAACCTGAAGACCGCCGATATCTCCCTGGCCAAGCACATTGCCGGGCGCATCCGGGAGGCGGGCGGCGGTCTGCCCGGCGTCAGGGCGATCGGCGTCTTTCTGGCCAGCCGCAAACTGGCCCAGGTGTCCATGAACCTAACCGATTTCCGCGTCACTTCCCTCCGGGACGCCTTTGCCTTTGTAAGCCGCGAGGCGGCCGGGGCGGGGGTGGAGATCCTGGAGTCGGAACTGATCGGCCTGGCCCCGCGGGCCGCCCTGAATGCGGAAACGGCGGCGGCGATCCTCTTGAAGGATTTCTCTCCCGCAAAGATAATCGAGACCCATCTGGGGGAACGAAAACACCGGGGCCCGGCGCGGATCCACCCTGAAGCGCCCCGGTAAAAGCCGGCAATGCCGAGGAGTTCCGCCGTACGGCCCGGGGCGAACCGCTGGCGCATCCGCCGGGAATCATTGCGTCGTTTCGTGGATTGGAAGAGGGGAAGGATCAAAAAAAACGCCGCGGTCGATGAAACCGCGGCGTCGTGATCGGTTGCGCCAAGCGTTATAGGGGCTTTACGTTTTCCGCTGCCGGACCCTTCTTGCCCTGCTGGATGTCAAAGCTTACACGCTGACCTTCCTGAAGGGTTTTAAAACCGCTACCCTGGATGGTGCTGTAATGAACAAAAACGTCGCCGCCGTCATCTTTTTCGATGAAGCCGAAGCCCTTTTGCTCATTGAACCATTTCACTTTTCCTTCTGGCATTTCCCGCATCCTCCTTTCTGTAAAGTCGGATCGCATCTCTGACAGAAAGAAAAGCCCTGCCGTGCCTCAAAATGCCTTTTTCCAACCTTTACTACTTGTTCCTCCACGCTTGTCATCGCGACGGATTTTTAAACATGGGTGGCCATATATTACGGTATCCGTGCGTTGTCAAGCATTTTGTCAAAATTTTTTTCCGGTCCGGGCCGTGAAGGGGATCGAGAACGGATACATGCGCCGCCGCGCCGCCGCGGTGGCGCGGCGGCATCGGACAAATTCCGAGACGAATCGGCAAGCATCCTTACCCGGACCGCCGTCTTTTTCCCATCCCCTTTTCATCCGGAAGCCGATTGTGGAAAATGGCGTTCGGGATTATTCTGGTCCCGAAAGAAACACCAGGGGAGGAAAGACCATGAAGACCATGTTCGGCGCCCGCATCGAGTTCAATCCCCAGCGTGATATCCTGGGCAGGGCGATAGAGAGAAACCGGAGCGGATTCAATCGTACGTCCGTTCTGAAGGGATTATAACCTGAAGCCTAAGAAGGAAAGGAGGCGAGAGCCATGAGAAAGACAGGCGCCAGAGACAGGGGCAAGTTCGCCAAGAAGGCGGTCAAGACCTGGTTGGATCCCATGTGCACCCCCGTGGAACCCCGGTAGTGGCGGGTTCGCGGCGGAAATGCCGCATGTTGGCGGGAGAGAGAAGGCGCGGGTCATGAAGAAGGGAGACGAGACCTTTGAAAAAAGCCGTCCCCGAGTTCCTGTCGTCATGCCGGCGGAAGCGGGAATGCTTTGTTTTCGAGGCATTCCGACTCCGGGTTATGCCGGGGCGGCGGGAAATTATGGATTTTCAAAGGTCTCAATCCAAACGTGCGGACGCCTGCCTCTCTCAAGAATCAAGGGCGGAGTCAAGGTGGCTTCGCCCCTGGTTTTTCGCGGCCTCCGGGGCACGATGAAGATGATCGTCAGCCCCCCGACCGGGGGGGGGGGGGGGGGGGGGGGTCCCACCCCATCTGGCGCGCCCGAAAACCCGTTAGTCAGCCCCCCGCCCGGGGGGAGAGAGGGACGAATGATTAACCCAGCCGTTTGATGGTGCGCCGGTAA
>JASGUC010000005.1 GCA_030057915.1 Pseudomonadota bacterium
CCCCGGTGGGGGCCCCCCCCCCGGGGCCGGGCGCCCCCCCCCCCCCCCCCCCCCGGGCGGGGGGGGGGGGGGGGGGGGAGGTCCCACGCCATCTGGCGCGCCCTCTATCCCGTTCGTCAGCCCCCCGACCGGGGGGAGAGAAGGACGAATGATTATCCCAGCCGTTTCATGGTGCGCCGGTAAAGAACGGTCAGGCGTTTGTATTGTTCGACGCCTTCCGTCACATAGAGTTCCATAGTCGGCGTTATGTCCTTGATTATCCTCGCCGGATTGCCGGCCACGAGTTTTCTTGCCGGAATAAGCATGCCCTGTGCAACTACCGATCCGGCCGCCACAACGGCCCCGCGTCCGCAGACAACCCCAGGCAGGATAATGGCTCCCATGCCGATGACGCACCGCTCCGCGACGGTTGCGTCGTGAAGGACGGCATTGTGGCCGACGATCACATTTCCGGCTATCCTTACCCTTTCTCCGGGGTTGACGTGAATCGTGGCATTGTCCTGGATGCTCGTGGAAGAACCGATGACGATCGGACCGCAGTCGCCGCGGATCACCGCCCCGGCGGCGATGTGGCAGCGAGCGCTGATCCTCACGTCGCCGATGACGACCGCCTCCGGATGGACGAAGGCGGTCTTCGCTACGTTAGGTGCCTTGCGGGCGAATTCATAGATGGGCATGGCGGTTCCTCAAAGCGGGTCCGGCTTGTTCCGTGGCGCAGGCCGTCGCTCCGTTTCCCGACGGCAAGCACCGCGCTTCTTTTCATATTATACGACGGGGGGCTTACCGGAGAAGCGCGCTCCTCCGCGGATGGTCCATTGGCGCCCCCGGGGCGATTCGAACGCCCGACACACGGATTAGGAATCCGTTGCTCTATCCTGCTGAGCTACGGGGGCGGAGGGCCCGTTTCTTGGGGAGATGGAGGTAGCATGGTTTTCAGCGCCTGTCAACACGCTTCCCCATGAAAGTTCCTCTCCTTTCTCCCCTCCGCTCAGGGTAAATTGGTTCTGCTCGAAGTAAGACGAAAACGAGTCAAACACCAAACTCATCAAAGCTGCCGCTCCAATGTAAGGCGAACTCAAGAACCAATTGACTATACTTGCTTTTGTATCAAGTGCGCCAAGACAAAAGACAATTTCCGGTAGTTTCGCAATAGGTCCTAACGGGTTTCCCTTCTTCGAAGTCATATGAACCCAAATTTTCCATCAGGAGGTTTCCGCCCTCTCTAGGCGGCGCCGCAGATGACGGCCGCAAAGATTTCCGGATGCTGCCCCAAGGAAACCATCAGAAATTCTTCATCGCTCTCATTATGTCGCGTTCGCCATGCGACCCGTTGGCCCATGACCCAGGGGCATCGCGCCATGAATCATGGACCCGTGAGCCTTCCAATGGAAAATTTGGGATGAAATCAAATGCGTGCGGGAAGAACATATTTATCCCGACCCCGCTTCTTTTGACTTCCTCTGGCCGTTCTTCGATGGTAAAGTACTGAAAAACGGCCTTTGGGCCATGGGAAATGGCCGGATTTAACCAAGGGATTGACCGCGCTTTCACGCGCCGGGCCAGTGGCGCCGGCGGCCCGGTTTTGGCCGGCGGCGGGGAAGGCGCCTCAGGAAGGAGGAAGGACGAATGAGGATAGGAATAATCGGTTTGGGGGGAGTAGGCGGGGCCTTCGGCGGCAGGTTGGCGGCGCGTTATGGGGACGCGTCGGAGCATGAGGTGGTGTTTATAGCCCGGGGGGAACACCTGAGGGCGATCCGGTCCCAGGGGCTTCGTCTGGCAAAGCCGGACGGGGAATTGATTGCCCGGCCTTCCCTGGCGACGGATGACCCCGCGACGGCGGGGCCCTTGGACCTGGCGCTGTTCGCCGTGAAAAGCTATGGTTTGGAAGGGGCCGCCCGGTCCATGGCGGGCAACATCCATGACCACAGCGTTGTCATTCCCCTCCTCAACGGCGTGGATAGCACGGAGCGGCTTCAGGACATCCTCCCCCGCGGCGTCTTCCTCCATGGCACGGTTTACATCTCGGCCTATATCGAGGCCCCCGGCGTGGTCCGGCAGGTGAGCCCGGCGGGCCGATTGATTTTCGGGCCCGCCTCCGGTGGCGTGGAGGACTTCCGGGGCATAGACCGGCTCTTCCAGGACGCCGGCATCGTCTCGGAGCTGACCTCCGATCCCATCGCGGCGCTTTGGACGAAATTCATCTTCATCTGCCCCGCCGCCGCCGTGACTTCCCTGACGCGGAAGTCCTTCGGGGCCGTGATGGACGATCCCGAGGCGAAGGGAATGCTCATGGGCATGATCGCCGAGGTGGAGCGAATCGCCCGGGCCAAGGGGGTCGCCCTGCCCGGAGATGTCGCCGCGGCGACCCTGGCCAAGGTCGGGCAGTTTCCCCCGGAGACGAAGACCTCCCTCCAGTTGGATTTCGAGAAGGGGCGGCAGACGGAAATCGATACCCTTGCCGGTTTCATCGTCAGGTCCGGCCGGAAGCTGGGCATCGCCACCCCGCTCCACGACCGCGCTTACGAGATCCTGACGAAAAAGGCTTGAAGCGGGCCGAAATCTGTTCCAAGGCGCGGGAAATCGGCAAGGAAAGAAGCGTGGTAGGCCATTCCGGCCCTCCCTCCGGAGATCGGGGGCATATGGCATGGCCCCTACGTTCCGGTGCGTTCGGGCCCGTTGGTTGCGTAAATGCCGCTGCGGCCCGCATGGCCCTACGTTCCGGGGCGTCCGCCTGGGGGAAAGGGACGGCAAGTTGTAGGACGTAGGCCCCCTTTCGCTTCTCAGGCGCGCTCCCCCGCCTTGCGGAGGAGGCGTTCCCAGTCTTCGTTGACCATGCCCTGGATCTGGTCGAGGTCCTCCTCGCTCAGATGACGGAAGCGGCCCTGGAGCTTGAAGTATTCTCGGACGAGATACTCCCGGGGTTTGACGTTTATCGTGTAGTCGATCCCGTTTTCCACCTCGTAGAGGGGGAAGATATTGGTCTGGACGGCCATACGGGCGATCCTGACGGACATCTCCGCGGGTATCCGCCACCCCGTCGGACAGCTTGCGTAGATATGAAGGAACCGCGATCCCTTCGTCTCCCGGGCCTTCCTAACCTTGCGGACCAGGTCCTCCGGGTAGGCGATGTTGGCCGTGGCGGCATAGGGGATGCGGTGGGCCACCAGGGCCTCGACGATGTTCTTCTTCCGCAGCTTCTTCCAATCCGAGCCGCTGGTCGTGGTGGTCCAGGCCCCGTAGGGAGTGGAGGAACTCCGCTGAATCCCGGTGTTCATGTAGGCCTCGTTGTCGTAGCAGATGTAGATGAAATTCTCGTTTCTTTCCACCGCGCCGCTCAGGGCCTGAAAGCCGATGTCGAAGGTCCCGCCGTCCCCGGCCCAGACGACCACCGTCGTCTCCTCGTCCCCCCGCATGTCCAGGGCCGCCCGGACGCCGCTGGCGGTGGCGCCGCCGGTTTCGAAGGCGGTGTGGATCACCGGGATCTTCAGGGAAGATTGGGGAAAGGGGCCGGCGATGACGGACCAGCAGCATGCCGGCAGGACCATGATGGTCTTTTCTCCCAGGGTCTTCAGCGCGAAACGCATGGCGATCGTGGCGCCGCATCCCGGACAGCCCACATGGCCGGAGCACATCAACTCCCTGTCCATGGCTTCAAGTTGCACGGTTCACCTCCTGGCGCCCCACCCAGACGCTCTCCCGTAGGGGTGCTTCGCTCTCCTTTACCTCGAAATAGATGTGGGACAACATCTGCGTGGTGATGTCCCGCCCGCCCAGGCCGGCGATGTAGCCGAACACCGGCGGATGGCCGGGGGCGTTGCACAGGGCGGCCCGGACCTCCTGGGCGAAGATCCCGCTGGCCCCGAAGGAATAATTGCGATCCACCACGACCGCCTTCCGGCCCTTGCTCAGGGCCCTGCGCACGGCCTCCGTCGGGAAGGGGCGGAAAAGCTTGATCTTCAACGCCCCGACCTTTTCGCCCCGGGAACGTAACTCCTCCAAGACCAAGCGGACCGTGCTGGTGACGGCGCCGGAGGTTACAAAGATGACGTCGGCGTCGTCAGTGTCGATTTCCTCCACCGCGCCATAACGGCGGCCCATGATCCGGGCGAACTCACCCTCCACCTCGTCGAATATGGCCAGGGCGTCTTCCATGGCCAGGGCGATGTCGTGGCGCATCTCCATGTAGGCGTTGGGGGTTACCAGGGGGCTCAGGGAGTAGGGATGTCCGGGGTCGAGGGTGAAGGCCGGTTTATAGGGCGGAAGGAATCGGTCCACCTCCTCCTGTTCCGGGACGTCCACCGGTTCGTAGGTATGGGAGAGGTAAAAGGCGTCCAGCACCACCATGGTGGGCAGGTTGACCCTTTCCGCCAGCCGGTAGGCCAGGATCGTGGCGTCCAGGACCTCCTGGGAGTCCTCACAGTAAAGCTGCATCCATCCCGTGTCCCGTTGGGCCAGACTGTCGGTCTGATCGCACCAGATGTTCCAGCCCGGGGCCAGGGCGCGGTTGACCTCGCCCATGACGATGGGGAGGCGGGCCCCGGCGGCCCAGTGCAGGAGTTCGTGCATCAGGGCCAGTCCCTGGGAACAGGTGGCCGTGAAGGTTCTTACACCGGCGCTCTGGGCGCCGATCAGGGCCGCCATGCAGGAGTGCTCGCTTTCCACCCGGAGATATTTGGCGTTCATCCTGCCGGTCGCGACATAATCCGAGAGGATCTCCACGATATGGGTCTGGGGGGTGATGGGATAGGCGGAAATGACCTGGACCTTGGCCAGACGCACCGCCTCCGCCACGGCCTGGCTGCCTTCGAGGACCTTTTTCATGGCGTTTCCTCCTCCAGGGTCATGGCGTTCCGGGGACACTCCACGACGCACAGGCCGCACCCCTTGCAGTAATCGTAGTCGATGTGCCGGTCCGTCATGTCCCGGGCTCGCAGAATGGCCACGTCGGGGCAGAACAGATAACAGTTGTCGCAGTTGTTGCAGATGCCGCAGTGGAAGCACCGGCCGGCCTCCCGCATGGCCGTATGGGCCGATATCTTCAACTCGATTTCGTCGAAGGACGAATGGCGCTCCTCGATGAGGAGTCGGGGCTGGACGAGCCGGGGCTCGTACTGGAAGTAGTCGGCGTTTATCTCCTCGTAGGTCACGATATGGGCGTTCCGTTCCCGGCGCGGACCGCCGAGATAGATCTCCAGGGAGAGGGCGGGCCCATGGCCGACCACGCAGGAAGCGAGACGCTCCCTCACGGAACCTACGCCGTGGCGGAAAAGGACATCCAGGGCCAGGGCGGCCTGCTTGCCCGAGGCGATGGCCTGGGTGACGTTCTTGTCCCTGGCGGCCAAGTCGCCGCCGTAAACCACCGGGGCGCCCCGGTCGTCCTGGAGGAGGACGCAGTGGCTGAGGGCGAGGACCGCTCCCGAAGCCCCCGACGCGGGGGGCTCGTGCCAGGGCGCCGCCGTCCCGGCGCCGGCGGCGGTGAAGACCCGCTGCGCGGCGATCCTCACCGGCGCGGCGGCGGCGGGGACGATTTTCCCTCGGCCATCCTGGTCTTGTCCCACCACGGTCATGGGCTGAAGGGTCAGGACGCAACCCCCGGCGGCGGCGTCGATCCGCACCGGGGCCAGCAATTCCCGGAGTTCCACGCCTTCCTCCTGGGCGCTCCGCGTCTCTTCGGCGAAGGCGGGCATGTCTTCCCGACGGCGACGGTAAACGATGATCGCCCTGCCCCCCCGCCGGATAATAGTGCGGGCGACGTCGATGGCGGTATTCCCACCGCCGATGACGGCGGAGACGCCCGGTATGTCGCGTCTGACTCCTCCCCGGATATCCCGGAGAAAGGAGAGGCCCTCTTCCACCCCGACACCGGTCGCGCCGGGGATGTCCAGGGATAGGCCGCGCCAGTGGCCGCAGCCGAGGAACAGGGCGTCGTAGGATTTGCGCATCTCCTCGAAACGAGCGGCCGTAACGGTCTCGCCGGTGTGGATGCGGACGCCCTGGGCCTCGATGCGGGCGATTTCGGCGCTCAGCGCCGCCTCGGGGAGGCGGTAGGCGGGGATGCCCCAGCGCGTCATTCCACCCGCGGCTGGCATGGCCTCGAAGATATCCGTTTCGTAGCCCAGGATATTGAGAAACCAGGCGGCGGAAAGTCCGGCGGGGCCGGCGCCGATAATGGCGATCCGCCGTCCCGCCGCCGGTTGCCGCGGCAGCGCCGGCTTGGTCTCGTTGCGCGCCGCCGCATCGGCGAGGAAGCGTTCCAAGGAGTGAATGGCCACGGCGGCGTCAAACTCCCGGCGGTTGCACCGGCCCTCGCAGGGATGATAGCATACCCGGCCGCAGACGCCCGGCAGGGGGTTTTCCATCAGTATTGTCTCCCAGGCCTCTTTGAAAGCCCCCTGGGTTATGAGCATCTCGATCCGGGCGATATCCTCCCCGGCTGGGCAAGCGGCGCCGCAGGGCGAGGTCTTTTCTTCGTAACGGGGCCTGAGGAAACGCCAGGCGCCGGTCTTGTTGCTTTCCGTGGTGGCGAAGGTCCGGGGCATGTAAAGGACGTTCTGCAAAGCGGTCGGTGTTTCCATATGCCTCACCTATGATATGGCGCCATGAAGAATGACTTCATTGTATGCGTCCCGGGCGGCGGCGATGTTCGCCTCCGGGTCTGAAAGGGCCTCTTCCCGGATGGCGCCGCATACCGCCTCCAGAGGCGGCATCGCCAGCATCCGGGCGAAGGCGCCGATCATGGCCGTGTTGACGATGGGATGGGTGCGGCTTCCCAGGAGGTGGCGCAGGGCGATGCGGGAGGCGTCCACGGAGGCGAGTTTCATGCCCCGGTAAGGGCTCAGGTCCTCCGGAAGGGAGGGGCTGTTGAGGAGGACCCATCCGCCCGGTTTCATGCCCCGGGTGACGTCGATGTTCTGGATCAGGGTCCGGTCCTGCGCCACTACATGATCCGGGGCCGTTACGTTAGTCCGGGCGAGGATCTTCTTTCTGTCCAGGCGTAGATAGGCCTCCACGGGGGCGCCGCGCCGCTCCACGCCGAAGAAGGGGAAACTCTGCACCTCCCATCCGGCCTGGAAGAAGGCCTTGGAAAGCAGGATCGTGGCCACCACCGTGCCCTGTCCACCCCGTCCGTGAAACCGGATTTCCAGCATCTTTTTGCCTCCCGTGCCTATTTTAAGGGTTTGTTCCAGACGACGACGACGGCCCGGGCCGCCTGTCCGTCCAGTCCCCGGAAGGCATGGCTCAGGTCCGACTCGAAATAGATGGCGTCGCCCGGGGTCAACACCTCGAGGCGTTCATGGGAGCGGAACTCCAGTCTTCCTTCCAGTAGATAGACGAATTCCTCGCCTTCATGGGAAGAGAAGACCATGTCGCCCGTTTCCATGGGCTGAAATTCCACGAACAGAGGCTCCATATGCTTGTCCGGTTTTCTCGTTTCCAGGGATTCGTAGATGTAGTCCACTTCCCCCTCGTGGTGGTGAGGACGCCTCCGGATCCTGATCCGCTGATCCTTGCGGGTTACGGACACCTTGTCCGTCGCCGCTTCATCCTGAAAGAAAAAGGCCATGCCGACATTCATGGCCCTGGCGAGCTTCAGCAGGGTGGCCACGGGGGGGATGACGTCCCCCGACTCGATTTCCGCCAGGACGGATTTAGGCACGCCCGACCTGGCGGCCAGGTCCATGATCGTCAACTGATTCTTCTCCCGGAGTTCTCGGACTTTCCTGCCGATGTTGACGTCCGCGAAGGTCCCTTCCGCTGCGTCGTCTAGTATCATTTTCCTCACCTCTGCGCGTTGGTTGCCCCCTGATGCGGTGATGAGCCTCTTCCCGCCGTCGCCCCGTCGCGGCGGCGATTATTGGTTGTTGAAAGATTGTCTCTTGCGGCGTAGAATAGCGGTGATGATCGTTAAGTCATATCCGGCGAAGACCCCATTCCCGCCATTCCTGGACCCTAATTGGGGGGCAGGCGGTCAGCGCGGCCCCCAGGAGGAGAGAGATGATCACCATCAACGGTTATCTGCACCGCCGGGAACTGCGGGATCTCATCCGCCGTTCCATGTACGGCAACGTCCGGCCGGGCGACGGTGATCTCCTCGCCCGTCTGGTCCACTACAACCAACTCTTCGTTTCCCGATACCTCCACCTCTTCGCGGAGCGTCTGTTCCGGGAGCTGCACGGCGCGGACCTGCGATGGCGGCGCATCGGCTTGAAAGGCGAAATCAAGGACGTCTTGGTCCGCCATCCGCCGTATCGCAATCCCCGCATCGTCGAACTTATCGGGAATTATGAGGCCCATCCCGGCCGTTTCTTTCGGGAGACGCCCTGCCGGACCATGCTATTTTTTCGGGGACGAGACGAGAGCGAGGATTATCTGGGATCCTGGCGGATCAAGAGGATCCGACGCCTGGCGGAGAAGACGGCCCGCCGGATCATCGACTGGATTTTCGACGCGATCAAAAGCAAGGCGGACAGGCTTGCGGATGAACGCGCCGCCCGCCTCTCCATTCCCCGGGATCTCCTCCTTTCCTCCCCGGAAGAGATGGAGGCCGAATTTGTCGATGCGGAGGCCAGGTTTATAGAGGATATTCGGCGGCAACGGGAGATTCGGGGCGCCGGCGACCTGTCCATCAACGACGTCGCCGGCATCAAGGTCGTATTGGAGGAAGGGGAGCAGGGGCGGCTCCACGAGGCCCTCGAGGCCATGGGAGCGTGCCGGATAATGGAGGAAGAGCGTCATAAGGGGCGCTACAATGCGGTCAATCTCGTGGTCCGCATCGAACCGTCCCCGGAAGAAGTGCTCCGGGCGCCGTCTCCGGAGGCCATCCGGACCGTCATGGCCGCCCGGGGCGTTCCGCCTCGCCGGGTGGATGACGATTTCGCCGCTTTCGTCCTTTCCGGGGAGAAGGATGTCTATCTGGAAATCATCGTCTCCAGCTATGAGGAAATGCTGGAAAGCGAGATCGGGCGCTGCATGCACGAGGACAGGATCATCGCCCAACGCCTGCGTCAGCGCTACCGGGGACACCTGGCGAAGAACGTCGAATATCTGCTGCGTTACCTGTTCCTGTTTTCTCTTTCGACCCGGGGGGAACTGCCCGATCTTCCCATAAAGCTGTGGGACCGCTACCTGCCCGATTATTTCGATGGGGTCATCGGCGAGCTTTTCCAGATCCCATCGGGCGACTTTTGATCTTGAAAGGGGGGATCGCCGGGCGCCGGAGTGGACGGGGACGGGTCCGATTGGCCGCAGCCGCCGGGAGGCAGAGGACGGAAAGGACGGAGAGGTCAGGGCGATCGGGATTGCTCTCTCTTGAGCCGTTCCTGAAGACCCGCCCCCTGACCCCGGGGAATGCGGATGCGGAAGCTGCCCGGGGGAAGGGCGCCCTGGCGGATTTCCGGGTTCATCTCCCTGATGGTTTTGTAGGTGGTTGCGGCGGCGCGGGCAAGGGCCGTCACGGGCGTTTCCTGGACCAGCGAGATGTCCGCCACGTCGCATTCCAACGGGGGATAGCGATTGGCCGCCGGGATGGCGTAACCGTAGGCCTCCGGCGCCGAGAGGATGGTTTTGGCGGCGAGGATGCGAAAGATGTAGGCCTCCGTTTCCAGCGGGAGATCCACATCGTAATAGTTGTCCGTCTCCTGGGCCTTCAGGCTTGCGGACATGCGATTCTCGCCGCAGTTGTAGGCGGCGATGGCCAGGGGCCAGTTCCTGAACTCCCGATGCAAAGCGGTCAAATAATCGAGAGCCGCCTCCGTGGCCCGCTCGAAGTTGTAGCGCTCGTCGATCCAACGATCGATGCGCAGGCCGTACCTCTTGCCCGTGCCGTTGATGAACTGCCAGGGGCCTACGGCCTGGGCGCTGGAAATGGCGTAGGTCTTCAGGGAGCTTTCCACGACGGGGATGTATTTGAGGTCGTCGGGCAGGTTTCGTTCCCGGAGGCGTCTTTCCACATAAGGGAAATAGCGGTGCGCCCGCTTTATCCAGAGAATCGTCTGGGGCTGGTTATAGACCGAGGCGACAAAGGCCTGGTCCATCATTTCCCATACATCCCGGCGCGTCAACGGTACCGGATCGCCGCAGAGGGTCAGCCGGTCCGGCCAGTTATAGACCGGAACGGTCTGGCCGTCCACGCCGGCGGGGCTGGAGAGGATAAAGAGGAGCAGGGGAAGGAGAAACCGTCCGACTTGAGAGCTTTGAATAACCGCCATTTTTGTCATTTCGACCGAAGGGAGAAATCTTTAACAAACTGGCATGATTAGGATTTCTTGTCGCTCGCGCTCCTCGAAATGACATTTCTTGCCGGTCGGCTTTCCCGGAAAGGCGAGCCGCGCCCCGATCCTCATTGTCGGACCCGACCCGGCCGCGGACCCCGCCGGACGCGGCGACCGTGTCTTCCCGAGTCCCGCCGCGCTTCCCCGTGGGGCCTTCGCCTGCCGATCATTTCGCTTCGGGCGCTCCCGGCGTCATTTGCCGGTAAGATTGGCGGAGATTTTGGTGTGAATCATCCGGGACGCCGTTTCGTCGCCCATCGTCCCGACCCTGACTCCCACCTCGGTAAGGGATTTCTCCTTGAAGAGGAGAGTGATGCGGACCTTTTCACCGTTGATCTCCGCATCGACATGACCGGAGCCGATTCCCTTCGCCGGGACGACATCGACGCCGTGCATGTCGGCGACGGTCTTTTCCACCGCCGCCCAGACCCGATCGAAGTCGGCGTTGTAATCGGTTTTGAGTATGCCGTTGATATACAGGTAGGTGCCGGCGCCAGCGCCCATCACGGCGCCCCCGACCACGGCGGCGGCGCAGCCGGACAGCAGGAAGACGCCTATGAGAAGCAGTGACGCGGAGCGGCGGAACTTCTTGTACATTTCTCTTGTACCTCCCAGGCATGGATATGGTGGTCGCCGCCCTTCTACCCCATTATGCCCGTGGTGTAAAGGGCCTTTTCGCGCCAAAGGCGGCGGTGGGGGGAGGCCCGCCCGGGGCCGCGACCCCTACTCGTTACTGATCCGTTGGAATTCCTTCAGGATTTCCTCCTGACGCCGGTTGAGATTCGTGGGGATGGTCACCACGGTTTCGATGATCTGATCACCCCGGCCGAAACCGCGAAGATGGGCGATGCCCTTCCCTTTCAGGCGGAAGATCTTGCCGCTCTGGGTGCCCCGGGGGATCTTCAACCTTTCCGTCCCCGTGAGCGTCGGCACCTCGATGCTGTCCCCCAGGGCCGCCTGGACGAAGGATATAGGCACCCGGCAGATAATGTCGTCGTCGGACCGCTGGAAGAATTCATGTTCCTGCACATGGATGAAGATATACAGATCGCCGCCGGGACCCCCATATTCGCCATGCTCCCCCTCCCCCCGGAGGCGGAGGCGGGAACCGGTTTCGACTCCCGGAGGTATCTTTATCTGCACGGTTTTTCGGATCTTTTCCCTGCCGCCGCCGCGGCAGTTCCGGCAGGGCTGGGTGATGATCTGGCCCTGGCCGCGGCAGTTGGGACAGGTGGAGCTGATGCTGAAGAACCCGCTGGACTGGGTCACCTGGCCCCGGCCGCGGCACCGGGGGCATGGTTCCGGAGCGGTTCCAGGCGCCGATCCGGAACCGTCGCATTCATGGCACCGGGCCAGCTTTTCGATTTCGATGTCCTTGGTGAGACCGAAGGCCGCCTCCAAGAAGGATATCTGCAGGTCGTACCTCAGGTCGGCGCCGGCCCGGGCGGCGGTGCGGCTCCTGCCCCGGCCGTTGCCGAAGCCGAAGATGTCGCCGAAGATGTCGCCGAAACTGCTGAAGATGTCGTCGAATCCGGAGAAACCCTGGAATCCCGAACTGCTCAGGCCTTCATGGCCATAGTGGTTGTATATCTCCCGCTTCTGCGGATCGCTCAAGACCTCGTAAGCCTCGGCGGCTTCCTTGAATCTTTCCTCCGCCTCCCGGTCGCCGGGATTCCTGTCCGGGTGGTACTGCATGGCCAACCGGCGGTAGCTTTTCTTGATTTCCTCTTCCGTGGCGTTGCGGTTTACGCTTAGGATCTCGTAATAGCATCTCTTGGTCATGGGTTGGTCTGATACCTTTGCTGCTCCTTATGACGACTGACTCCGAAGGCGTCCGCCCCAGGCAAACGGCGCTAATTTAATCAGCGCCCCCCGTGGTGTCAAGGCCCGGACAAGCATTTCCGGAGGTCAGTCTCTGGAGCGCTTCTTCATATTTTTCGGCGGTTTTGACGATAATGTCCTCCGGAAGTTCCGGGGCCGGCGGTCGCTGATCCCAGGGGATGGACAGCAGATAGTCCCGCAGGAACTGCTTGTCGAAGCTACTCTGTCCTCGTCCCTCGGCGTAGCCGTCCCGGGGCCAGAAACGGGAGGAATCGGGGGTGAGCAATTCGTCGATGATGATCAGCTCCCCGTCGTATATGCCGAATTCCATCTTGGTGTCGGCGATGATGATGCCCCGGGCGGCGGCCAACGCGGCGGCCCGGTTGTAGATGGCGAGGCTGGCGGCGATGACCCGGGCGGTCAATTCCCTGCCGATGAGCCGTTCCATCTCTTCCCTCGTGATGGCCATGTCGTGTTCCCCTTCCGGGGCCTTCGTCGAGGGGGTAAAGATGGGCGCCGGAAGCCGGGAGGACTCTTTCAGCCCCGCCGGCAAACGGATTCCAGAAACGACGCCTTCGCGCCGATAGTCCTTCCAACCCGAACCGCTCAGATAGCCCCGGACGATGCATTCCACCGGCAGGGGCCGGGCCTTCTTGACCAGCATGCTTCGCCCGGCCAGGACCTCCCGGTAGGGTCGGCAGACCTCGGGGTAATCGGCGGGATCCATGGAGATTACATGGTGGCCGATGATGTCCGCCATGGTCCCGAACCAAAAGGCGGACATCTGCGTCAAAATCCGTCCCTTCCCCGGGATGGGGTTGGGCATGACGACGTCGAAGGCGGAGATCCGGTCCGTGGCCACGATGAGCAGCCGATCATCCAGATCGTAGATGTCCCGGACCTTGCCCCGGCCCGCCAGGGGCAAGCCGGGCAATGAAGTGACGACAAGCGGAGCGGCCATGATGTTTTCCTCGCTGTTTGATCTTACGGGGCTGATTCCCCGAAGTATGTTTCATTCCATGAAGTTCCGACGCCTCGCCGGTTGCCGTGGAGGGACGCGGCGAACGGCATTCAACCCCCGCCAACCGAAGGGGAATCCTGGTGTTGGTGATGACGGCGATTGCGAGTCTGCCGGCGGGCCCGGCGCCGCCGGTCAGAACCTCAGATAGGGGTTATGCCGTTTTTCGTAGCCGATGGTCGAGGTAGGGGCCGATCCGTAATTATGCCCCGGCAGCACCTTGGTGTCGTCGGGAAGGACGGCCAGTTTCTCTTTCAGGGAACGCGCCATGGCGTTCCAGGAGCTACCGGGCAAGTCGGTCCGGCCGATGGCGCCCACAAAGAGCGTGTCTCCGGTGAAGACCAGACCCTCGCCGTAGAGGCACATGCTGCCGGGAGTGTGTCCGGGGGTGGCGATGACCTGGAAGGCGACCCGGCCCACGGCGATCGCATCGCCTTCCCGGACGAGAATATCCGCGGGCGGGGATGGCTTGGCCCCGAACATGCGCAGATATAGGGCGGGCGTGGAAACGAGCATGTCCGCGTCCGCTTCGTGGACAATGATTTGGGCGCCGGTACGTTCCTTCATGTCCCGATTGCCGGATATGTGGTCCACATGCCCGTGGGTGTTGACGATGTATTTTATCGTCAGGCCGTTATCTGCCGCCGCCGAGACGATCCGGGCCGTATCCGCGGCGGGATCGATCACCAGGGCCTCGCCGGTCTCCTCGTCGCCCACCAGATAGGCGAAGACGGCCATCTGACTCACCTGCATCTGTTTAAGAATCATCGCTGCCTCCCCGTCTTTTATCAGGGGCCTCCCCTATCATGATCGGGGAGGAAATGTCAACACGCCCAGAATCAGCTAACAGCTCAGAAATACATGATAATGATCCTGGGCGAGAAGAAACGCCGTCCATTTCCCGCCCGTCGTATCTCCTCACCGGGGGGGCCTCTCCCCGAAGAGGGAGCGACCGATCCGGACGATTGTGGCCCCCTCCGCGACGGCCGCCTCGAAATCCCCCGACATGCCCATGGAGAGTTCTTCCATATGGACCCCCGGAATGTCCGCCGCGGCGATCCGATCCCGGAGTATCCGCAACGAGGCAAAATACGGTCGCGCCGCTTCGGGGTCGTCGAACCACGGGGCCATGGTCATCAACCCCCGGATGGAGAGGCGCTCCAACGGGGCGATCTCACGCGTCAGATTCAGCGCCTCTTCCCGGGAGACGCCCCGCTTGGTGGTCTCGCCGCTTACATTGACCTCGATGAGGATGGGAACGATCCGCCCCGCTCCCGCGGCCCGGCGGTCGAGTTCCCGGGCGACCTCCAGACGGTCCACCGAGTGGATCATGTCGAAGAGTCTCGCGGCGTGCTTGGCCTTGTTGGTCTGGAGATGACCGATGAGATGCCATTGACAGGGACGGCCCATCGACTCGATCTTGCGTTTTGCCTCCTGGACGTAATTCTCCCCGATGATGTCCACCCCGGCGGCGATGGCCGCGGCAATCCGTTCGTCGTCCACGGTCTTGGCGACGGCCATGAGGCGTACGTCCTCGGGTCGTCGTCCCGCTCCGGCGGCGGCCCGGGCGATCCTCTCCCTGATCCGTGCGATGTTGTCCATGATGGCGGCATCGTTCATTTTGACACCTCATTGTTTCCGTCCGCTTGCCGGGAAGGGCCCTGTCCCGGTCGAGGCGCCGGTTTTCATCCCGCCGGGCCGCGGCCTTCCTCCGGGGGCGGGGCGAAGGAAAGTGCCCCCGCCGCTTTCAGGGCATCCACCACCTCACAGAGCGGCAAACCCATGACGTTCGTATAGGAGCCATGGATTTCCTTGATAAAAAACGCCCCGAGACCTTGGACGGCATAGGCCCCGGCCTTGTCGTAAGGTTCCGGGGAGCGGATATACCACATCTTTTCCTCCGGGGAAATCTTCCGGAAGGTTACGGCGGCCCGGACCTCCCGCCGGACGGCGAACCGGGCCGCGAGGCGGAGGAGGGCGAAGCCGGTGTAAACCTCATGTGTCCGGCCGCTGAGCTTCTCCAGCATCCGCGCCGCCGCCGGAGGATCCGCCGGTTTCCCCAACGCCTCGCCGTCGATGACCACGATGGTGTCCGCCCCCAGGACCCAGGCCCGGGGATGCGTCAGGGCCACGATATGGGCCTTGTTTTCCGCCAGCCTGAGGACGCGCTCCCCGGGGTTTTCGTTTACGAGGAAGGTTTCATCCACCCGGCTGGGGAGGACCTGAAAGTCCAGGCCGAGGAGACGCAGTAGCTCCTCCCTCCGGGGCGAGGCGGAAGCGAGAATGAGGGGGTGGCTGAGAGTGAGTCCCATAATGCTCGAAGCAACCTTTCGATGCGGCCATCGGCGCCCCCAGTGGCTAACATAGTTCGTCCGGCATGTCCAACAGAGATGCGTCCGGCCCAGGGCAAATTCATTCTCCTCGCGGTAAGCCGAAAATCGCCGATTGTCCATGTTTTGCAGCCGTATGGAATCAAGCGCTTGCGGAAAGAACGGACCGCGCCGGTATAAACCGGCAAGGAGCAAGGGATGAAAGAGCCCCACATCTCCGCACGGAGGCACCTGAACGCGCCGGACCGTGAAGATGAAGACGCGGGGCCTCCCCGTCTGTTTCGGCGCCACTGTCGCCGCCGTGGATTAAGCCTTGACAAGATCGTGAGAGGGCAGGCAAAGGAACGTCATGGCGTCCTCCCATGGGGAGGGGGCGATAGGACACAACGGGAGGAACGAATGATCGCTCGCGCCGGGATAAAGCTCCTCGCGCTGGCGGCGACGCTGATGTGGCTGGGCGCGTCGCCGCCGCCGGCCTCGGCGGCGAACCGGACGGCGCAGTTTCACGTTACGGGTTGCCACACCTGAGGAGATCGGGCCAGGATGGGGTCCATCCTGAGGAATGCCCCCGGGGTGATCGCTTTTGTCATCCCCCAGGACGGCGTGGTGGTGGTGGCCTTCGACGACGGCCGGACATCGACGGCGGACATCGCCCGGGCGCTGGAAAAGGGGAGATTTCGACTCCGGGGGGCGCCGTCGTATGCGCCAACGGCCGTTCTTCCGCCGTCCCCGGCGTCAACGCCGCCGCCTCCCCCGGCCGGACCGCCCCTTTACGAAACCGGACACTGATGGCCGCCGGGGCGGATTTATAGGAAATATCCGCCGCCATGAGACCTATGAAAAACGCCATCCCGGCCTCCCTGTCGTCGCGCCGACGGAAGCCGGAATGTGGTGAGTCGGTGGAGCCGGAAACTGACGGGTTGGGCGAATTACTTTTCGATCCGACAAAAGACGGCGTTTCGATCCCAGGCCTCCGAGGGATCGAGCCCGGCTGCGATGCCCGTTGGCGTCCTCCCTCATGCCGTCCGCGCCACCCCGGTCCGGGCAGACACGGTAAATTTGTTCTATCTCTAAGTGGCTGAAAACAGGACGTGCCTCAGTTTTGGTAGATCATTCAAGATCAACTACTCACATTGAGAACAAATTTACCCTGTCCGGGGAGAACAAGGGCTATCCTTCAAACCCCGGGTATGGTAAGGACATCGTTGGCCGCCGGACAACGGAGGCGATTACCGGCGCGGCCGGCATGGAGATGAATTGAATGGACAAGGAATTGTGGAGCGCCGCCATCCGCGGCCTCGTCCCCTATCGCCCTGGGGAGCAGCCCTCCCCGGGAGAGCGGGTGATCAAGCTCAACACGAACGAAAACCCGTACCCGCCGTCCCCGGCCTGCTTGAGCGCCCTCCGGGAGGCGGTTGCCGCCGATCTCCGCCTGTACCCCGACCCGGAGGGGAGGAGGCTCAAGGAGGCCGTCGCCGCCGCGTATGGTCTCGGGACGGGAAACGTCTTTCTCGGCAACGGTTCGGACGAGGTCCTGGCCCATGCCTTTTTCGCCCTTCTCAGGCAGGGGCGGCCCCTCCTTTTCCCGGATATCACCTACAGCTTCTATCCCGTCTATTGCGCCCTGTACGGGATCGCCTATGAGACCATCCCTCTCGATGGGTCGTTTCAAGTGCGCATAGCCGACTATGAGCGACCCAACGGGGGGATCGTCCTGGCCAATCCCAATGCCCCCACGGGGATCGCCATCGATCTGGCCGGAATCCGGCGGCTTTTGGAGCAATCCCCCCGCTCCGTGGTCCTGATCGACGAGGCCTACGTCGATTTCGGGGCCGAGAGCGCCGTGCCGCTGGTGGCGGAATATCCCAATCTCCTGGTCGTCCAGACCTTCTCCAAATCCCGGGCCTTGGCCGGGTTGCGGATCAGCATGGCCTGCGGCGCCCCTTCCCTCGTCGCCGCCCTGAATACGGTGAAGGATTCTTTCAACTCCTATCCTCTCGGTCGGCTGGCCCTCATCGGGGCCGAGGCCGCCTTCCGGGACGTCGAGTATTTCCAGGATACATGCCGCCGGATTATGGAGAGCCGGGAGTGGCTGGCCGGAAGACTCCAGGACTTGGGCTTCCAGGTCCTGCCGTCCCGGGCCAACTTTCTCTTTGTGCGCCATCCCTCCCGCCGGGGCGGGGAGTTGCAGCAGGGTCTGCGGCGGCGGGGGGTGCTGGTCCGTCGCTTTCCGGCCCCGCGGATCGAGGATTTCCTCCGCGTCTCGGTTGGCACGGAGGAAGAATGCCGAATCCTGGTGGAGACCCTGGAGGAGATCCTGACGCATCAGCCGTGAGCTGGCAAAGACCTTTGAAAAACTACAATTTCCCGCCGCCCCGGCATAATCCCGGGGTCGGGAATATCTCGAAAACAACACATTCCGGCTTCCCCCGGCATGGTGGCGGGAACCAGGAAGCGGCATTTTTCAAAGGTCTCCAGTAAGGCTCGCGACGGCGTGACGATGGGGCAAAACGGCGCCGGCGGAAGATGGAGATGGCCGAATCTGGAAGCCCGTCTCCTGGCCGGGGGCGACATCGTTTCTCGGGACGTTCCCCTTAGAGGAACTCGTTGCGCCCCTCCGCCTCCAGGGCCTCGACGGCCTTGCGGACATGCTGAGACGATCCCCGCCGACAGACGAGGAGGGCGTCATCCGTCTCCACGACGATGAGGTCCTCCACGTCCACCAGGGCGACGAGCTTCCCAGGGGAATGAACCAGACAGTTGCGGGCGCCCACGTTGACGAGATTGCCCGGACTCCGGGCGGCGATGCCCGCGCCGTCCTTTTCCGACGCCTCCCACAGGGCGTCCCAGCTTCCCACGTCGGACCAGTCGAAGTCCCCGGGGATGACCAGGACATCCCGCGCCTTCTCCATGACGCCGTAGTCTATGGAAATGGAGCGGAAGCGGCTGTAGGCGGCGGCGATGACCTCCGCCTCCGTCGGGGCGCCCAGGGCGGCGTCGATCTCCATGAGCCCCGCGTGGATGTCCGGCAACGAGGAGGCCAGCTCGTCGAGGATCGTTGCGGCCCGCCAGATGAACATCCCGCTGTTCCAGAAAAAACCTCCCTGGGCGATAAAGGCCCGGGCCGTGGCGGCGTCGGGTTTCTCCCGCAGGGACTTGACGCGGAAGATCTCCTCCTCCCCCCTCCGGGCTAGGGACTGACCCCGTTCGATGTAGCCGAATCCGGTCTCCGGACCCGTCGGCCGTATGCCGATGGTGACCAGATGCCGGCCCTGGGCCGCCGCCTCGGCGGCGACGGCGAGGACGCGCCGAAAGGCTGCCTCGTCCCCGATCCGGTGGTCCGAAGGCAGGACGGCCATGACCTCGTCGCCGGCCCGGCGCCTCACCACCAGGGCGGCCAGGCCGATGCACGGGGCGGTGTTGCGGCCCACGGGCTCGATGAGGATGTTTTCCTCCGGGATAGCCGGGAGCTGGGCGATCAGCTCCCGGGCGTGGGCGGCGCCGGTGACGATGAGGATCTTTTCCGGCGGCGTCAGGGGGAGCATCCGGGCCACCGTTTCCTGGATGACGGTCTTTTCGCTACAGATATCGAGGAGATGCTTGGGCAGGCGGTTCCGGCTCCGGGGCCAGAACCGGGAGCCCTTGCCTCCCGCCATGATGACGGCATACATGGTTGGTGCGATCCTTTCCCTGCAGGGGTTATTGTTCCGCCGCGAAGAGGGCCGTGGCGATCCTCCGCCGGCGTTGTCCGGCCTTCCCTCTACCATGAAACGCCGGAGATTTCATCTGAAAATGCGTTCCTATGTGCTTGTCTTCTTTTACTAATCATTTTTCCTCCCCTTCAAGGGGATGATCAAGGTGGGGATGGGTCTCGCATTTTGTGAACATTAAGCTTCGCTTTCATCCCCCTTTGTGACGGGATAGCGTCATGAATGTTTCATCGGTTATTCCGGCCTGTCCGGGCATTTTCCCCGGCGCTTGTCGAGCCCGGTATGGGCGTCGAGAGCTTTCCATGGCCGTGGGAAAAATGTCTTGCCAGCGGCGAGGCAAATGTTTTTTCGCCATGTTGCGATTGAGCCCGACGCCTGATGGCGAATAAGAATTATGCGTTGCCCGCGGCGCCGTGAAGAGGATTGCCGGACCGCGGCGGGGCCATTTTGCAGAGTACCCTGACGCTTGAAGACCTTAACCGGCGGGAAACGGCGGAAAGCTGTCGATATTGGCCGCTCGAGGCCACGCCAGGGAGCGGCGGGGGATGTTGTTCGCCGCCCCCGGGCGGTCTCCGGAAAAAAGATGACCGCCCGGGGAAAAAGTATGTTATGGAACACTGTAAGCTTCGGGAGGGGTGCCTATGTCCATGGTGGGAAAGAATGTCGATGCGCTCTGCACGCGTTGTGGCCTGACTCTGGCCCACATCGTCCTTTATGAGGTGGGCGGCATGATCGCCCGGGTGAAGTGCAAGACCTGCGGGGCGGAGCACAAATATCGGGGCGTCAAGGTCCGGGACCGGAGAGGCGCGACCGGAGGCGACCGTTCCCGTCGCGCCGGGGCCAGGGCCGCGGAAGAATCCAGGCAGGCCGAGGCGGTGGAGACGCGACGCTGGCTTCAACGCCAGGAAGAGCTGGGGAAAGGTATCCCCATACGTCCCTACTGCATGGCTGATCGTTACCAACGCGGCGAGGTGATCGATCACCCCGCCTTCGGGATCGGCTTCGTGGAGAAGATCCTGGAAGATCAGCGTATGGATGTGCTCTTCAAGGGCAGTCTGAAGCGCATGGTCATGAATATGCCGCCCAAATAGACCTCTTTTCCCCGACGCCGCCCCGGGTTGACGCCGCCGCGAGCGGCCGCCGCGCCGCGGGCCGGGACCGGAGGCGGCCTCCCTCTCGCGGCACTCCTTTCCGCCGCCCGGCCGCTGCTTTCGGCAAGACTTATGTCGTCCCGATGACCACCCCGGCGCCGCCCCGCTTTTCGTGGCGCTTCCTTTCCCGCCTTCGAGACCTTCGCGGGCCCCGTTTTCATCGTTGCCGGCCTTTTCATGCCGCCAATGGTCGGCGGAGAGCGCCGGCGGGTAAGGCCCGGTTTTTCAGAACTCGCGTTTTTCGCGCTCCGGGGCCAGTCTGTCCATCCGGAAGCATTGCAACAGATCCAGAAACGCCTGATTTTGCAGTGGCGGGCGGGTCCCCAGGAAGAAGAGATGGCTGGGACAGGAGCAGTCCGAGGCCCCGAAACCGAAAACCGCATGGGCGGCGATGCGGTTCGCCGCGGCGGCAAGTTCGCATTCCAAGTCGTCCCGGGTCCGGATGGCCAGGGCGCGGCAGGAAGCGGCCTCCTCCCGCAGGTAATCCACATGCCAGTGGAGATTCTTGCCGCCCTTCCGGAGGTGACGCGCCAGCCGGGCCGTCAGAGCCTTTTTTGCCGATCCGGCATACAGATAATGCCCGGCGGGGAAGTCGATCTCGCCCAGGGCGCCCACGGCGATCCGGGCGGCGGCGGCCAGATGCATCAGGAGCAGGTAACAGCCGCGGTCCTGGTTCTCCCTCTCCAGAAGCGGCCAGGGTATGGATGCCGTTTCGATCTTCTCGTCGAGCCGGAGGTCTGCCGTCCAGGAGACGCGCAGCGCCCGGTAAAAGATACGGTCTCGGCGCTTTTGGAAAGTCCGGGCGAACTCGTAATCGGTGTGATAATCGGGGAGGAAGAACTCCGGCCGGGGGGAATGGATGAGAAAGATCACGCCGCTCCGGCGGCCGTTTTGGGCGTGCGCCGCCAGTTCCTCCAGATGGCGCCGTCCCCGGGCGCTGACGGCGTCGGGGAACATGGCCAGGGATTTCCCATAGAGGGTGCAGGATTTCACCTCGAGGAGGATCTCTTCCCCGTTTTCCCGAAGGAGAAAATCAAACCGGCTGCCTCCCAGGGCGAATTCCCTCCTGACGATCTCGGCCCCTTCCAGGCCGGGGATCGACTTCGACGCCAGGAGAAACTGGACCACCTCGTTGGCCTTGGCGGTGTGGAGAAGCACCATGACCCCGTCCCTTTCCACCGCCACCGCCGTATAGGGCATGGCGCGTCCCGGGACGGCGGCGTTTTTTGCCAGCGTCACCGTCCGACCCGGAACGAGGAGTTCCCATAAGCGTCCCGGATTGGGGAGATGGGCCTGAACCACCCGCCCGTCGCATTCGCATTCGATGACGAAACGATTGAGCCGCCGGATGAATCGGCCCGGCAGCGGGTCGGGGAAGAGAGGTTCACGGAAGAGGTTCGGGATGCCCAAATCGCTCCGCATTGGTCTTTGTCCTTTATAAGCGCCCATAATTTAACCAAAATTTTCATCAGGAGGTTTTAGCCTCGAGGCCTTTGCAAAACCCCGTTGTGTCCTCCCCATGGTCCTTCCCGGGAAAGAAGAAATCCCGTGAAAAATGTCATTTCTAGGAGCGCGAGCCTGCCCCCGATGTCATTTCGAGGAGCGCGAGAGACGAGAAATCCTAATCAACTAATTACAGATGCCAGGTCAAGCCCGGCTGGACATGGGCGGCGGTTTTTCAAAGATGTCGCCTCTTCGCCGCGGCGCCGGGGATAGGGATCGCATGGCTTTCCGGAACATGCCCCCAGGGAAGCCGTTAGAAATACGTCTTCGATTTCCGTGTGTTACGTTCGCTCCGCGACCCGTTGTTCAATGACTCGGGGGCGTCATGCCATGAATCGCGAGCCCGTGACTTTTCTAATTGGACATCCGGGTTTAAGGTGATTCCGGATTTCCACGGGACGGGGGAATTTGACCGCGGCGGAACCTGTCGCGTCCCGGGGAAGGGAATATAGGGCCAGCGCCGGTGGGTGTCAAGGGAAACCGGGGCGTCTTCCGGGTAAATTTGCCCTCCCTGCGGGCGCTTGATTCCATGCGATTGCAAAACATGGGGAAACCCGCTGTTTTCAGCTTGTCTCGAGCAGGACGTATTTCCCCGGGGGGCGTCTTGGACCGGCGCCGCGGGCATCGGGAGGTCCGACCGCGGTCTTCCTTCCATTTATGCCCGCAGCCTCCGCCGGGATGCCGCGGGCGGGATCGGCCTGGGTTTCCACCTGACGGGAGGACGGCCGCGCCGGGGGCGGCCGGAGCGACGACCGCAAATCCCTTGTTAACGACCGGCGGTTCGGGTATATCTCCTTTCGCCTTTCCCTGAAGGGCAGCGTCTCTTTTTCGGGAGGTCGATCGTGACGCCAAGGAGAACCCTGTCTTTATCGTTCTTCGATTCGTTCATCCGCATGCCCGGGACCATCTCCGCCGTCGGCCCGTCGGTCCTTACGACGATGGAGGAGCGCTTCCGCCCGGGGTCGGACAAATCCCGGCGGGATGCGGGGAAGGAGGCCCGGGGCGGGGCGGGACGCCATGCCGTGAAGCGGACCGAGACGCCCCTCGCGGGCTCGGCCGGAAGGAGGGATTCTCGATGGGCGTTGGATCGGGAGAAGGCCTATGCCCAGTCCGGGAGGGCGGCGGCGGAATCGTCGTCGGCCGATGATGGGATGCGCCGGCATAAGGCGTTGTTTCTGGTTTTCTTTTTCTCCATCCTGTCGATTCTCTTCGTCATCGGCGGCTGTGGCGGCCGGAAGGCCTATCCGCCGGTCTCGGGAGAAAAGAGGCCGGCGGTTAGGAAGGCCCGGCCCGCCGTCGTGAGAAAGGCCCTGCCCCGCATGGGTTACACCATTCAGGCCGGGGCCTTTTCCCAGGCGGAAAACGCCGCCCGGCTTACGGAACTCCTGAAGGACCAGGGCCTGGATGCCACCTATTTCGCGGCCCGGACGGGACTGTTCAAGGTCCGCATCGGGAATTTCCCCACCCGGGAAAGCGCTCGCAACCAGGCGGAGGCCTTGCAGTTGCTGGGGCTGATCGAGGAATATTACCTCGTCGCCCCGGAGGAATATGCCGTTGCCCGGGTCGGGGAACTGGGGGAGGACTATCTCCGTCGGGAGCTTGTAAAAGCGGCGCGGAGCTTTATCGGGGTCCCCTATCTCTGGGGCGGGACCTCCGCGGAGACGGGGTTCGATTGCAGTGGTCTGACGATGACGGTCTATCAGCTCAACGGCATCGACCTGCCCCGCACCTCCGGGGATCAGTTCGGCGCCGGCGAGAAACGGGACGATGACGATTTGCTTCCGGGGGATCTGGTCTTTTTCGCCACGGGGAAGGGCGGCAAGGTGTCCCATGTCGGGGTCTATATCGGCGCCGACCGGTTCGTTCATGCCCCGGGCAGAGGGAAGAAGATCCGGACCGATACGCTGTCGAGTTCCTACTACAAGAGGCGTTACCTCGGGGCCCGGACTTACATATGACGCCCGGGGACCCGGCCGTCAGAAAAGAAATTGACATCGGGGGATTTTTCCATCATGAAGGATTCGCTGTTTTGATTAATCGGGAGGTGTGAACATGCTGGAACTCAGGGATCTGTATTTCTCCGTGGGGGACCGGAACATCATCGACGGAATCAACTTTACCTTTGAAAAAGGAAAATTCTACGGGATCACCGGCCCCAACGGGAGCGGCAAGACGACGCTGGCCAAGCTGATCATGGGGATCAACAGCCCCAATGGCGGGGAAATCCGCTTCGGCGGCAAGGATATCTCCCAGTGGTCCATCACGGACCGGGCGCGGGAGGGGATCGCCTACAGCTTCCAGCAACCCGCCCGTTTCAAGGGGATCACCTTCCGGGACCTCCTGGCCATGGCGGCCGGGACGGACGATCAGGAGATGCTTCTGGCGCTCCTCAGACGGGTCGGCATCTGCTCCCTTTCCTTTCTCGACAAGCCGGTGGACGCCAAGCTCTCCGGCGGGGAGATCAAGAAGATCGAACTGGCCACCACCATTGCCCGGAACCCCCGCCTCGCCATCTATGACGAACCCGATACGGGCATCGACCTCTGGACGATCCAGCCCATGGTCCGCCTCCTGAAGCGGGAACAGAGGGACCACGACACGACCACCATCGTGGTCAGCCATAACCGGGCCTTTCTGGAGGCGGCGGACATCGTCCTGATGATCAACGAAGGCAAGCTTGCCTATCGGGGCGACCTCCAGGGCGCCCTGCCCATGCTCAACGACCTGAGTATCTGCAACTATCGAAAATGCGTAGGAGATCGTGATGTTGGATGCTATAGATAAGGAGCTTTTGGCGGCCGTGGCGGATCTGGAAGGGCTCCCCAAGGGGGCCTTCAATATCCGCAAGAACGGCCAGTTGCTCAAACGGGAGGTTACGGCCAATATCGACATCGAATCCCATGCCGACGGCCAGGGGATCACCGTTACCATCAAGCCGGGAACGGTGAACGAGTCTGTTCACATCCCCGTCATCCTCAGTCAGGCGGGCCTTTATGACGTGGTTTACAACAACTTCATCATCGGCGCGGCTTCCGATGTAACCATCATCGCCGGCTGCGGCATCCATTGCGGCGGACTGGCGCCCGAGGGCCACGCCGGGATCCATGAATTCCGGATCGGTCCGAAGGCGAAGGTCAAGTATGTGGAGAAACATTACGCCCGGGGTCCCGGCCGGGGGCGGCGCTCCCTGAATCCCACGACGAAGGTCTTCCTCGACGCCGGGGCGGAGGCGGAGATGGAGCTGACCCAGATCGGCGGCGTGGATGAGGCGAACCGGGTCAACGAGGCGGTCCTGGGACCCGACAGCCTGCTGCTGATCACCGAGCGGGTCCTTACGGAAGGGAGCCAGAAGGCGGTCTCCACCAACAACATCACCCTGGAGGGGGCGGGGAGTCGGGCGAACATGATCTCCCGCTCCGTCATCAAGGGCGATTCCCAGCAGGATTTCTACGCCACCCTGGATGCCCTGGCCCCCTGTTTCGGCCATATCGAATGCGACGCCATCATCATGGACAGCGGTCGGAACGAGACGGTGCCGTCCCTCAAGGCCCGCCATCCCGATGCCGCCCTCACCCACGAGGCGTCCATCGGCAAGATCGCCAGCGACCAGCTCATGAAGCTCATGAGCCTGGGACTGACCTATGACGAGGCGGTCAACCGCATCATCCAGGGATTTTTGAAATGACGCCCCTGCCCGCGGTAGGCGCAACGATAGTAGTCAATTGCAAAACTCATCAAATCTGCCGATTCAATGTAAGACGGTCTCAAGAATGAATGGAATTTACTGGCTTCCGTATCAAGCCTGGCATGACGGAAAGCAATTTCCGTCAGTTTTGCAATTGGCTCATGGAAGAAAATTTCAGATAGTCGCAGATTTTTTCACATAAGGAGACCTTGGAAAAACGCCGAAGCCGACCCCCCCGCCCTCATTTCGGTGTAAAACAAATGCCGTGGTTCCAAGGCGTTCTGGAAGCCGGTTTTGGTCGGGGCCACGGAAAAGCGTGGATTTTCAAAGCTCTCATAGGGAGACCTTTGCAAATCCCCGTTGCGTCCTCCATATGGTCCTTCCCGGAAAAAGTGGGGATCCAGTGAAAAATGTCATTTCGAGGAGCGCAAGCCTGCCCCCGATGTCATTTCGAGGAGCGGAAGCGACGAGAAATCCTAATCATGTAATTACAGATGCCGGGTCAAGCCTGACAGGGCATGGACGGCGGTTTTTCAAAGGTCTTATAAGAACTTCGCGGTTTCCTTCCCGACGAGGCCGTGAATCACAAAGGAGCAGCGAATATGTCCATCGGAATTGAGAATCTCTTGGTAACCGGCGGCTGCGGTTTCATCGGCAGCAATTTCATCCACTATCTTCTGGCGCGGGAGGATTTCCACGGGCGGATCGTCAACGTTGACGCCCTCACCTATGCCGGCAACCCGGACAACCTGAAAGGACTGGCGACGAACGATCAGGGGCGCTATGTATTTGTCCGCGCCGACATCTGCGACCTCGAAGCGATGAAGAGGATCTTCGACGAATACGGAATCGACGCCGTCAGCCATTTTGCCGCCGAATCCCACGTGGACCGGTCCATCAAACGCCCCGAAAGCTTCATCTTCAGCAACATCGTCGGGACCTTCAATCTCCTGGAGACAGCCCGCCGCCGGGGCGACTCCTTCCGGTTGTTTCACCATATCAGCACCGACGAGGTGTACGGAAGCCTTGGCCCCACGGGGCTCTTCACTGAGGAGACCCCCTACCGGCCCAACAGCCCCTATTCGGCCTCGAAGGCGGCTTCCGACCATCTGGTCCGGGCCTATCACGAGACCTTCGGCCTGCCCACCACCCTGTCCAACTGCTCCAACAATTACGGTCCTTACCAGTTTCCCGAGAAACTCATCCCCCTGATGGTCCTCAACGCCCTGGAGGAGAAGCCCCTGCCCATCTACGGCGACGGCAAAAACGTCCGGGACTGGCTTTACGTGACCGATCACTGCGATGCCATCTGGACGATCATGAACCGGGGGCGTCGAGGGGAGACCTACAATGTGGGCGGGGCCGCGGAGATGGAAAATATCGCCATCGTCGGGATGATCCTCGACATCCTCGACGAGATCCGGCCCCGGGAAAACGGCCGCTCCCGCCGGGATCTCATAACCTACGTCAAGGACCGCCCCGGCCACGACCGGCGCTACGCCATCGATTTCTCGAAGCTCCAGGAACGGCTGGGCTGGCGGCCTCATGAATCTTTTGCCACGGGCCTGCGAAAAACCGTCTCCTGGTACGTGGAGAACCGAGACTGGACGGAACGGGTCCGCTCAGGCGCCTACCAGGAATGGATCGACGAACAGTATGGAGAATAGGAGCGCCAATTGCAAAAGCATCGGTTATTTCCTTTTTGTCCTTCCGTGCTTGATATGGAAGCCAGTAAAATCAAATTATTCTTGAGACCGTCCTACATTGGACCGGCAGATTTGATGAGTCTTGCAATTGACTTGAGAGAGAGGGGCTTGACGCTCTGTCTCGGACGGCTTTCTCCGTGACGGCGACGGAACCCATTTCCGCCGCCGTTTCCAACGGCGCCCTCCGGGAGGCCGGGGACGTCCCGGCGACGCTCGGGCCGGCCTTGCAAGCCGCCGTCAGACGCCCGGGCGGGGGGGAAAATCCAGAGGGATCGAGCGGGGGCGCGGCCTAATTTTTGGGAGGGGCTTGAAATAAGTACGATTGACGATTGATTTTTGGGTCGGTTTCCTGTAGAGTCGCCACAAAATGAGCTTGGTTGTCTTCTCCGATTATCAACGCCTGCGGGAGGGGTTATGAGGATGAGGTCCGAAGAGTCCGCGTCATTGGTTGACGGCGGATTTTTTTATTTTCATCATCGATCTTTTATGAAGGAGGTGTTGTCATGTTAAGAAAACTTGCGTCGTTTTTTACTTACATCATGCGTCATTACCTGCCTGACGCCTACCTGTTCGCCATCCTGCTGACGTTTATCTCGGCGATCCTGGCCCTGATCTTTACGCCGGCGGACGGCTTGAAGGTGATCACCACCTGGGGCGACGGGATCTATGGGATCATCGCCTTCGCCATGCAGATGATCCTGGTCCTGGTGACGGGATATGTCCTGGCCCTGACGCCGCCCATGAAGAAGGTCCTCGACTGGGTGGCGGCAAGGGCGGATACCCCCGTCAAGGGGGCGATGGTCGTCGCCTTAGTCGGTGGGGTCGGTTCTTGGATCAACTGGGGCTTCGGCCTGATCTTCGCGGGGCTCCTCGCCCTTGAGGTGGCCCGGCGGACGAAAAAGGCGGACTTTCCCGTCCTCATCGGCGCGGCCTACAGCGGATTTATCTGTTGGCATATGGGTTTCTCCAGTTCCATTGGGCTGCTGATCGCTACTCCTAAACATCCTCAGAACCTCATCGAGAAAACCACCGGTCTGGTGGTTCCGGTGGCCGACACGATCTTTGCGGCCTGGAACCTGATCCCGGCGGTGATCATCATCCTGGGCCTTCCGGTGCTCTTCTATCTGATCCATCCCAAGGAGGAGGACACGATCAGCATCTCCCCGGAGCGGCTTAAGGAGATGGAGGAGCAGGCCGTCAAGGTGGAAAGACCCGCCAATCCCACCCTGGCGGAGCGCATCGATCACAGCTACGCGATCAACATGATCTTTGCCGCCATGGGGCTGTTCTATCTCTTCCTCCACTTCTCCAGGAAGGGCCTCGATCTTAATCTGAACATCGTCATCTTCATCTTCTTTATCGCCGGCGTCATCCTCCACGGAAAGCCCATCAACTACGTCAACGCCATGAATATCGCCATCCGCGCCGCCGGCGGCATCGCCCTGCAGTTCCCCCTGTACGGCGGCATCATGGGGATCCTCATCGGCACCGGCCTGGCCAAGGTCATCGCCGGCTGGTTCGTCGCCATCTCCACGCCGGAGACCTTCTATATGTTCCAGTTCTGGGGGGCCGGTGTGGTCAACATGTTTGTCCCCTCCGGCGGCGGCCAGTGGGCGGTTCAGGGGCCCATCACCATCGAGGCGGCCAGGATGATGAACATCGACGCCGTGAAATCGGCGATGATGGTGGCCTGGGGCGACCAGTGGACCAACATGATCCAGCCCTTCTGGGCCCTGCCGCTTTTGGGCCTGGCGGGACTCTCCGCCAAGGACATCATGGGCTATACCACCATGACCCTCCTCTGGGCCGGCCTGGTGCTGAGCGGTTTTGCCCTCCTCATCGGTTTCGGAGTGATGTAATGATGTGATTTTGTGGCCCGCCTATCGAGAGGCCGCCTTTCCCCCGCGGAAGGCGGCCTTTTTCGTCCCGCCCCGCCCGGTGCCGTCGAATCTTCCGAAGGATGCAAACATTCACATTGACACCGTCGCCACGGTTTTTTAAAAGGCCGGAAATACCGTGGGAAAGGATATCCGATGATCGAAAAATGTAAGGTAAGAACAAGGATGAGGCGTCTTAAAAAACTCCTCTTGTTCATTGCCACCCTGGCCCTGGCGTCAGCGGCAACGGTCGGCGCCGTCGGTGCGGAAGGGTGTATCATCAGAGAAATACAATTGGAAAAACAGGAAAACGACGTTGATACAGTGGTCATTAACATTAGGGGATGCACGGCGCCCAAGGTGATGGGATTGGAGAGGAAGGCGCCGCGAATCGTCCTCGATTTCCCCGCGGGTCGTTTCGATGGTCGCCGGACATTGCAGATGCGTGTCGATGGCGGCAGTGTGGTCAGGATTCGGGGCGCCATACACGAACAGCCCGTGGATATGCTGCGGATCGTCTTGGATTTGAAACCGGGAAGATCCTATGGCGCCGAGCAGACCTGGGATCAGGGGACGGGCAGGTATATCATCACCGTGACGCCGACGCCGGTTGGCCCCCCAAAGATCGCGACGCCCGGCGCCGGGAACGATAGGTGATTGTCGGAGCATCAATTCCGCCTGTTAAGGACACTCGTCAGTTATTGAGGGACGCCACGGTCAACCGCCTCGCCCCAGTCGTTGCGAACCGCGTTTCGCACTGTAAAGATGATTATCCGATTTTCGTTTCCCAACCGCTATTCAGCGGTTGGCCATAAGAATGATCTTTATATTTAAAGCCAATGCTTACAATTAGATAGCTTCCCTTCGGTCCCTCTGGGATGTTTTGGCATGAACGCTGCAAAGGGGCGGGCGACCAATCTTTCCAAAGGAGGGAAGCTCATGTCGCTTGCCACGAAAGGTGTCGCCGTCGTCTTTCCCGGTCAGGGGGCGCAGCGGCCGGGAATGGGAAAGGACTTCCACGCCGAACTCGACATCTGCCGCCGGACCTACGAGGAGGCCGCCGACGCCCTGGGCTGGGATGTCGGCGCGATCTGTTTCGGGGACGATGAGCGTCTGGACCGGACGGAATATACCCAGCCCTGCCTCCTGGTTACGGAAATCGCCATGTTCCGGGGCCTCCAGGAGCGGTTCGGACTGTCTCCCGCTTACTTCGGCGGTCACAGTCTCGGGGAATTCTCCGCCTTGGTGGCGGCCGGGGTCATGCCGCTGGACGACGCCGTACGGGTCGTGCATGTCCGAGGACGACTCATGCAGGAAGCGATGCCTCCGGGGCTGGGGGGCATGGCGGCGGTCATCGCGGACGATCTCGATGCCGAGGAGTTGGAAGACGCCCTGACGGACCTGCCGGTGGATATCGCCAACGTCAATTCGCCCCGCCAGATCGTCATCAGCGGCCATGCCGATGCCTTGCCCGACGCGGCGGCGCGGATCGCCGACATTCTGGGCGTGGACGCCGCCTGCCGTTTCGTTCCCCTCAACGTCAGCGCCCCTTTTCACAGTCGGTTCATGCGCCCGGTAGAACGAGAATTTTCCAGTGTGCTCAAAGGGATACGTGGCGGCGTGGACGCGAGGAAAGCGGTGGCGGTGACGTCCAATTACACGGGGCGTTTCCATACCCGCTACCCGGAAGACCTTTTCTGCTATCTTACCTATCAATTGGGAAGCCGGGTCCGCTGGCGGGAGAACATGGAACTCATCGCCGCCGAAGCCGACGCCGTCTTTGAGATAGGCCCGGGTCGGCCGTTGCGGGAGTTTTTCAAGACCCTGGGGGTAAACTGTCTATCCGTGCTCACCCTTTCCGGTGCCGAACGGATTTTCGGGGGGAACTGACGGCATGGACTTCCATTTGACAGCTCAACAGCGTTCCTATGTGGAGACGGTGCAAAGGTTCGTCAAGACGGAGATTGCCCCCCATTGCCTGGAAATGGAGCGGCGCCACGCCTTCCCCTTCGAGATCATCCGCCGGGCCTGGGAACTGGGAATTCTCAATCTGAGCATCCCCGGCCGGTTGAAGGGCTACGATCTGGATGCGGTTTCCTCGGCCCTCATCATCGCGGAACTCGCCTTCGGAGATTCCGGAATCGCCACCTCGGCCATGTGCAACGACCTGGCCAATGCCGTCATCGCCCAGCACGGTGCCGCCGCCCAGCAGGACCGCTTTCTCGCCCCTTTCGTGGCCGCGCCGCTTTTGGCCTCCTTCTGCCTGACCGAACCGGGGGCCGGCTCGGACAACAGCGCCATGACCACGTTCATGAGCCGCCGGGGAGATGGGGCCTATCTGCTAAACGGCGCCAAGTGCTTCATAACCAACGCCTCCTTCGCCTCCCAGTTCACCGTTTTCTGCAAGGTAGGCAAGCCGACGGGGAATTTCATGGCCTGCGTCATCCTGGGCGTGCCGCCGCCGTCGGAAGAGGAGATTGCCGGGGGATTCGCCGCGGGACGGAGAATCGAGCTTCCGGCCGGCGGCCTCATCACGGTGGGCAAACCGGAAGATAAGCTGGGGCAACGTCTTTCCAATACCGCCGCGGTGACTTTCGAGGATGTGGTCGTCGCCCCGGAGCAGATAATCGGCGACCGGCGGCGGGGATTTCAATATGTCGTCGATGTCCTCGATTACGCCCGCCCCATGGTGGCGGCCATCGGCGTCGGTTTGGCCCGCCGGGCCCTGGCGGTGACCCTGAACTACACTCGAGAGCGCCGCCAGTTTGGTCAGCGGCTCTGCGATCTCCCGGTCGCCCGGGAGACCTTGACGGCGATGTGGAAGAAATTGGAGCTGGCGGAACTATCCCTGATGAAAGCCGCCTGGCTCCTTCAGGAACAGCGGGAAGACCGGGGCGTTTATGCCTCCCTGGCCAAGAACGTCGCCGCCGAGGCGGCCCTCTTCTGCGCCAATGAAGGCCTTCATCTTCACGGAGGCTATGGTTTCATGAACGAATACGAGATCGCGAAACTCGCCAGGGACGCCCATATCATCGACATCTACGAAGGCGTCCGGGAGGTGCAGAATATGATCATTGGCCGGGAAATCTGCTGAAGATGCTCTACCTCCACGGTTTAGGTCACTTCCATCCGGAAAACGTCATCGACAATCGCTTTCTTGCGGAACTGGATATCGGGACGAGTGACGACTGGATCCTGGAGAGGGTGGGAATCCGGGAACGTCGCACCTCCCTGGAGCTGTCCTACATCCGGGAGACGAAAAACAGAGATCCCCGGGCGGCGGCGGAGGCAAGCCGCTACACAAACGCCCAGACCGGGGCGGCGGCGGCTCGGCAGGCCCTCGCCCAGGCCGGGATCGCTCCGGCGGATGTCGGTCTCGTAATCTCCGGCAGTTCCGCGCCCGATCACGTAACCCCTTCCGAGGCGGCGACCGTGGCGGCGGAGTTGGGCGTCGAGGCGCCGTGTTTCGACGTCAACGCGGCCTGCGCCACCTTCGGCGTCCAGTTGGCCTATCTGGACCGGATGAAACCGGAAGCCCTCCCGCCCTTCATCCTGATCGTGAACCCGGAGAACCTCACCCGGTGCGTCGATTATTCGGATCGCAATACGGCGGTCCTTTTCGGGGATGGCAGCGCCGCCGCCGTGGTCTCGGCGACGGAGCCGGCGCCATTGCATCTGAGGTTCGTTGATTGCGCCTCCCATCCCGCTTCCTGGCAGAAGGCCGTCATACCCCGGACTGGATATTTTCAGCAGGACGGCAGCGCTGTCCAGGGTTTTGCCATCAGGAAGATGACAGAGGCGATCCAGCGCTTTCATGGCCTCCGGAGCGATCGCTCCGATCTTCCCGCCGCCTCCCGGCCGCCCATTGGGCCGGGAGAAGAGGGTATGGGCCGGATGACGAACGGCATGACCGGGGGGGAGACGGCTTCCGGACCTCCTCCGACGACGGCGGCGTCGGCGGAGGAAGGCGCCCCCGTCCTTGACGGCGGCAACGGTCGGCGTCTTCTGTTCATCGGTCATCAGGCCAATTTGGGTGCCCTCAATACCGTTTGTCAGCGCTCGGTCATTCCCGATGAGTGTCACTGGCGGAATGTGGTCATGTACGGCAATACGGGCTGCTCCGGCGCCCCCGCCGTATTGAGCCAGCGTCGGAGCGACCTCCGGCCGCGGGATAGGCTGATCATGGCCCTAGTCGGGGCGGGCCTTACCTGGGCGACCCTGCTGTGGCAGGTGGGCGAACCTTGAAGTCCTCGTTTTCCGTCCAGAATGACGGCGAGGACAGGGAGAGATGATGCTGTCGTACCGGGAGTTCATGGAGAAGAAGGAATTCGCGCTGCCGGAGCTGATCGCCTTTTCCTACGGCAGGCTCGTGGCCGATCCGCCCGCCGATTTCGACGCCCGCCTGCCGGCGCCCCCGTTTTTGATGATCGACCGGATCCTGCTTATGGAGGCCGACGGCCGACGGGGTCGGATCGCGGCGGAAAAGGATATCCGGGTCGATGCCTGGTATTTCCAGTGCCACATGCCCGGCGATCCGGTCCAGCCCGGGTGTCTGGGGCTCGATGCCGTCTGGCAACTGATGGGCTTCTATGGCGCCTGGCGGGGCGGCCTGGGGGCCGGGAGGGCCCTGGGATGCGATGGGGTGCATTTCACCGGTCAGGTTCGCCCCCATCACCTGGTCGTCCGTTATGAAATCGCCGTGCGGCGATACGCCGCCCTGGCCGAATCGGGGGCCAGCGTCATCATCGGCGACGGGACCATCTCGGTGGACGGTGAGACTATCGCGGAGATCCATCAGGCCCGGACCGGCCTCTTTCGGGGCATCGTATATGGGGATTATCCCCGGGGGCCGGAGAGGACGATCTCCTCTTGAAGGATAAATCGATGCCTTTGAATGACGTCCCTTCCGGTCATTCCGGGTTCGACCCGGAGTCCGGAAAGGCGTTGAAAATACGGGATTCCGGCTTCCGTTGGCCTCGCGATGGGGCGGCGGAGGCGGCGTTTCGCCAAGGTCGCGAATTAGGGGGATGCTTCCCCGATTCTTCTTGCGCTTCCCAGGATACGGCGAGGCGAAGGAAGCTTTGGGAGGCGTCCCCCGGCGCGTGACGGCCAGGGGAGGCAATGAGAGCGATGGGGGATAAAAAAGTGGCCCTCGTGACCGGGGGCGGCACGGGGATCGGGGCTGCCTGCGTGCGGGCCCTGGCGGCCAAGGGCCTCCGGGTGGGGATTCATTACCGGCGGAGCGAGACGGCGGCCAAGGCCCTGCTGGCGGAGGTGGGGGAAGGTTTTCTCCTGTCCGGGGATCTGGGCCGCGGTGAAGACATCGACGCCATGGTGGAGAGGCTCCATGCCGTTGCCGGACGCCTCGACATCCTCGTCCACAATGCCGGCGTCGCCCTGAATGCCCACATCAGCGCCATGAGCATGGAGCAGTTCGACGAGCAGCGTCTCATCTCCCGGGGGGTGTGGTATTTGACCAAGCGGGTCCTCCGCCGGTTCATGCTGCGGAGCAATGAGGGACGGATCATCGTGATTTCCAGCGTGGTCGGTTCCACGGGCAACGCCGGACAGATACCCTACGCCATGGAAAAGGCCGCCCTGGAGAGCTTTGTCAAGTCTCTGAGCAAAGAGCTTGCGGGGCGTAATATCCTCGTCAATGCCGTCGCCCCGGGCTTCATCGCCACGGAAATGACGACCGTCTTGCCCGCGGAGGTCCACGAGCGGATCATGGCCGGCATCCCCCTCCAGCGTATGGGAAGACCGGAAGAGGTGGCGGAGGTCGTTGCCTTCCTGGCCGTGGCGGGGAGTTACATCACGGGGTCGGTGATCCACGTCAACGGAGGCCTCTATGGCGGCTGATGCCATCATGCGGGAGACGATCCTGGCCGCTGTTCCCCAGCAGCCGCCCTTTCGCTTCATCGAGGCGATTCGGGAGCTGGATGAAGAGGGGATTGTCGGGTCCTACCGGTTCCGCCCGGACGAGTATTTCTACCGGGGACACTTCCCCGGCCGGCCTGTGACCCCGGGCGTCATCCTCATCGAGGCCATGGCCCAGACGGGGGTGGTGGCCCACGGACTATATCTGTCCCTGCTCAGGTCCGGGATGGAAGGCGGGGATTTGGAAGGTATCGTCACCCTCTTTACGCTGGCCGAGGAGGTGGAGTTCCTGGATATCGTGGCCCCCGGTCAGGAGATCGTGTTTCGGGGACGGAAGATCTATTTCCGTCAGGGCAGCCTGAAAGCGGCGGTCACGGCGGAGCGGGAGGACGGACGGATCGTCTGCCGGGGCATCCTGGCGGGTGCGGGGGTAAAGGTCGCCCGGAGCGGGGTTGAACAATCGGGGTGAGGGATAGGAGAGAGGATGCCATGAAGAGAAGAGTGGTCATAACCGGGATGGGGGTGGCGGCGCCGAATGCCCATGGCCTGGAGGACTTTACCGCCGCCCTCCGGGCGGGTCGTTCGGGGATCCGCCATATCAAGGAGTTGGAGGATCTCAACTTCGCCTGTCAGGTCGGCGGCATTCCGGAAAACTTCGAGGCGGTGCGTCGGCGTTATTTCGATCATGAAAAGCTCATGTCCATCAACGACAATATCGGCTATGCCTCCGTGGCGGCTATGGATGCCTGGCGGGATGCGGGTTTCGATGTCCCCGACGGCGACTCCGAAGATGTGGATTGGGATACCGGGGTAATCCTCGGTTCGGGCATCGGCGGGATGGACACCATTGCCCGGACGGTAGTGCCCATGGTCAACGCCGGCCGGGTCCGCCGCATGGGGAGCCGCATCGTGGAACAGGTGATGAACAGCGGAACGAGCGCCCGGATTGCCGGCCTTCTGGCCTTGGGCAATCAGGTCACCTCCAATTCCTCGGCCTGCTCTACCGGCAACGAGGCCATCATCGCGGCGCTGGAGCGGATCCGCGCCGGCGCGGCGGAGCGGATGCTGGCCGGGGGTTCCGAGGGGGCCTCGCCGTATATCTGGTCCGGTTTCGATGCCATGCGGGTGATCTGCCGGAAGTTCAACGACGATCCGGAGCGGGCCTCCCGTCCCCTGAGCGCCAGCGCGGCCGGTTTTGTCCCGGGGGCCGGCGGCGCCGTCCTGGTGTTGGAGGAGCTGGAAACGGCCCGGCGGCGGGGGGCGCGGATATACGCCGAGGTGGCCGGCGGGGCGGTGAACTGTGGAGGTCAGCGCCGGAGCGGTTCCATGACCGCCCCCAATCCGGAAGGAGTGCGGCGCTGCATCCGCCAGGCCGTGGCCGACGCCGCCATTTCTCCCCGGGACGTCCAGGCGATCAACGGTCATCTCACGGCCACCTATGCCGACCCCGTGGAGGTGAGGAACTGGGCCGAGGCCCTGGAGCGCACACCGGCGGATTTCCCGTTCATCAATTCCACCAAATCCATGATCGGCCATTGTCTCGGTGCGGCGGGGGCCATAGAATCGGTGGCCGTGGCGCTGCAGCTCCACGGAGGTTTTCTCCACCCTTCCGTCAACAGTGAGGACGTTCATCCGGAGATCGAGGCCTATGGGGACAAGATCCCCAGAGAGGTCCTGGAAATGCCGGAATTGCGCGTTATCGCCAAGGCCGGCTTCGGTTTCGGAGATGTGAACAGTTGCCTGATCTTCAAGAAATGGGAGGATGCCTGACGCCGCGGGAAGGGCGGGCTGGTTGCAAGGCGCGGTGCGTGTCGGGGTTCGAGAACGGGAAAGGTCCGGCGTCGGGGGATGCCCAGGCGCCGTCTAGTAAGCGGCGGCGATGATTTGCAGGCGAAAGCGAAACAACAACTAAAGTGATTACGAGGAGATTGTTATGGAAGAGAAGGAAATATTCAAGGAAATGATCGACATTCTAAGGCTTTACGCCAAGGACAAGGAAGGCCTGGACAAGGCGACGATGGCCACCCACATCCTCGATGACCTCAAGGTCAATTCGGCGCGCCTGGTGGATGTCATCATCAAGTGCGAAGACGTCTTCGGGATCGCCATCGAAGACGACGAGGCCGACAAGATCCGCACCGTCGGCGACGCCGTTGCCCTCATCGGGAAGAAGCTTGCCTGATCCATTCCGAGCCGTCCTCGGCGGCCATCGCGGCATCCGGACGGGCGGGGGAAGGGGTATCGCCTCCCGCCGCTCTCTCTTCCCGGTCCCTGGAGATTGGGATGGAGAAGGGCCGTTCCGGCGGGTGGAAAGCCGAGTTCACCGTTCGTAAGGCGCCGCCGCGGCGCCTCTGTCACCAGAAATGATGAAGCGAGCAAGAATCTCCCTTTTCCTGCAGATCTTCCTTGCCCGTCTCACCGTCGGGATCGTGGCGCCGCTGTATTTTCTCTTCCTGAAGGGCCGGGGATACCGGGTCCGGGCGACGGACGCCATGCGTCGCCGCTGGAAGGAACTGCGGAAGGAGCATCCCGGGCCCTGGCTGATCTGCGGAAATCACCTGACCCTGATCGATTCCATGCTCATCGTTTATGCCCTCATGTCCCTGGTAGATCATTGGCGCGAATTCCGGGCCATTCCGTGGAACCTTCCCGAAAAGGCGAATTTCCAGAGGCAGTTGTGGAAGGCGGCGTTGTGCTATCTGGCGAAGTGCATCCCCGTCCGACGGGGCGGGAACCAGGAGGAGATGTGGGAGACGATGGCGAAATGCAAAGAGGTGCTGCGCCGGAGGCAGGTGTTGATGATCTTTCCCGAGGGGGGTCGCTCTCGCACCGGTCGGGTGGACAAGGAGAATTTCTCCTACGGCGTGGGACGTCTCCTCCAGGATCATCCCTCCTGCCGGGTCCTGTGCGTCTATCTTCGGGGAGACGGACAGGAATGCTACTCGGATCTGCCCGCCCGGGGAGAGACCTTTACCGTCCATCTCGAGGCCTTTCATCCCCGGCGTCCGGAACGGGAAGGTCTGCGGGGGCAGCGGGAACTGGCGGGACAGATCATCTCCCGCCTTGTCCAGATGGAGGAAAAATATTTTGCCCATCATCGGCAACGATATCGTCGATTTGACGGATCCCGGCAACAAGGGGAAATTCCGGGATCGACGTTTCCGCGACCGGGTATTCACGACGGAGGAGGGGCGGCGAATCGATGCGGCGTCGAATCCCGACGCGATGCTGTGGACGCTCTGGGCAGCCAAGGAGGCGGCCTTCAAGGCGGCGGTCAAGTTACGGCCGGGCTTGGGATTCATTCCCAAGGCATATCGCGTCCTGACCCTTCGGTGGAATCTCCGGGCCGATGGCTTGTCCAGGGGCACGAACGGCGCCATGTCTTGGGAGATCCTGCTCGAGGACGAGGGGATTGAAATCCGGGATCGGGAGAAACCGAGGCGCCCGGTTGCCCTGATCCACGGCAGGGGCCGGGGAGACACGGGACCGGGCGGCAAGCCGCCGCCGGCCTTGCTCCCGGCATCGGTGGGACGAGCGACGACCTCCGTGGCACGCTGGGGGTTGATCGATACCCCGGCGGGTTGCCTGGCGCTGGTGTCCTGGCGTTCCTCGAGGCGCGTCCATTGCCTCGCCGCGACAAACGGGGGGCGCAATAGCCGCGGCGCCCCGCCGGATGCGCGGATACTCCTCCGGGAGGAGGTAAGAGACGTCTCCTCCGATCCCTCTGCGGCGGTCCGCCGGGCGGCGATTCATCGCCTGGCCGGCGTCATGCAAACCTCGCCAGGCCGCCTGGAAGTCCGCCGGGAAGGCGCTCCCGGCGCCCCTCAAGGCCCTCCCCGGATCTTTCTCGACGGCCGCCCGGCGGACATCGACATCAGCCTTTCCCATGACGGCGCCTTCATCGCCTTTGCCTGGAGCATGAAGAGCGCAGGCCTTTGAGCCGCGCCCCGGGAGGCCTCGGAAAGGCCGCTCGACATCTCCCCGGCGCCCTCCGTCCAATAATCAACGGGAGTTATGCGATGCCGCGGGGCGCGGCGAAAGAATTATCGTGCCCCGGCGGCGTCCTTTTCCCAAGGTCTCGGCGCCGCACGCGCCGGCGGCCTTCCCCCTTGGGCGACCGCCAGGAAGGATAAAAAGGGCTTGAAACAGGAGCCCCGGTCATATAAAAGCAGCCGCGAGGCCTTTGAAAATCTATGTTTTGCTTTCGCCCCGGCAAGATCCGGGGTCGGGAACGCCTTGAAAACACAGTATCCCGACTGTCACAGGGATGATGAGGGGATTCGGAAACGGCTTTTTTCAAAGGTCTCTCCGCGGGAAAGAAGGAGGGGGAATCCTCTTATCCAAGGAGAGAGTATGCGCACCTATCGATTGGACAAGCCGGACAACCTGGTGGCGTTGCTGGAGGAGAGCCTTGCCAAGTATCCCAACAATCTCCTGTTCGGCGCCAAGAACAGGCAGGGCCTCTACGAGTGGATTACCTATCGGGAATTTGGGAAACGGGTGGACGACCTCCGCGGCGGCCTGGCGCAACTGGGGGTGACCAAGGGAGACGCGGTGGGGATCATTGCCAACAACCGCGTCGAATGGGCCGTCGCCTCCTTTGCGACCTACGGATTGGGGGGGCGCTTCGTGCCCATGTATGAGGCGGAGCTTCTCCACGTCTGGAGGTACATCATCAAGGACAGCGGGGTCAGGATCCTCTTCGTTTCCAAGCCGGAGATCTTTGAAAAAATCAAGGATTTTCCCAAGGATATTCCGACGTTGCAGAGGATCTTCCTTATCGAGGGCACCGGCGACGACAGCATGGCCGCGGTGGAGAACTCGGGCACGTCCAATCCGGCGCCCGCGCTCCGGCCCGCTCCGGAGGACATTGCCGGTTTGATCTATACCTCCGGGACGACGGGGGATCCGAAAGGGGTTCTCCTCTCCCATGCCAATCTGACCAGCAACACCCTGGCGGGGATAAAGAAATATCCGGAACTGAACGAGAAGGGGCGCACCCTGGCCATCCTGCCCTGGGCCCATTCTTATGGGCAGACGGCGGAATTGCACGCCATCATCAGGTTGGGGGCCTCCATGGGGTTGGCGGAAAGCGCGGCGACCGTGGCGGCGGATATGGCCCTGGTGAAACCCACCTGGCTCGTCGCCGTGCCGCGGGTTTTCAATCGCATCTATGATGGCCTCCAGAAAAGGATGGAGGAGACGGGCGGGCTGGCCAAGGCAATCTTCGATATGGGGGTCGCCGCGGCGCGGAAGAAAAGGGAACTGGCGGCGAAAGGCAAGAACTGTCCCCTTGTCAATCTTAAATTCAAGATCGCCGACAAGGTGGTCTTCGCGAAGGTCCGGGAAAGGATGGGGGGACGCCTTATGGGCTGCATGAGCGGCAGCGCCGCCATGAACCCCGATATCGCCCGGTTCTTCTTCGACATCGGCATCCCTGTTTACGACTGCTACGGGATGACGGAGACCTCGCCGGCCATTTCCATGAACGCCTCTTATGCCTGCCGGCTGGGTTCCGTGGGCCAGGCCATCGACAAGGTCAAGATCGTCATCGACTCCTCGGTCGTCGAGGAAGGCGCCACGGACGGCGAGATCGTCGTTTATGGACCCAACGTGATGAAGGGATATCACAACAAACCCGACCAGACCCGGGAGGTCATGACCGACGACGGGGGGATTCGCACAGGCGATCGGGGACGGCTCGACCAGGACGGCTATCTCTACATCACCGGCCGCATCAAGGAACAGTTCAAGCTGGAAAACGGAAAATTTGTCTTTCCCGCCGCCATGGAGGAGGACATCTGCCTCCATCCCTACGTGCAAAACGCCTTGGTTTACGGGGAGAACCGGCCGTTTACGATCTGCCTGGTGGCGCCCGACTTTGTCGCCCTGGAGGCTTACGCGGAGAAGAATCGCCTGCCCAAGGATATGGAGACCCTCATGGAACGGGAGGATATCCGCTCCCTGATCGTCAACGGGATCACGGAACTGTTGAAGAAGAAATACGGCGGTTACGAGATCCCCAAAAGGTTCGTCTTCCTGACGGAGAATTTCACCCTGGAAAACGGTCTTTTGACCCAGACGATGAAACTGAAGCGCCGGGTGGTAGTGGACAGGTACAAAGATCGGATCGAGGCCCAGTACGCAAAAAAGTGAACGGCGCGGCCTAGGGGAAGGCCGTTTGGGAGAAAGAAAAAAGCGGCTGGAGATTCTCGTCTCCAGCCGCTGCTGTTTTCCCGCATCTTTAGGGCTCGATTCCGGCGCGATCAATAATCGTAGTCGTCCATTCCACCCATTCCACCCATCCCACCCATTCCGCCCATGCCGCCGGGAGGCATCGGGGGCATCGGCGGCGCCTTCTTCTTGGGGGCCTCGGCGACCATGGCCTCCGTGGTCAAAAGGAGAGAAGACACGGAGGTGGCGTTCTGAAGGGCAAGACGGGCCACCTTGGTGGGATCGATGATCCCGGCCTTCATCAGATTTGTGTATTCGCCCTTGTCGGCGTCGAATCCGTAGTCGTCCTTCCCCTCCTTGACCTTTGCCACCACGATGGAGCCTTCGAAGCCCGCATTGGCGGCGATCTGACGGAGGGGCTCTTCCAGGGCCCGTTTCACGATGTTGAGTCCGTGCTGCTCGTCCTCGGGGAGACTTGCCTTTTCAAGGACCTTCAGACTGCGGAGGAAGGCCACGCCACCCCCGGGAACCACGCCTTCTTCCACGGCGGCCCGCGTCGCGTTGAGGGCGTCTTCCACCCGGGCCTTCTTTTCCTTCATTTCGATTTCCGTGGCCGCCCCGACCTTGATGATGGCCACGCCGCCCACGATCTTGGCGAGCCGTTCCTGGAGCTTTTCCCGGTCGTAATCGGAGGTCGTTTCCCCCATCTGGGCGCGGATCTGCTTGACCCGGGCCTGGATATCGGCGCTCTTGCCGGCGCCGTCCACAATGGTGGTGTTGTCCTTGTCGATCGTTACCTGCTTGCACTGGCCGAGGTCGGCGAGGGTAAGATTTTCCAGCTTTACGCCGATGTCTTCCGACGCCACCTTGCCGTTGGTGAGGATGGCGATGTCTTCCAGCATGGCCTTGCGCCGGTCGCCGAACCCCGGGGCCTTGACGGCGGCGCATTTGATGGTGCCCCGGAGCTTGTTGACCACCAGGGTGGCCAGGGCCTCGCCTTCGAGGTCTTCGGCTATGATCAGGAGGGGTTTCCCTGTCCGGGCGACCTGTTCGAGAATGGGGATCATGTCCTTCATGGAGCTGATCTTCTTTTCGTGGAGGAGCAGGTAGGGATCTTCCATGCGGACTTCCATCTTGTTGGGGTCGGTGACGAAATAGGGAGATATGTAGCCCCGGTCGAACTGCATGCCCTCCACGACCTCCAGCGTCGTTTCCATGCCCTTTGCATCCTGAATGGTGATGACTCCCTCCTTGCCCACCTTGTCCATGGCCTCGGAGATGATCTCGCCGATGCTGAAATCGTTGTTGGCCGAGATGGCGCCGACCTGGGTTATCTCCTTTCTATCCTTGACGGTCTTCGAGAGGTTCTTCAACTCCTCCGTGACCATCGCCACGCCTTTATCGACGCCGCGTTTCAGAGACATGGGGTTCATGCCCGCCGCTACGAGCTTCGATCCCTCACGGTAGATCGCCTGGGCCAACAAGGTGGCGGTGGTGGTGCCGTCGCCGGCCAGGTCGGAGGTGCGGGAGGCCACTTCCTTCACCATCTGGGCGCCCATGTTTTCAAATTTGTTTTCCAATTCTATCTCTTTGGCGACGGTGACCCCATCCTTGGTGACCGTGGGGGCGCCCCACTTCTTGTCGATGACTACATTGCGTCCCCGGGGACCCAGGGTGACTTTGACGGCCTCCGCCAGGGTATCCACGCCCTTCATGATCCGCTCCCTGGCCAGATGGTCGTATTTGATTTCTTTTGCTGCCATGCTTTCTCCCTCCTGTTATGATTCCAAAACGCCGAGAATGTCGTCCACTCTCATCATTAGATGTTCCACGCCATCGATCTTGATTTCCGTGCCGGCATAACGCCCGAACAGGACCAGGTCGCCTTTCTTGACATCCATGGGGATCCGCTTTCCTTCCCGGTCCATCTTTCCGGGGCCAACGGCGACCAGCCTTCCTTCGATAGGCTTTTCCTTGGCCGTGTCGGGGATGATGATCCCACCGGCGGTCTTCTGTTCGCTTTCCTGGCGGATAACGAGTACTTGATCGTGCAGCGGTCTAATGTTCATAGGCCTTACCTCCCTTTATGAAAAAATTTTCTGTGTGCGCAATAAATTATTGAAATTCCAACCGATAAAACCACGCCGCCAATATAATCACGATCCCGGGCTTGTCAAGGAGGACGACGAAAAAAGCCCTTGACAGGACCGGGGGCGATGCCTAACATACCCCCGCGGGGTATAAACATGGAAGGTAAACGCAAACGGATAATGGATCGTTTCAGGCGGATCGAGGGCCAGTTGCGGGGCCTCCAGAATATGGTGGCCAACGAAGGACCATGTGAGGACATCCTGATCCAGGTGGCTGCGGTCACGGCGGCGATGAAGAGGGCGGGCGTCGCCGTGGTGGAGGCATATCTGGAAGACTGCCTGGAGAAGGCCCGGCAACAGCCGGAAGCCGCCCTGGCCGATTTTCGGAAGGTCCTGGCCCGCTACATGGATCTCGCCTGAGGGAGGATGGAGATGGAAGCGGAAAGGAAAAGCGGCCTAAACCGCCGTTCGTTTCTCAAGGCGGCGGCGGGCGTCGCCGCGGCGGGTACCGGACTGCCCCGACCCGGCAGGGCGATCGCCGCCGGGGAGGGACGCCTGGCGACCCTGATCGATCTGAGCCTTTGCGACGGTTGTGCGGAACGGCCGGTTCCGGCGTGCGTGGCGGTCTGCAAGGAGATCAACAAGGACAAGATCCCTCCGATTCGCGAGCCGATTCCCACGCCCTGGCCGCGGAAAGGGGTGGAGGACTGGTCGCGGCGCCGGGAGGTGTTCGACCGTCTGACGCCCTATAACTTCATCTATGTCCACCGGGCCGAGGTCGAGTTCGAGGGGCGGGCGCGGACCGTCTTCGTGCCGCGTCGGTGCATGCACTGCGACAATCCTGCCTGCGCCACGATCTGTCCTTTTTCGGCGAACCACAAGTACGAAAACGGGGCGGTGGTCATCGACCCGGACCTCTGTTTCGGCGGCGCCAAGTGTAAGGCCGTATGTCCCTGGGAGATTCCCCAACGGCAGTCCGGCGTGGGGATCTACCTGCACGTACTGCCCAATCTGGCGGGCAACGGCGTCATGTACAAGTGCGACCTCTGCCAGGAGCGGCTGGCGGCGGGAAAGCTTCCCGGTTGTATCGAAGTCTGCCCGCGTCAGGCCATGCTCATTGGTCCCCGTCCGCGGATCTTCGCCCTGGGGGAGGAGCGGGCCAAGGCGATGGGCGGCTATATCTACGGGAAGAAGGAAAACGGCGGGACTTCCAGCCTGTATGTCTCCCCCGTTCCCATTGCCGCATTGAACGGGACGATGCGGAGAGAACCGGGACGGCCGGACATGAAGGCGGAACGGAGAAGGATGGAGGAAACGGACCGCATGGGCAAGGCGGTGCTCCAGGCGCCGCTCTATGGCATTGCCGCCGGGGTGTTCGGGGCGTTCCTCTCCCTTGCCCGGAGAAGGGATCGCCGGAGAGGAGGGGAAAAGGACCATGAGTGACAGAATCCTGCCGGAAAAAGGCCTCGTCGTTCGCCACGGCATCGTCGAGATCGGCGAGCATTGGGCCATCGCCATTTCCGGGCTTATCCTCCTGGTGACGGGATTGTTCGAGCTGCCCTTGGCAAACCGTTACTATATAACCTCCCTGCCCGGTCTCGGATGGTCCGGGGATTTCATCAAGGCCCTCTACATCCATTATGCGGCCTCGGTGGTCTTTATCGCCGCCTCGGTGTTTCATTTGCTTTATCACGGCATCCGCGGCGAACGGGGCATGCTTCCCCAATGGGAGGACATCAGGGCGTCGATTCTGGTGATCGGGAGTTTTTTCGGCAAGGGGGAGGAGCCGCCGTTTCACAAGTATCTGCCGGAGCAGCGCCTCGCCTATGTGGGGATGGCCGTCATCATCGCCATGCTGATCCTCTCGGGGCTGGTCAAGACCTACAAGAACCTCTACGCGCCCGACATGCCCCTGGCCCTGACCATCTGGGCGACCTGGATCCACAATGTCTTCTTCGTTCTCTTCATCCTGGCCTTGGCGGCCCATATCGGCGCCCTGGCTTTAAAACCCAACCGACCGATGTTCCGGGGGATCTTCACCGGGACGGTGCGTCTGGACTATGCCCGCCGCCGTCATCCCCTCTGGATCGCGGAGCTGGAAGGCAAGGACGAGGGGGAGGCGCGCCTGGAGGGGCCGCCGGGGGTCGAGGAGGGGAAAGGCCTCCCCGCGGAGACCCCCGAGGGCGGTGAGGCCGAGGGCGCCGGCCAGACGACGGCTATGGAACCGGCGGCGGCCTATGACCGGGGTGGAGCGGAGAAGTCAGGAAGCCAGACGGCGGATCCCCATGGGGGAAGCGGGGAGACTCAGCGACGGTAAGGCCGACCGATGCCCCAAGACCTTTGAGCCCAGGTTTCCCGCCAGGAGGTTTTGGCCCCTTCGCCGCGGCGCCGGCATGTGGAGGCCCGTTTTCAGTTTTTGCCCTTTTTCCCCTCTATCTCTCTGATCTGTCGGTAGAGGCTTTCATTGACCGGGACGGCCACGTCGTGCCTTCGCCCCAGGGCCAAGACGACCCCGGAGAGCATCTCCACCTCCGTCTTCCTCCCGGCCTCCACATCCTGGAGCATGGAGGTCTTGCCCTCCGGGCCGAGGGTGGCCAGAACGGCATGCCATCTCTCCATATCCTCGGAGGTCAGGACGATGCCCAGCTTGCGGGCCAGGGTGATGACCTCACGCATGGCCGCATTCATGAGTTCCCGCTCCGGACCGGCCTGCTGAAAGACGCGGTAATTGCCCCCGGTGACGGCCGAGGCCTGGTTGATCCCCACATTGATCATGAACTTCCACCAGATATCCCTCATAATGTCCGTGGCCGCCACATAGTAGATCCCGGCGCGGTCGAAGAGTTCCCGCACCCGCCGGACCCGGTCGGACGGCCCCGAGGCTTCCCTCTCTCCGAAGAATATCTTCCCCTGGTTGGTATAAACCACCCGGTTGTCCTGGCGCAGGGCATCGATGCCGACCACGACCGCATAGAGCAGTTTCTCCTTTCCGTAAACGGCGCCGATCCTCTCTTCGCTGTCGATGCCATTCATCAGAGACATGATGATAGTCCCGGCACCGATGCTGCTTTTCATCTCGGCAATGGCCTGGTCGAGGTGGTAGTGCTTCACGGCCACGATCAGCAGGTCTGCGGCGGGGTGCGTCTCCCCGCTGTCGAGGACGGGGATGAGATATTCCCTGCCGTTGACCGCGATGCCTTCTTTGCGGAGCCGTTCCCGGCGCTCGCCGGAGGCCACGAAGGAGACGCAGCGCGGGTCCATATCGCTCAGAAGCGCCCCATAGACAGCCCCGATGGCCCCGGCGCCGATTATGTGAATCTTGTCGATCATGGTCCTGTTCCCCCTTTCCCTGAAGTGGCGACACTCTATCAGGATTTATTGAAATAGGCAATTGCCAGGGCCAATTGGCTCTGATCTCTATAAGCCGAACATAGCGGTTTTTCCATGTTTGCCGTCACTTGAAAACGAGCGCTTGCGGGAAGAACTAATTTGCTCGATGCCAACTCCACGGTAAATTTGTTCTATCTCTAAGTGGCTAAAAACAGGACGTGCCTCAGTTTTAGTAGCTTATTCAAAATCAACTGCTTAGATTGAGAACAAATTTACCCTGAGGCCAACTCCCTTGTTGTTGACAGTGATGGAAAACTGAGTTAAAAACGGCGCAAAAATTCCGCCGGTGAGAGACGAGTCATGAAGAAAATCGAGAGGATCTTAGTCGCCAATCGGGGTGAGATCGCCCTGCGGATCATCCGCACGGTGCGGGACATGAATATCGAGGCGATCGCCGTCTATGAAAAGCCGGACAGCGACGCCTATTTCCACCGCTTTGCCGACAGGGTCATCCAGATCGGCGACGAGCCGAACCGGGGCTACCTGGATATCGACCGGATCATCCAGGCCGCGGTGCAGGCCGGCGCCGACGCCATTCACCCCGGCTACGGCTTCCTGGCGGAAAACGCCGATTTCGCTGCGGCCTGCCGGAGGGAAGGCATCGTCTTCATCGGCCCCCCTCCGGAGGTGATTCGTGCTTTGGGCAACAAGGTCCTCGCACGGGAGATGATGGTCCAGGCCGGAATCCCCGTGGTTTCGGGGACGGACAGCCTGTCGGCGGGGAGGGAAGGAGAGGAGGAGGCCGCCGCTTTCGGGAGGAAGGTCGGCTATCCCATCATCCTCAAGGCAACGGCGGGGGGCGGTGGTCGGGGCGTGAGACGAATCAACTCCGAACGGGAGCTGAGGCTCAACATCCCTGCGGCGCGGGCGGAGGCGCTCGCCGCTTTCCGCGACGACCGGCTGTACGTGGAAAGATATGTCGAAAGGCCGCGCCACATCGAGGTCCAGATTCTTGCCGACCAGCACGGCCATGTCATACACCTGGGAACCAGGGATTGCTCCATTCAGCGACGGCACCAAAAATTGCTGGAGATCGCGCCGGCGGATCTGCCCGCGCCGGTTCTCGAGGCGATCCACGAGGCGGCGGTGCGGGCGGCCCGGACGGCCGGCTACGTAAGCGCCGGCACCGTGGAATTTCTCGTCGATTCCCGAACCCATGAATTCTGGTTCATGGAGGTGAATACCCGTCTTCAGGTGGAGCATACGGTGACCGAGATGATCACCGGGGAGGACCTGGTCCAGGAGCAGATCCGGATTGCCGAGGGGCAACCCCTGCATATACGGCAAGAGGACGTGCGCCTTAACGGCATTGCCGTGGAGGTGCGGATAAACGCCGAGGACCCGAAAAACAACTTTCTCCCCGAAGGGGGGAAAATCGTCGAGATATATAATCCCCCCGGGGGGCCGGGCATTCGCATCGACGGCAATGCCTACAAGGGCTACGTCGTGCCGTCGGTTTACGATTCCCTCCTGGCCAAGCTCATCGTCTGGGGCTACGAATGGGAGCAAACGATCGACCGCCTCCAGCGGGCCCTGAAGGATTTCAACATTGTCTGGCCGAAAACGACAATCCTCCTGTTTCTGGCCATCTGCGAAGAGAAGGATTTCCGCCGCCGCCGGTTCCACACCGGCTACCTGGAGGAGCATCCCGAGTTGTTCAAATACCCCGATATGGATCATTACGTCTTCGACGATGCCCTTTACAGACTCATCCTGCCTCCCCACGAAGGAATGGAGGGACGATCGAGGGAAGAGCGACAGAAAGACCGCCAACCCGGCTGGTGGATGAACAAGCGGATCCTGACCGCCCAGGAGATCGAAGAACTCAGGAGAGAAGGGGTTGTCAAGTCTTCCATCAAGGGAAAGGTAACGGATATCCCGATCGAGGTAGGGGACGAGGTGCTGGCGGGCGACGTCCTGATGGAGCTGGAGGCGATGAAGATGCGCCACCATGTCGTCTGCGAGGTGGATGGAAAAGTGGCCGACATCCTTGTCGAACCCGGCGATGCGGTGGATGTCGGCGACACCCTGGTCATCGTAAATGTCAGCGGTTGACCCAGCCCGGATCGTCGGGAAAGGGACCAGGGGGCGCGAAAGGCCCCGCCGGCGTTGCAAACCGGCGGGGCCGTCGGTTGTTGTCCCAAGCCTTTCCGCTTGCGTTCAAGGAACCTCGCCGTTGCGGGGGCAGCCCGCCGCCGCGATCCGCGGATCCTTGCCCCGATGGAGCTTCCCCTTCATACGAACCGTCTTTTCCTTGCCGTTGGCGCCTTCTTTCGCTTCCATGTTTCGCCTCCTCCATGTTTTCCTTCTCTTCGCGGTTATCATGGCGACAGGAGCGTTTTTTCGCCATCGGCGTCGATCCCGATCTTCCTTCCGAAGGCTGCTGAATAAACCATAATCCCGACAGGCGGAACGGCCTGGGGTTTTGTCCGATAGCCCCTCAATCCGCCGCTTCGATGATGAGCAGCACGTCGTCCGCTTCGACCTCGTCGTTTTCCCTGACCTTGATTTCGGCAACCGTTCCGGTGGCCGGGGCGTATATGGGGTTTTCCATCTTCATCGATTCCATCTTCAGCACTTCATCGTCTTCGTTGATGGCTTCACCGGCGCTGACAAGTATCTTCATGATCTTTCCGGGTATGGGCGATATCAGTTCTACCTTCACGCTGCGGGCCTCCTTGTGTCAAATCGTTCACCACACCCTATAGGAAAATATCCCTCCCGTGTCAACAACAAGTGACGGGAACGCGAAGCGGCGCCGGGGCGGCGTTATAAGGGCGGCGTTGGAAGCGGGGCTGTTAGAAGCGGGGGCGTCGGCGGGGACGGGGACGGGGTTCGCCCCTGTCGGGGCGGCGGACGCCTCGGGGACGGGCCTTCTTTTCCGGATAGAGGGCCTCCGGTTTGAGGAGCATCTCCTCGTCCGGCTCGATGCAGGGCAGACTCCGGCCCATGAACTCCTCGATGGGGGGGATGTAAAAGGCGTCTCCCTCGTCGGCGAAGCTCACCGCCGTCCCGCTCTGTCCCGCCCGTCCGGTGCGCCCGATGCGGTGGACATAGTCCTCGGGGTCATGGGGCAGGGTGAAATTTATGACGTGATCCATGCCCTCGATGTGGATGCCCCGGCCGGCCACGTCCGTGGCCACCAGGACCCTGATCCTGCCGTTCTTGAAATCCTCGAGACGGCGGATGCGGCTTTTCTGCGGGATATCACCGGAGAGTTCCGAACAATTGACGCCGTAGCGGGTCAGCCGCTCGGCGAGACGCCTCACCTCGTCGCGACGGTTGCAGAAGACAAGGACTCTTTCCAGCCCCTGCCGGACGATGAGGTTGTGCAGGAGATCGAATTTCCGCTCCTCTGTAACGATATAGACGATCTGCTCCACCGTGTCCACGGCTACCTGCTCCGGCTCTATCTCCACCATTACGGGATCCACCGTCCAGGAGGAGGCAAGACGGATAATCGTCCCCGTGAGGGTGGCGCTGAACATGAGGGTTTGACGCTTCTCCTTGGGTGGGGTGGCGTGGACGATCATCCGCACATCGGGGATGAATCCCATATCTAGCATTCGGTCCGCTTCGTCGATGACCAGGACCTCGACCTTCTTGAGCACCAGGTCGCCGCGGCGCTGGAAATCCAGGAGACGGCCCGGCGTGGCCACGACGATGTCGGCCGGTTCGGCGGCAAGCTGGCGGCGCTGCTTTTCATAATCCATGCCGCCGAAGACGGAAACGATCCTGATTCCGCAATACTTGGCCAGCAGGCGGGCCTCGGCGGATATCTGGAGGACCAACTCCCGGGTCGGGGCGAGAATCAGGACCCGGGGCGCGCCAAGCATGCGCTCTCCCGTGAGGGGGCGGCCAATCAACCGGGTAATGATGGCGATGAGAAAGGCGGCGGTCTTGCCGGTGCCGGTTTGCGCCCGGCCGCTGGCATCCTTGCCGGAGAGGGCGCTGGGGAGTATTTCCCCCTGGATGGGGGTGCAGTATTGGAAGCCAAGGTCGCTGATGGCGTGGAGAAGCGGCGTCGGCAGATCGAAGTCTTGAAACCTGGTTTTGCCGGGAACGGCGGGAACCTTGAACTGTCTCGGATCCCAGGGATCGTCGGCGACCGGCGCGGTTTCGGCCACGGCTTCGATGGCGAAGGGAGATTTTTTCCTCCGCCGGGAGGGCCGACGACGAGCGCCTTGCCGCCCTCCCGAAGGGGACGGTGGGGCGCCGGCGTCGCTTCCCGCCGCCTCGGGCGTCGGCGGCGAAGATATGGTTCTTGCGGGGTTTGTCGTGTCCTCCATGGGCCTCTCTTCTCGTCTGTTGGCGTTTTGGCGTCGCGGGACGTTTCCTGACCGGTTATGACGACATCGCAAAGGTCCCCATGCGGCGAAGGCGCCTCACTCACTTTCATCGCGATACGGACCGAGACGCGGTTCACCCCCGGGGTTCGCACGCCTTGCCTGGGCGTCTCCCGCTTCGTCGCCTTGAGTCGAGACTCTTGAATGGCCACGCTTTCCGGTCGCCCCGGCAAAAGGCCGGACCCCAGAAGGTCTTGAAAACACTGTATTCCGGCGCCCGCCGCACTGACGAGGGGGCGTCGAGAGCGGCGCTTTTCCCAGGCCTCGAATTGACGATTTCTTGCGAGTTCGTCGTAATTTTGAGTGAATCATAGTCCCTTCCCATGCCGGATGGCAAGGATTATTATGCCCGCGGCTTGGCGACGCCGGGAGGACAACCTTGACCGGATTGGGGAGCTGGGCTATATATGGGCCGGGCGCGACAGGAGAGGCTGGGAGGGATCGCGGCCGCAAGGTAATGATTTCCAGAGGAGGCAATGGGGGAGATGAAGATAGAGACCGGCGCCCGGCCCGGTGGTTTCCGGGCCGCAATCGTGATTGCCATTGTCGTGGGATGCCTGTTGTCCGGCTGCGCCGCCGGGCCGCCACGTCTTCGGCCCTCGGGGCTAAATGCCGTCTTTTCCGGGAAGGAAGGCATGCCTTTCGCCGCCTATGTGGAACAGACCCGGACGATGCTGCTCCAGGCCCGGCCGGACATCCATGACGGCAACCGGGAATACATCCTCGCGGCCAATCTGCCCTTCGAACTCGCGCCGGATCGGGAGACCTTCCCGCGGGGCAGGGACGGAAAGCACCGCCGGGGCATTCTTCTCATCCACGGACTCTCCGACTCGCCGTATATGCTCCGGCCTCTGGCCCGCCACTTCCGGGACCGCGGTTTTCTCGTACGGACAATCCTCCTCCCCGGGCATGGGACGGTTCCCGGAGACCTGCTGGAGGCGCGTTGGCAGGAATGGAGACGGGCGGCGCAATATGGGATTGGCGTCATGAAGGAAGAGGTCGAGGAACTCTACCTGGGCGGCTTTTCCACCGGCGCCGCCTTGAGCGTGCTGGCCGTCCTGGGCGGGGAAGACATCCAGGGGCTTGTGCTCGTTTCTCCGGCCCTGGGGGTGAAAGACCGGCGCGTGGCCCTGGCCGGGGCGCTTCGGGTCGTGAGGGATTGGGTCGGCGACGTCCGGGACGACGCGGATTACGCCAAGTATGAGACCTTTGCGGTGAATGCCGCCTATCAGATCTACCAGCTCACCGGGGAGATCGACAGGCTTCTCGAGGAGGGTAAACGCATCGAAGTCCCCGTATTTGCCGTCTTATCTGCGGAGGATGCCACCATCGACGCGGAGCGGGCCCTGGAGGTTTTTCGGCGTTATGCCTCGTCGGAGCACAACGTCGTAATCCTGTATGCCCGAGACCCGCAGGCGGCGATATGCGCCGGATCGGGAAAGATCTATTGCGAGGGGAGTCATCTGCCAGACCTGCGGATACTCGATTTTTCCCATGTCGCCCTGCCGATGCCCTGCGACGATCCCCATTATGGTCTGGGGGAAGGATACAAAAACTGTCTCCATTACGGGGACGATCAGGAAAAAATGAGGAGATGCCGGAATGACGGCATGGTCTGGCAGGGGGAGATAACCGCTGCCAATCTCCATTCCCTCACCCTGCGGCGTCTGACCTGCAACCCCAAATTCGCCGGCATGCGGGAGCGGCTCGACCGGTTCATCAATAGCGTTGCCCGATAAACAGGCCCAGGGTCTGATGTCCTCCCTCGGCCAGCCCATAGGCGATATAGGCCGGTCCGATAAAGGTCTCCGCGCCGACGAAGACGCTGCCGGCGAAAATCAGGGAGTCCCAGGTGATGTCGCTCCGTTGACGCCAGGCGTTGCCCGCTTCCAGGGAAAAGCCGAGATAAAGGGTGGCGCGGAAATCTCCGAGGCCTGCGGCCCCCATATTTCGGAGGCAGACGATCCGCGCCAGTCCCGCCTCCTGACCCGACAGCTCATCGTTCAGGTATCCGGAGAGATTCAAGAAGCCGCCGATATTGTAAGAGTCTTGAATCTGGCTGTCACCGTCCAGGACGCCGCCGTAAATGATTCCGGGGATGACCGTCATCCGGCCCCAGGTCTTGGCGGCCTGGATGTTGGCGGTGACTCCGATGGCCTTGTAGTCGGAACCCATGTCCGGGAGATTGAACTGGCCGGTCATGTTGGCGTTCAATCCCCGCCGGGGAAAATTGAAGTTGTCCATGGTGTCGTAGGTCAAGGAGGAAAAGAAACCGCCGATATTGAAACTGTCCGTGGGCAGGTCGGCGGCCCCGACATTGACCCGGTAAGCGCCGTAGCCGCGGCGGACGCCCAGGCGCAACTCCCCCCAGTTGCCGAACTGCCGGCCAAGATCCAGACCCCCCATAAGTTCCTTGATCCGGTACTTGGCCATGATGTCTCCCGTATGCTCCGAGCTGTAGATGTAGGCGTTCCATTCCCGGTATTCGAGCCTGGGGGCGAAAAAGTAACGGGTGGAATAATCGCTGGGCTGGTAAAATTCCGAAAACAGGCGCGTCGTTTCGCCGATCTGTAATTCGTTCCGCCATTCGGCGCCCAAGGCGTTGATCTCGGTCCGGGTGAGCCGTGCGCCGATGGTATAGGAGCTGGAGCCCTTGAAATTGTCCGCCAGACTGATGTTGAAGCGCATGTAAGTGGGACCCCATGATTTTTCGAGGGGATCGAAAACCAGGCCCGTCTTGCCGTCTTTCCGTTCGAGATGGAAACCGACCCGTTCAAAGGTGTCCAGGCCATAAAGGCGATTGATGTCCTTTTCGAGGGTTTCCATGTTCAGCTTTTCCCCCGTCCTGGTTTCGATCTGGGCCTCCAGCACCCGGGGGGAAAGCTTGGAACGGCTCTCCCTCCTCGTCCCGGCCCCCGTCAACCACGCCGGTTTCTCCCTCCGGTCGCTCCCCTTTCCCTCGCCGCCGGTTTCTCCGGCGGGGCGGGGAGACGCCGGGGCCGAGGGGGCCGATTCGAACTCCACCTTGACGTAGTCGATGGTAGGCGACCCGGGGTCCCCCCGCCGTTGCTGGGCCAGATAAACCTGGTAGTCTTCCGGGGTTGTGGAAAGACCGGCGAGACGCCCCTTCATTTTAGCCGCCGCCGCGGCGCCGATCTTCATGGCCGTTTCGCTTTTGGAAAAATCCGTGGTTCCCAGCGGGCCGAGATCGGGCTGGATGAGGATGTCCTCCGGCTTCAGGGTCCGGAGTTGACCCTGGACGTTTCTCTGGATGAGGATGGTCATGACCTGGGCGGTGATGCTGGCGGTGGAATTGAGTCCCTCCCTGGTCCTGAGCGGGGTGCCGATATCGACGACGACGACGATGTCGGCGCCCATGGCGCGGACCACGTTTACCGGGAGGTTGTTGGCGATTCCGCCGTCCACGAGCATGCGTCCGTCGATCTCCATGGGCACGAAGATCCCCGGAATGGACATGCTCGCCCGGAGGGCCTCCGCCAGGTCCCCCTTGCCCAGGACGACGGCGTCGCCGGTTTCGATATCCGCCGCCACGGCCCGAAAGGGGATCCGGAGGCGATCGAAATCCTTGATGTCCGCGGTGTGCAGCAGGAGTTTCTTCAGGAGGAGGTTCAGGTTCTGCCCCTGGACCAGGCCCCGGGAGGTGGCCAGACGGCCGTCCCGGACCCCGAGGTTCAGGTCGATTCGATAATCCAGGGAGTCCTGCTTGCGGCGGAAGGAGAGCTTGTCCGCCGTCTGCTTATCCGTGAAGGCCTCATTCCAGGAGATGTTGGTTACGAGTTTTTCCAGCTCCTCCGGGGAGTAGCCTGCCGCGTAGAGACCGCCGACGATGGCCCCCATGCTGACCCCCGCGATGCAGTGGATGGGTGCCCGCATCTCCTCCAGGACCTTCAGCACCCCGATATGGGCAATGCCCCGGGCGCCGCCGCCGCTTAAAACCAAGCCGACCCGCGGTGGCCGCGGCCCCGCGGCGTGGGCCAGGCAAGGCGTGGAGATGTGGGGGCAAAGGAAAAGAAAGACCAGGAACGTCCCGAAGGGCAAGGAAAACGGCCGGCGTTTTCGTGAAGGCATCATAGGGGGCGGAATATTCCTTTTTCTCGTTCCCGGCCACGATTAGACGAACCGTGCGGTTTTGTCAATCCGGACGTTTCCGCCGCGGAGGCAGCATCAGGTCCGACGTCCATCCCGCGCCCCGCCGCTTCGAGGCGTTTGGCTGCCGAAACCGCCGGGTCCGCGGCCCGTTCCCCGGGGCCTCTCGCCCTGGTCTCCCTTCGGTTTGGCCTCGTCAACCCGGATTGTCCGTCCGAGCAGTTCTCCGCCGTTGAATGCCCGGATGGCTTCCCGGGCCTGCGTTTCCGTTGCCATCTCCACGAACCCGAATCCCCGGCTCAGGCCGGTGATCCTGTCCCGGATGATCGCCAGGGAAACCACCTTGCCGATCTCGCTGAAATTGGCCATTAAATCATCTTCCGTGACCCCCTCCGCCAGGTTGCCGATGTAAAGCTTCTTCGCCATGCTCCCCTCCTCCTCGCTTCCCCTTTTGACCCGTCGTCATCCCCGGCAGAGCCGCCATTCATCGGCATCGTTCGCATATAAAAAAACCACCGGACTCTGCGGAGCACGGCGGCCTTCCTTGTTCCACACCTTGCAGACAGGATGCTCTGATCTTCTCTTGACCCAAATCAGCAGGAAATCAATAAATATGCTTCTATCTAATCTCCTTGAGCGGGAATGTCAAACGATATTTTGTGGAAAGGAAAACAGGCGTCATCCGCCTGCGAAGGAGGTTTTCCGGGGACGGGCGCCACAGGCGAAGTCTTTGCCAGAACGACGTCGGTGATCCCCGGGTTTTCCGGGGACGGGCGCCGCGGGCGGGAGAGGGAAATATATTGTTGACATCATCAACATGTTGTGGCAAATAAGCCGCCTCATACCACATGTTGTATTTAATAATCATTTTACATCGGTTATAAAGCGAGGAGACAAATGCAATGAAAAAGAAGACTTCCCCGTCCGCCATCCCCTGCCTGACCAAAAATGCCATTACCGTCCTGGAGAGACGCTACCTGAAAAGGGAAAAGGAGGGACGGGTCCTCGAGACGCCGACCCATATGTTCAGGAGAGTGGCGGAGAGCATTGCCGCGGCGGAGCGAAAATTCAACCCCCAGGCCGATACGGGAAAACTCGCGGAACGGTTCTATCACATCATGGCCGCCCTGGAATTTCTTCCCAATTCCCCCACCCTGATGAACGCCGGCCGGGAACTGGGGCAGTTGTCGGCCTGTTTCGTCCTCCCGGTGGGGGATTCCATGGAAGAGATCTTCGACGCCGTAAAATATACCGCCCTGATCCACAAATCGGGCGGCGGCACCGGTTTTTCCTTTTCCCGCCTCCGCCCCGCCAATGATGTGGTGATGACCACCACGGGCATCTCCAGCGGCCCCATTTCCTTCATGAAGGTCTTTGACGTCGCCACGGAGACCATCAAGCAGGGGGGCGCCCGCCGGGGGGCCAACATGGGCATCCTGCGCGTGGATCACCCCGATATAATGGATTTCATCATGTGCAAGGCCGACAAGAAACAGTTGAACAACTTCAACATCTCCGTCGGTCTGACGGAAGTCTTCATGGCCGCGGTGGAGGCGGATGGGGACTACGACCTGATCAATCCCCGCAATGGCCAGACAACCGGGATGCTCAACGCCCGGAAGGTCTTCAACCGCATTGTCGCCCAGGCCTGGGAGAACGGGGAGCCGGGGATCGTCTTTCTGGACCGCCTCAACCGCGATAATCCCACGCCCAACGCCGGGGCCATCGAATCGACGAACCCCTGCGGCGAACAGCCCCTCCTGCCCTATGAATCCTGCAACCTGGGATCGATCAACCTGGGCAAGATGACGGCGAACGGCGCGGTGGACTGGAAACGCCTTCGGGAGGTGGTCCATCTGGCCGTCCATTTTCTCGACAATGTCGTGGAGGTCAACAAATACCCCCTGCCCATCATCGCCGAGACGACCCTGGCAAACCGGAAGATCGGTTTGGGCGTGATGGGCTGGGCGGACATCCTGATCATGCTGGGAATCCCCTATGACTCCGAGGAGGCGGTGACACTGGCCGACCAGGTAATGAAGTTCATAAAGGAGGAGGGGCGCGACGCCTCCCGACACCTGGCCAAACAACGGGGTCCCTTCCCGAATTTCGACGCCTCCCTCTATGCCCAGAAGGGCGAGCCCCCCCTCCGTAACGCCACGATTACTACCATCGCCCCGACAGGGACGATCTCCATCATCGCCAACGCCTCTTCGGGGGTGGAGCCGATCTTCGCCGTCTCTTACGTCCGCCAGGTCATGGACGACGATATCCTCGTGGAGGTCCATCCCCTGTTCGAGAAGATGGCCCGGGAGAGGGGTTTTTACACCCCGGAGCTGATGAAGAGGATCGCCGAACAGGGGACGATCCATGACCTGGAGGAGGTTCCCGAGGACATCCGCCGCCTTTTCGTCACCGCCCACGACATCTCCCCGGAGGTCCATGTGGGGATGCAGGCCGCCTTCCAGAAACACACCGACAATGCGGTGAGCAAGACGGTCAACTTTCCCCGGGAGGCCTCGGCGGAAGACGTGGCCCGGGTGTATCGCCTCGCCTATAGACTGGACTGCAAGGGGGTCACCATCTACCGTGACGGCTCCCGGGACAAACAGGTCCTGTCCCGGGGCAATGGGAAGGAAAAGACGGCGCGGCTGGGCGACGACGAAGGACGCCGGGTGGTGAAGAGGGAGCGGCCCAAGGTCTTGAAGGGCTGGACCTATCAGATGCAGACCGGTTGCGGTCCCCTTTATGTGACGGTAAATCAGGATAGCACCGGTCTTTTCGAACTCTTCACCACGATGGGGAAGGCAGGGGGATGCGCCGCTTCCCAGAACGAGGCCATAGGCCGCATGGTGTCCCTGGCCTGGCGGAGCGGCATTCAGGCCCGGCAGGTAATCAAGCAGCTCCAGGGCATCTCCTGTCACTCCCCTTCGGGATTCGGGGAAAACAAGGTCCTGTCCTGCGCCGATGCGGTGGCCAAGGCGATCCAGTCCCATATGGCGGCCAATGGTTACGAAACGGCGCCGGAGCGGACGACCCTGGTCAAGGGGGCCTGTCCCGAATGCGGCGGCATCGTCTCTCACGAGGGGGGCTGCGCCGTATGCCGGATCTGTGGCTACAGCGAATGCGCCTGATAGGTTGCCGAAAGCGCTGGATTCAGGCCGCAATCCGGCCTGAGCGCTGGGGAATCCGCCTTTTGGAGGCGGCTCTTTCCCATGACCACCGGCCGTCGTGACGCCGCCGCACCGAAAGGGCCCCTGCGGGCGACCCCGCCTTTAGCGCTATGTTTATATAAACATAATCAGCAATTATCTTGACTTGCCGTGGCTAATTATTGTATCGGGATGCTGCCATAACTGTTATAAAACAACTTTAAACCCAACGAGGAGGCCCGTGATGAAGGATGCGATCTTTTCCCTGAATGGGAAAGAAACCGTTTACCAGCCCGGACAAACGGTTCTGGAAGCGGCAAGGGCGGCCGGGGTGAACATTCCCACCCTCTGTTACCTCAAGGATACGACCCCCACCGGCGCCTGCCGGATATGCCTGGTGGAGATCGCCGGCGCCCGGACTTTGATGGCCGCCTGTTCCACCCCGGTGGCGGCGGGCATGGAGGTGTTTACGGAAACGGACCGGGTCCACAATGCCCGGAGGCTCAATGTGGAACTGCTTCTGTCCAGCGGCCGCCATGATTGTATGATCTGCGAGAGGAATGGGGATTGTCGCCTTCAGGATCTGGCGTATTATTACGGAATCAAGGAGATGCGCTTTCCCCAGGATCAGGATTTCTACCCCACCGAAGAGGAAAACCCCTTCATAGTCCGTGACTTCACCCGTTGCATCCGTTGCGGCCGCTGCATTCAGGCCTGCAACGAACTGGTGGTCAACCGGGCCATAAGTTACGGCTATCGCGGCAAGGACAGCAAGGTCGTCACCGGCGGCGACGGCCCCTACCTGGGCAGCGAGTGCGTCTTCTGCGGCCAGTGCGTGGAGGTCTGCCCCGTCGGGGCCCTTACGGAGAAGAAGGCCCGGGGCAAGGCGCGGGCCTGGGAGACCCAAAAGATCCGCACCACCTGTCCCTATTGCGGAGTCGGCTGTCAGCAGTGGCTCCATGTGAAAGACGGCCGGATAACCAAGGTCACGGCGGTGGAGGATGGGGAGCCGAACATGGGGCGACTCTGCGTCAAGGGCCGTTTCGGCTATGACTTCATCTATTCGGAGGACCGTCTCAAGACGCCGCTGATAAGGGAAAACGGGAGCTTCCGGGAGGCTTCCTGGGACGAGGCCCTGGATCTGGTGGCGGGGAAATTCAAGGAAATCATCGCCAAGGAAGGTCCCGACGCCATCGCCGGCGTCAGTTGCGCCAGGAGCATCAATGAAGATTCCTATCAGATGCAGAAACTGTTCCGCGCGGTGATCGGCACGAACAACATCGATCACTGCGCCCGCACCTGACACGCCCCGACGGTCGCCGGTCTGGCGACCTCTTTCGGCTCCGGGGCGATGACGAACTCCTTCCGCGATTTCGCCAAGGCCAAGATGATCCTGGTGATCGGTTCCAACATGACGGAGGCCCATCCGGTGGCGGCTTCGCTGCTGAAGATGGCGGTGATCGGAGGCGCCGAGATGATCGTGGTGGATCCCCGGCGAACGCCCCTTGTGGACCTGGCCAACCTGCATGTCCAGATCAAGGTGGGTTCGGACGTGGCCTTTCTCAACGGGGTGATGCATGTCCTGATCGCCGAGGACATCTACGACAAGAAATATGTCGAATCCTGCACCGTGGGGTTCGAGGAACTGAAGCAGAAGGTTCTGGAATATACGCCGGAGCGGGCCGCGGCCATCAGCGGGGTTGACGCCGACACGATCCGGACGGTGGCGCGCCGTCTCGCCGCCAACCGTCCCGCCATGCTTATGTACACCCTGGGGATCACCGAACATACATGTGGCGTTGACAACGTCATGTCCTGTGCGAACCTCCAGATGCTCCTGGGCAACGTCGGCTTCGAATGCGGGGGCGTCAACCCCCTGCGGGGACAGAACAACGTCCAGGGGGCCTGCGACATGGGGGCCCTGCCCAATGTCTTCCCGGGCTATCAGCGGGTGGACAATCCCCAGGCGCGGGAGAAATTCGCCGCCGCCTGGAAGGTGGAAAGGCTTCCGGAAAAACCGGGATTGATGATTCCCCAGATGATCGACGGCCTTCTGGATGGCAAGGTAAAGGCCTTTTACGTCTTCGGGGAGAACCTCGCCAACACGGAGCCGGATATACGGCACGTGGAGCGCTGCCTTGGCGCTGCGGAATTCCTGGTATGTCAGGACATCTTCCCCACGGAGACCACCCGGTTCGCCCATGTCGTGCTGCCGGCGGCGGCCTGGAGCGAGAACGACGGGACGTTCACCAGCAGCGAGCGCCGGGTCAACCGGGTCCGCACCGCCAGCGCCCCCCCGGGGGAGGCCAAGCCCAACTGGTGGATCTTCAAGGAGATCGCCCGGAGAATGGGTCATGTCTGGGAATCCGACAGCGCCCGGGAACTCTGGGACAACGAGATCTCACAACTGGCGCCCTCCCTGGCGGGGATCAAGTATTTCCGCCTGGAAGGCAACGGACTCCAATGGCCGGCCCCGAGCCTGGAACACGAGGGGACCCCCTACCTCCACAAGGACGGCTGTTTTACCTGCGGGCTGGGGGTTTTGAAGGCGATCGACTGGAGGCCGCCGGCGGAGACGCCCGACGAGGAATATCCCCTGGTCCTGAGCACGGGCCGCCGCCTCTACCATTACCACACCCGGACCCAAACCGGACGTTCCGAAGGCCTCAACGTGCTGCTCGGCGAGGAAACGGCCGATATCTCCGAGACGGATGCGGATAGATACGGGATTGCGGACGGGGAGACGATTGCGGTGAGGTCCCGGCGCGGCAGGGTGGCCGTGAAGGCCAGGGTCACTCCTCAGGTGCCGCCGGGGATGGTCTGGATGGCCTTCCATTTCCGGGAGGGATGCGCCAACTGGCTCACGAATCCCGTTTACGATCCCATTACCCTCACGGCGGAATACAAGGCCTGCGCCGTGGCGGTGGAAAAGATCGCCTGACGGGCGACGGTCGGGAAGGTTTCGGGGGAGGCGAGGCGCCGCCGGGGCGGGCCTCACTCCCCCTTTTTCTTTTCTTGATTCGGGCCCTGCTCTCCATCCAGCAGGGCGGTTAGTTCCCGGCTGGTCTTCTTCAGATAGGAATCGGCGTCTTTTTCCAGGCGTCGGAATCTATCCAGGAGTATGGAGGCCGCGGGGGTCAGGGTCATCCCCTTTTTCGCCGGGTCGCTTTCGATGAGCTTGATGCCCAGACGTTCCTCCGATGCCCGAAGGCGGCCCCAGGCGGCCCGGTAGGACATGTTGAGCTTCTTCGCCGCGGCGTTGAGGCTGTGACATTCAGCGACGGCCTGGAGGAGTTCCTCGCGGCCGTGCCCGAAGATCACCTTGCCGTCCTTTTCCAGCCAGATCTTGTATTTGATCTCCATCGGCGCTTACCTCCTCCCTCCGCGGAGGGGATGTAATGAACGGGCCTTGAATGGCCGAGCCTCCCCAAGACCTCTGAAAATCCACAATTGCCCGCCGCCCCGGCATAATCCGGGGTCGGGAATATCTCGAAAACAAAGCATTCCGGCTTCCGTCGGCATGGCGGCGGGAACTTGGAAACGGCATTTTTCAAAGGTCTCTCTTCACCCACGGACTCAGTTTACGTAGGGTGATTTCCCCTGGCAGGCCAGGCAGGAGGCGCCGTCGCGGAGGGGATAGGCCTCGCCGCATTGCGGGCACACGGCGGTGGGTCCCATGCGTCTCTTGATGGTAATTTCCGGCTTTACCTGGACTTCCTCCATGCTGAGAACCGCGGCGCCGGCCTCCTTGATCTGATTCAGGAGCGCTTCCGAATCCTGCTCTCGTTTCGGCTTCAGCTTGAAGAACCAGGCATGGAATTCCGGCCAGGCCTTCAGCTTCTCCGTGTCGAGATAGACCCGAATGCCCTTGCCCGACTCCTTTTCGTAAAGCGTTACGGCAAAGCGCCCCAGATCGAATACCTTCATCCAGCCGTTGCCGATGGTGCAGGGGGTGAGGAGTTGCACGGCGTCGGGTAGGCAAACCGAGGTCTCGCAGACGGCATCGAAGAATTCGCCCTCCGGGAGATTCTGCAGGGCCGTCTCGACGATGAACCCGCCGATGACCAGTCCCGGGGCCATGCTGCCGTGAAACGATTTTACGAGATGAATATATTCATCATAAGAATAAGAACCGAATTTCATTTGCTTTTATACTCCTTTCCAAAGGGTGTCGTCGCAACCTTGTCGCTTGTTTCGCCTTTCTCCCGATGTCCCCTCCGAGGGTGGGAGGGACGGTGACGGCGGCGGGGGTCAGTAAGCCAGGGAGAGGCGTGGTTCCCGGACCGCCTTGCTACGCTCGCCCCGGGCGGCGTCCACCCGGGCTAGGGAGCGCTGCATCCATTCCCGGTCCACCCGTCCAGCCACAATGGGGATCATTTCATCGGCCAGGTACAGGGCCTCGTTTACGTCATGGGTGATATAGATCATGGGGATGCCCAACTCCTCCTTCATCTGCCGCAACTCATCCCGGAGGTCCCGGCGGGTGAACACATCGAGGGCGGAGAAGGGCTCATCCAGAAGGAGCAATCGCGGTTCCCGGGCCAGGGCCTGGCAGATGGCGCACCGCTGGCGTTCGCCGCCGGATACGGCGTGGGGCCTGCGCTGCTGCAAATGATCGATTCCGAAGCGGGTCAGCAACGTCTGAACGATGGGCCCCCGGGCGCCCGCGGCAAAGGCGGCGTTGTCATGGATGCTCAGATGGGGGAAAAGGGGATAATCCTGAAAGACATAGCCCAGGCGTCGTTTTTGCGGCGGGAGGAAGATTCCCTTCCCGGTGTCCAGCCACACCTCGTCGCCGAGGCGGATATATCCTTCGGCGGCCCTGTCCAATCCGGCGATGAGACGCATCAGCGTGGTCTTGCCGGCACCGGATGGCCCGATGATAACCGTGAGGGCCGCCTCGGGACAGAGGATTTCCACGTCCAGGTCGAAATGGGGCAGCGGCTTGCGGATGCGGATTTGGATTGTCATGGATTACTCCTGGTCAGACGGTGAACGACAAGAAGAAACAGGTAACATACCGGTAGCAGCGCCAGGGACATCAGGGTGGCGCTGCCGTACTGGAGGGTTTCCACGGCCTCGTATATGGCGATGGAGGCCACCCGGGTCTGTTCCGGGACGCTGCCGCCGACCATGAGGATGACCCCGAAGGCCCCCAGGGTGTGGAGAAAGACAAGAATGGCGGCGGCGGCGATGCCGTTGAGGCTGTTGGGGAGGATTACCCGGATGAAGATCGCCGGCGGGGAGAGGCCGAGGACGCGGGCGCTCTCGATGAGCCGGGGATCGATCTTCTCGAAGGCCGCCCGCATGGGCTGCAGGGCGAAGGGGATGCTGTAGATGATGGCGGCGATGACGATGCCGGCGAAGGTGAACAACAGCGGCGATCCCGTGGCCCCGGCCCACAGGCGGCCCAAGAAGCCGGCGGGTCCCATGAGGATGAGAAGATAGAACCCCACGACGGTGGGCGGCATGGCCAGAGGCAGATTGATGAAGGCCTCCAGGAAGGCCTTGCCCGGCAGGCGGCCGTATGCCAGCAGGCAGGCGAGCGGCGCGGTGACGAACATCAAGACGACGGTGGCCGTGCAGGCCAGTTTCACGGAGAGGATGAGCGACGTCCAGTCCATGGCCATTATTCCGTTATTTCCATTGTTTCCCTAAGATCAGATCTGCCTCCCCGACCTCCGAGGGACGGCGGATAACCGTGGCCCCGCATCGGCCGCTCACTTGTAACCGTATTTCTTCTTTACCGCCGCGGCTTCCGGCGAGGCGAGGAACCGGATGAATTCCTCCGCGGCGGGACGTTTCGCCGTCCGCTTCAGGAGACAGGCGCTCTGCACGATGGGCGGGGCCTCGGGGATCGGGAAATGGCATCCCTTGCCGCCCTCCGTCGTCAGGGCGTGGGAGAGGGCGCAGAAGCCGCCGTTGACGCTGCCGGTGGCGGCGTATTGGAAGGCCTGGGCGATATTCTGCGCATAGACCGTTTTGGCTGCGATTGCATCCCCCAGCCCGGCCTGTTTCAATGCCGCCATCGCCGCGGCGCCGTAAGGGGCCGTCTTCGGATTGGCCACGGAAACCTTCTCCAGCCCCGGCGCGGCCATGACCTCCCGCCAGCCCCGGATGCCGCACAATTCCCGCTGTTTGGTCCAGAAGACCACCTGTCCCGTGGCATAGACGAAAGGCATCTCGGCCCGGCCCTCCTTGTAGAGGAGTTGGGGATGCTCCTGGTCGGCGGCAAGGAAGAGGTCATAAGGGGCGCCGTGGATGATCTGGGCGTAAATCTGTCCGGTGGAGGAGTAGGTCGCCTCTACTTCGAGGCCGGTCCGCTCCTTGAACATAAGCGCCAATTCCTTGAAAGGGGAGATGAAATTCGCCGCCACGGCGGCGTGGAGCTTCTCCCGCGCCCCGGCGGGGGTGATGAGCAGCAAGGAAAGAACAAGGGCCCCAAACAATCGTTTCAACGGCTTATACCTCCCGTAACATATGTTTCGTTTTGCCTAATACAGAAACGCGGCCCAAAAGTCAACCCCTCCAGATATGTCATGGATGGCATATATCCCTTGACACCGTGGGGGCGATTGTATAGATGAAACCGGTTTGTCGAGAGACAACCGCGATCGAAGGCCTTTGCCGCCGGGATGGAAAACGAGGAGTAAAAACAATGAGAAATGAAAAGAAAACGGAGGAAAGTCTGCGGGGTATCATGGCCCGGGAAATCACCGGAAACCCCCACGCCGGGGCGATTATCGAGGCCTTTCGGCCTCTGCTCCTAGCGCGGGCACGGTTGCTGGCGAACGAAAAATGGCCGGCCGTCACCCTGACGGGCTTCGATCCCACCCGTTTCGGCGCCGGCATTCCCTTGTCCCGTCAGGCGCAATTATTTTTCGCCGCCGATCCCTGGGAGGATATGACGGAGGCGCTGACCTCCGCCATCGGGGAGGGATTCCCGCTCATCAGCCGCGACATGGGGCAGATCGCCGGGGCCGTCCGCGGCGGGGATCTGGATATGTTTTCGTATTTCGGTGCGCCGGTCGATGCCGGGAGGGATGGGCGCCTCGTTGCCGCATGGGCGGAGGGATTATCGATTTCGGCCCCGGTTCTCGATTTCCTCCTCCGGCAGTTATCGCGGGTGGTCCTGGAAAAACGCCTTCCGGAAGCCGCGGCGCTGATCGGCGAGAGGGAATGGCGGCGCGGATACTGTCCCGTCTGCGGTGAGTTCCCCAGTATCGCCCTCATCGAGGAGAAGATCACCCGCCGCTGGCTCCACTGCTCCGGTTGCGGCCATGAATGGATCTTCAGCCGGGTGATCTGCCCCTACTGCGAACGGGAAGCCCAGCAGGGCATGGACTTCTTCTTCGTGGAAGACCGACCCCGGGAGACCGCCTTCAGTTGCGACCAGTGCCGGCGCTATCTGGTGACCCTCAAGGGCGTCAGCGAGCTGGCGGAGCGCGACCTCGACATCACGGCGATGAGCCTGGCGCACCTGGATGTCATTATGCAGGAGAAGGGCTTTTCCCCGATGACGGATTCCCCCTGGCATGTTGCGAGGGCCTGAAGGATCTCATGGTGGCTCGTTGGGGGCGGCATCTCAACCCAAGGCGTGACATGCCTGCCCGGAGGTCCGGCTCGAACGTCTCCCTTTCCCCGGGTTTGCGCGTAATGAACACATCAGGGCCTTTTAAAAACGGCCTATCCCGCCCGGCCGGGTGTGTCCTGACACCCAGAGGATGCGTGGGAACACTGGATTCCCGCCGGGAGATGGCGGGAATGACGGAAGGAGGTTGCGGAATTTCCCTTATAATTTGAGGGATTGCGATGAGGGATGACGACGCCGACGGCCTGTAAGCCCTCCCGGCAGGTTCCGGGGCGCGGGCCTCAGACCCTGTAGATGATCGTCCCCACATGTTCGCCCGCCAAGGCGCGGGTTAGACTCCCCGGCTCCAGGCCGTTGACGATCTGAAGACGGTCGATGACCTCGCTTTTCTGAAGGATCTCCAGACAGGGCCGTTCGATGATCAGGTCTTCCAGGTCCCGGGCTAAAAGCTCGGCGACGGAGATTTCGGGAATAAAGGCGGCGGCGCTGTTCTTCTTCGGATCTTCCGTGTGCAGGCCCCGCTCGTCCTTGACAAAGATGCAGCTTTTAGCGCCGATCAGGTCGGCGAGGATCAGGGTCCCCACGTCGGTGCGGTGGACGGGGATCCGGGAGCGGGAGGTGGGGAGGGCGAAATAATCGTAGGGCGGCATGCCGTGCATGACGGGAAGGCTGCCCTGGGCGAAGTAGATGGAGAGTTTGGTCACCTCGTCGTGACCGATCTTGATCCCTCCCTGGGACGAGAGGAGCGTGGCCACCAGCAGGGCGTTCTGCTCGGAGATGGAGCTGCCGAACCTGGCGATGATCCCCGTGGGCATTCCCAACTCCAGGCCTATGGAGTAGATGTGGCGGCTCCTGGTGCCGCCGCCGGTGGTGATCAGCATTTTGTGCTTCTTCTTGGCGGCGGCGATCTCCCGGACAAGGGCGGGCAGGGCCTTTTTCCCCCGGTCGCAGATGGACTGACCGCCGATCTTGACAACGTTGACGTCGGGGAAGAGCCGCTGCTGTGGCGCTACCTCCAGACCGTCCAGAAACTTCCTGCCCACCAGGCTCTCCCCCATGAGCCTGCTTTTTACATGAAGCCGTTTTCCATCCCGTTCTCGATAAAGGGCCATTGCATCCCCCGTCAATCATTTTGCGAATCCGTCGGTCAAGACGCGGGTGTTGCCGCGTCGATGGGCGATCAACGGGATTTCGCGGTCCTCATTCCTTGACCTCCACTTCTTCATCCGTTTCCCTGGCGGCCTGCAGAAGCACCAACTCGGCGCCCACGGCGCCGGCGATCTCCTCCAGCTCCTTTCTCCGCAGGTGTTCGCTGTAAAACTTCAAGTCCGCCCCGGCGACGGCGACGAGTTTGAAACGGGGTTTCTTTTCCTTTTCTCCTACCTTCCGACGTTCCCGATAAAAGATCTTTCCAGCCATGATGACGCCTCCTGTGTTTTTTATAGAGGCAAGCAAGGCTTGCCCGTATAGAAAGATGTTGCCCATCTCCCCTCATGGGGGGGTGTAAGGAGGAGGATGGGGTAAATTGTCTTGAGGGCAGGGGAGCGATACATGGGCGGCCCGACGGCTACGCCTGGACAAAACCGGGCGTGAAGACGCCTTCCCGGATGCCCCCGCGGTCAGTTTCGCCTCTTCCTGCCCATGCTTTCCCAGACGCCCGACGCTGCCGGCAGGACCGGCAGGACCGCTTCGCCTCCCCACAGCCGGGGGCGGAGCCATTTATGCGTGTGGACGAGGTCTTCCGGAGCGGGACAGAAGACATCCCGCTCCAGGGAAACGGCCCGGATCCCTTTTGCCGCCAGTTCCTCCACCGTGACGGGATCGGGAAAATCCCTGAGGCCGGCAAATTCGATGAAGCGGCCGCTCCAACCCGAGGCGGTGAGGCCGACAGCCGCCGCGGCGCCGATGATCCCGTCGTCTGTCCCGCCATGTCCGGAAAGATGGGCGCGGCCGGCGGCCTGTCGGGCCTCCGCCTGGCTCATGATCCGCCTGGCGCATAGCAGTCCGAAGCTCATGAGCGCCGGCAGGGAAGGGTCGTCCGCCACGACGAAGCATAGCCCGGGATCGCTGCCGGGGACGGCCGATCTTTCGATATGCCTTGCCGCCCGGGACAGCAGCGCCGGCGCCAGGGACGGATCGTCCGTGTCCAGGACGACGCAGGCGGAACTATTGTGGGACGTAAAGGGGATGCGCGGATGCACCAGAAGCTGCTGGCGGACGACTCCCCAGAGCCGACAGCCGGCGGGAAGCTCATCTGCCAGCCGGCGGGCCACCTTCCCGGTGCCGAATTCCCCACCCTCCTCGTCCGTGTCGTCAAAGCCTATATAAATTCGCATCTTATCTCTATTCAGCTCCCGATCGCCCCGGCGGCCCGAAAAGGGCATATCCCCCGTTCCTCCCTTGGCGGCGGCAGCGGCCGCCGGATGTCTCCGGGACGTCCGCCCCCTTGCCGTTCCTTTTACGACCGGGCGTTGCGGGTCTGAATCGCGCCCGATCATACATGACTCGACCGGGCAAAGTCAAAACATCGTTTTGCCTCGGTCGTCCGGATCCTACGGTCTGTCGTCGGAATGGCCCTGGCCTGGCGCCTTAATGTTCCTCCGGTCTTTGCGTCCCATTGATTTGAAGAGATCCTTGAAAAGGTCTTTTCATGTCGGCGATGGCCGTGGGTCGTTGCTTCCCTCATGCGGGAACCTTGGGACCGCGAGGTCTCCGCAGGCCCCGTCGTGATGAGATTGGGGCGAAAACGACCGTCGAAAACCGGACCGCTTCGAGCTATGTCGCCCCCGAGGCCGCCGATCAGAGCCAGCCCAGGAGCTTCAGCCCGTCGTGAAAGAGGATCGCGGCCAAACCAATCAAGAGCAGGCCGAGGGCGCGCAGGGTGAACAGATAGGCCCGGCCGGCGAGAAATCGTCGCGATCTGCCCGCCAGGAGAGCCAGGAGGACCTTCGCCCCGAGGAGGCAGGCGTAAAAGGACCCGAGAAATCCGGCGAGGGTCGCCGCGCCCAGGTTCAGGGCCTTGACCACCTGAGGCGTCCCCACGGTGACCCAGAACAGATAGGGATGGGGATTCAGGGCGTTGGCCATGACGCCTTTCAAGAGGGGGCGAGGCGTCCCTTCCTCCCCGACGGCGGACGTCGTATTTTGGGCGCGAAGATTATCCGCCGCCAGATAGACGACAAAAAGGCCGCCGACCAAAGACAGGACCCCCAGGAGGCCTTCGAAATCGGCCCAGCGCCTCAGGAGGTAGAAGACGCCGAGGATAATGGGCAGATCGGTGACGACCGGGGCCAGGGCCACCTTCACCCCCGCCCCGGCGCCGTGGCGGAGGGTTTCCGTAATCACCAGGGTCAGAAGGGGGCCGGGAGACAGGCCGGCGGCCAGACCCAGCACGCCGCCCATGGCGAGGAAATCGATCATCGCTCCCTTCCGTTTTCGGGCATGTCTCCCTCCCGGCCCTCGGCGTGGGCGGGCAAGCGGCGCCGTCTGTCCGACCCTTTGGTCTTCCCGGCGGTTTACATGCAAAATACGCAGTTCCGTCCCGTTTCCTTGGCCCGGTAGAGGGCCTTGTCCGCGTTCCTCAGCAACGACTCGGGGGAATCGTGGTCGGCATGTAATTCATGGACCCCCAGACTGACGGTTAGCCTGATTTCCCGACCCTCGAAGCGGAAGACCTCCTGCTCGATGGACTTCCTTATCCTTTCCGCCAGGATCATTGCCGCGGCAAGGTCCGTTTCCGGGAGGAGGCAGCAGAACTCCTCCCCGCCGAATCTGATCAACAAATCGACATTCCTCAGCATGGCCGAAATGACCTCGCATATGGATTTCAGGACTGAATCGCCGCAATGGTGTCCATAGGTGTCGTTGACGTTCTTGAAGTAATCGATGTCCAGCATCAGGAGGCTCAGCGTCCGGCCGTATCTCTTGTGACGATCGATTTCCTCCTTGAGACGGGCGGCGAGGAAACGCCGGTTGTAGGCCCCCGTCAGGCTGTCCCGGAGGTTCATGTCGAGAAGCTTCGCCTCGTAGGCGGCGATGGCCGTGACATCCTGCACGGTGATACAGACGTGAGTGATCCGGTTGTCTTCGTCGCGGAGGGGATAGGAGGTGCAGCTTTGCTGCATCTTGTCGAATCTCATGTTGAGGGAGCCTTCCGCGGGCATGGGGAAAAGATAGTGGTGCAGTTTCTGGGAGAAAAAGAGATAGTTGCCGAAGGTCAAAGTGGACTTCACGTTGCGGAGGAAACGGGGATTGTCGAGATTGGGGAAGTGGTCGAAAAGGTGAACGCCTAAGATCTTTTCCTTGGCGATGCCGGTGCGCATCGCCATCCAGTTGTTCCAGTGTCGTACATACAGCTCCCTGTCCAGGATGACGATGCCGATATTCGCCATGTCCACAACTTGCTTGAAGATCATTCGTATTGCTTCAAAAAGACATGGATGGCTTCCTTGAGCCAGCCGATGGATTCGTGGTTCGTGATGATGAACATGTAGCCGTTGACATCCCGGTCCTGGAAATTAAACACCGCCTGCATGACGATCACGATATTCCTTGCGTCTAAGATGTTTTCGGAGAGGCTCTCCCCGTCCAGATTGCCGACGAGAAGCCGGGGAGGGGAGTAGGAGACGACGTCGCCAAGCAGTTCCGCCACCTTGCCGACACAGGCCCCGACGAGGATGTTCCCCACCTCCATGAGGGTCTCCCTTTCCAGTATCCGCAGGGGATCCGACTTTAAGGTCGGCTCGTTCTGGCTGCCGCCGATAATGGAAAGCAAGGCCTTGCCGGCGCCGCTTGAAAAGACGAGGAGGGCGGCGCCCTTGAATTTCGACCAGAAATTCTGCTCGATCAGGCTGACGTCCCGGTAGTCCCGGATCTCCGTCTTGATATAGTTCGGGAGGCCGTCGGCGCTGATCACCTTTACGGTGGGCACGCTGAGGACGACATATATGTCGATGACCTCGGCAAGCTCGGCGGCGGCGTTGCCGAAGCAGATGTTCATGACCTCCTGGAGGACGTCTCTCTCTTCCTCGGAAAGGATTTCCCTGGGATCTTCAGCCATAAGGATTAGTTTGCGCCTTCCGGTTCTTCAACCCGGCGGATGGCCTCCGCCACCGATTCTCTGGAAATGGGTTTCCGCAGCATGGAGAAGGCGCCTAAAGACATGACCATGGCGACGGTTTTCGGTTGGATGTCGGCGCTTGCGACGACAACGACGGCTTGGGGGTTGATCTCTTTCATCCTTTTCAGCGCCTCGACCCCGTTCATCACCGGCATGGTCAGATCTATGAAGGTCAGATCGGGGGACTCGCTTTGAAACAATTGGAGACCCTGCAAGCCGTCCCCGGCCTCGACGACGACAAAGGCCCGGTCCTTGGGGAGGCAGCTCCGCATGATTTTTCGCGCCACCGGCGAATCGTCCACAATCAAGATTGTTTTTATCATCCCCGCGCCCGTATGTGGTTTCCTTCCTGTTTTTCTCTCCTTGGTAAGTTAGGCCAGAGACATTTGTCAAGGCCTTTTTCCGCGGAAGCGCCGCCATGACCACGCCGGCGGCCGCCCCTCAAACCATGCTCCAAGCGGCCTCGCCGGCCGTCTCCTTCCCTTGATAACCCAAGTTCATGATTTTTCCCCTCAAAAAGTGGTAATTTGGCAGTTTTTGAAAATATGAAGTTAGTTATATCAATAGGTTACGATATCTCAGAGGCCAAAAAGCCGTTTGTAGTACCAAAATATTTA
>JASGUC010000006.1 GCA_030057915.1 Pseudomonadota bacterium
TCAAATTTACCGTGATTTTTGCCACCCGCGACGCCGCCCTGGCAACCCAATGCGCCGCCATCGAGAGGCCGTCGGGCGCGTGGTAAATGACCACCAGGGCAGGGCGCCGACAGGAATATCGAAAAAAACGCCGCCAGGGGGCCGTTCAGGGCGCCGACAAGACGCCGCCAGGGCGCCGACAAGACGCCGCCAGGGGGGCGACAAGACGCCGCATAGGGCGCCGACAGGAAGATCGAAAAAAACGCCGCCAGGGCGCCGTCCAGGGGGTCGACAAGGCGCCGCATAGGGCGCCGTCCAAGGGGCCGACAAGACGCCGCATAGGGCGCCGCCGACAAAAGGTTTTCACAGGGTATGCCGGTGCGCCGGCATAGGTAAAGTATCTGATATTATTGAGTAATTGACGACGGTCAAAAAGTTTTGCCTCCGGAAATTTCCCCCATTTTTTGAGGAGCGTCCTTGTCCATGTAATCATCAGTTTGAATATCCCCCGAAAACATCAATTCGGTTCTCCCCCCCTTGTAGCTCTTTTTTTTACTTCCTTTAGTTCCTGAAAAACGGACAAAAGATATTTCATTGTTTTTTTGTTTCTCTTAGTCCTTTGATTCCTCAGGTTTTTCTGGTTCCTTTGTCGTCACCATATCAGGGGGGGTGACGATGCAAGGGAAGAGAAAAACCTGTTGTATATGCTCCATGGGGGTCATCTACAACCGATGAAAAAGGGGGACAATCTCACCGATGCGAACAGCCGGCGGAACCATCCAGGGTAAATTTGTTCTATCTCTAAGTGGCTGAAAACAGGACGAGCCTCAGTTTTAGTAGATCATTCAAGATCAACTACTTACATTGAGAACAAATTTACCCTGCAGAACCATCCTTTTTGTTTGACCTCTTCGGGGAATTTGCGTTACAGATCGCCGGACAGGCGTCCGCTCCCTGGCTTGGCGAACATGGCCCGCCATCGGGAGCGTCATGCATGGATTGCCAGGAGGCCTCCACAAAGGGCGAAGCGACCGTCTTCATCAGGGATCGGCCCGGAAAACGCCGCCGGGCCGTCCCCTTGCCGGACGCTCCGGGGCCGGTGGCGGGGGTCTTCTCTGGCGTTGTTGCCTTACCATATCCTCGGGGGATAGTCGCAGCCCCTCTTCCGGCGCCGTTGCGCCGATGGTCAACATGATGGATGACGATTTTCGGATTTACAAGCTTGCCATGTTCCACGGGGAAAAACGGGTTTTCATGTCCCGGGAATCGGGTCTGAAACCCCTGGTGGAGTGGCTGGATATCTTCCGGGGCAAATACCGGGACTGCCGCCTTCATGACCGGGTGGTCGGTCTGGCGGCGGCGAGACTGATCGCCGCTTCGGGACTGGTCTCCGAGGTCGTGGCCCTGACGGCCTCCCGGCCGGCCCGGGATTTCCTGGCGGCGGCGGGGATCTCCCTCCAGGCGGGGCAGAGTGTGGACAATATCCTGACGACTGACGGATCCGCGGTCTGCCCGGAGGAAATCATCGCCCTGGAAACGCCGGACCCGGATGAATTCCAACGCCGCATCCACCGCCTGGTCAATTACGACCCCCTGGATTACGAGAACTGCAAGGGAAGGTGCGGCTACACGCCCTGGTGCCGGGAGTGCATGAAAAACCGCCGCTGATCCCCCCATCCCGGTGGCGGACGGCGCAAGGACGGCCCGGCGGCGATGCCGCGAGCGACGGGCTTAGGGCGGGGGATGCCCAGCCAGGACCTTTAAACCCAAATTTTCCATTGGAAGGTTCACGGGTCCATGATTCATGGCGCGATGCCCCTGGGTCATGGGCCAACGGGTCGCATGGCGAGAGCGACATAATGAAAGCGATGAAGAATCTCTGATGGTTTCCTTGGGGCAGCATCCGGAAATCCTTGCGGCCGCCATCTGCGGCGCCGCCGCGAAAGGGCGGAAACCTCCTGAAGGACGCCCCGGCGGCGATGCCGCGAGCGACGGGCTTAGGGCGGTGGATGCCCAGCCAGGACCTTTAAAAAAGCCGTTTCCAAGTCTCTATCGTCATCCCGGTGGCGGGTGGTTTGTATTCATGGCCTTCCCGATCCCGGATTTTACCGGGGCGAGTGGAAAACGTGGATGTTCAAAGGTTTCGGACCCGGGATGGGCGGAGGGGAGAGGATGAAGGAGCGGAAAACGACGACGGATGTGGCGGAGCTATTGGCGCTGATCAGGACCCTTCGTGGTCCCGGCGGTTGCCCCTGGGATCGGGTCCAGACGGAGAAGGACCTGAAGCGGCATCTCTTGGACGAGGCCTATGAGGTCCTCGACGCCATCGACTCCGGCGCGCCGGCGGAACTCCGGGAGGAATTGGGGGATCTCCTCTTCCAGATCCTCTTCCTTGCCGTCCTGGCGGAAGAGCGGGGGCATTTCGATTTCTCCGGGGTGATCCAAGAGATCGGGGAAAAGATGATCCGCCGCCATCCCCATGTCTTTGGAGACGCCCAGGTCCGGGATGTGGGCGAGGTGAAGGCAAACTGGGAGAGGATCAAGACGATCCAGGAGCGCAAGATAGCCCGGGAGAGCCCTCTCTTTGCCGGGGTCTCCCGCTCCCTCCCCGCCCTGGCCCGGGCCCAGGCCATTACGGAGCGAGCCGCCACGGCGGGCTTCGACTGGGAGAGGACGGATCAGGTCATCGCCAAGCTATCCGAGGAGTTGGAAGAGCTGACGGAGGCCCTGGAGACGAAGGATCGCGAGGGGGCCGAAGAGGAAATCGGCGATTTGTTGTTTTCCGTCGTCAACCTCTCCCGGTTCGTCCAGGTCCGGGCGGAGGATGCCCTGCGCGGAACCACCGAGAAATTCCTGAGGCGTTTTAGGTATATGGAGGAGAAGCTCAAGGAACGGGGGCTGGCCGTCGAAGAGGCCTCGCCGGAGGAGATGGACCGGCTCTGGACCGAGGTGAAACAGGCCGGATAGCTATTCCCGGCGAGGAAGGGGATCTTTGGCGGCCAGAAATTAATGCTGGAAAAAAAGACAAAAAAAATATACAGATGGGCGCATATCCCGGGGGGAGGAGCGGAGAATGACGGGAAAGGACGCCCCGCCCGGACCCGCGGGGAAGGGGAGAGGGCTCGCCAGGAAGGGATCCTTAATGAGGAGGGACCGAAAAGCTTGCGAAAACATTGGATAATTCTTGCATGTGCGCTCTTTTTCCTGGGGACGGTGGGGTTGCCCGCCGTTTGGGGCGTGACCAATGTGATCGAGCCGGCAAAGACGCCGGCAGCCGGAAAGACAAAAAAGAAGACAAGACATGCCAAAAAGGCCCGAGTGGCCGCGGCAAAATCGACTAAAACAAGGTCGGCGGCGAAATCCCGGGTTCGTTGCGGAACGAAACAAGCGCATAAGCGATCCCCGGCGGGGAAAAACAAGGGGCGTGAATCCGGGAAGCTGGTTTTGCATTCCGGATTTGCCCTGGTGGAGGATCAACGGACCGGGGAGACGCTCGTCCAGAAGAATCCCCAAGCCGTCGTCCCGATTGCCTCCATTACCAAACTCATGACCGCCATGGTGATTCTGGATGCCCAACTGGATCTGAACGAACCATTGGTCATCCAGCGGGAAGACATCGACTGCCTGCGGCACAGTCGTTCCCGCCTGCCGGTGGGGACGAGCCTTACCCGGCAGGAGGCCCTGCTTTTGGCCCTGATGGCGTCGGAAAACCGGGCGGCCCACGCCCTGGGTCGTACCTATCCCGGGGGGCGGGAGGCCTTTGTGGCCTCCATGAATGCCAAGGCCCGGGCCATAGGTCTGACGGCCACCCGTTTTACGGAGCCGACCGGGCTTTCCGAAGGCAACACCTCCTCCGCCCAGGACCTGGCCCGGATGGTCGGCGCCGCCTACCATTACCCCTTGATCCGCGAATTCACCACCTGCGAGGAAGCGTTCATCCAGTCGGGCCGTCGCATCCTGGCCTTCCATAACACCAATCGCCTGGTGAAGAGCCCCCGGTGGCAGATCGGCCTGTCTAAAACCGGATTCATCGACGAGGCGGGCCGCTGCCTGGTGATGCAGGCCGAGGTGGCCCGGCGGCCGGTCCTGATCATCCTCCTCGACGCCCAGGGGAAGATGACCCGCTACGGGGACGCCAATCGCATCAAACAATGGATGGAGCGCTCCCCCTCGGCAACGCGCATCGTCCACGAGGGCTGAACGCCGGAGGCCGGCAAGAAGAGGATGGCCCTGGCGGCCTGGTGAATCGCTTTATTTTCACTTCCCCGCATTTTTTTTTATTCGGCTGGCCCTGGCGGCCTGGTGAAGCTCGCCCCGGGCGCCCGCCCGCGCCGGGACCGCGGGTTTGTCTTACTCAGCTTCTACAGTAGCTAAAAAATAGTTGTGCTATTTTAGATAGATGGGTACCTTGAAAAGGTTCTTGGCACCACAGAATGCCCTTAGACAATGAGTTGGGCATCACACGAATTCCCGTATGGTCGGCGGGCGGACGCGGACCTCCAAGGAGGCTAAAAAAGGGACGGCTAACCAGCGACGCCGTCCCTTTTTTGTTTTGCCGAGGGGTCCGAGGGAGGGTCCTTTCAGAAGAACCGGCCGAAACGCAGGGCGGCGTAGGCCGGATCGTGATCGGCCCGGAGATTGGCCACCATGACCACGTGAGATTTCTCCTCCTTGACGATCTTTTCGAAGAATTTCTTTTGCTCCTTGTCCAGGGAGAGCTTGGCCAGTTCCGTATATAGAAGGATGGCGTTCTTCTCCGCCGCCATGGCAATGGCGGCGGCCTGGGCCACGGTTTCGACCTTCTCCAGGCGTTTGTTCACCGTCTCACCCTTAGGGAAAAGACCCTCTTGGACGATGGATTCGAGGTAGGCGTCAATATCCGGGCTCTTCAGCCACTGATCCACTCCCTTCCCCGCGGCCTTCTCCTTGAAATCGAGAAAGATCTTCATGTGATTGGCTTCCTCCTTGGCCAGGCCGAGAAAGAGATCCTTGAGGTCCTGGTTCGCGGAGAATTTCTTGGCTGCTTTCATGTAAAAGTCCATGCCGTCCTTTTCCGCCTTGACGGCGAAATCGAAAACACCCAAATCCTGTTTTTTTGCCATCTTTTGACCTCCTTTGCATGTTTGGCGAATCCATGTCGGGCCCGGCGGCGGCGAGGGTTTATCCGTCCGTCGTCGTCCCCTCGTTATCTCCACGCCGCGGGCGGCGAGGCTGTCCGGCGATCCGGGGGGCGGACCGGCGGGAATCAGCCGCCGCGGCGCCTGACGCTATTTCGTTTGGCGGCGCAATACCTCCGTCCCATCTTCCTAAAGCCCTTTCCCGCGTTTGCGGAGGTTATGCGGAAATGACGAGTCCTCCCGGCGGTCGTCTCTGTCCCGTCCTTTCCGACGCCCGGGTGCCATCCCCGCCGTCGGGGCAATCGCCATTATTTCCCCGGCATTTTGAGGGCCGAGGGAAGCCACCGATAGACCGGGGACAGATTGGACCCCACCTGTCCCCGGGTGGGGATCATGAATACGAAGCACTTCCTTTCCTCCGGGACCAGGGCGATGTGGCGGATCGATCCCGGCGTCTCCTGGCGGTTGAGGAGCTGGCGGAGCCGCTGGCGGATCGTTTCGTTGGCGTAGTAGAGGAGGAAGAAACTGTCTCCCCAACGGATCTGCTCCTGCTGGAGGCGGGCCGCATTGGTGATCTTCGGCCCCCGGAAACCGGCGTAGCCCTTTTCGATGAGGTGTCCCTCGGCCAGGGGTTTGTGGCGGAGATGGAGGGTGATGAAGAGGCGGTCGTATTTGCGGATAAGCAGCGAGAAGGGCATCCAGAGGAGGGCCTGGCGGGGGAGGAAGGTGATGGTCGCCTCCACCTTTTCCACGAAATCGGCTTTTCCGGCGGTGAGTTGGGCATGGTAGCCGATCGACCCGCCGATGTTGGTAAAGGTCTGATCCACAGGCCGGAAGACGTCGATGAGATCCTGAAAGGCGCTGCGGAACATCCGGTCGTTGACCCGCTTTCCCCGGAAAAAGCCAAAGCCCAACAGGGCGGAGAAGACGATGAAGAGATAGAAGAGGGGTTGCGTGGCGATGTCTTCCCGGGAAAGGAGATCACTAAAATTCAAGGTCCGCCTCCAGGTCTTCGGGGATGTCGTGGAGTTTGCCCGTGTTTGCCCACAGGGCGTCGTTCAAGGCCACATAGCGCAGCGGAACCCCGCCGCCGGCGGTCTGCCGGAGGGAATTGGCCACGGTGGCGGCGATCTCCTCGTTGGCCGCCGTCACCTTGTTCTGGATCAGGAGGCGCAGGGGAAGCTTTAGATCGTTGAGCCCCTCGATGAGACGTTCCGACTCCCGCCGCGAGAGGAGGTCCGGATTGAAGACCAGGACGACGCCGCAATCCCCGCCCTGAAGGAGGTTCGTAAGCCGACGGTAATTTTCGTGGAGGGATTTGAGGCGCGTCATGATCTCGTCTTCGTCCTCGCTGAACTTCAATAGGATTTCCTTCCGGGTTTCCCCTTCCCGGAGGGGACGACGGATCTTCTGGATGGTGTAGCGTTTTTCCAGGATCTGCCGACGGATGGCGACCAGACGGTCGATCCAGGTCACCGTTACCTGGGGAAGGGCGAGGAAGCGCAGGGTCAGCCCCGTGGGGGGGGTGTCGAAGATCAGGTAGTCGAAATCCCGCTCCTCCCGGATCGTCTGCTCGATGCCGGTCAGCAGGGCATATTCCTCGATCCCCGGGGAGTATTTCAGCACGTTGAAGCAACGGTCGAGATTCAGAACGGATAGATACTTGTATGTTTCGGAAAGAACTTGCGCCTCCCTTTCGAGGTAGGCCCGGGCCATCTTCTTGATATCGAGTTCGTCCAGGTGGAGGCGGGACGTGAAGCGTCGGCGCCGCCCCTTGATCTCCACCCCGAAGATGTCGCCCAGGTTGTGGGCCGGATCGAGGGAGACGATGAGGACCCGGCGCCGCCGGGAGAGCTGCCAGGCCGCCGCCGCCGCGAGGGTGGATTTCCCCACCCCCCCCTTGCCGGTGAAAAAGAGGATCTTCATCCGTCGGCCCCCAGGGATCCCATCATCTCCGCCAGCATGTCATGGGCGTCCTCGGCCCGTTGGTGGAGAATCCGGATTTCCCGGTCCATGAAGGGCAGGAGTTCCACGGACAGGAAGGTCGGCGGGGCGGGGAGGCCCACAAAGGCCCCGAGGAGCAGGAGGGCGAAGATGTTTTCCAGCTCCTGGACCTCCAGGCAGGTCAGGGACGCCGCCGCCTCCCGTTGGGCGGCCCCCATGCCGGCGAGGAGTTCCCGGCACTGCTTGAGAAAAGAAGATGTTTTCACCACCGATACGCTCCTCCGGTTCTCCCGTCGCTGCCATTTCCGGTCCGGACGTTACCTTTCAAAACGGAAGACGAAGCCCGTGGCGCCCACCGGCTCTCCGCATGAGACCGGCCCGGCAGGTGCCGCGAAACCCCGGCAAGACCTTGAGGACACTCATGGATGGCGCCGTTCATTCTATTTTCCGACGCCGTTGTCTTCCGCCCTCGACTTCCCGGTCCTCCTTGCCGGCGTTGGCCGGCACGAGGGAAGGGCGCGCCGCACCGGAAAGGGATTTCTCTGAACCTCAGCAGCAGAAAGCGTCGTCGTTGTAGGCGCGCCGCCCCGGACAGGGATTTCTCCCTTCCCCGGGGCGGCGGTCTTTCAATAGGTAAAAATCAATCCGATTTCCTGGACTTCGCGAAGTCGTAGATGAAGAGGAAATTCAGGATTACCATGATGCCCATGATGATCTGGATGGTCCAGCCGGGTCCGGCGGCCTTGGCGATGGCCCCCGGCATGACCACGGCCATGAACCAGAGGATGGCGCAGGTCACGGTGAACCATAGGAACCAGGCGGGGACCACGGCCATGACGGCGAACTGAGATTTCATCCGCTTGGCTACATAGGCCGCTCCCGTCATCAGGGCGATGGAGGCGATGAGCTGGTTGGCGGCGCTGAAGGAGGGCCAGAGGATCGTGAACTGCTTGCTCCATGCCAGGTAGATGCCGATGACGGCGGGGATGAGGGATGCCGTCCAGCGGTTTGTCAGGGTGCCGTAGAGACCCGAGGCGGTCTTCTTCAGGGGATCGAGCATCTCCACGAGGCAGTAGCGGGCCAGGCGGTTGGTCGTATCCAGAGTGGTCAGGGCGAAGGCGGAGATCCACAACCCGGCGATGACCTTGACGATCTTCGTGGGGATGAAGGACAGGAAGGAGGCGGCCGTCATGTCGGCGAAACACTGGACGATCATATTGGGGGGTGAGAGCTTCAGGGCCTCCGAGGTCTTTGTGTAGAGATCCCCCCAGTTATCCAGCGTCAGCGCCAGCGGCGGCGTCCCGGCGGCGGCCCCAGCGGCGGCCCCAGTGGCGGCGGCCCCAGCGGCGGCGGCCCCCGCGGCGGCCTTGGCGGCGGCAGCGGCGGCGGCAGCGGCGGCGGCGACGTGGGCGTTCTGGATGGCCGTATAGCCGAAGCCGCCTATGGCACAGATGATCACCGTGGAGAGGAAGCCCTCGGTGAACATGGCGCCGTAGCCCACGAAGAGGCCGTCGGATTCCTTGGCGAGCTGCTTGGATGACGTTCCCGAACCTACGAGGGAATGGAATCCCGAGAGGGAGCCGCAGGCGATGACCAGGGGGATGGCCGGCCAGAAGGGCGTCGGTTTGCCCCCCAGCAGGACGGGGGAGAAGCTGGAGTACATGGGTACCTCAAAGCCCCGGAAGGTGAAGACGGCGGCGATGAACCCGATGGCGATGCCGAAATAGAGGAGGAACGAGTTCAGGTAGTCCCGAGGCTGGAGGAGGAGGTTGACGGGGATGGCGGCGGCGATGACGATGTAGAGAAACAGGACCACCATCCAGGTCTCGTAGCTTGCCGCCACGGGCGCATAAGTGGCGATCCAGATGGAGAAGATCATGAGGATGATCCCGATGACCGTGGCGGCGGGGAGATTCATCTTCACCCGGTAAATGAGGAACCCGAGGATGATGGCGGAGATGGTCATGTAGATGGAGGCCCCGGAGATCTCCGGCGTCTTGGCGAACATGGCGCCGATGACGTTGGCGAAGGCGGCGACGACGAGGATGAGGAGGAAGAAGACGATCCAGTAGAAGGCCCGGCCGGTGCGCTTGGAGATGAGATCCGAGGCCACGAACTGGACCGATTTGCCGTCGTAACGCACCGAGGCCATGAGGGCCAGGTAGTCGTGGACGGAGCCGATGAGGACATTGCCGACCCAGACCCAGAGGAGCCCCGGCAGCCATCCCCAGCACATGGCCATGGCGGGACCGACCAGGGGGCCGGCGCCGGCGATGGAGGAGAAGTGGTGGCCGAAGAGGACCGCCTTGTGGGCGGGCACGAAGTCAACGCCGTCATAGAGCCGCTTCGACGGCGGCTCGATGGCATCGTCCGCCTTGACTACATCCCTCTCGATCTTTTTGCCGTAGGTGAAATAGAGGGTCATGTAGATGAGAAAACCGATGACTACTACAACTGTTGTGGTCATAAACTGCCTCCTTTCCGGAAATTAAGGATGGAACAACATTATAAAAAATATAAAATTCACCGGCGCCCGTCGCGCCGTTTCAGAACGGAGACGATGATCGCCCCCACATCCCGGGGAGGAACCGGACCACGCCGTGGAGAGCCCTCCGTGATCCGACAAGAAAAATACTCCCGCCCGCGGCGAAAGTCAACGGTTTATTGTCTATGAATTCAACAAGGTGAGGAGAAATTTTCATACGACCGCCACTCGTACCAGTGGCCAAGCTCCAGGGCCGTGGCCCAGGCGTCGATCATCGCCCGGTCGCCGGCGTGATTGTCCTCCTGTCGGGCCGCCGTTATCCGGAGCAGTGCGGCGGCGTCGAGGATGAAGATCGTTTCGTGGTATGGGGCGGTGAAGTCGCCGTGAAGACAATCCTCCAGGTTTTTGAAGAAGACGTAGTTCATGATGTTGGCGGCTCGGTAGATCCGGGCCGGGGTCGCCAGGCGCACGGCCGGAGACAGGGCCTGCCGGGCCTGCCGACGCTGGGCGGAGAGATCCTGGAGCTGGAGGCGTCGCAATTCCGGGAAACGGTCATGGAGCCATTTGTGGACCATGATGTCCGCGGGCATCCGGGTGAGCTGAAAGACCAACCCCTGATACCACCGGGCGATCATCCGGCGCACCCGATCGCGGCTGAAAACGGCCACGAGCCGCTCCAGCTCGCTTTCCGTTTCCAGGATGAACGAGGCCATGGTCCGACGATTGGCCACGGAGACGAAGCGGGCCGCCGCCGGAGCGGCGAAGAACCGGAGCAGGTGCCCGGCCTGGTTGGCGACGAGGAAGTTGACGTCCTCTTCGGGGTTGGGCCGATAGTCGAGAACCAGGCGGGGCTCGCCCCTGCCGCCCAGACGCAGGTCGATCGGCGCCGCCAGTTCCGGTTTTCCCGTGCCGGCGATCTTCTCCCCCGCCAATCTTTCCACCTCGGTCAGGAGTTGCCGCACGCTGTCCAGGAGTTGCAGGTCCATGTGGATCGATCCTCATCTTCGACCATGAAACAACCATGACGACGCCCCGTCGCATCCCACCGTCGCTGCCCGAACCGTGCCGTCAGTCCCTGGCGGGTCTATTGAATATCCCGCCTTGCCGGCGTTTCCGCACGGTGAAACCATGGCCCGGGAAGACAACCGGCAGGGAGGGGCCGGTCTCTCCAGGGGTTCATAGCACTAATGGCCGGTCTTGGGAAGCGCCGGTTCTCTCCGCCCTGACATCGGTGGGGCCAAGGCGGAGCGAAAGGCGAATCCTCTTGAATAAGACCGGGATATTGTATATGAGCAGGACGTGAAGAAGACGATCCCCATCCTTTCCATTGTCGGCAAGTCCAATTCGGGTAAGACGACGCTTATCGAACGGATGATCCCCGTATTGATCCGGCGGGGGTGGCGGGTGGCGACCATCAAGCACAACCGCCACGGCTTCGCCATCGACCACGAGGGCAAGGACAGTTGGCGCCATAAGCGGGCCGGCGCTCGAACCACCGTCATTGCCTCTCCCCATCAGGTGGCGGTGGTGGAGGACACGGAGCGGGATTATGAAATCGCCGAGCTGCGGGAGCGCTATATCCGGGATGTGGACCTGATCATCGTGGAGGGATACAAACAGAATCCCTTCCCCAAGATCGAGGTCTTCCGCCCCTCCCTGCGGCGGGAACGTCTCTGCGGCCCCGATGACCATGTTATCGCCGTGGCGAGCGATGAGGCGCTGCCGGGAGAGGAGATACCCTGTCTTGCCCTCGATGACGTCGAAGGGATCGTGGCCTGGGTGGAGGAGGCCCTGGGGCGCCCGACGCAAGAACCATAGCCGCCGGCTGCCGGGGCTCGCGTGTCCCTTTGTATGTCGAGAGCTTTGAAAATCCACGCTTTTCCGTGGCCCCGAGCAAAACCGGCTTCCAGAACATCCTGGAGACACGGCCTTTGTCTTATGCCGAAATGACGACGGGGTTCGGCGGCGGCGTTTTTCAAAGGTCTCATGTCAACGGAAATCGGGGGCCTGGCGTCGCCGCGGAAGACATGGTTCGCGAGCGGCGAATCGGATGCCTTTCGCCGTTTTCTGATCGAGCCTGACGATGGATGGGAAAGATGGCGGAATTGTTGGATATTAGCACCTGGTCGGCATTGCAGTGGGCCTTGGTGGTCCTGGTGGCGGGGTTTATCGGCCAGTTTGGGAAGAGTTTCGCCCAATTCTTCATGCGGAAGATCGGGGCCGCCTGGAGGGGCAAGAGACCGAAGGGGGGCCGGGTGGAACTTCCGGACCCGCCCGTGCAAGTCAACGCCGAGGGAGACCAGACGATCGAGGAGGCCGACCGGGGTCTGATGGATATGCCGGACCGGGTGGTGCAAGTCAACGCCGAGGAAGCCCAGGCGATCGAGGAGGCCGACCGGGTTCTGATGGATATGCCGGACCGGGCGGTGCAAGTCAACGCCGAGGGAGACCAGATGATCGAGGATACCGACCGGGGCCGGGCGGGACTTCCGGATCGGGCTAAGCAAGAGGAGGACGGGGGAGAAGTCGTCGCCGTCGCCGTTGCCGAAAGAGAAAAGGCCTTGCCGCCCGCCGTGGTGGGCGCGGCGTCGGCGCCCATCGCCACCGTCGTTCCGCCCGTTCCTCGGGCGGAGGAACCACCGCCGCCGGTTGCGGCCTCCCCATCCGCGAAGGAGGAGAAAAAGCTCCTCAAGGCCCGGCTGAAGGCGCAGAAAAAGGCGGCGAAGGCGGCAAAGAAGGAGGCTTCATGATTGCCTCTCCCCGCCCGGATGGTGGGAAGGGGTCAGTCCCGTAACCGGTCGCAGAAACCGCGGATGATCTCCATCACCTCCCGGGGCCTTTCCATGGGGATCAGGTGCCCGGCGCCGGCGATCATCCGGTGTTCGCCCCGGGGAAACATCGACGTCGCCCGGCGCAGGTCGATGAAATGGCGGTTGTCGCTTTCCGCTCCCTCCAGAACGAGCACCGGGCAGACGACCTTGGCAAGTTCCGGCCAGGGGTCGTACCGCATGCCCCCCATGAAGAGGGCTGCCTCCCGCTGGGGGGAGCAGGTCAGTTGCGCCCCTCCTCCATCCCCCGATCTCGTGCCGTATTTTATGTAGAGTTCCGTCATCTCGCCATCCCAGTTGCGGAAGAGCGACCGGGAACGCAGATAGTCGCCCGCAGCGGCCACGGAGGGCCAGTGGTCCCGCCGTTTGATGGCCTTGGCGGCCAGGGGATGCTGGTCCACGGTAATCTTCAGACGGTAGAAATCCTGGGGCAGGAAGATCGGCTCGATGAGAACCATCCCCCGGGCCGCAAGACCGTAAACGGCGTTGGCCAGGGTCAGCACCGTCGCGCCCATGGAATGCCCCACGAGAAACGGGCGGTCCAGATGCAGGGCGGCGGCGAATTCCGCCAGGTCCCGGGCGAGGGTTAGCCAGCTCAGCCCGCCGTCTTCCGGCGTTGCTTCCCGATGGTCGCAGAAATAAGGGGCGAGGACCCGATAACGCGGGGCGAGGTCCCGGGCCAGGGGATGCCAGAGCCAGGGAAGGAAACCCGTGGCATGGAGGAACATGAGGGGCGGCCCACTCCCCTCGTAGGACAGATAGGGGATCTCGCCGCCGTCGATGGTCTGGACGGCGGTCCGAGGTTCCGGGTGCTGGCCGGCGCGGTCCGGTCTTTCCCTGGCGGCGTCCATGAGGCTCAAAAGAGAAGGACCTCGGTGCCGCGGAGGACAGATGGGTTATCCCGGGCGTCCGAGACGGCGGCAACGGTTGGCTGGGTCGCGGAAAGGACATCCGCCGCCGTAGGGGCGGCCCCCTGTGGCCGCCCTGAAGCCCCCTGTGGCCGCCCTAATGACGGTTGCCGGCATAACAATGGGCAGGCACGCGGGCCTGCCCCTACGGCAAACGGTATAACAATGGGCAGGCACGCGGGCGTGGGCCAAGGTCAAAAAACGAATACGGCGGCCGCTATGACGGTGGTAAAGCCGCCGTTCTTGACGATGGATGACTGGGTGATATTGCGGGTCCGCACGATCTTGCCGCTGATCTTGAAGATCTCCTTCTTTTCGTCCCAGCTTTCGTCCACGTTGAAATCGATGCCGAGCGTGGAGGCCAGCATGGCGGCCGCCAGGTCTTCCGCGTATTCGCCGGCCTGTTTTTCCGTTTGTCCGAAGGCGTGGTGCTCGCTGATATAGCCGTAGGAGGTCTTGTCCGCCGGGATGGCGCAACCGATGGAAGCGGCCAGGAGGCGCTTGGGTTCGTTGCTGCACGCCCGGCTCATTACACAGTAGGTGATGGCCCCCGGCACCAGGGCCTTGAGGCCCTGGGTCCGGGAGATCATCTTCGATCCTGGGGGAAAGATGCTGGAAACCTGGACGAGGTTACATTTTTCAATGCCGGCATCACGGAGGGCCCGTTCGAAGGAATGAAGCTCGTCTTTATGGTTGCCGACCCCTTTTGTAAAAAAAACCTTGGTAGGTACAAGGGATTTCATTGCCACCCCTCCTTGTGTCGCGGATTGAATTGGAACCGTGTTTATCAGTTTGCAGGGGCGGTGTCAATGAGGATTTGGGATTTGTTTCAACCCCCTTCCGTCTGTGCAAACACTGTATTATCGTATAGATGTTCCATCTTCTCCTTGTGTTTGAACTCCTCGTTGGCCCTCCGCGCCAGGAGGTCCCTGGCCTTCCCCGGGGGGTGGATTTCGGCAAGTCGTCTGTAGAAGAGATGGGACTTCTGTCCCCGTTCCGCCGTGAGATAGGGACTTCCATCCTTGTTCCGCCGCCGTGAGATAGGGACTTCCATCCCCGTTCCGCCGCCGCGAGATAGGGATTCCCGCCCTGGGCCGTGGTTTCGATTTCCGGTTTTTCCTGGTTGGTTGGTTGTCCTTGCCTCGGCACGACGACCCATCACCGATGGGTCTTCAGACCCCTCAGGTGCCGCCGTGGCCGACCGTCACCCTGTCACCCTCCACGATGACGGGGACCCGCCGTTTCCCGCCGGAAAGCTTGAGCATCTCCAGAAGCCCGTCGGCGTCCTTTTTTACATCCACGTAAACCGCCCGACCACCATAGGCCGACCTGGCCTGGTCAGTGTAGGGTCATCCGCTTTTCCCGTAGATGACGATCTTCTCTTCCATGTCTTTTCCCTTCCCGCGGCATCAGTACTCGGTGAGCTGGGAGAGGCCCCGCTCGCCGACCAGGATGATCCGCGTGTGGCTAAGTCGGGAGGCGATGATCTTGGCGATGGCCTTCATGGCCTTGAAACCCAGATCGCAGTCCTCATCCATGAGGTCGCGGAGTTTTCCGGCCTCCAGGGCGATCAGCCTGGTGTTGTCGATGCACAGGGCCCCCAGGGTGTAGATGAAGGGCTCGACGACGGCGGACCACCCCATGACCTCCCCCTTGGCCACGGTGTCCACCGTCACCTGCATCGGCGGGCGGTGTGGCCCCAGGTAGGACTCCAGGGACATGACCACTTTCCCCTCCTGAATGAGGAAGAGACTCCGGGCCGGATCTCCCTTTTTGTACATCTGTTTTCCCGCCGGATGAGACTCCTCCGTGGCGATGCCAGCGAGTCTCTCCAGTTGTTCATGGGAGAAATCTTTAAAGAAATTGAATTCCTTCAGCATGTTTGCCGTCACCATGGCGCGTCTCCTCCTTATTCGCTTTTTAAGGGGATGGTAGCAAGATTCGATGCGGAATTCCATAAAAATGTTTGCCTTCCAGGGAAAAAAATGATTGCCGGAGCGAGGAAAAATGCCTAAGTTGGTCGGGCGTTGAATCCCCCGTCCCCTGGTCCGGGCGGTCCCGGCGCGGGATGAAGGCGGGGGGCTATTTGTGGGCGTTTTCGCGCCAGGCCGCGTCCAGACCGATTGGCGGGCCAGGAGCACCCCGGCCATGCCGCCGGGAATGACGCCGGCCCTTGCCGGCAGAGAGACGGAGGTGAGTTTTTGCCCGGATGTGGCCTTCCCCAGCGCCTCGATGCGCCCATGGCGGCGCTCCTCCTGGCGCTGGCCCTGGTTGTCTCCGGCTGCCTCCGCCTCGATGTCATCCGCGATATTCGGGAACTTCCCCAGGATCATTTCGCCTATCTCCCCCGGGATGGTGATTGCCGCCTCCCGGCGGATGGGTCCTGGCAGGAGGAGATGAAGGAACGGTACCTGAGGAATCATTTCCTCCCGTGGCGCCAGGATGCGCCGCGGGTCGCCGCCGAAGAGGTTGAGGCGGCGTGGCTGCCCTTCCTTCCCGATCCGGGCGACCGATGCCGCAACGCCCGCCGGCGCCGGATCCGGAGGGCGGTGGCCAATGCGGGCCTCCACGATTATCCAAACGCCTCCCGGCCGGGAATCACCACCGCCGCCGTGCGCCTGCGGCATCTGCCCCTGGCGGCGCCGGTCGCCCCCGGCCGACGCGGCGAGGAAGACCCGCTGGATAAGCTCCAGGTTTCATCCGTCCCCCCCGGCGTCCCGGTGCATATCTACCACATCTCCAGGGACGGCGTCTGGGCGCTGGTGGAGTCCGGCTTTGCCCGGGGCTGGACGAAGAGGAAAGGGCTGGCGACAGTCGCCCCGGATTTTATGCGTCGCTGGGAGCAGGGGTCCCAGGCCGTTATCGTCCGTGACAAAACGCCCTTGCGCCGGCGCGATGGCCGATGCCTCTACCGGGCCTCCCTGGGCGCCATTTTCCCCCTGGCGGCCGCGTCGGGGGAGAAACTGGAACTCTGCGCGCCGGTGCGGGGAAAGGGAGGCTGGGCCAGGATACAAACCGCTGTCTTGTCCGGGGAAGCGGCGGCATTCCCCCTGCCGCTCTCCGCCGCCAATCTCGCCGCCCTGGGCAACGAACTCATCCGGGAACCATACGGTTGGGGGGGGATGAACGGCCGGCGGGATTGTTCCGCCATGATCCGGGATCTCCTGGCGCCCTTCGGCATATGGCTTCCCCGGCATTCTGCCGATCAGGCCCGGGAGGGAGGGACCTTTATCGATCTTACCGGCCTCGCCCCGGCGGAGAAGAAAAGGATCATCGTGGCCCGGGGGGTCCCCTATCTCACCCTCCTGTGGCTCAAGGGGCACATCATGCTCTATATAGGCTCTCTCTCCGGCGAGCCTCTGGTGTTCCACAATTTCTGGAGCATCCGGACCCGGAGCGAGTCCGGCCGTCCGGGCCGGAAGGTTGTGGGGCGGGCGGCGATCACCACCCTCTATCCGGGTCGGGAGTTCAACGGCGCCGTCGATCCGGAGGGGCCATACCTGGCCCATCTCCAGGGGATGACCCTGGTCGGTCCGGCAAGTACGGACACGCTTGAAAATCGGAATTGAATCTGTTAGTTATTCTGCGGCATTTTCCAAGGGGAGGAAGGTCCGCCCCATGACCGGGACAAGGTTCTTCAAGTACAAATTGATCCTGGAGTACGATGGCTCGGGTTATCGGGGCTGGCAGATCCAGGAGAATGCCCGCTCCGTTCAGGGGACGCTCCTGGGCGCCGCCGCGGAGCTGTTCGGCCCCGAGGTCGAAATTCAGGGGGCGGGGAGGACGGATGCGGGGGTGCACGCCCTGGGACAGGTGGCCCATCTCACGGCGAGGAAGGCGCTGTCGCCCCCGCGGATCAAAACGGCGCTCAACGACCTCCTCCCCGGGGGCTTGAACATCCTCCAGGTCGAGGAGGCGCCGAGGGCGTGGCACGCCCGGCACGATGCGGTGGGCAGGAGCTACCTCTACATCGTTTCCCGACGCCGGAGCGCCTTCGGCAAACGCTATGTCTGGTGGGTGAAAGACCCGCTGGATGCGGAGAGGATGAAAGAAGCCTGCGGGCTGTTTCCCGGCTTTCACGATTTCGCCTCCTTTGCCGACCGCCGTCTGGACCGGAACGTTTCGACCCAGGTGCGGATCGACGCCGCCACGATAGAGGAGCGGGGCGAACTGATCCTCTTCCGGGTGACGGGGTCCCATTTCCTCTGGAAGATGGTCCGGCGCATGGTCGGGGTGCTTGTGGAGACCGGACGGGGCAACCTGACCACGGCGGAGGTGGCGTCCCTGCTCGTCTCCCGGTCCGATTTCCCGGCCCGGCTCACCGCCCCGCCGTCCGGGCTCTACCTGGCTCAGGTGCTCTATCGGGGAGATGCGGTCGCGCCGCTCACCCTGCCGCCGCCGCTGATGCTGGCGGGAGAAGGGGAGTAGGCCGCGGCGGAGAGGGTTTTAACAGTTTGCTTGTAATCTGATTAATTCTCTGCTATTCTATTCAATATGGGGAGAATTGTAAGCATAGGTGAAGCAGCGATAAACCTGAAAAATATGGCCGTGAGTTCCCCGGTGTCCCCCTGTGGAGAGGCAAGGCTCTGGCGGTGGGTGCCGCAAGCCCGCCGTGAAACCGGCCTTCGGTGAAGCGGGAAGTCAGCTTTGAGTCTGTATAAGCGGCTTTGGGTAGGTATGACGGAACGGCTGTCGAGAGGGGTCCGCGGCGGGGCCTTGCCCCCTGGAGGCCCCCCGGGGTGGACGGCGTTTCCGGGGGCGATCCGGAGGGGCCGCGGCGGCTTACGGGCGGCGGCGTAAGAGGCAGGGGTCGTCCGGATGAGAATCGGGGAGGGATCGTCATTGCGAGACCTTTGAAAATCCGCGTTTTCCTTTCGCCCCGCCATGCTCCAGGCTCGGGAATGCCTTGAGAGCAAAGCATTCCGGCTTCCGCCGGCATGGCGACGGGAACTCGGAAACGGCGGTTTTCAAAGATCTCATTGCGGTTATGGAGTCGTTCACCATGGAGAGCTTCCGGGAGATCCCCGCGGGCGGAAAACCTGTCAAACGGGCCTATGTGGCCCTGATGCTCTGGTTCGTCGGTCGGGCCATTCAGGCGGCGGCCCGCGTCGATGAGGCGGTGGGGGAGGAATTCGCCGCCCTGCCAGAGGGATTTGCCTTTTCCCTGGAGGTCTTGCCCGGGGGACCGGCGATGATCGTGGGCAAGGACGAAGACGGGCGGGTGCGCTACCGGGGATGGCGGCCTGCGGGGCGGAGGTTGGATCTGCGGATGAAGATCAAGAACCTGGAAGGGGCCCTCCTGATGTTCACCTTTCAGGAAAGCACGGCGACGGCCACGGCCAGGGATCGCCTCATCGTTGACGGCGAGGTCCCCGCCGCCCGCGCCGTCGTCCGGATTCTCGACCGGGTGGAGGTCTATCTCCTGCCGAAGATCGTCGCCAAACTGGCGGTGAAGCGTTACCCCGACTGGCCCTGGCAGGAGAAGATCGCCAATCGCCTCCGGATTTACGCCGGGGCCATCCTGGGATTCCCGTAAGGAGGGGCACAGGGTGTTTCGATCCGCGCACAGCTTCGTTTTCCGCAGCCCCACCAAGGTGCTCTCCGGGGCCAGGGCCCTGGAAAACCTGCCGGTGGAACTGGCGGGGATGGACGCCCGCCGGCCGTTGGTCCTCGCCACGGCCGACCTGGCGGCTCGGGGAATGGAGCGGGTCATGACGGCGGCCTTCGCCGACTCCGGGTTGACCGTGGGCTTCCTTGCCGGCGTCCCCGCCCGCCCTGATCGGGAGCTTGTCCGGGACCTCTACGGCCTGTATCGGGATCGGGGTTGCGACTCCCTGATCGCCCTCGGGAGCGGACCGACGCCGGCCGTGGCCAAGGCCCTCAATATCGCCCTGTCGGGAAAGCCGGAGGATCTGGAGGCGGCGGCCGCCGGGGCGCTGGAGGATGGAAGGCCGCGGCCCCTGGCGGCGATCCCCAGCCTCGATGTTTCCGGCTACGAAATGACCCGGTATGCCGAACTCGCCTCCCTGTCCCTCACGGCGCCGACGGCGATTCCCGGACTCCTCGTTCTCGACCGACGCACGGTCCCGGCGGAAGACCGTAAAACAACCGCCGCCGCCGCTCTCCTCACCTTGACCCAGGCCTTGGAGGCCCTCCTCCATCCGGACCGCAACCACCTGACGAACGCCTATGCCCATGGGGCGGCCAGATTCGTCATGGAAAACCTCCGGACGGCCCTGAAGAAACCCGCCGAAGGAAAGAGCCGGCTCGCCTTGGCCAATGCGGCGTTCTTCGCCCAGACGGCCTTCGACAACCTGTCCGGGGGAAAGATCTTCTGCCTCGGCCTGGCCATTTCCCGACGCTGCGCGCTGAGCCCGGGCCTGATCATGGGGCTCCTTCTCCCTCATGGCCTCCTCATGGAAATGGACCGGGAGGAGGACCCCGGCAAGGACCTTCTCCTCGCGGTGGGGGGTATGGACGATCATGCCCTGACCGGGAAGGGGCCGGGCGTCCGCAAGGCGGTGGACCGGGTCGTGGAGTTGCTGCTGGAACTTCAGAGCCTCATTCCCGAGTATCCCCGCGGCATCCGGGACATCGGCCTGAGGAGGGACGACCTGGAAGAGCTTCCCGACGCCGTAGGCGAGGTTGCCGGCCGGGGAACCCTTGACCCGTCCGAGGTTCGCTACCTTCTGGACAAGGCCTGGGAGACGAGATTCTGACCGGCGGGCTGGCCGGTTGCGGCGGACATCCCCGCCGCGGGAGCGAGAGGAGGAGGGATCGAGGAGAACGTGTCGATGTGTCTGCCTGGGTATTATGAATATTCCTGCCGGGTGAAGATCGTGGCGGGGCATGACGCCCTGGAGAGGATCCCCGATCTGCTGCGTCGCCTCGGCGCCCGCCGGCCCCTGTTGGTCACCGACCGGGGCGTGGCCGGGGCGGGGCTCGTGGGCATCCTCCGGGAGGCGATGGGGGAGCGGCTGGAGATCGGCGCCGTCGCCGATGACGTCCCTCCCGATTCCGATCTCGAGGCGGTGAACCGCCTGGCCGTCCTGTACCGGGAAAGCGGCTGCGATGCCCTGATCGCCCTGGGCGGGGGTTCCGTGATGGATACGGCCAAGGGGATCAATATCCTGGTCTCCGAGCGGGGGGACGATCTCCTGAAGTTCAGCGGGGCGGGGACGCTGAAGCGGCCCCTGAAACCCCTGATCGCCGTGCCGACCACGGCGGGAACCGGTTCCGAGGTCACCCTGGTCGCCGTAATCAAGGATCGTCAGCGGCGTCTGAAGATGGCGTTCGTGAGCTATTTTCTCCTTCCCGACGCGGCCATCCTCGATTCCCGCATGACCCTGAGTCTGCCGGCCCCGATCACGGCGGCGACGGGGATGGACGCCCTGTCCCATGCCGTGGAGGCCTACTACTGCCTGGGCAAGAATCCCCTCAGCGATGTGACGGCCCTGGCGGCCATCCGGCTCATCGGTGGGAATCTCCTCAACGTCGTCCACAACCCCTCGGATCGGGAAGGGCGCCTGGCCATGGCCAACGCCGCCGCCCTGGCCGGCATGGCCTTTTCCAATTCCATGGTGGGGATGGTGCATGCCCTGGGGCACGCCGTCGGTTCCGTCTGCGGGCTCCCCCACGGGGTTTGCATGGCCATCCTGCTTCCCTACGGCCTGGAGTACAACCGTCATAAACGGGAGGCCGTCATGGGGGAGCTTCTCTTCCCCATCGGCGGCCCGGAGATCTACGGGAAAACCGCCCCGGAAGACCGGACAGGCCGGGTTATCGCCTATATCCGTCAGCTCAACGAAGACCTCCATGCGGCAACGGGAGGACGGCATGCCCGTTTTTTCGGCGAGATCCGGGACCGGGAGGGAAACCACGCGGCGCCCCGGCGACGGCTTCCGGAGATTGCCCGCACGGCCCTGGGCGACGGCGCCATCTTCTACAATCCGGAAGATCTGGATTATGACGATCTGCTCATGGTGCTGGAGGCGGCCTGGGAAGGGATGCCCCTGGATTCGGGAAGGATCCGGAAGGGATGAGGGGATGAGGGGATGAGGGGATGAAGAGAAGGAAGAGGAAGAGGGGGAGGGCGAGATCGTGAGCGGTGGTTATCTGGGACGGATCCTGTGGGTGGAGCTTGACGCCGGCGTCTGTCGCGAGGAGGAGGTCGCCGATGAGATCTACGGGCAATTTCTTTCGGGGATGGGCCTGGCGGTCAGTCTTCTTGGCGACCGCATTCCTCCCGGGGCGGACCCGCTGGGGCCGGAGAACGTCCTCGCGTTCGTCTCCGGGCTCCTCACCGGCACGGGCGCCCTCTTCAGCGGCCGCTGGATGGCGGCGGGGAAATCGCCCCTGACCGGCGGCTGGGGGGATGCCAATTGCGGCGGCGTCCTGTCTCCGGCCATCAAACGTTGCGGCTACGACGGGATCTTTTTCGCCGGCGTCAGCCTCCGCCCGGTCTATCTACTTGTCGATCACGGCCGTCCGGAATTGCGGGACGCCTCTCATCTGTGGGGAGAGGACGCGCTCGCGGCGGAGGAGGCTTTACTTCGGGAAGCGGGGGGAGGCGCCCGGGCGGCGGTCATCGGCCTGGCGGGGGAGAAGCTTTCCCTCATCGCGGGAATATGCCATGACCGGGGCCGCATCGCCGCCCGTTCCGGGCTGGGGGCCGTCATGGGGTCCAAGCGCCTCAAGGGGCTGGTCCTAAAGGGCAAGGGACCCATTCCCGTCCATCACCGGGAAGAGGTCCGGCGTCTGAGCAGGGGATGCAACAAATGGGTACGGTTTCAGCCGCCCTTCGTCAGCGGGAGGATGGCGGCCTACATGGGGACCCTGATGCGCCTCCTGCCCTTCCAGATGGCCATGGATGGGCTGGTTTACCAACTCCTCCTGAAGAAATGGGGGACGGTGAGCATGAACCAGATGTCCGTGGAGATGGGCGACGCTCCGATCATGAACTGGAAGGGGTCGAGCGCGGACTGGGGGATCGGGAAATCCCGGACGGTCAATCCCGACGCCTTCCGGGCCCTGGAGAGGGCAAAGTACCACTGCTACTCCTGTCCCTTGGGGTGCGGCGGCATTTGCGCAACCAACGGGCCTTTCGGGGAGGCCCACAAGCCGGAGTACGAATCCGTCCTGGCCTTGGGGGGGCTCTGCATGAACAGCGACCTGGAGAGCATCGTCGTCATGAACGAATTGCTCAACCGGGCGGGGATGGACACCATCTCGGCGGGGGGGACGGTGGCCTTCGCCATGGAGTGTTATGAACAGGGGATCCTGACCCGGGATGACCTGGATGGCCTGGAGCTGCGATGGGGAAACGCCGCCGCCATGATCGCCCTGATCGAAAAGATGATCCGGCGGGAGGGGGTGGGCGATTTGCTGGCCGACGGCGCCAAAAGGGCGGCGGAGAGGATCGGGCGGGGTGCCGAAGCATACGCCATCCACGCCGGGGGTCAGGAGCTGCCCATGCACGACGGCCGCAACGATCCCGGCTTCAACCTCCACTACGCCGTGGAGGCCACGCCGGGCCGTCACACCATCGGGGCGCAGCTCTATTACGAGATGTTCCGGCTCTGGAAGCGGATGCCCTCCCTGCCGCGGCCGCCGCTGGTTTACCGCAAGGGGCGCAAGTACCTGGCCGACGAGGAGAAGGCCATCATGGCCGCGGCGTGCAGCAAGTTCATGAACGTGGCCAATGGCGCGGGCCTGTGCCTCTTCGGGCTCTTTCTGGGGGCGGATCGGATCCCCTCCTTCGCGTGGCTCGATGCCGTGACGGGCTGGCGGAAGAGTCCCGAGGAATACCTGGCCATCGGGGAGGCCGTCCAGAACCGGAAGCGGGAATTCAACCGTCGGCAGGGCATCGATGCCCGCTCCTTTCAGGTTCCCGAGCGGGCGCTCGGCCGTCCTCCCCAGAGGCGGGGGGCCAATCGGGGCCGGACCGTGGATCTGGAAAAGATGCGGGGCGATTATTGGGGACAGTTCGGCTGGGATCGGGGGACGGGGCAGCCCGGGGAGAGACGGCGGCCGCCCGGCGGCACTGTCGCCCGCGAGGGATGACGCCGCCGCCCGCTGGCATCGGGAAAATACGTACTCATGTCCTATCACATAACGGAAAATTGCAACGGGTGCGGGGCCTGCGCCCGTATATGCCCCACCGGGGCCATCGCCGGTGAGAGAAAATCCCTCCACGTCATCGATCCCCGCCGGTGCCTCGAGTGCGGGGCCTGTGGAAGGGTCTGCCCGGTGGCGGCGGTGCGTGACGCCTTCGGCATCCTCTGCCGCCGGAGCAAACGTTCCACCTGGGAGAAGCCCCGGTTGGACGAGGGGCTCTGCATGTCCTGCGGCATCTGCATCGACGCCTGCCCGGCGAACTGCCTGGACTGGTCGGCGCCGGTCATGAAGCGGGGGAAGCATGTCTATCCCCTCCTCAGGGAGGAGAAGGCGTGCATCGGATGCGGCTTCTGCGCCCGGGAATGCCCCGTTGGGGCCATAACGATGACGATGCCGGTGGCGGTGTCGGAAAGGAACGCGGATGATTGACGACGACGAAGAGAAGAGGGCTTGCCGTGACGGCGCCGCCGGGGATGGAGGCGCTGCCGCCGCCGGGGACGCCGCGCATTCCGGGGAGACCCCGTGGATGGACGAGGCCGGACTTCGGGAGGTCCTCGAAAACGCCGTGAAAGGGATCTTCCGGAGTTCCCGGGGCGGCCGCTTCCTCGGCGTGAACCCGGCGCTGGCCCGGATGTGCGGTTACGACTCCCCCGAGGAGATGGTGGCCGGCATACGGGACATGGCCACGGATCATTATGCCCGTCCCGAGGAGTGCGCGACCCTCTTCCGCCTGCTGCGGGAGAGCGGCCGGGTGGAGAACTTCGAACACGAGACGCGGCGTCGGGACGGGACCTCCTTCTGGTCCTCCGTGAGCGTCCGGGAGGTGAAGGATAAAGAGGGGAGGTTCCTCTATTGCGAGGGAATCTACGAGGACATCGACAGGCGCAAGCGGGCCGAGGAGGCCGAGCGCGAAGCGGAGTGGCGGTTGGCGGATATCGTCGATTTTCTCCCCGACGCCACCTTCGCCGTGGACAGGGACGGCCGGGTCATCATCTGGAACCGGGCCGTCGAGGAGATGACCGGGGTGCCCAAGGAGGAGATGCTCGGGAAGGGCGACCATGAATACGCCCTGCCGTTCTACGGCAAGCGCCGTCCGATCCTTATCGATTTCGTCTTTCGCTGGGATGAGGATATCCAGAGTCAATACGCCTATATCAACCGGGACGGCGACATCCTCACCGCGGAAGCGGATGTTCCCCTGGTTCGGGGTCGGGCCCGGACGCTCTGGGGGAAGGCGGCGCCCCTCTACGACTCCCAGGGGAGAATTACGGGGGCCATCCAGTCCTTTCGGGACATAACGGACAAGAAACAGGCGGAGGCCCGTCTCCAGGACTCCCTGCGGCGGATGCGCAAGGCCATTAGGACCACGATCCAGGTCATTGTCGCCACGATCGAACGGCGCGATCCCTATACGGCGGGTCATCAGAGAAGGACCGCCGATTTGTGCATGAAGATCGCCCAGGAGATGGGTTGGCCTCGGGAAAGGGTCACCGGCCTCGGGCTGGCCGCCTCGATTCACGATCTGGGCAAGATTTCCACGCCTACCGAAATCCTGACCAAACCCACGGCCTTGAGCGAACTGGAATACGCCCTGGTGAAAAACCACGCCCTCACCGGCTATGAGATCCTCCAGAATATCGAATCGAGCTGGCCGCTCGCGGAAATCGTCTATCAGCACCATGAACGCCTCGATGGATCGGGCTATCCCCGGGGTCTCAAGGGGGACGAGATTCTTATGGAGGCCCGGGTCTTGGCCGTGGCGGACGTGGTGGAGGCCATGTCCTCCCATCGACCCTATCGTCCCGCCCTGGGGGTGGAGAAGGCCCTGGAGGAGATAGAGACTCACGCCGGCGTCCGGTACGACGCCCATGTGGTGGAGGTATGCCTGCGCCTCTTCCGGGAGAAGGGCTATCGGTTCGTTGACTGAAAGGAAACGGGAAGGATGACCGCAAGGAGGGTGACGATCGAGGTTGGCGTCGTGGTGGGACGTCGGGAGATCGGCGGATGTTTTGCCGGGAGCTTTCGGACCCCCGCCGGGGAAATCCTGACCGGGCCCTTCGTCCTCTCCTCCGGGCCGCCCTCTCCCCCGGCCCCGCCCCCTCGTGACCCGTTTGCGCCCCCCGGCGGCGGACTCCCCGCCGGGATCGAACCCCCCGGCGTCTGGCTGCAAACCCGGTCCCACCGCCGTTTTTTGCCTCCCTCGGAATGTCGGTTTTCCCCCCTGGATCGGGCCGTCTTTTCTCTGGACGCCGTTGTCATCGGCGTGAACTTTCACTGGGAACGACGGGAGCGACAGACCTTTCAGGGAGGCCTGACGGTGCGGCGGGATAACGACGGCCTCCTCACCGCCATTAACGAGATCGACATGGAGGACTATCTGGCCAGCGTCATCTCCTCGGAGATGGCGGCCACGGCGCCGGTGGAGTTCCTCAAGGCCCACGCCGTCATGTCCCGGAGCTGGCTGCTGGCCATGCTGGAGAGGAAAGACCGCGAGTCCGGCGGCGGCTCGGCGCATTCCCCGGGAGGCGTTGCGCGGGGGGGCGGCGACGGACGTCGGAACGGCATGGACGGCGACGGCCACCGGAACGGCATGGACGGCGGCGCCCCGGCGGCGGGGGAAGGGGAGGCCGGGAGGGAGACCGACGAGGGCGGGCTGGATAGCCCGGAGGAAATCGTCAAATGGTATGGACGGGAGGATCACGCCGACTTCGATGTCTGCGCCGACGACCACTGTCAGCGCTACCAGGGAGTGACGAAGATCGTTTCCCCCCAGGTCCGGGAGGCCGTCGATGCCACCCGGGGCATGGTCCTCGTTTACGGGGGGCGGATCTGCGACGCCCGGTATCACAAGGCCTGCGGCGGTCGGACGGAGGATTTCGCCAATGTCTGGGAGGGGCGATCCGTTCCCTATCTGACCTCCGTGGCCGATGGCCCGGGGGATTTCCCCTCCCTGACCACGGAAGCGGCGGCGGCGGACTGGATCGCCTCATCGCCGGAGGCCTATTGCAACATCGCCGACACGGCCTTCCTCCGCCGGATCCTGCCCGCTTTCGATCAGGAAACCCCGGATTTTTTCCGCTGGGAGGTCTCCCATGAGCGGGAGGAAATGGAGGCCCTGCTCAAGGAGAAATCAGGAATCGATTTCGGGGAACTGCTCCACCTGAAACCCCTGCGCCGCGGTCCCTCGGGACGGATCGTCCGCCTGGAGATAAGCGGGACGCGCCGCCGCGTCATTGTGGGTAAGGAGTTGGAAATCCGCCGCTGGCTTTCCCCCAGTCATCTCTACAGCAGCGCCTTCGTGGTGGACGCGGAGAAGGACGCCGGGGGCGGAATCCGGCGTTTTGTCCTCCGGGGGGCCGGATGGGGCCACGGCGTGGGGCTCTGTCAGATCGGCGCCGCGGCGATGGCCATCCGGGGCTTCTCCATGGAGGCTATCTTGGGTCATTACTTCCCCGGCGCCGCGCTCCGGAAGATTTAAATCAATAGCATTTCAGCCAATTGCCAGACGAATCAAAATTCCGTGTTGGGTGCGGAATGACGAAAAAGTGATTAGCGACACTTCGGCAAATGGCTCATTTTTCCACTTGGCCTTCCTTCGGGACGACCCCGGCGACTCTTTTGGCCACGGAGGAGATGTTGTCGAAGATGTTCCGGACAATGGAGAAGGCAAGTAGGGAAAAAACGAGAACGGCGAAGATGAAGATGGGGATATACTCGTCATCGAGGAGTTGATAGCGGCAGGCGAAGAAAAAGAAGCCGGTGAGCGGGACGAGGAAGAAAAGGGCAAAGACAATGGTAAGCTTGTAATAAAGGCCCTTGCCCTCCATGGAGAGATTCCTGAAAATCTCTTTTATGTTCATGACCCGTGTGCCTCTCCATGTTATTTTTCCGCCCTGCCTTGGATTTAGAGAAATTAGGCCGATATGTCAATGAAATAATGAATGAAATGCCGCCGGATCCGAGGCCGGGCCCGTCCCGGCGGGTCCTTTCAACGACCGCGGTTCCTTTTTAGGAAGAAATGCAGGATGCCGTCGGGCATGAAGATGGTCACGACGATGAAGAGCGTCCCGTAGATGATCCGGGCAATCTCCGCCCGGGCGAAGGTGGAGAGGCCCTCATTGACCATGGTGAGGATGACGGCGCCGATGATCGGTCCCAGCCAGGTGCCGCCGCCGCCGAACATGGCCATGAGAACGATGAGGATGGAGATGTTGATGCTGAAGACCACGTCGGGGTGGATATAGGTGAGGTAATAGGCGAAAAGACCTCCGGCAACGCCGGGGAAGAAGGCGGAGAGGACGAAGGCCTGAATCTTGATATTCGCCGTGGGGATGGCCATGGTTTCCGCCACTTCCTCATCGGCGCGGACGGCCCGCAGGCCGGCGCCGAGACGCGAACGGCCGACCCACCAGGCGACGGCCAGGGTTGCGACCATGAGGATGAGCATGACTTCGTACATGATGGAGCGGGAGAGCTTTTCCTGGACATCCATGATCCGCATCCAGATCCCCTCGGCCCCACCGAGCCATTCGATATTCTTGACGGCCAGATCGACGACAAAGGCGAAGCAGAGGGTTACGACGGCGAAGTAAGGCCCCCGGATCTTCAGGCACGGATAGCCGATGACGATGGCGACGAGGGCCGCTATCGCCCCCGCCGGGATTGCCGCCAGGATGGTCAACACGGGCGGCAATTCGAAAAGAGCCGCCATCTTTGCCGTGGCAAAGGCGCCGATGCCGAAGAAGGCCGCATGGCCGAAGGAGAGGTAGCCGGCGTAGCCGCCGATAAGATTCCACGAGGAGGCGAGAATCACGTACATGAAAACCGAGAACATGAAGGACAGGTAATAGACCTCCGGCGAGAGAAAGGGGAAAGCGGCGAGCATGACGACGACGATTGCCGCGGCGATCAGGGGGGCCTTTTTCATCTCTACGCCCCCTGCTTGAACAGGCCGTGGGGCCGGAAGATGAGAAACACCATGAGGAACCCGAAGGTGACGAGATTCACCCACTGGAAGGGGAGAAAGGCCATGGAGAGACCCGTGATCGTCCCGATGATCAGTCCCGCCAGGGCCGTGCCGACGATGTCACCCACCCCACCCACAATGACCACCAAAAAGAGATAGATCAGCCAGAGGTTATGGGAGTGAGGCTCGAAGGAATTGAGGAGCGCCAGACTGATGCCCCCGGCGCCCGCCGTGGAGACGGCCAAGGCGAAGGTGATCATGCTGATCCGGTAAAGATTGACGCCGTACAACTGGGCGGCTTCGGGCTGCTGCCAGGCGGCCCGGACGGCCATCCCCGTGTAGGTTTTCTTCAAAAAGAAATAGACGGCGGCGATTCCCGCGATGGACAGGGCGAAACCGACGAGGTGGGGATGCTGAAAATAGAAGGGTCCCAGGATCAGGGCGCCGCTGGCGTAGGCGGGCGTCATGATCCGGGGATCGGCCTTCCAGATGAGGGCCATGATGTTCTCCAGGATGATGGCCAGACCGAAGGTGAGGATCATCGATGCCACGATGACCTCCTTGGCCTTGGTGACGGGTTTGATGAGGAGCCGATAGACCCCGCAGGCCAGGATGAACAGGAGCGGCGCGGACGCCGCCGCCGAAACGACGGGATCGATCCCGTAAATCGTCAACAGGCTGTAGGCCAGGTAGGCCCCCAGGAGTCCGAAGGCGGCATGGGAGATGTGGATGACGTGCATGACTCCCCAGGTCAGGGAGAACCCGACGCTGAGGAGCGCATACACCATGCCGATCATGATGCCGCTGATGAGCGACTGTATTACCAAAACGGCATCCATTCTACTTTTTCCAGGCCGGTTTCGGATAGACCGGCTCTTTCGTCCGGATGTTCTTCGGGAAGATCAACTCCGCCTTGCCGTCGATGATCTGGGTGGCGAAGTTGATCGGCGCCGGGAGACCGTATTTGTCGAAGGTCATGGGACCGGCGATGGTATCGACCTGGTGGGTCTTCAGCCAGTCGCGGATCTTCGTCTGATCCAGACTCTTGGCGCCGTTTACCCCCTGCTGGAGGGTCTGCATCCAGACATAGCCGAACCCGAAATAGAGGGGGTAGGCCGGAAGCTTATATCTTTTCTTCACATAGGCATTGAGTTTGTCGTTTCCCGGGTAATTGAGCATGCCGTGGAGGACCGTTCCGGAAAAGACATAGTCGCCGTCCTTCCCCAGTTCCTTCACCCAGGCGGGGACGACGGAACCGATCCCCTGAACGATGGCCTTGGGGTTGTAGTCGAGGGCCTTGGCGGCCTTGACCGTCGTGACGCCGTCGGGGAAGAAGCCGTTGGAGAAGAGGATGTCGCAGTTCATCTGCTTGGCCTTGACGATGAGCGAGGTGGCGTCGGTCAGGGGGGAGTTGTACTTCTCGTTGATCACGACATCGATCTTGAGGTATTTCGTCCAGCGGTTGATGGAATCCTGCAGCGACAGACCGACGGGATTGTTGATCGTATAGACGGCGGCCCGTTTTGGACGCTGGTCGGCGGGCACGGTGTTGAGCCACTGGAAGAACCCCTCGTACCACCACTCGCCCATGAGCGGCGGGGCGCCGAAGGAATAGGTGTAACCCTGCTGGAAGCTCTTCATGTGGCCGCCCATGGAGACATAGACCCTCCTGTGCTTTTCCGCCACGGCCATGACGGCCCGGGCGGCGGTGCCGGGATAGCCGCCGAAGAGGAGATCGACCTTATCGACGGTGATGGCCTTCTCCGCGAAGGTCACGGCCTTGCCCACATTGGACTGGTCATCGTAGATCTTGAATTCCACGGGCCGTCCCAGGAGCCCGCCCTTGGCGTTGACCTCTTCCGCCCAGTAGCGCATGCCCCTTTCGATCCACAGGCCCGTTTCGGCAAACTCGCCCGTCAGAGGCAGCGAACCGCCGATAACGATGGGTTTGCCGGCGCCGATGGCGGCCCCCGGGGCCGTCAGCAGCAGACCGCAAAGCACGGCGACGGCCGCGAATAAAGAGATGCCTTTCCTCCGATTCCCTTGCATTATGAAACCTCCTTTCCTGTGCATGTTTTTGTCTCCGGGGCCATTGCGGTTGTCACGCAACCAACCCTATAGCCCCAAATAGGACGCCTTGACTTGCGGATCCTCCCGCAGCGCCGCGGAAGGGCCTTCCATGGCCACCGCCCCGTTTTCCAGGACATAGCCGCGGACGGTGATCGCCAATGTTTCCAGCACCTCCTGGGACACCAGGAGCACCGACATCCCTTCCTGGTTCAATTGCCTGACGATGGCAAAGATCTCCGCCGCCGCCTTGGGCGACAGACCCAGGGAAGGTTCGTCCAGCATGAGGAGACGGGGCCTGGCCATCAAGGCCCTCCCCAGGGCCGCCATCTGCTGTTCTCCTCCCGAGAGGCTGCCGGCCAACTGGCGTCGCCGGTCGGCGAGGCGGGGAAAGATCTCATATACGTGCGCGAGGGCTTCCCGACTCCCCTTCCGGACCGTGGGCAGATAGGCCCCCATGACGAGATTTTCCTCCACCGTCATGGCGGGAAACAGCTTGCGTCCCTCCGGGACCTGAACGATTCCCTCCCGGCATATCCGGTCCGGGGCAAAACCCTTCAGGGCTTTGCCCTCCCAGCTTATGGCGCCGCCGGTGGCGGGGACCAGGCCGGAGATGGCGTTGAGGAGGGTCGTCTTGCCGGCGCCGTTGCCGCCGATGAGGGCCGCCATCTCCCCCGGCGCGACCTCCAGGGAAACGTTGCGCAGGGCCTCCATCCGGCCGTAACACACGGTTATATTATCAACACGCAGCATAAGCGGCCCCCAGATAGGCGGAGATCACCTCCGGATGATTGGCCACCTCTTCCGGCGTTCCCTCGGTGATCTTGATTCCGAAATTCAGGACCATGATGCGGCTGCACGTTGACATGATGGCCTTCATGACGTGTTCGATCATGAAGATCGTCGTTCCATATGCATCCCGGATCCGGAAGGTCAACTCGATGGCGCTGCCGATTTCCGTCGGATTCAGTCCCGCAAAGACCTCGTCCAGAAGGAGGACTTCCGGATTGAGGGCCAGCGCCCGGGCTATTTCCAGACGCTTACGGTCTTCCAGGACGAGTTCATCGGGAAAACGGCGGGCCTTCTCCGTCAAGCCCGTAAAGGCGAGGATCTCCAGGGCCTTTTCCCTGGCTTCCCTGGCGCCCGCCCCTTGCTTGCGGCCGTAAAGCACGCCCGTGGCGACGTTTTCGACGAGGTTCAGTCCCGCGAGGGGGCGAACGATCTGGAAGGTGCGGCCTATGCCCAACTGGGCCCGCTTATAGGGAGGGAAATCCGTTATTCTCCGTCCCGCAAAAAACAGGTCTCCCCCTTCAGGCCGGTGGATGCCGGAGATAACGTTGAACAGCGTCGTTTTTCCCGATCCGTTCGGACCGATGAGGCCGACGATCTCGCCGCGGCGCACCTCGAAATCGACTTCCGAAAGGGCCGTCAGACCGCCGAAACGCTTGGTTATCTTTTTGCCTGTGAGCATTTTAACCCCATCCCCACCCCGTCCCTCCCCATGAAGGGGAGGGAGATATGATTAGGCGCGTGTGTTTTCCTCCTTCCTTTCCTTTACAGGTCGTCGACGATGGCTACGGGGCGGCACCAGCCCGCGGAGGCCCCTTTGATCTTCACGGGGAAACAACAGACCGTGAAACCGTGGGGCCGGCCGATAGCGGCAAGGTTCGCGAGCTTTTCCATATGGCAATACCCCTTCTCGATGCCGGCGAAGTGGGCCTCCCAGATGACCCTCGGATCCCCCGTCTCCTGGAATTCCCGGGCCAGGAACGGCAGCGGACGGTCCCAGCTCCAGGCGTCGATGCCCACCACCTTCACCCCCCTTTCGGTGAGGTAGAGGGTGCTTTCCCTGGTCATGCCCGGTCCCTTGACGAGATACTCCGCCTTGCCCCAGGCGGCGTCGGCGCCTGTCTGGACGAGGACGATGTCCAGCGGCTTCAAGGCGTAGCCGATTCTGTCCAGTTCCTGGCGCACGTCGTCGGCGGTAATCCTCTCCCCGTCGTCCTTGTGGCGGAAATCGAGGAGGACCCCGTCGCTCATGCACCAGTCGAGGGGGACCTCGTCAATGGTAATGGCCCGCTTGCCCTGATCCTGCGTGGGGTGGTAGTGGTAGGGGGCGTCTAAGTGGGTGCCGCTGTGGGTGGTGAGGGTGATGAATTCCAGGGCCCAGCCGAGGCCGCCGGGGAGCTGCTCCCGCTTGAGTCCCGGGAAGAAGTCGAGCATCTGCGTCGCCCCCGCCGCGTGATCGACATAATCGATCCGGGGAATCATCATGGGGGGGTCGCTGGGCAGGGACGCCTCGATGGCGATGCTCAGATCGACAATACGTTTTCCCATGTTCTTTCCTCCTCCCTGCCGTTCCGTGACAGGCTTGAAGCGGTTAAAAGTTCACCTTGTCCAATCCCTTGAGTCCCAGGATCCGCCGCGCCTCCGACGGCGTCGCCGGTTCGATCCCGATCTCCCGGGCGATGCGGACGAGCTTGGCCACCTGTTCGGCGTTGCTTTTCGCCAACCGCCCCTTTTCGAGAAAGAGATTGTCCTCCAGACCGACCCGGGCGTGCCCCCCCATCATCAGGGAGGTCGTACAGAGGTTGAACTGGGTCCGGCCGGCGGCGCAGACGGAGAACTGGAAATCGCCGATGGCCTTCCGGGCGGCCTCCAGGAGGATGACGAAGTTTTCGATCGTCGCCGGGATGCCGCCGAGGATCCCCATGACAAACTGGAGATAAACGGGTTTTTTCACATGCCCCTTCTCGATGAGGAAGGAGAGGTTGTTGATCATTCCAAAGTCGTAGATCTCGAATTCCGGTTTGGTGTCCTGGAGGGCGAATCTTTCCAGGAACTGCCGCATCGTGAGGAAGGTGTTGGGGAAGATGAAGTCCTCCGATGCCTGGAGGTAGTTCCGTTCCCAGTCGTGCTTCCATTCCGTGTAGTTCTCGGCGATGTGGAAGAGGGCGAAATTGAGGGAGCCGGCATTGAGGGTCGCCAACTCCGGCGACAGGCTGGCGACGACACGGACGCGGTTTTCCACCGGTTCCCCCAGACGGCCGCCGGTGGTGCAGCATACCACCATGTCGCAGCGTTTCTTTATCCCAGCGGCCACCGTCCGGAAGAGTTCCTGATCGGCGCTGGGCAGGCCCGTGGCGGGGTTGCGGACGTGGACATGAGCGACCGCCGCCCCGGCTTCATGCGCCCTCACCGCCTCCTCGATCAGTTGCTCCGGGGTAATCGGCAGGTAGGGGGACATGCTGGGGGTGTGGATGGATCCGGTCAGGGCGGCGGTAATGATCCTTTTTTCCCTCATGATCGACAATCTCCTTTCGATGCGGTGTCGGGGGAGGGCGTTTCCGCCCTCCCGGTTTGTAAGAAAACGCCCGCGGCCATTTGGATGTTTTCGTCTCTTCTCCCTTCCTTCACCAATCCGCCTCGATATCCAGCAGCTTCTCCAGTTGCATCCCGTACTCCGCCTTCATCTGCCGTTCGAACCGACAGATCATCTTGTTCGAATAAATATCGTGACGTATGTAGTTGGTCATCAATTTCACCACGCCGGGATTGCTGGTCCAGAAGCCGTTCCACTCCCGGTCCGGGGGGCGGCTCATAAACAGGCCCGAGGATTCATCCGCCACCATGGTCAATTCCCCGCTGTGGCGTTCATATACCGAATCCACCCGGACATGATGGAACACCTTGCCGACCTCGATGATCTCCCGGTCGAACTGGATGGAGAAGATCGCCACTCCCCGCTCCTGGGCGGCGATAAGGTTGTTTTCCAACAGCCTGCCCTGAGGGGGCCACAGGCTTGTCAGGACGCTGTTTTTCGCGGCGTCGATCAAATCCCGGGCCTTGGCGATGAGGAGGTCATGATCGGTCAACTGCCAGAGGGTGATATCCACGGCGGGCATGGACATCTTTTCCAGATTGGCCGCCAGGCGTTGCTCGGTGACTTGAAATTCGTTGCTTTTACGGGCGAGGAATTCCCGGTAGGGCAGGGGGGAGTACATCTGCGGATCCGTATTCAGCGCGGCCACCAGTCCCTTTTGCACCATCCGGTTCAGGGTTTCGTAAATCTTGGGACCGGGGACCCCGGAGCGGCGGCTGATCTCATGGCCGTGGGAAGGGTGTTTCCGCAGGAGGGTCAGGTAGGCCTTGGCCTCGTAGATTGTCAAGCCCATGCTGTTGAGAGCGTCCACCGTATCCTGGAATAAGTTGCGGAATCCTTCTTCCATGTCCACTCCGCCTTGACATTACTACAGAGGTAGTTTAAAAAAGCAAACCATGATTGTCAAGATAAAAATCCGGGCCTCGCAAGACCGCGTTGGTCTAGCCTCCCCGTCCGGAGGTCAGGGGGTTGCGCATGAGTAAGCCCTTCGCCTCGAAAAGGAGCATCAAGACCGCCTTCATCCTGGGCGCCGGTCTGGGAACCCGCCTGCGGCCCCTGACGGATCATTGTCCCAAGCCGCTCCTGCCGCTGGGGGGGCGGCCGATGATCACTTACGCCATGGAACATCTCCGGCGGGCGGGGATCGAGAGGTTCATCGTCAATACCCATCATTGCGCCCAGGTCTATGCGGAGACCTTCCCCCGCCGCGAGTGGCGGGGCGTGCCCATCGTCTTCCGCCATGAACCGACGTTGCTCGATACGGGCGGGGGGATAAAGAACATCGAGGACCTCCTCGTCGAAGGCGAGCCGTTGTTGGTGTACAATGGGGATGTCCTTACCGATATGCCCCTGCAAGATCTCATGGAACGCCACTTTCAGGCCGGAGCGCCCGCCACCCTCGCCCTCCGCTCCGACGGACATCCCCGGAACGTGAATCTGGATGCCGAAGGCTATGTGTGCGACCTTCGCCACACCCTGGGCCATGACGGTGTGCGCTCCTGTCTGTTCACGGGGGTATATATCGTCGAAAAATCCCTCCTCGCCGGGATCGCCCCCGGGATCAAGCAGGACATCATCCCCGTGTTCGTCGCCATGATCCGGACACGTCCCCGCGCCGTGGCCGGGGCGGTCATCGACACCGGCCACTGGTCCGACGTCGGTTCCCCAGCGATCTACCGCGCCCTTCAGGATCTTTGAACCCAAATTTTCCATTGGAAGGTTCACGGCTCCATGATTCATGGTGCGCCGCCCCTGGGTCATTGGCCAACGGGTCGTATGGCGAAGGCGACATGGCGAAGGCTACATAATGAAATCGATGAAGAATTTCTGATGGTTTCTTCCTTGGGGCAGGCTCCGGAAATCCTTACGGCCGCCATCTCCGGCGCCGCCGAGAGAGGGCGGAAACCTCCGGATGGAAAATTTGGGTTGAACCCCTTGCAAAACCGCCGGGAATTGCCTTTTGCCGTGCCGCACTCAATGATGATCAACCTGCGATCCGGGTGGGGCGGGGCAGAGCGGGGTGGGGCGGGGTAAATACCCTTTGACACCCCGGGGCGATCCCCTTATACTCCCCCCGCCTGCGGGCCTCCAGGGAGAGGCCTTTGAAAATCCATGTTTTCCTTTCACCCCGGTAAAATCCGGGGCTGTAAGGCCTTGAAAACACGGTATTCCGGCTGCCAATGGATGCCGAAGGGGCTTGGAAACAGCATTCCTTAAAGGTCTCGTTGCAATGCCTACGGAACGTGCCGCGAGGATGGGGGAGAAGGGGATATGAGAATTGCGGAAAGCGCGCCCTTGGAAGCGCTGCCGCGAGGGCGGGGGAGAAGTATAGCGGCTGAGCAAATTAACCGCGCACCTGTTACAGCGCCACGGCGAGGGCGGGGGAGAAGGGGCGCAGCTTTGCTTCGAAATCCCGCAGCTCCAGAACGCGCCGTGAGGCTGGGGAGAAGGCCGTTGGCGGGGGGTGTCGAGAGGCTGTTCAGGGAATTCTTCGTGTTGAAAAGACTCGGGTGGATAAGGCCGTTGGCGGGGGGGGGTGTCGAGAGGGTATGCCGGCGCGCCGGCATAGGTAAAGCAGTTGATTTTATAGGCGCAATCGACGACGGTCAAAAAGTTTTGAGGTGAGAAAACCCTGCCGCCGTCGGGGTGTTTTTGGCCCTGAAGAATTGGGGTCAGGTCTTGAAATGAGTTTTGATAGGAAAGGATGAAAAACCGTCACAGGACCTCAAGGAGCGGCAGGCCCTGCGGGCTTGAAATGAGAGTTTTGACAGGAAAGAATGAAAAGCCCGCAGTGTTGACTCCTCCGGCAATAAGAGTCATTATGCCGAGGGAGACCGAGGAAGTATGAAAGGAAAGACTCAAGCAGTGTTCAATGAGAATCGCGAGGTTGCCGCTGCATTCAGCCCATCGGAATCTATCGTCGTTTATCCCGGCGATTGCCTTGACCTGTTAAGATCAATACCGGATGAGTCACTTCAACTCGTAGTCACTTCACATCCGTTACAACATCGGCAAAGAATACGAGAAAAAACTTCACCTCGACGTGTACCTGCGACAACAAGCCCAGATCATCGCCGAATGTGTGCGTGCGTTGTCACCTAAAGGCAGCATTTGCTGGCAGGTAGGAAACTATGTTGACAGGGGGGCCATCATTCCTTTGGACACCGTCTTATATCCTGCCTTCGCAAACCTGGGTCTCAGGATGCGCAATCGAATTATATGGCATTTCGAGCACGGACTTCATTGCAGTCGCCGATTCTCTGGTCGCTACGAAACAATTATTTGGTTCACAAAATCTGAGGATTACGTCTTCAATCTGGATCCCGTGCGCGTGCCCCAGAAGTACCCAGGAAAAAAGTATTTCAAGGGTCCGAAAGCCGGACAGTATTCGTGCAACCCGCTCGGGAAAAACCCCGGGGACTTGTGGATAATTCCGAATGTAAAAAGCAACCATGTCGAGAAAACAGAGCATCCGTGTCAATTTCCTGTTGAAC
>JASGUC010000007.1 GCA_030057915.1 Pseudomonadota bacterium
AAGTCGTCAGGTCAGTTATCCAGGAAGAGTTCCTGCATAATTTTCACTCTTTCAGGAATAGCGCGATTTATCGAATAATTATGTCAAAGAGCAGAAAAAACCGACAGCATCAATTGCCAATGGTGGCATGAATTACATAAAACTTTGGACTCTCAAGTAAGTAGTTGATCTTGAATGATCCACTAAACTGAGGCACGTCCTGTTTTCAGCCACTTAGAGATAGAACAAATTTACCGTGTGCCGATGATTTGTTCCCTTGACAGCGACACGGAAAATCATATATGAGGCAGTTCAGGAAGGTGGCGGCCTCAGCGGCTTGCCATCCGCCACGGCAACAAGGGGATGTAGCTCAACTGGGAGAGCGCGGCGTTCGCAATGCCGAGGTCAGGGGTTCGAGCCCCCTCATCTCCACCAAGACATAGTCCGAGGACATCCGAGGACGTATCAAACCCGCTGGAAGCAGCGGGTTTTTTATTGCCCTTCGCGGGACAAGCATGATCAGGATAATGCAAACAACTTCTTGAAAAGAGACAGAGAATGTGGTTGTTTCTCCAAGCAAGGGGATCCAGAACAACAATCGCTAAAGCAGGGCAAGACATGCGATCGTCAAACCGGGCGCCATCATCGCGGGTTCCCGCTGGCCGGCGCCCGTGGAAGGCAAGTTCATTGAACCCAAATTTTCCATCAGGAGGTTTCCGCCCTCTCTAGGCGGCGCCGCAGATGACGGGCGCAAGGCTTTCCGGATGCGGCCCCAAGGAAACCATCAGAAATTCTTCATGGATTTCATTATGTCGCTCTCGCCATGCTACCCGGTGGCCCATGACCCAGGGGCATCACGCCATGAATCATGGGCCCGTGAACCTTCCAATGGAAAATTTGGGTTGCAGAGTTAGGCTATTATGTCCACATCGTCGGGGCGACGACGAAGTCGGATGCCCGTGATCTCCGGGAATACCGCGCCAATCGGGAAGAATCCTTTCCCGCGGAAGAGTGGAACAAGACCCGCAATTTCATTGCCGAATTCTCCAAATGGGAACCTTCCCTGAACTCGACCATGATCGAAAAGGCCCGCAAGGTTATCCTCAAGGCGGGCGGCGGCAAGCCCCCCCGCGTCCCCGATCCCTTCGGGGGCGGTAAGGATCAATAGCCTTTCTTGTCCTTCGGATAAGCCTATTGAGGAAATATATTGCTAAATTTCCAGCGTTTGCGCTTCTTCCAGCCTCCCTTCCGGTAGGCGTAGTTGACCAGAAGCGGCAGGACCGTCGTCGCCTCGGCATAGACCATCTTTTCGAAGGCTACATCCACCTTGCCCCAGGACTGGGCCTCCTTGAGGGTGGAGCTGGAGCAGGCGCCGTCCCGGACATCCGCCACGGTAATCTGGACGGCGTACTTGTGCATGGGAACCTCCTTCCCGAGGATCTCGGCGCAGATCACGGTGTCCTGGGCGAAGTTTTTGGGGACGCCGCCGCCGACCATGAGGAGCCCCGTGGTGTCCGCGGCGATTTTTATCATCGTCAACTCCCGGAAATCCTTGACCGAATCGATGGTTGCATGACGGTCGGGACGCTCGTGCTGGTGGAGCGCCAGGCCGAAGCCGGCGCTGCTGTCGGAGAAGGCGGGACAGAAGATGGGGACGTCGTTTTCATAGGCGGCCTGGACGAGGGAATCCTTCTTTTGGGCATTTTTCATCAGGTATCCGCCCATCTCCCGGATAAATTCCCGGGAGGAGTAGGGCCGGGGAGCAAGGGTGTCGGCGATCTCCCGGATCGTCCGGTCGCAGATCTGCAGTTCCTCTTCGTCGATATAGGTGTCGTAGATCCGGTCGATGTAAAGGGAGCGGAGGACCCGGTCGTCGGCATGGGGCGACCCCTGGTAGTGACGGAAGCCCAGGGCCTCGAAGAAGTCCATGTCCACGATGGTCGCGCCGGTGGCCACGATGGCGTCCACCATGTTGTGGCGGACCATATCCACGTAGATCTGCATGCACCCGGCGGCGGAGGAACTGCCGGCGATAGTGAGAAAGATGGCGCACTTCCGGTCTCTCAGCATCCGATCATAGATGGCGGCGGCCTCGCCCAGGTCCCGGGCGGAGAAAGACATCTGCCGCATGGCCTCCACAAGGTCCACCGTATCCAACGAGGTGATGTCGATATGGCGCACCGGCTTCTTTAAAAAGTCCTTTTTCTTCATAGCCTCCTCAGCGTCATAAGTGATCGTTCCCCTTAAATCATAGACGGATTCTTGTCAATCCCAGGGAAAAAACCAGCTTGTCATCCTCCCCCATTTCTGATACGCCTCCGGCGATAAGGGTGGATCGACGGATGCGGGAAATCTGGACGGTAAGCGAACTAAACGAGCAAATAAAGGCCCTTTTGGAATCATCTTTCGAGTTCCTCTGGGTGGAGGGGGAGGTGTCCAATCTTCGCCGTCCGGCCTCCGGACACAGCTACTTCACCCTGAAAGACCAGCGCAGCCAGATCCGGGCGGTGCTGTTCCGAACGGCGACGAAGCCGTCCTTCTCCCTGGAAGACGGGATGCAGGTCGCCTGCCGGGCCCGCCTCACCGCCTATGCCCCCCGGGGAGAGTATCAACTCATCGTCGAACGGGTGGAACCCCGAGGACTGGGGGCCCTCCAAAAGGCCTTCGAGCAGCTCAAGGACAAGTTGCAGGCGGAGGGTCTTTTCGACGCCCGGCATAAAAAGCCGCTCCCCTTTCTCCCCCGAGGCATCGGCGTCATCACCTCGCCCACCGGGGCGGTGATCAGAGACATCCTCCAGGTCACGGGACGGCGCTTCCCATCTGTTCCCATCCTCATCGCGCCGGCGCGGGTCCAGGGGGCCGAGGCGGCGGCGGAGATCGTCCGGGCCCTCGCCCTGCTCAACGGGGAATGCGGGGCATGCGAAGAAAACGCCGCCATTGAGGATCTCGAGGTCATCATCGTCGCCCGGGGCGGCGGTTCCCTGGAGGATCTGCACCCCTTCAATACGGAGGAGACGGCCCGGGCGGTGTTCCGGTCGCGCCTCCCCGTGATCTCCGCCGTGGGTCACGAGACGGATTTCACCATTACGGATTTCGTCGCCGACCTGCGGGCGCCCACCCCCTCGGCGGCAGCGGAAATGGCGGTCCCCGACCGGGAGGACCTGCGCCGTCAGCTTGGCGCGGCCTTTGGACGCCTGCTCCAGGCCCGGCGGCGCCGGACGGAGCGATGGCGGGAAAGGATCGAGGCGGCGGCGGGGAGGCTCAAGTCGCCGGATCGGGTTCTCGCGGATCGTCGCCTCCTCCTTGACGATTATCGGGAGCGGCTTTCCCTGGCCCTGAACCGGCGCCTTGACGCCCGGCGCCAGGACCTGCGGTATCTGCGGACCCGTTTGGACCATGGACGCCCGGTCGTGGCCAGCGACCGCATTCGGGGGAACCTCGCCCATCAGCGGCAGCGGTTGGTCGCCGGGATCGGCCTCTTCCTCCAGCGGCAGCGGGCCTTCATGGACCGGCAGGGGGCCGGCCTCCAGGCGCTAAACCCCCTGGGAGTCCTGCGGCGGGGTTACAGCATAACCCGCCGGCGCCCCGACGGCCTGATCGTGAAACGGGCCGCCGATCTCGTCGTCGGCGATCGGCTTTCCGTCCGCCTGGCGGAAGGGGAAATCCACGCCCGGGTAGAGGTCGCGGCCCCCGAGGAGAAACGGGAGAGCGGAGCGCTTTTCTGACCGCCATTGTCGGGCGTCCTTCCCCCGCGCCGCCGGTGAGGGGGGGCGCGCCCGGGAAGGAAGGGATAGGGTCGCGGATGGGGTTCGAAACCTTTGAATGAATCCGTTTCCAAGACCCCATCGTCATCCCGGCGGCAGCCGGAATGCCGTGTTTTCAAGGCGTTCCCAACCCCGTATTTTACCCGGGCGAAAGGAAAGCGTGGATTTTCAACGGTCTCGGTTCATGTTTTTAGAAGCGACTGTCAATTTTTCAGGGCCGCCCCCGGGCAAATGGCGGGAAAGGACCGGGCCGCCGGCGCACGGTGGGCGGCGGGAGGGGTGAACGTGGCGAAGGAAAGGTTCGAAGAGGCCCTGAAGAAACTTGAAGAGCTGGTAAAAACGATGGAAGCCGGCGATCTTACCCTGGACGATTCCCTCAAGGCCTTCGAGGAGGGAATCCGGCTGATCCGTTTTTGCACCCGGAAGATCGACGAAGTGGAAAGAAAGGTGGAGATCCTGCTCCGGGACGAAGAGGACCGCCCCATCGTCGTCCCCTTTCCTCCGGAGGACTGACATGGGGATGGAGAAGACGAACGAGGACTTCACGGTCTATCTGGCCCAGCGCAAGGCCCTGGTGGAGGAGGCCCTGGATCGTTTCCTCTCCCCGGGCAACGGCGTCCCGGAACGGATAATGGCCGCCGCCCGTTACAGCCTCTTCGCGGGCGGCAAGCGGCTCCGCCCCATCCTCTGCCTGGCCGCCGCCGAGGCGGTAAGCGGCGCCTGGACGGACGCCCTGCCCTGCGCCTGCGCCCTGGAGATGATCCATACCTACTCCCTGATTCACGACGACCTGCCGGCCATGGACGATGACGATTACCGGCGGGGCCGGCCGACGAATCATATCGTTTTCGGCGAGGCGCTGGCGATCCTGGCGGGGGACGCCCTACTGACCGAGGCCTTTCACCTCCTGGCCCGCCGGGATTTGATGACCGGCGCGCCGCCGGAAGACCGCCTGGAGGTGATCCGGCTGGTGGCCCAGGCGGCGGGGATGGCGGGCATGGTAGGCGGCCAGACGCTGGACCTGCAGGGCGAGGGCCGGCATCCGGAACCGGCATACCTCACGGACATGCACCGGCGCAAGACCGGGGCCCTCCTGATCGCTTCCGTCGTCGCCGGGGCCGTCATCGCCGGGGCTACGGATGCGCAGAAGGAAATCCTCGCCGGCTACGGCGAAAAGATCGGTCTTGCATTCCAGATTGCCGATGATATCTTGAACGTCACCGGCGACCGCGTCATGATGGGTAAAAGCACGGGCAGCGACGCCGTCCGGGGAAAGCAGACTTTTCCGGCCCTGCTTGGGCTGGAGGTCTCCCAGGCCAGGCTGGCCGAACTGGTTGACGGGGCGGCGGCGGACGCCCGACGGCTGGGGGAACGTGGCGAGCCCCTGGTTAAGATCGCCAAATACATCATGGAAAGAAAGAGTTAAGTGGGAAATACACTTGCGGGCATCAACGATCCCAAGGATATCCGGCGGCTCGATATACCCTCCCTGATCTCCCTTGCCCAGGATATTCGGGAGCTGATCATAACGACCGTATCCAGGACCGGCGGCCACCTCGCCTCCTCCCTGGGCGCCGTGGAGCTGACCCTGGCGCTGCACTACGTCTTCGACACCCCGCGGGACAAGATCGTCTGGGACGTGGGGCACCAGGCCTATGCCCACAAGATCATAACCGGCCGTCGGGATGCCTTCCCGACCCTGCGGCAGCAGGGAGGCATCAGCGGGTTTCCGAAGCGCGAGGAGAGCGTTTACGATGTCTTCAACGTGGGGCACAGCAGCACCTCCATCTCCGCGGCGACGGGGATGGCGGAAGCCCGGCGCCTCAAAGGGGAAAAACACAAGATCATCGCGGTCATCGGCGACGGTTCCATGTCGGCGGGGATGGCCCTGGAAGGCCTGAACTGGGCCGGGGACCGCAAGGAAGACCTGATCATCATCCTCAATGACAACGAAATGTCCATCTCGCCCAATGTGGGCGCCCTGTCCTCATATCTGAACCGGATTATGACCGGCGAGACAGTGACCCGCCTCCGAGCCGATCTCAAGACCTTCCTGAGCAACATCCCCTCCATCGGCGGCCACATGCTGAAATTCACCAGGCAGTTCGAGGAGGCCCTCAAGTCCTTCCTTCTGCCCGGGGCCCTTTTCGAGGATCTGGGTTTCACCTATGTGGGACCCCTGCAGGGACACCGCCTGGACCGCCTGATTAAAAATCTCCATAACATCAGGCAAATGACGGGGCCGATACTCGTCCATGTCCTGACGAAAAAGGGAAAGGGGTATCGTCACGCCGAGGAAAAGCCCCTGCGTTTTCACGGCACCTCCTCATTCTGCATCGAGACGGGGAGGCCCGCCGGCGGCGGGAACAGACCCGCCGCGATTACCTACACCGGGATGTTCGGCGAGACCCTGGTCCGCCTCGGCCGTGAAGACTCCCGCATCGTGGCCATCACCGCCGCCATGTGTAACGGCACCGGTCTGGACGAATTCTCCCGGGCCTATCCCGACCGCTTTTTCGACGTCGGCATCGCGGAGCAGCACAGCGTCACCTTCGCCGCCGGCCTGGCGGTGGAAGGGCTGATCCCCGTGGTGGCCATCTACTCCACCTTCCTGCAGCGGGCCTACGATCAGATCATCCACGATGTCTGCCTGCAGAATCTCCATGTGGTCTTCTGCCTCGACCGGGGCGGCTTTGTGGGCGACGACGGGGCCACTCATCACGGCGTCTTCGATCTCAGCTATCTAAGGGCCATCCCCAACATGGTCGTCATGGCCCCCAAGGACGAAAACGAACTCCAGCACATGCTGAAAACGGCCGTGGAAGCCGGGGGTCCCGTGGCGGTCCGCTACCCCCGGGGGAATGGCCAGGGGGTGTCGCTCGATTGCGAACCGCATGCCCTGCCCCTGGGCCGGGGCGAAATACTCCGGGAAGGAGACGCCCTGGCCATCATCGCCATCGGCGCCACCGTCTATCCGGCCCTGGCGGCCGCGGAGGAACTCCGCAAGGAGGGTCTCGCCGTCCGGGTAATCAACGCCCGCTTTGTCAAACCCCTGGATCGGGAGTTGATCCTCGCAACGGCCGCCAAATTCAAGAAGCTCATTACCGTGGAAGAAAACGTTCGCATGGGCGGCTTCGGCGGCGCGATCATGGAACTGCTGGCGGAGGAAGGGATGAGCGATGTGCGGATCCGGGTATTGGGCATCCCCGACGTCTTTGTGGAACACGCCACCCAGCAGGAGCTGCGACGCCAGGCGGGCATCGACCGCGACCATATCCTTGCCGCCGCCCGGGAGCTGATCTCGGCGGGCGGGCAGCGGGCGCCCGCGGCATGCTGACCGCGTCTCCGGCGGACCGCGCACGCCGGATCCGCGAAAATCAAGAAACGGCGAACGGGGATGCGGCCCCCGGAAAGCGGCGCGGGCCGGCGAATGGCCCTCCGGATCTTCCGCCGCGACTCGATCGTTCGGGATTAGCCACGGAGAAGGTGCGCCTGGATGTCCTTTTGGTGGAACGTCGCCTGGCGCCCAGCCGGGAGAAGGCCCGGGCGATGATCATGACCGGGGCCGTTCTGGCGGATGAAAAGCGGCTGGACAAGGCGGGAATCATGGTGGATCGCCGGGTGGAGCTGCGCATCCGGGGAGGGGCGGAACCGTATGTCAGCCGGGGAGGACGGAAGCTCAAGGGGGCCCTGGACGCCCTTGCCATATCGGTGCGGGATCGGGTCGTCATAGACGTCGGGGCCTCCACGGGAGGGTTTACCGATTGCCTGCTCCAGGAAGGGGCGAAGAAGGTTTACGCCCTGGATGTAGGTTACGGGCAGTTGGCCTGGCGGTTGCGTCAGGATCCCCGGGTCGTGCCCATCGAGCGCGTCAACATCCGTTACTATGACGGTCGGGACTTTTCGGAAACGGTGGACATGGCCACGGTGGATGCCTCGTTCATCTCCCTGAAGCTGGTGCTGCCCGCGGTTTGCCCCTTGATTGGAGGGGACGGTGCGATCCTGGCCCTGATCAAACCCCAGTTCGAGGTAGGCAAGGGTCTGGTGGGCAAAAACGGCGTGGTGGCCGACCCGGTTCTGCACCAGCGGGTGATCGACGATCTGGCCTCCTTTGTCCAGACCCTGGGCCTGACGGTCCTGGGGACCTGCGCCTCCCCCCTCCCGGGGCCGGCGGGAAACCGCGAGTTCTTTATCTACGCGGCGAAACGGCCATGAGCGTCAAACTCGCGGAAACGGCGGGCTTCTGCATGGGGGTCAGGCGGGCCGTGGACATGGTCCTGGAGTTGGCCCAGCACAAGGGCCAGGAGACCATCTATACCTACGGACCCCTGATCCACAACCCCCAGACCGTGGAATTGCTGAGAAAACGAGGGATCGTCCCCATTGACGCCATCGGGGAAATCCCCGCGGACACGGAGGGGGCCGGCCTCATCATTCGCGCCCACGGCATTTCTCCCCAGGAAAGAAAGCTCCTCCGGGAAAAAAACCTCAAGATCATCGATGCCACCTGCCCCAAGGTGGGGCGGGTTCAGGCCATTATCAAGAAACATGCCGCCCGCGATTACGCGATCCTCATCATCGGCGATGCCGGCCATCCCGAGGTGAACGGGCTGCTGGGATATGCCTTCGGGAAGGGGCTGCTGCTGGCCGCCGTGGAGGACGTCCACCGGTTGCCGCCGCTGGACAAGGTCTGCGTCGTCGCCCAGACCACCCAGAGCGTGGACGAATACCGCCGCATCGTTGCGGCGATCCGGGCGCGCTTTCCCGACGCCGTCATCTTCGATACGATCTGCGACTCCACGGAGAGGCGGCAGAACGAGGTCAAGGCCCTGGCGGAGGAGATGGATGCCATGATTATCGTGGGTGGCCGGAACAGCGCCAACACCCAGCGCCTGGCCGACCTGGCGGCGTTGCCGGGAAGACCCGCCTTTCATGTGGAAACCTCCGAGGAACTACCGCTGGAACAATTGGCGGCGTATAAGAAGATAGGGATATCCGCCGGGGCCTCCACGCCGAACTGGATCATCGACCGGGTCGTGGACGCCGTAACCACCAGACAGGCCGAGGAATTCAAGCAGATCAACAGCCTCTTCAGATTCTGGACCTGGATGGTCCGGACGGATATCTATTCCGCCCTGGGAGCGGGGTGCCTGACCGCAACCGCCATGCTTTTCCAGGGCTTGAAGCCGAGGTTCCTCTACATGGTCATCGCCGCACTGTACGTCTATGCCATGCACACCCTCAACCGATTCATCAACAGGAAAACGGGAAGCATCATCGGCTCTTTCCGCGAGGAATCCTATCACCGTCACGAAAGCGGGTATCTGACCGCCGCCATCCTGGCCCTGGCGTTTTCCCTGGGCGCCGGCATGCTGTCCGGAGGGACGGCCTTTCTGTTCCTGCTGGCGATGTCCATCCTGGGGATCCTCTACAATGTCCAACTGGCCCCGCCCGGCTGGTCTTACCGCGGCATCGGGGACCTGCCCGGATCGAAGAACATAACCGTCGCCTTTGCCTGGGCGGCCGTGGCCGCCGTCCTGCCGCCGGTGGCCGAAAGGATGCCCCTCACCGGCGCCATGGCGGTTTCTCTTGCCTTCATATTCGGCCTTGTCTTTGTCCGCTCGGTGCTATCCGACCTCCTGGGCGTCCAGAACGACAAGCTGGTCGGCAAGGAAACCATCCCCGTCCTGATCGGCAACGACCGCACCCAGCAACTGCTCAACCTGATCGTCCTGGCCCTGGCCTCGATGCTGGCCGCCGCTCCCTTCGCGGTTCAAGCCGCATCGTTAAGTTACTTTCTGATCATCCCCGTAATTTATATATGGATTTGCTTTCGGCTTTATGATAGAAAACCGTCGCTTCTTGGGGTGGTAAAGGAGGGTGTGCTGGAAACAGCTTATATTATAGCCGGTTTGAGCGCCTGGGCGTGGTATCTGGTCTGCGGGGGGGAGGGATTATGACGACAAATCACCGCCGGCGGTTCATGTCCGCAAAGACGTGGCGGCGTTTCTTTACCCTGGGGGGGACGATCCTGATCATCCTGGCCTGCGGCGGTTCCCTTCGTTATATGGAACGGGATCCGGACCTGACGGATTTTCATCCCCGGACCGTCGGCGTCCTCGCCGTGGATGCGGGGGGCTACGACGAGGCCAGGGGGGCGGTGGAAGGGCTGGTCGTCGCCGCGCTCACGAACAAGGGCTGGTTTGAAGCCGTCCGGACCCCCGCCGTCCTGAAGGCGAGGCTTCAGGGCGACCAGGGATTGCAGCAGGCGGTCAACGATTATCTGGCGAAACTGAAGACGGTGAGCTACTCCGATCCGGCCCTGAGTGGCAAGATCGGCGCCGCCTTGAACATGGAGGCCTTTCTGATCGTCACCGTCGATTCCTGGAGCTATGCCGTGGAAAACAACGAAAAGAAGGCCCGGGCCGGATTGAGCATGAGACTGATCGACGCCCAAACCGGGAGGACCGCCTGGCGGGCCGGCCATGACATAATGAAGGAATATGCCTTTTTGAAGCCGGAATTGAAGGATCTGGCCAGGAGCGTCGTCGAGACGATGATTGGGCGCATGCCCCATTGACGGCAACCGACGGGAAGGAGGAGATCATGAAAGAGAAGGTTCAGCGGGCCATCGACAGGATTCGTCCCAATCTGCAAGCCGATGGCGGTGACGTTCAGTTGATCGAGGCAACGGATGACGGCCTGGTGAAGGTCAAGCTCCTGGGGGCCTGTCATGGCTGTCCGATGGCCCACATAACCCTGAAAAACGGCATCGAACGCTACCTGAAAAAGGAGGTCCCGGGGGTCCGGGAGGTCCGGGAGGCAGATTCGGCATAAATTGATAAAGGCGCCAATTGCAAAACCGTGGGAAATTGTCTTTTGTCATTCCATGTTTGATGCGGAATCCGGTAAATTCAATTACTTTTTGAGTCCCTCTTACATTGGAGCGGCAGATTCGATGAGTTTTGCAATTGACTCAATGAATTGAAATTAAAGGAGATTGATAGAAAATGGCGTATATCATTACGGACGATTGCATCGCTTGCGGTTCCTGTGAAGACGAATGCCCGGTAGAGGCCATCACCGAAGGCGATGATAAATATGTAATCGACCCCCAGGCCTGCACGGACTGCGGGGCGTGCGCGGATCAATGTCCGGTGGAGGCGATCATCCCCGGAGACGACAAGTAAACAGCCAGGATTCCCCGTCTTTCCCCCGCCCGGCGGCTAATACGTCATGGGACTGTTCGTTACCTTCGAAGGCATAGAGGGCAGTGGCAAAACCACGCAGATCGGACTGGCCGAGGAGTATCTCGACCGGCGGGGGATGCCGTGCCTCCGGACGGAAGAACCGGGCGGCGCCCCCTTGGGCAGGCGGCTCCGGGAATTGCTCCTGAATCGAGCCCCCTTCGCCATTTGTCCCGAGGCCGAGCTGTTGTTGTTTGCCGCCGCCCGGGCGCAGCATGTCCGCGAGGCGATCCTGCCGGCCCTGGCGGAGGGCAAGGTGGTGCTCTGCGATCGGTTCGCCGACGCCACCGCGGCGTATCAGGGTTACGCCCGGGGCCTCGACATGAAAACCGTCGATGCCCTCAACGCCTTTGCCATGGGGGGACGATGTCCGGATCTCACCCTGCTTTTCGACTTGCCCGTCGAGATGGGTCTGGCCCGGGCCCGGCGCCGCATCGAACTCCTGGCCGACGAACAAAAGGAAGACCGCTTCGAGGCGGAAGAATTGTCTTTTCACCAAAAGGTCCGGGAAGGCTACCTCCTGGCGGCCAACCGCGAGCCGAAGCGGTTCCGGATCATCGACGCCACCGGCGCCATCGCCGCCATGCGGGAGACGGTTTGCCTCCACCTGGACCGGGCGCTGCGGGAGAGGGAACGGGATAGATAGGGACGGGATGGAGTCAGGAAGGATGTCCGGAAGGGCTGTTTATGGACATGAACGGCAACGGGAACAACTGGGGGCGGCTATCGCCGGCGGACGGCTGGCCCATGCCTATCTCTTTCACGGCCGGGACGGGATCGGCAAGCAGGAGGTGGCGAAGGCCTTTGCCGCAGCCGTTCTGTGCGGGAAGGGGCAGCCGACGCCCTGCGATGCCTGCGTGGCCTGCAAAAAGGTACAAAGCGGCAATCATCCCGATCTGATCATCCTCAAGCCCGACGGGGCGTTCATCAGAATGCAGGCCGTTCGGGAATTGATCGGGGCCATGGCCTTCCGACCCATGGAAGGGGGGCGGCGGCTGTTCCTTATCGACGACGCCGACCGGCTGCACCCGGCGGCGGCCAACGCCCTGTTGAAAACCCTGGAGGAGCCGGCGGCGGCGAATATCATCGTTTTGATCACCGCCAAGCCCTACCTTTTGCCCCGGACCATAATCTCCCGCTGCCGGCAACTCCGCTTCCAGCCGCTGCGCCGGGAAACCGTGGCCCGTTTTCTGGAAGAGCAGGGCGGCCTCGAAGCGAACGCCGCCCACGCCCTGGCCGCCAGCGCCGAGGGGAGCATCGCCCGGGCCCTCCAACTTCGGCGGGAGGATTATCTCGCGGACCGGGAAGGAATCCTCGCACGTCTTGCCGCTGGGCAGGTCGGCGCCCCCCTGTCGAGACTGGCGCTGTTTCGGCATCTGGGAAAGAGAAAGAAGGATATCCCCGACAAGCTCACCCTACTGCAATCCTGTTTTCGGGATGCGCTGGTCTGGAGGGAACTCCAGGACCGGGAAATGCTCATTCATGGCGATTGCCTGGAGCAGATCCGCGGCATCGCCAGACTGTCCACGAACGACCTGCTCTTCAATCTGGACGCCATCGACGCATCCCTCCGGGCCCTGGAAGCCAACGCCAATAAGCTATTGACATTAGAGGCCATGACGTTTACACTCCGCCTCTGAAGCGAGACCTTTGAAAATCGACAACTTCCCGCCGCCCCGGCATAATCCGGGCGCGGGGATACCTTGAAAACAAAGCGCCCGGGCTTCCGCCGGCATGGCCGCGGGAACTGGGAAACGGCGTTTTTGAAAGGTCTCGAAGCGGGATGGGCCGACAAACGTCGCGCATCGTTTCGATGAACAACAAGCTTCGTTCGCATGGGTGGACATGTCTGAAGAGCATCTGGTGGGCGTGAAGTTCAAGCGGGAGGGCAAGGTCTATTATTTCCTCAATGCCGGCATCCCCCTGCGGAAGGACGATCATGTAATCGTGGAGACGGAGAACGGCACGTCCTTCGGCGTCGTGGTCGCGGCCCGGGGATCCGCGTCCGCCGAAGGCCGGACGGGGGCTCACAAGTCCATCCTTCGGAAGGCCGCCGACGAGGACCTGGAGACCCAGGCGGAGAATCAGGTCCTAGAAAGGGATGCCCGGCGTTTTTGCGTGGAGAGGGTGGCGGAGCGGGGCCTTCCCATGAAGATCGTCGATGTGGAATATCTTTTCGATCGCAGCAAGGTGGTGTTCTATTTCACCGCGGAAAATCGGGTGGATTTTCGGGAGCTGATCAAGGATCTGGTGCAGCGGTTCAAGACGAGGATCGAGCTGCGGCAGATCGGCGCCCGGCAGGAGGCCCGCATGATCAAGGGGATGGGGATCTGCGGCCGGGAGGTTTGTTGCGCCACGATGCTGCACAACCTGGATCGGGTGTCCGTGAAAATGGCCAAGGAACAGAGCATGTCCCTCAACCCGGAGAAGATTTCGGGCCTCTGCGGCCGGCTCATGTGCTGCCTGGCCTTCGAATATGAAACCTATCTGAGCCTGAAGAAAGACATGCCCAAATGCGGGAAGTTCATTCAGGTGGACAACGCACGGGGCAAGGTCGTTCGTCAGAGCGTTTTGAAAGGCGAAATAACCATGGCCATGGAAAACGGCGAGGAGCGGACGGTAAGAGTCGCCGATTTATAAACCGGATTCAACCCCTACGAGGTAAGAGCTATATGGACAAGACCTATTATGTGACGACCCCGATATACTATGTCAATGCCTCGCCGCACATCGGCCACGCCTACACGACGATCCTCGCCGATGTCCTGGCGCGCTACCACAAGTCATCCGGTTACCGGACCTTTTTCATGACCGGCACGGATGAGCATGGGGACAAGATCGCCGAGGCCGCCCAGAGGGCCGGCGTGGACCCCAAGGCCTATGCCGACGGCATCAGCGCCCAGTTCCGCGCCCTGTGGCCGGAATTGAAGGTCGATCACGACTACTTCATCCGCACCACCGACGAAAATCATGTCCGGGTCGTACAGATGATCCTTCAGCGGGTCTATGACGCCGGGGACATATATTTCGGACACTACGAGGGATACTACTGTGTCGGCTGCGAACGCTTCTATATGGAAAAGGAACTGGTGGACGGCCTGTGCCCGGATCACCAGTGCGAACCGGAACATCGGAAGGAGAGCAACTACTTCTTTCGGATGAGCAAATATCAGGACTGGCTGATCGAGCACATAGAAAAGAATCCAAGCTTCATTCGTCCGGAGCGTTACCGCAACGAGGCCCTGGCGTTCCTCCGGGGTCCCCTGGAGGACCTCTGCATCTCCCGCCCGAAGAGCCGCCTCACCTGGGGGATAACCCTGCCCTTCGACGAGGATTATGTCACCTATGTCTGGTTCGACGCCCTGATCAATTATATCACCGGCATCGGTTATCCCGACGGGGAGAACTTCCGGACCTTCTGGCCCGTGGCGGAGCATCTCATCGCCAAGGACATCCTCAAGCCTCACGGGATTTACTGGCCCACCATGCTCAAGGCGGCGGGGATCGAACCATACCGCCACCTCAACGTCCACGGCTACTGGAACGTCGATCAGAGCAAGATGTCCAAGAGCCTGGGCAACGTGATCAAGCCTCTCGACTTGAAAGATAAATACGGCCTCGACGCCTTTCGTTACTTTCTCTTGAGGGACATGGTCTTCGGCCTCGATTCCAGCTTCAGCGAGGAAGGCTTCGTCCAGCGCGTCAATGCCGACCTGGCCAACGATCTGGGCAACCTCATCAGCCGGGTGATGGCCATGGCGATCAAATATTTCGACGGCCGGGTCCCGTCGCCCGGGGCCCCTGCCGAGGAGGACCGGGAATTCAGCGCCTCCGCCCGGCGCGCCCTCCGCGAGGTGGAAGCGTGCTTCCGGGAATTGGCGCTCCACAAGGCCCTCATCGCCATCTGGGAGTTTGTCAACGGAACCAACAAGTATATCGTGACCAGCGAGCCCTGGAACCTGGCCAAGGATCCCGGTTTGCAGGACCGGCTGGCCACGGTGATCTACAATCTCCTCGAAGCCCTGAGGTGCATCGCCGTCTTCATTGCCCCCTTCATGCCGGGGACGGCGGAAAAGGTGTTGTCCCACCTGGGGATCACGGACGCGGCGAAGGAGGACCTATCCACCCTGGAGGAATGGGGGGGGTTGCCCCCGGGCAATGTTCTGCAAAAGATCCCGGCCCTCTTCCCGCGCATAGAATACAAAAAGGAGGATGCCATGGAAGCGCAAGCAAAGGCGGCGCCGGCATTCAAACCGGAAATCACCTATGAGGACTTCGACAAGATCGATCTGCGCATCGCCCGGGTTCTCGAGGCGGAACCGGTGCCAAAATCGAGCAAGCTCTTGAAATTGAAGATCGATCTTGGAGAGGACCGGGTGATCGTCGCCGGAATGGGCAAGGATTACAAACCGGAGGAGATCGTGGGAAAGACGATCGTCGTCGTGGCCAATCTCAAGCCGACGAAACTCATGGGCGTCGAATCCCGGGGGATGCTCCTGGCCACGGACGCCGCCGACGGCCTCGCCCTCATCACCGCCGATCGTCCGCCCCTGACGGGGGCCAAGGTCCGCTGAGCCGTCATCCCTAATCAAGACGGCCCGGGCGTCGGGGCGCGCCACACCGGCTCCGGCGCCGCATGTCCTTCCGGGTTCACGCCATCAGGCGCGGCGGGGCTGGCCGGGGAAGATCCACAAAAGGGATATACTTATCCAGAAGCGCCCTGGTCCCGGCCATGTTCAATTTCGTGAAGAGAAAAGAAAACTGGTCTTCCAACTCCTTCCCGAGGGCGGAGAGGACATCCGGGGGCAAATCCCAGAAATCCTTCTTGAACGGCCCGAATCCCTTCTTTCTGGTCTTATAGAGGAATTGTTCCTCCGTTTCGCCTTCCTTCCTCTCGCCCCGGCATGCCTGCCGCAGGTGGTCGTAAACCCGGGCCTTCAGGTCGTCGGGAAGATGGGGGCTCTCGTAAACGATATTCTGAAATCCCGTGGCCAGATGCACCTCCGCGGTCCCCACGGCGGGGAATCGGTCAAAGGCCTCGGGCGGCAGGGTCGAGGCCCCGTGCTGCACCGCGCCGGCGAGTCCATAGGCGGCCCGGGCCTCCGCGGATAACTGCTCGAGGGCGGCGAAATCCAGCTTCACCTTGGCTACGGAACCGTCCGGCATGGGGACGCCGCCGTGGGTGGTCCCGGTCTGGACGCTGATCTTGCTGATCCCCTTCATGGCGGGGTCGATCTTCTCCAGTTCTTCCCGGTAGCCCGCCATGAAGGCCGCCAACTCCTCCACGGTGCTGTTCTTGCCGCCCACCTCTCCGATCTCGCCGCCCACGGAGATGGCGACCCGTGCCGGCTCCAGGTCCCGGATCATGGCCGTCAGCTCCGCCGCAAGGGTATAGTTGATCCGTTGCTGATCCTTGACGGTTTTCTGGGTCAGATCCACCAGGGTGGAGGTGTCAACGTCGATGTTGTAGAATCCCGCTTCGATGGCCTCCCAGATCAGGTCCTTCACCGCCTTGACCTCCCCCTCGGGATTCTGGGCGTATCTCTTCCCATTGATCTGGAAATGGTCCCCCTGAAGGAACAGCGGCCCCCGATAGCCGACCTTGAGGGCCGCGGCGGTGACGGCGGCGATATATTCCCCCGGCCGCTGCCGGGTGTAATCGATTTCCGATCGGGCGATCTCGAAAATCACGGGACCGACGTCAAGCTTCATGGCGGCCCGGAGCGCCGCCTGGGCGGTGTGATAGGTGAGGGCGCGAATGTTGATGGCGGGCACGGTAAAGCCTCCGGCCTCCCCGCGTCCCATGGCCTCGTACAGAGGCTGGATCGACGCGGAGAACACCCCCGCCGCCGCGCCGGCCCGGAGGATCAGCCAGCGGGCCGCGGCGCACGTCTCTTCGTCGTCGCTGAAGACGGCGGTGTAGATCAAATCGTCCACCGCCCGATTGCGCAATGCGGTCTCGTCGGCGATCCTCGCCTCTTCGCCGGCGATCTCGAGGACGCCGGCCATACCCTTTTGCAATTCCCCAACCTGTTGGTAAATCACTTTTCCACCTCCTCCAAATACCTCCGGGCCATTTCCACTTCATAGCGGCTGCCGATGTAGATGGGACTCCGCTGGCCGATCTCCTCCACGGGGATGTCCAGGATGCGCCGGATACCGTCCGTCGCCTCCCCTCCCGCCTGTTCGATGAGAAAGGCCATGGGAAGCAGTTCGAAAAGGAGCCGCAGCTTTCCCTGGGGGCTCTTTCGCAGGGCGGGGTAGGTGAAAACGCCGCCGTTTTTTATCAGCACCTGGTTGATGTCCGGGACGAAGCCGCCGCTGTACCTCAGCTTGTATCCCGCGGCCTCGAGATCCGTGACGAAACGGAGATGCCCCGGAGTCCAGTCCCTCCGTAGGCCTCCCAGGCTGTAAATATCCCCCTTTTCCCTGAGGCGGATGTTCTCCTGGGAGAGGACGTATTCCCCTTCCCGGTTCAGGACAAATTCATGGGTTCCCTTGCCGGCGGAATAAACCATGGTGATCAGGGGGCCGTAAGTGATATAGAGGGCCGCCACCATCGTTTCCCGGCCCTTTCCATACATCGTGCCGTTGTGAATGCCGATGATGGTGCCGATGGCCAGGTTGGTGTCCACCAGGGACGAGCCGTCCAGGGGATCGGCGGTGACGAAGTACTTCTCCTGGCCCTGACCGATCTGGATGATCCGATCCTGCTCCTCCGAGGCGTACTCCCGAACAAAACCGGAGAATTGGAGCTGGTTCTTCAGGATGGCGTCGGAACTCTTGTCCAGGGCCAACTGCTCCTCGCCGTACATGTTCTTGAATCCCGCCAGTTTCCGGTTCGACTCATGGATCTTGGCGGAGATGTATTTTCCCGTGACGGCGATCTGCCAGATGAGACGCCGCAGCTCCATCTCCACGCCCGCCATCCACATGTGCCTGCGAAGATCTATACAAAATTTCGTATAATCGGAAATTCCCTCGCCCATAAGCTATCGACCTCGCAAATCAGCCCGCGCTGATTGATGTTCATGATGCCGTCCGTAAGTAACAATTAATGGGCCTTTTGACAAGATGAAAATGACCGGATCAAGCCATCCCGCCGTTGACGGAGATCACCTGGCCGGTGATATAGGAGGCGGCGGGGGAACACAGGAACCGGACTACCCGGGCCACTTCCTCCGGCTGTCCGATGCGTCCCATGGGGATGAATCCCTTGATCATTTCCACCGGGGCATGGGCGATCATCTCCGTCTCCACCAGACCGGGCGCCACGACATTCACCCGGATCCCGAACCGGGCCACTTCCGTGGCCAGGGAACGGCTGGCGGCGATGATGCCCGCCTTGGCCGCCGAATAGTTGGTCTGGCCGCGATTGGCGACGAGACCGGCCACGGAGGCGATGGAGACGACGACGCCGGATTTCTTCCGGGCCATATGGCGCAAAACGGGCTTGGTTACGTTGAAAAATCCCCCGAGGGCGGTGTCGATAACCAGGTCCCAGTCCCGGGCGGGCATCATGAGGAAAAGGTTGTCGGCGGTGACGCCGGCATTGTTCACCAGGACATCGATGCGCCCGAGGCGGGAGATGATCCCGCCGATCTCCCGCTCCGTCAAGGCTCGATCCGTCACATCGAAGCGACAGATTTCCCCCCGGCCGCCCCGGGCCTCGATCTCGCCCAGGGTCGCTTCCGCCGCCTCCCCCCTCTGACGGTAATTGATCACCACATAGGCGCCAGCGTCGGCAAACTCCCGGGCGATGGCCCGGCCGATGCCCCGGCTTCCCCCGGTAACGAGGACGACGTTCTCTTCGCTCATGCCTTTACCTCCTCTCGCTGCATGGCAGCCATTGTTCCGGACAACGGAACCTCCCCACGGCTAAAGCCGGGGGGTTCCAAAGGCGAACCCATTGGGGTCTCCCGGCTCTCGCATTGATGCTACATCATCCGGGCCATGACCAATGGCAAGTCTTCCTTGGCGGACAATCCGCTCCGACGGAGGCGCCGTGAGGACCCCGGCGGGGATCCCGCTCGCGGATTGATCTATCAACCATCCCGCCCGCCTCGGCACAGGTTCCTGAGCTGTCCACCGGGCGGAACAGACATCCCACCTTCCGGAAAAGATATTGTGAGTAATTGATATTATACATCCCACCTTCCGGAAACTATGCTGTAACTTATTGATATGATTCATAAAGAAATTTAGTTTTTATGGACTACATCTTCATTTGCGACGTTTTGAGTGCCCGTTTGAGACCTTCGCAAAACCCCGTTGCGTCCTCTCCATGGTCCTTCCCGGGAAAGTGGGAATCCGGCGTCGGCAACCTTTTTCTGGATGCCGGGTTACATGAAAAGTCGGCACGCGAAAAAAAGGCCGGTGAAAGAGGCCATGACGGCGACGGCGGCGTAATCCCCCCTGGTGAGGCGCAACTCCCGCATCGAGGTTCGGGGGCCCCGGGCATAGCCCCGGGCTTCCATGGCCGCGGCCAGCTCTTCCGCCCGGCGGAGGGCGCCGAGGATCAGCGCTATCGCCATTCGCCCGGTGGTCCGCAGTTTTCGGGACAGGCGCTCTCCGGGAGCCCCCCCGCCCCTGGCGAGCCGGGCCGTTTTCATCCGCTGGTATTCTTCCAGAAAGGTTGGGGCGAAACGGAGGGCCATGGCCGCCATGACCGCCAGATCCTGGGTAGGCACGCGGAATATCCGCAGGGGGCGGAGGAGCTTGTCCAGGGCCGCCACCAGTTCGGAGGGAAGGGTGGTGAGGGTGAGCAGCCCGCCGGTGACGACCAGGGCGGCGAACTGCCAGGCCACCGTTCCTCCTTGCGCCAGGCCTTCGTGGGTCACCGCCGGCAATAGGGGCAGGCGAAGGACCTCCCGGCCCGGGGTGAACAGGGCGTGGAGAAAAAAGAGCAGGACGGCAAAAAGGGCGATGGGCTTGAGGATCCTTACCACGTCGCGGCGCCTCCCCCCGGAAAGAACGATCAGGAGGGCCAGAAAGAGGCTGAGGAGAACGATTTGCCCGGGGCCGGCCTGAAAGACAAGGATGCTCAGAGACACCGCCGCGGCGATCTTTACACGGGGATCGACATTGCGGAGCGGCGAGACGACGGGAGCGGCGGCGGGGAAGAGCCTATCGGTCATGAGGGCACTCCGCTCCGGGCAAGTTTCAGCAGATATTCATGAATCCCCCGGTGCGCCGCCTCCAGGGAGATGACATTCGCCGGCACGTCCCATCCCGATTGCCGGAGCCTGGCCATCAGTACGGCCATGGCCGGGGGTTCGATTTCCCGTTGCGCCTCCGACATCAGGAAGGCGCAAACCTCGTCGGGGCGGCCGTCCATGATCAACCGGCCCCTTTCCAGGACCAGGATCCGCTCGGCGGCGGCGGCCTCGCCGAGATCGTGGGTGATATGGACGACCCCCATCCCCTCCCGGTGGAGGGAGGCGACCATGGCGAGCGTCCGGCGCCGCCCCGCCGCATCGAGGTAGGCCGCGGGTTCGTCCAGGACCAGCCACCGGGGATTCATCGCCAGGACCCCCGCCAGGGAGACCAGTCTCTTTTCGCCGCCCGAAAGGGTGAAGGGCGCCCGGGGCCCGCAGCCGGCCATCCCGACCCGCTCCAGGGCCTCCCGAACCCGGATGGCGATCTCTCCCGGGGGCACGGCCAGATTTTCCAGCCCGAAGGCGATATCCTCCGCCACCGTCATCCCCACGATCTGATGATCGGGGTTTTGAAACACCATTCCCACCCGACGGCGGAGTTCCCGATGTCCCGAGGGATCCCGGGTGTTCAGGCCATCGACGCCGACCTCCCCCCGGGAGGGAAGCAAAAGGGCGTTGAGGTGCTTGCTCAGGGTCGTCTTCCCGCAGCCGTTGGGGCCGATGATCGCCACATACTGGCCGTCGGGAATCCGCAGCGAGAGCCGCTCCAGAACGGGGGGCTGCCTTTCGTCGTATCGATAGGAGACATCCTTGAATTCTATCATCGCTGATAACTCACAATTTTACATGCTCCCGCACTTTGAGGCAGACCAGGGCGGCCATGACGATTTTCAGCATCCCCCCGGGGATGGTGGGGAGCAGGCCTATCGCCAGGGCCTTGGTCAGGTTCAATTTCGCCACGACCGCCAACTGCCCGATTCCCAGGGCGTAGATGAACACATGGCCCACCGTCATGGCGGCGATCAGCCACCAGAAGCCGGGGCGCTCCCTCGCGGCGGTCAGCCGGCCGATGACGTAGGCCCCGACCACAAAGCCGACGAGATAGCCCCCGGTGGGTCCCAGCAAGACCCCGAAGCCGGCCTTGCCGCCGGCGAAAACGGGCAGGCCGATCACTCCCAGGAGGATATATACCGCCTGGCTCATCGCCCCGAGGTATCCCCCCAGGAGGGCGCCCGCCAGGGAAACGAAGAAGGTCTGCATGGTGATGGGCACCGGGGGCAGGGGGATCATCATGAAGGCCCCGGCGGCGGTCAGGGCGCCGAACATGGACGCATAGGCCAGGCCCCTGAGCGAAGGGGGGTTCTGTTTCATCGCCGGTCCCTAAACAAACTGCACATCCCCGGAAAAAAGCCGCAACAACTCCCCGTCGGGGGTCCGGAGGACCAGGGCGCCGTCGGCGTCGAACGCCTCCACATCGCCAGCGAGCCTCCTTCCCCGGACATCCACCTCCACCCTCCGGCCCAACATCTCGGTAAGACTACGCCATCGTTCCATAATCGGCGCGAAGCCCTCCTGCCGGCACTCGTGGTATGCCGCTTCCAGGCTTTCCAGGAGCCTCCTGGCGAGGCATATCCTGCTGGCCGGCCGGCCGGTTTCCGCCCGGACGCTCGTGGCGACGGACCGAAGCTCCGGGGGAAATGCCCGGCGGCTCGAATTGACGTTCAGTCCCACGCCGATGACCAGGTACTCCACCCGGTCCATTTCCATGCTCGCCTCGGTGAGGATGCCCCCGATCTTCCGCCCGCCGACCAGGATGTCATTGGGCCATTTGATCGTCGCCTCCAGGCCGGTCGTTGCCCGGACCACCGTCGCCGCCGCCGTCGCCCCAAGGATGGCAAATCGGGGCGCCTCCTGAGGGGCTATGTCCGGCCGGAGAATCAGGGACATATATATGCCCGCCCGGGGAGGGGAGAACCAGGTTCTCCCCCGTCTGCCCCGGCCGGCGCTCTGTTCCTCCGCTATCACCACCGTTCCCTCCGTCGCTCCGGCGGCGGCCAGGGCCTTGGCCTGCCGGTTCGTCGAGTCCGTCCGGGGAAAAAACCGGATATCCCCCTGGCCGATCAGGGATGTCCGCAATCCCTCCCGGAGTTCTTGAGGCAGGAGGAGGTCGGGGATGGCCCGGAGGAGATAACCCCTCCGCGGCAAGGAATCGATGTGGTATCCGGCTGCTCGCAGGGCGCGGACATGCTTCCAGACGGCGGTGCGACTCATCCGCAAGGATCGGCTCAGGGCTTCGCCGGACACCCATCCGCCCTCCGCCTTCCCCAATTGCTCTCGGAGCAGCTCGACCGGATGGCGGGCCAGGGGCGGGGAGATAGCTTTCTTCCTTGTCGGCGCCATGACTCGAGACCCTTGAAAACCTACAATTTCCCGCCGCCCCGACATAATCCGGCGTCGGGAATACTCGGAAACCAAGCATTCCGGCTTCCGCCGGCAGGGTGGCGGGAACTCGGAAACGGCGTTTCTCGAAGCTCTCGCCATAAGATAGCCGCCCTCCGAAACCGCGAGGTTCTTAATGGATATGCGGTGGATTGTCAACCAATAAATACAAAATGGTTGTCAATACCCGGATGATCCTTGCTCATCCCTTGCCCACTCCCGATACCGGATCAGCAGCAGCAGGCCGGGGACGGCCAGGATAGCACAGATGACGAAGAACCAGACCCAGCCCACGGCGACGACGAGGAAACCCGTCGGCGCCCCGGTGACATAACGACTCACGGCCATGAGGCTGCTCAGCAGGGCGTACTGGGTCGCCGTGAAGCGGGTGTTGCAGAGCCCCATGAGCAGGGCCGTATAGGCCGCGGTCCCCATGCCCCCGCAGATGTTCTCGATCCCGATGACGACGCAGAGGGCCCAGATCTGGCGGCCCGTGAACTCCAGGAGGATGAAGGAGATCGTGGAGACGCCCTGGAGGATCCCGAAGATCAGGAGGGAGCGACGGAGGTCCCATTTCGTCATCAGCGCCCCGCCCACGATGCCGCCGAGAATCGTGGCGGCCATGCCGAAACCCTTGAAGATCGTTCCCAGTTCCGTCCGGGAGAAGCCGATATGCTGGAGGATGTAGGGGGTGGTCATCTGGGCGGCGGCGACGTCGCCCAGCTTGTAGAGGATGACGAACAGCAGGATCTCCACCGCCCCCGGCCGCTTGAAAAACTCCACGAAGGGTTGCACAACGGCCTCCCGGAGGGTTTGGGGCGGCGCCGCGCCGATCCCGAGGGGTCGCTCCGTCTCGGGATCGGGACAGAGCAAGGTGGCGGCGACGCCGACCAGCATAATCGATCCCATGACGACATAGACGGCGCTCCAGGGGATGTGATCCGACATGATCAGGGCCAGGGCGCCGCTGACCAGAATGGCGAGACGGTAGCCCATGATCCAGATCCCGGCGCCGGCGCCCCGTTCTTCCGGGGCGAGGTATTCCGTCCGGTAGGCGTCCAGGACGATGTCCTGACTGGCGCTGAAGAAGGCCAGGGCGACGGCCCAGAAGGCGACGATCAAGGGCTGGGAGGCGGGGTTGAAAAACCCCATGGTGGCGATGGCGGCGATAATGGCCCCCTGGGTGATGAGCATCCATCCCCGGCGACGGCCCAGAAAGGGGGGGACGAAGCGATCCAGCAGGGGAGACCAGAGAAACTTGAAGGCGTAAGGCAGACCGACGAGAGAAAAGATCCCGATCGTCTTGATGTCCACGCCCTCCGTGACCATCCACGCGGCGAGGGTGGAGCTGGTCAGGGCCAGGGGCATCCCTGAGGCGAACCCCAGGACGAGCATGAGGAGCATCTTTTTGGAGAGATATATGCGGAAGAGGTCGAAGAGGTTAGTTTTCACATGCCTTGCGCCGGATAAAGCGATCAAACGCGTCAAGAGGGGGCCTGTCTCTATTCATCCCAGATTTTCCCTCGGGAGGTTTCAACCCTTTCGCCGCAACGCCGCCTCGACCAGGGCAAAAAAAAGACGCCGCGGCGCCTCTTCCCGCATCCGCTCGGGGTGCCACTGGACGCCCAGGACAAAACGCCCTTTTCCCGCCCAGGACGAACCGGGGGCCGGCTCGATGGCCTCGACGACCCCGTCGGATGTCCAGGCCGAGGCGACGAGATCCCTCCCGATCCGGTCCGGATGGACGGCCTGATGATGAAAGGAATTGACGGCCAGGGTTCCTCCCGTGGGCGCGCCGGTGGCACGGGCGGCGAGGCTCGCGGGCATAAAGCGCACCGCATGCAGGTAGGGGCGCTCGGCGTCCGCCGGACCGGTCCCGCCGTCGATCGCCTCTGGAAGGATGCCGCCGGTCGCCTCCGGACGGTTCCCGCCAGAAGTCGTCGCCGGGCCGATGCCGCCTGCTCCCCCCGTCTTCCCGTTTCCCGCTATTCCGGTCCTGCGCATCATGCCCGCCGCCGGACCGGTGGCCCTGTCCCTCTCGCCACCGACGTCAGGGCCGGGCCGGAGCGCTTCCCCCGTCTTCGCTTCCCCCGCCGGGGCCGCCGCCGGGATCGGACCGGGAAAGTCCGCCGGCCCTCCCCACCCTAGGCCCCCCGTGCCCCGTTCCCGATCCCTTGCGCCCCGTTCCCGATCCCTTGCGCCGTGGGGAAGGGGCGGATGGCCGCCGGGCGGCCGCCATTCCGTTTTGATGTCCTGGATCAGCGCCCCGCCCCGGACAATGGCGAGCAACTGGCAGCCCCCGCAGATCCCCAGGACCGGCAGATCGGTTTCCTCCAGGACGATCTTGGCCAGCGCCACATCGAAACGATCCCGTCGGGGATGGACCAGCTCCTCCGCCGGCTGAGGATGGCCCCCGTAATGCGCCGGCCGGTAATCGGCCCCACCGATGAAGAGAAAGCCCCGGAGCCGGGAGACGATTGCCCTGATCGTAGCGGAGTCCCCGCTGGGGGGAACGCAGAGGGGGATGCCGCCGGCCCCGGCCACCGCATCAACGTAGCCCGAAGGGACGAACAGGCGCTCGCCTCCCGAGACGGCCAGGCTCTCTATGGACATGTTCAAACCAATCAACGGCGGCATGGTCCGGCATTGCCTTTCTCCTTCCATTCCCACAACTTCAATTTCCGAAGCGAAGCCGGTAGAGGTCGGCGAAGCCGTCCTTGCCCGCGGCCATCAGCAGGGTCAAGGGCATGGCCCGCTCCGCCGCCGCCAGCATCGCCGTCGTGAGTTCCCGGATGTCCCACTGGGCGTGGCGGTCCGCCCGGAGGCGGGCGATGTGGTAAAGTTCCCGGGCGTTGACCTTCAGGGCGACGCGCCGCCGGTGGGCGTTGGTCAGGATGTAGGGGGCGGCCTCGGCGGCCTCCGTCTCCCGGAGCCGTTCGTGGAGCTTGCCGGTGTCGTCCATGAGCTTCCGGAAAGATTCGTCCATCCCGATCGCAGCGATCGAGGGCGGCATGACGACCCCCAGACCGGGGTCGTATCCCTGGGCGGTGATGGTGGCCATGCGGTGGCGTTTCAACTGGGCGAAACAACCGGCGCTGACGGTGAGTTCGAAGAGGAGATCCACGTATTCGAATTCTCTCAGGACGGCATCGTGAGACCGGAGGTGGCGCAGGGCCGTTTTGACGAGGTTCATGCGTTGCCCGGCATCCAGGCGCCGGGCCCGGGAAAGACAGGACGAGAGGGGCCGCCGGGAAGAGGAATGAAGAAGGGCCGCCAGGAGCCGGAGATCGGCCTCGGGCGTGACATAGGCCAGAAACACGGCGTCTCGCGACGCAGTCGGCGCCGCCGTCGTCGGGGCGGCGGCGTCATCCCCCGACCCTGGGGACGGCTGAACCGCCCGGCCCGCTCCGGTGCCGTCGTCGTCCCTTGCCTCCCGCCGCTCCCGGTCATCCGGATCGTCTTCCCCAAACAGGGCCGCCGCGGCCTCCCGAAGCTCCCGTCGCGTCCGCAGGTCGTAGTCCGTCGCCTCGGTGTAGCGCACCAGGGACGGGGCGATGGACCTGGTGGCCTTATAGAGGGCGGCGCTCAGATCCCGGGCCTCCTTTAGGGGATGCGCGGCGAGGCGGCGGACCATGAGTTCCAGGTTTCGGGCGTTGAGGGTCATCCCGAGCTGGGTTTCCGTGGCCAGGGCGATGGCGTAGCGGGCATCTTCCTTGGCCCATCCTTCCAGGAGGGAGCGGTGGGCTGGGTCCCCCGCCAGCTCCGGATGCCGGGCGAAGACATGGGGGCGGAGCCGTTCGTAGCATTCCCGGTAAAAGGAGTTCTGACGCCTGATGACCTCGGCGAACGGCCCGGCCAGCCCCGCCTTCTCGATCTCCTCCGGGACAACGAAGTCGTCCTGAAACAGGACGTAGCGCTGGGATTTTTCCGTATAGGAACAGAGGCGGAACCTTTCGATGTCCTCCACCAGAAGGCGGGATACCCCCAGGATGTCGAGGTTGAATACCGCATGTTCGGCGATGGAGCCATGGCCCATTTCGAAGACGATAGTCCGGTTGGACTGCCGGGCCTTGTCCACCTCTCCCCGGGCGATGGCCCGCAGTTCGTTCACCGGACGGGGGGAGCGGCTGATGCGGGCATAGGCGGCGGCGATGGTTTCCGGCGTCAACTCCTCGAGGTCCTCGCAGCGGTCCTCGATGTCCATGATCGTTTCGTAATCGATGTTGTAACCGGCAAGAACGACTTTCATATCCCCCTCGACCAAAGGCGATCAAGATCGGCTTCTATCCGAACCGCCGCGATATATCAAGATAGATTTGATAATCCACCACGGTAAATTTGTTCGATCTCTATAGGTCGAATGGTTATTCCTTGACATCCGGTGGCAAAAAAACGAAAAGGGGCAAAACGGCGGGCGCGCAAAGACAATGCTCATGCCCCGCGGCGCCGGCCTGAAACAACCTCGAGGCATGATCACAACCATATCGTTCAGAAGGCAGATGGATATGCCTACACACATTGACAACCAACGCCAGGGGGACATTGCCCGCAGGCCCAGGGACCGCTCTGCTCCGTCCGCTCCACGCAACCGGGTCGGGGTGACGTCCAGCGTCCTTGCCGGGCGCCGCGGAAGGATAATCGCCAGGGGCGGCGACTGGCGCCGGACCGGGGCGGCGGCCTCATGAGACCGGTGATTGCCGTCATCGGCCGGCCCAATGTGGGGAAATCCACCCTCTTCAACCGCCTGGCCGGTCGGGGCAAGGCGATCGTCATCGACGAGCCGGGGGCGACGCGGGACCGGAACTATGCCGACGGCGAATGGCAGGGACGCCCGTTTGTCCTCATCGACACCGGCGGTTTCGAACCGGCGGCCACCGACGGCATCCTGGCCCAGATGCGGGAGCAGACCACCCTCGCCATGGAAGAGGCGGACATCATCGTTTTTCTCATGGACGGGCGCGACGGGCTGACGCCGGCGGACCGGGAGATCGCCGCCATGCTCCGGAAGATCGAAAAACCGGTCTTCCACGTCGTCAACAAGATCGACGGACCGAAACACGAGCCACTCGCCTATGACTTCCACGCCCTGGGGGTCGAGGCAATCTTCACCCTGTCCGCCCAGCATGGCCAGGGCGTCTTCGAGCTTATGGACGCCATGGCCCATCTCCTTCCCGAGGAGGCGGCGCCGCCCCCGGAGGAGGAGGAGCGGCGTCGCATCGCCGTAATCGGCAAGCCCAACGTGGGCAAATCGTCGCTGATCAACCGGCTCCTGGGTTACGAGCGGACCATCGCCAACCCCACGCCGGGGACGACCCGGGATTCCATCGACACCCCTTTCGAGCGGCAGGGGAGAAGCTATCTCCTCGTCGATACGGCGGGCATCCGCCGCAAGAGCCGCGTCAGCCTCACCCTGGAGAAGTATAGCATCGTTCAGGCCCTCAAGGCGATCGACCGGTGCGACATCGCCGTGATCCTCATCGACGCCGTCGAAGGCATCACGGAACAGGACGTGAAGATCGCCGGCCTGGCCCACGAGCGGGGCACGGCCTGCATCCTGGCGGTCAACAAGTGGGATCTGGTGGCCAAGGACAATGAAACGATCGGCGTTTATGTGAAGGACATCAAGGACAAGGCCAAGTTCCTGGATTTCGCGCCGATCGTCTTCATCTCCGCCCTTTCGGGACAGCGGGTGGCCCGGCTCTTCGATCTGGCCGAAAAGGTTTACGAACAATACACCCGGCGGGTCTCCACCGGAGATCTCAATCGGGCGCTGCGGGCATTCACGGGCCGGAATCCGCCCCCCCGCTCCGGCGGCCGCCCCAACGCCTTCGCCTATGTGACCCAGGCGGGCGTCAAGCCGCCGACGTTCATCTTCTTTGTGCGCGATCCCCGGGCGGTCCATTTTTCCTACGAGCGCTATCTGGCCAATCAGCTCCGGGAGGCCTTCGGTTTCGACTCCGTGCCGCTTAGGATCTTCTTCAAGAAAAAGAGCAAATCCCCGCCTTGACGACGCCCCGAAAGGTCAAAGTGTCCCTTTGGGACGGTCACATAACCCAAGTTCATGATCGTAAAAAATATTATTAGCATTATCGAGTGCTTACGAGCGGCAAAACGGTCGTTTGGGTACTACATATTTTTGGGAGGGGGCTCAGATGATCGTTTTTATTGTCTGACCTGGCCGATGAGAAAGATGCAGGGCATCATAAATGACCACATGCCGCCTCACTATAACAGATTGGTACTACAAACGGCTTTGGCCTCCGAGGTAGCGTAACCTATTGATATAACTAACTTCACATTTTCAAAAACTGCTAAATTACCACTTTTTGAGGGGAAAAATCATGAACTTGGGATAAGACGCCGCCGTCCTTTTCCCCGCGCCGTCTTTGCCTCCCCCGGCGGGACGGGGACGGCAAGGATCGCGCAAGTCGCCGCGACGAGGGATGGAGCACCCCGAGGCAGCGGGCCTTTCGCGAGGCCTTCGACAGGGGAAATTCCTTCTTCCCACGGGCGCCCGATTTCATGCCGCCGCAAAAACGGGGCCCCCGCTCAGGGCAAATTTGTTCTCAATGTAAGCAGTTGATCTTGAATGATCTACTAAAACTGAGGCCCGTCCAGTTTTCAGCCACTTGGAGATAGAACGAATTTACCGTGGGCCCCCGCTATTTTCGGCTTGATTCGAGCAGGGCCATCTACCCCGAGACCTTCCGCCTTCATCCCCTGTGTGACGGCGTGCCGTCATGAGCGCTTCATCTGAAAATGCGCTCCTATGCGCTTGTCTTCATTTACTAATCGTTTTCCCTCACCTTCAAGGGGAAAACGAAGGCGGGGATGGGTCTCGCATCTTGTGAACATCAGGCTTCGCCTTCATCCCCCTTTGTGACGGCGTGCCGTCATGAGCGTTTCATCTTGACGAGGGAGGGATGTTTGCAGTATGGACGGAAATCCAACCAAGACAACAGAAAAAGGAGGATAAATGATCGTGAAATCGTCTGCACGTGTCTTTGTGTCCTGGGTGATCGGCGTTGGCTTGATCTTCGTTATTACCGGCTTCGCCGCCGCGGCGGACACCATCAAGCTGGGCGTCGCCGGCGCCCACAGCGGCGATCTGGCTTCTTACGGATTGCCCACCAAGCGGGCCGCCGAGCTGGTAGTCAAGGAATTCAACGCCAAGGGCGGCGTCCTGGGGAAGAAGGTGGAGATCCTGGCCGAGGACGATGTCTGCAAACCGGAGGTGGCGACGAACACCGCCACCAGGTTGGTGTCCGGCGGCGCCCATGTGGTGCTGGGACACATCTGCAGCGGCGCCACGAAAACGGCCCTGGGGATTTACAAAGACGCGGGCATTATCGCCATGTCCTCCTCGGCCACCAATCCCGAACTTACCCAGAGCGGCAAATATCCGAACTTCTTCCGCACCATCGCCTCCGATGACGCCCAGGCCCGCCTGGACGCCGGGTTTGCCATGGATGTGCTGAAGGTGAAGAAGATCGCCGTGCTCCACGACAAGGGGGATTACGGGAAAGGCCTGGCGGAATACGCCCGTTCCTTCATCGAGGCCTCCAATAAGGCCAAGGTGGTCCTTTTCGAGGGGATCACCCCCGGGGCCGTCGATTACTCCGCGGTGGTGAACAAGATCAAGCAATCCGGGGCGGAGGCGGTGATCTATGGCGGGTATCACCCCGAGGCATCCTCCATCGTCATCCAGATGCGCAAGAAGAGGATGAATACCTACTTCATCTCCGATGACGGGGTGAAGGACGACACCTTCATCAAGGTGGCCGGCAAGGCCGCGGAAGGCGTTTACGCCTCGGGCCCCAAGGACACTACCAAGAATCCCCTGGCCATCGCCGCCATCGCCGCCCACAAAAAGGCCTACAATGCCGACCCGGGCGCCTTCTTCCTGAACGGCTATGCCGCCGCCCAGGCCCTCCTCACGGCGATCCAGAAGGCCAAATCCACCAAATACGCCGATGTGGCCAAGGCGCTGCGCACCGAGCCGGTGGACACCCCCCTGGGAAGGATCAAGTTCGACAAGAACGGCGACGCCATTGGGGTGGGCTTTTCCATGTATCAGGTGAAAAACGGGGTCTATGTGGAGACATCCACGGCGGCATCCGACCCGGCGGCGCCGAAGAAAAAAAGATAAGTGGATTATTTCCTTGAGCTTTTTTTCGGGGGTCTGACCAGGGGCAGCATCTATGCCCTCATTGCCCTGGGCTATACGATGGTGTACGGCATCATCGAATTGATCAATTTCGCCCATGGGGAGATTTACATGATCGGGGCCTTCACGGCCCTGATCGTGTCTTCGGTGCTGGCCTTCGCGGGCCTGTCGGGACTTTCGGTCCTGTTCCTGGCGGCGGCGGCGGCGATTGTTTACTCCGCCGCCCATGGCTTTACCGTGGAGAAGATCGGCTACAAGCCCCTGCGTCAGGCGCCCCGTCTTTCCCCCCTCATCAGCGCCATCGGCATGTCCATCTTTCTCCAGAATTACGTAATGCTGGCGCAGACTTCGGACTTCCTTCCCTTTCCCAGCCTCCTCCCCGACCTGCCCTTCCTGTCGGATCTGGAGATCGGTATCGGGTCCACGGAGGCGATCATCCTCATGACGACGGCGGTCTCCATGGTGTTGCTGACCCTCCTCATCAAGTTCACGAAGATGGGGAAGGCCATGCGGGCCACGGCGCAGGACCGCAACATGGCCATGCTGGTGGGGGTGGATGTCAACCGGACCATTTCCTATACCTTTATTATCGGCTCGACGCTGGCCGCCATCGGCGGGGTCCTCATCGCCTCCCACATCGGCCGGATCAATTTCTACATCGGCTTCATCGCCGGCATCAAGGCCTTTACGGCGGCGGTCTTGGGCGGGATCGGCTCCATCCCCGGGGCGGTGCTGGGGGCCCTGGTCCTTGGCTGGACGGAGAGTTTCGCCACCGGCTACGTCTCCAGCGATTACGAAGACGTCTTTGCCTTCCTTCTCCTCGTGATCATTCTGATCGTGCGCCCCTCCGGTCTGTTGGGACGCTCGACGGCGCAGAAGGTATGAGAGGAGCCGCTTCCTTGACCGCCATTGCCCAGATTCGCCAATCCCTGATCGTCGCCCTCTGGTTCATGTTCCTGACCTTTCCCATCTTGGTGATCCGGGTCAATACCATCGAAAACATCATCGAATGGCGCTGGGTGAACATGCTGTATGCGGGGGCGGGAAGCTTTCTGGGATCCTTCGCCTGGCGCTATCTCCTCGAGCGCAAGAGCCGGGCCGCGGGAAAGGACGGCGGCCCGGTTCGGACGGCGGAGGCGACGGCGGCGGAGGCCAAACCGTGGTGGCGGCGGTTGCGGGAGGAACGGCAATACCGCTACCCCGCGCTGTCGGTCCTGGCCGTCGTCGCGACGATCTTCCCCTTCCTTCCCTTCACCTCCACCTATCAGATCAACATCGTCACCAACGCCCTCCTCTACGTGATGCTGGGATTGGGCTTGAACATCGTCGTCGGCCTGGCGGGGCTGCTCCATCTGGGCTATGTGGCGTTCTATGCAGTGGGCGCCTATAGCTACGCCCTCCTCCATTACCATTTCGGGATCGGCTTCTGGACCGCTCTGCCCCTGGGCGCTCTCCTGGCGACCCTGTTCGGCATTCTGCTGGGGTTCCCCGTTCTTCGTCTCCGGGGCGATTATCTGGCCATCGTCACCCTTGGCTTCGCGGAGATAACCCGTCTCGTCCTGGAAAACTGGAACGAATTTTCCTTCGGCCCGAGCGGGATCGCCGGGATTCCCCGGCCTGGTCTTTTCGGTTTGGAAATGGACCTCCACGGGGCCACGATCTACTTCTATTTCCTCATGATCGCGCTGTGCCTCCTGACGATTTTCGTGGTCAACCGCCTCCAGAACTCCCGGATCGGCCGGGCCTGGGTCGCCCTACGGGAGGACGAAACGGCCTGCGAGGCCATGGGCGTCAATGCCACCGCGGCGAAGCTCACGGCCTTCGCCCTTGGTTCCACCTGGGCGGGACTCGCCGGCGTCGTCTTCGCCGCCAAGACGACCTTCGTCAATCCGGCGAGCTTCACCTTCCTCGAATCGGCCATGATCCTCTCCATCGTCGTCCTGGGCGGCATGGGCTCCATCCTCGGCGTGATCCTCGGTGCTTTCATCCTGATCCTCACCCCGGAATATCTCCGGGCCTTCAGTGAGTACCGGATGCTACTGTTCGGCCTGATCATGGTAATGATGATGATCTTCCGGCCGCAGGGCATCGTGAAGGGGGAGCGGCGGATCTATGAATTCCACCGGAAACCGGAGGATCGGGAATGAACGCCGTCACGGAACCCCTCCTGGACGTCCAGGCGCTGACCATGAATTTCGGCGGGCTTACGGCCTTGGATCAGGTTAGCCTCCAGGTCCATCCCGGAGAGGTGGCGGCCCTCATCGGCCCCAACGGCGCGGGGAAAACCACCTTCTTTAATTGCGTGACCGGCATCTACCGGCCCTCGGGCGGGGATATCTTCGTGAACCCGCCGGGGAAGAGACGGCGGCGCCTCAACGGCATGAAGACCCATCAGGTCACCGCCCAGGGGTTGGCCCGGACCTTCCAGAACATCCGCCTCTTCCAGAAGATGACCGTTTTGGAGAACGTCATGATCGGCCGCCACTGCCGGACCCGGTCAGGGGTCCTCGGGGCGGTCCTCCGAGACCCCCAGACCCGCCGGGAGGAAAGGGAAATCGTGGAGAGGAGCTACGCCATCCTGGAGAAGATCGGCCTCGCCGGGGAGGTGAACGAGTTGGCCATGAACCTTCCCTACGGCGATCAGCGACGCCTGGAAATCGCCCGGGCCATGGCGACGGATCCCTTTCTCATCCTCCTGGACGAACCCGCCGCCGGGATGAATCCCCGGGAGACCGACGCCCTCGAGGTCCTGATCCGCCGGATCTGCGACGAGGAGGGCATCGCGGTGCTCCTGATCGAACACGACATGCGGATGGTCATGAGCATCTCCAATCGCATCCATGTTCTCGATTACGGCAAGAAAATCGCCACCGGAACGGTGGCCGAGATCTGCGAGAACCCGGTGGTTATCAAGGCCTACCTGGGTGAGGAAACCGAGGAATGAAGGGGAACGTATGGGAGGGACGATGAGCGGCGGCCTGCTCGAATTGATCGACGTCCAGACTTATTATGGCAATATCCAGGCCCTGAAGGACATCACGATCGCCGTGGAGGAGGGGGAGATCATCACCCTCATCGGGGCCAACGGGGCGGGCAAGTCCACCACCCTGATGTCCATCTCCGGCATTGTCCCGCCGCGGGCCGGCGAGATCCTGTTCATGGGCCGGCGCATCGACGGCGTCCGCCCCAACGACATCGTGGCGCTGGGAATTTCCCAGGTTCCCGAAGGACGCCGGATCTTCCCCTATCTTACCGTTACGGAGAATCTCGACATGGGGGCCTTCCTCCGCAAGGACAAGGCCGGCGTCAGGAAGGACATGGAGCATGTCTTCGAGCTTTTCCCCATCCTCGCGGAGCGGCGGAACCAGCCCGGGGGCACCCTCTCCGGGGGCGAACAGCAGATGCTGGCCATCTCCCGGGCCCTTATGGCCCGGCCCCGACTGCTCCTTCTCGACGAGCCTTCCCTGGGGCTGGCGCCGATTTACGTGCGTCTCATCTTCGACATCATCCGCCGGATCAACCGCGAGGACGGGACGACGATCTTCCTGGTGGAGCAGAACGCCAATATGGCCCTGAAGGTGGCCCACCGGGGGTATGTCATGGAGACGGGGCGGATCGTCATGGCGGACACGGCGGAAAACCTCCGCAACGACGAAGGGGTGAAGCGGGCCTACCTGGGGATGTGAACCGACCGGCGGCAACGCGGGCGCGAAACCCCCATGACGGGGCGCCGGCGCCGCGGGGGAGGAAACCGCCGTGCGGGCCCTTCGGGGCCGCAAGCAGCGCGGCAAAAGCCACGGACCACGGGGGACGAGCCGAGGGGGATGAGCAGCGGAGGACGAGCCGAGGGGGAGGGACCACGGAGGACGAGCCGCGAGGGACGGGCCGCGAGTGACGGGCCGAGGGGAACAGCCGAGGGGAACGAGCCGAGGGAAAAGTCCGTCCCGGCCTCGATCCTTTCCCTTGCAGGGACGGAAAAACATCGGCTAAGGAGAGGAGGGAAGGGATGAGCGCCAAGACGCGGACCAATGCCTACTTCAACGACAGGGTGATCGTCGAGTCCCTGCCCGTCGGCGGTCCCGATGCGGCGGAGCGGCGGATCTTTTCCGACAAGGGCGAAATGGCCCAGATCGTCAACCGCACGGACGCCGCCATCCGGCAGATCGTTTACTGGGACATCGATTCCGCCCGCACCGGCGCGGACCGGGGCCACCACTACCACCGGAAGAAGACGGACCGGATGTATGTGATCGCCGGGGAGGTGGAACTGCTCCTGGAGGACCCGCGGACCGGGGCGCGGGAAACAGTGGCCCTCCAGGCGGGGGAACGAGTCCGGATCCTCCCCGGGGTCGCCCATGCCGTCCGCTCCCGGATAAGAGCCCAGGTGCTCGAGTACGGCCCCGACCCCTACGATCCCGCCGACACCTATCCCTATCGACTGGAAAGGGAATGACCGGGCTTATGAGAAAAGACTTCCTGAAACTTTCAATCCCCCCGGAGCTGTCCTATTTGCCCCTGATCCAGACGGTCGTCCTGGCGATGGCCAGGCGCATCGGCTTCATGGACGACCAGTTATACGAAATCGAGGTGGCCGTCGAGGAGGCGGTGAGCAACGTCGTCGTCCATGCCTTTTCCCAGCAGGAAGGGGAGACCTTCGAGGTGATTTGCGAACGGGTCCCTCTGGGGATGAGGATCACCATCCGGGAAAAGGGAATCCCCTTCGATCCCCGTCAGATACCGGATTATCGGCCGGCGGGGGATCTGGAAACAACCTCCGCCGCCGGCATGGGCGTGTTCCTCATGAAGAGGTTCATGGACGAGGTCTCCTTTCATAACCTCGGCATGGGGGGCAAGGAAACGCGGCTGGTGAAATACCTGCCGACAAAGGACGTCCAAGCCTATCTCTCCCCCCGGGAGCGGGAAGAAACGACAGCGGCGGCGGAAGCGAACGCGCCTCCCCCAGGAGCGCGGCCGCGGGAGCGGATCCGTTACACGGTGCGGCGGATGGAACCCGCCGAGGCGGTGGAAATCGCCCGATGCGCCTATAAATCCCACGGCTACACCTTCTTCGATGACCACATCTACTATCCGGAACGGATTGTGGAACTCAACGCGACGGATGAGATGATCTCCGCCGTGGCCGTTACGGAAGACAACGTCTTCATGGGGCACTCCGCCCTGGTCTATCCCGGCCCGGATTCCCGGATCGCCGAATTCACCTTTGTCTTCGTCAATCAGGAATACCGGGGTCAGGGCTGCATGAAGGATATCGCCGAATATCTCTTCACCTGCCCGAAGAAGAACCCCATGGACGGCATCTATGTCTATTCCGTCACGAATCACGAATTCACCCAGCGGGGCATGGCCCAGTTCGGCATCCGGGATTGCGGGCTGCTCCTTGCCTCCAGCCCGGAAACCTGGGTCTTCAAGGGAATCGAGGCCCAGGATCAACGAATCAGCGTCGCCTTGAGCTTCCGGTACCTTGTCGATCCGCCCTCCCTCACCCTCTACCCGCCGGCGCGGCACCGGAAGGCGATCAGCCGTCTCTACAAGAACATCGGGGCGTCGCGCCACCGCTTCGCCGCGCCGGTAACCGACGGGTGCCCGCCGCCTCCCGGGAAGGGGGAGATAGAAACGGAGGTCTTCACGACGGAGAATTGCGCGGAAATACGCGTGATCGCCCATGGCGACGACGTCCTCGACGAAGTGAGGAAGATAGTGCGGGAGCTGTGCCTCAAGAACGTCTCCGCCATCCAGCTCTTCCTTGATCTACGCGATCCCCACACCTTTTTTTCCGTCTCGGAATACGAAAAGATGGGCTTCTTCCTTGCCGGCATCCTCCCCATGTCCCGGGTGGGCGAAGCCCTGATCCTCCAGTACCTGAACAACGTCCGGATCGACTACGACAAGCTCGCCCTCTACACGGAAGAGGCCCGATGGATCAGGGATTACGTCCGGGAAATGGATCCTCACGACAATCTTCGCTAAGACGCCATGAACTTCTCTCCCCCGCCGGGGTTTCCGGGGCAGCGCGGAACAACCGAAAACGGAAAGCGCCGGAGCGCCGGGCCATGAAAACGTCCGCCGATCTGGTCATCCTCGGGGGCGCGGTCTATACGGCGGAGGCCGCCGCGCCTTTCGCGGAGGCCGTCGCCGTCCGGGGAGAACATCTGATCTGCGTGGGGGCCCGCAAAGAAGCGTCGGCTTGGATCGGCGGGAAAACGGAGGTGGTCGATGCCAGCGGCGGCCTGGTCATCCCGGCCTTCCGGGACGCCCATATCCATCCCCTCCACGGCAGCCTCCTCTGGGTGGAATGTCCCCTGGCGGAAGAGAATTCGGTTGACGGCTACCTTGAAAAGATCGCCGCCTACAGCGCCGCCGATGCGAAGAAACCGGCGATCAGGGGAAACGGCTGGCGCCAGGGTCTCTTCCCTCCCCAGGGCCCCCACCGGGCGCTTCTCGATCCCATCGTCCCGGACCGACCGGTTTATCTCACCTCCCTGGACGGACACTCCGCCTGGGTGAATTCCGCCGCTCTCCGTCTCGCGGGATTGGACCGTCGCTCCCCGGATCCCAGCGGGGGCAGGATCGAGCGGGACCAAAGCTCCGGCGAACCCACGGGAACCCTCCGGGAATGGCCGGCCATGAGTCTCGTGTCCGGTCGTCTGCCTCCCCATCCCCGGCGCGACCTAATGGGGGCCATGGAGGTTTTCATGGAGATGGCCGCCCGGGCCGGCATCGTAGCGGTCCATGACGCGGCAGCCGGAGATGAGGAGCTGGAGACATACGCGGAACTCTCCCGGACAGGGGCGCTGACCTTGGAGGTAGGCGCCTCCCTCCTCTGCCGTCCGGAAGCCGGTCCGGAACAGATCGAGGACCTCGTTTCCCGTCGACGTCGCTACGCCTCGTCCCAGCTCAAACCCTTTGCCGCCAAGATCTTCCTCGACGGCGTCATTGAAAGCCGCACCGCCTTCCTTTCCGCCCCCTATGCGGATCAGCCGGAGCACCGCGGCACCCCGACATGGGAGGAAGATGCCTTTCACGCCACGGTGTCGGCCCTTGCCCGCCACGGTTTCTCCGTACACATCCACGCCGTGGGAGACGAGGCCATTCGCCTGGCCATCGCGGCCTTCCAGAGAACCGAAACGGGAAACCTCTCCGCGGCGGGCCGCCATCAGATCGCCCATCTGGATCTCCTGCGGATTCCGGACATGGACCGGCTCCGGCGGCTGAACATCATCGCCAATATGCAACCGGCTTGGTTCTACGCCGATGAGAGCTTCTCCGAGGCCATGCTCCCCGCCCTGGGCCGGAACCGTTCCCGGCGTCTTTACCGCCTCCACACCCTCCTGAACCATGATGTCCGGTTCTGCCTCAGCAGCGACTGGCCTTACAGCGGCGGCTTGAGCACCTTCAGCCCCCTCGAGGCGATTCAGGTAGGCTTGACGAGGAAATCCCTCTCCTGCAGGGAAAGCCGGGCCTTTATCCCCGGCGAAAAGGTGGAACTGCGGCGGCTCATCGACGGTTTCACGATACACGGCGCCTTCGCCGCCTTCCGGGAACAGGAAACCGGCTCCCTCAAGACGGGCAAGTGGGCCGATCTCGTCGTCCTGGACCGGAATCTGTTCACCATCCCCCCGGAAGAGGTAGGACAGGCGCGCATCCTCCGCACCCTGGCGCGGGGAAGGACCCTCTATCGGGGATGAGGAGAAGTTTGGTTTGGGAGATTAAGAAATTTATTGAAATCCGTTCATAATTCTGTAAATTCAGATAATCATATTTTTCGGGAGAGTCAGGCAATGATCAAAACCATCAGTGCCACGGATGCCGTCAGAACCTTTTCAGATTTACTCAATGCCATCAAATACAGGGGAGAGTCTTTCACAATCCTGCGGGGTGGAAAACCGGCGGCAACGATAGGACCGGTCGCGGGGCCTTCGGGTGGGCGAACTTTAAAGGAACTCAGCGCCTTCCTCGCAACCTTGCCGGCTATTGAAGAAAAGGATGACTTTGCCGCCGACCTGGAAGAGATTATCGGCAATCAGCCTGCCTTGCCGGAGGCATCGTCATGGGAGTAATCTTCGATACCAGCGAAATAATCACTCTGGAACGCAATCGTCGTGAGATCGAGGAAATTGTTCGCGGCCGAGAGGATGAGCCGTTCGGCATCAGCGTGGTAACTGTTGCCGAACTGTTGCATGGCGTAGAGCGCGCTGATACGGAGGCCAGGAAAATGAATCGCCAGGCATTCGTGGAAAGGGTCATGGAATTCTTTCCCACCTTCCCTTTCGATATGGCTGTGGCCCGCATATACGCCCGTATCTGGGCATCCCTGGCAAAGAGAAATCTCCTGGTCGGCGCCCATGACCTCATCATTGCGGCCACGGCGATTTCACTCAATTATACTATCATAACGTCAAACATCAGGGATTACGAGAAGATAGAAGGGTTGAAGGTGGAACGTCGCTGATTGTCCATATTCCCGGATTTAACTCTGAAGTCAACAGCGTCAACATAAACATGAACCCGAATCAACCAAGAGCCTCCCATGTTCACGGAAATAGGCATTCGGAAATAAAATTTGCTTTGGCATTATGGGAGCCAGGACTTTGAAGTAGTTGAGCAGGCCGGGAGCGTGGTTCCTGACAAAATCTGATCTCCATAACGGTGTATCCATGCGCGAACACTCAGTAAACCAGAAAGCGACCAACCATACAAAGGAATGAGATTTACTTAAAGCGGAAGCCTCCTGATGGAAAATTTGGGATCAATGAACAAATTACGCATACTGCCTTGTCTCGATTCCGAGCGGATGGCCACGGACCGGCGGCGAGAGTTATCCATTCCCAGGGAGGTTGCGGCCGAACTCGGTCGGTCTGCTGTCGTGGCGGCTCGAGAAGGACGCTATCTCGACGAAGAAGGGCAGGAAGTCGATTGGCGAAAGGCCGTGCAGGATGCCTGTGACGCGAAGCGGAGCATTGCCCCCGACGATCCGTTGCCTCGTAACGAAAGAGACGCATTTACCGAGACATGGATCCAAGTCGCCAATGAAACAACGCTCGGGGCAGCACGACGCCTCCTTGATCGCGGGTTGCGGCCACTTGCCTTGAATTTTGCCAACGGCATCCACCCCGGCGGGGGCTTCCTCAATGGCGCGAGGGCGCAGGAGGAGGTGCTGTGTCGCTCCAGCGCCCTCTATCAAACGCTCGTTGGCGATCCAATGTATGAAGAGCACAAAAAACGCCCACTACCCGACTCCACGGATTGGGCGATATATTCCCCTGATGTGCCCGTCTTTCGCACGGATGAGGGAATGAAGCTTGCGCGTCCCTGGCGGCTGAGCTTCCTTACCTGCGCTGCTCCCTATGCGCCAGGCATAGGTCAACCAAAGGCTGGAGACCTCTTGCAGAAACGGATACGCCGCGTCCTCGCTATTGCACAATCCTACGGATATTCCGAACTCGTGCTGGGCGCATGGGGTTGCGGGGCTTTCGCAAATGATCCGCGTCGCACCGCCATGGATTTTCGCTGCGCCTTGGAGGACGAATTTCGCGGGGCCTTCTCCGGTGTCGTTTTTGCAATCACGGACTGGTCGCCCGAGAGAAAATATCTCGGGCCTTTTCGCGACGTATTCGCCGCGATGGATAATTGACAAGATTCAGGGCATAGGCGGAAAAGTTTTGTTTAAATTCATGATTATGGGTTTCTTTTCATAAGCGCTCATGATAATAAGCCACGCAATTCGTTGAGATTCATCATCTTATGAAAGCGGAGGCGTTGATTTTTCAATGATGAAGTCCGTCCGTATTCAGTTGCTGATCCTTGTTTTTGCAGTCGCTCTCCCCGCCCTCGGCATTATCGTTTACTCCGGTTATGAACGTCAACGCCACGACGTGGAAACGACAAAAGCGAACGCCCTGATCATGGCGCAGGGGCTGGGAAATGACCATGAAAACGACGTGGAAACCACACGCAGATTTCTCAGGACCCTTGCCAGATTGCCTGTCCTGCAGAGCCGGGACGCCGCTGCCTGCAACAAGCTGTTTCGTGAACTGCTCCGGGACAACCCTCAGTACACCACCATCTACGCGGCGGATCGTTACGGAAGAATGTATGCCAACGCACTTCCCTTCAGCAGCATCAGTATAAAGCAAAGCAACTACTTTCAGGAAGCGGTGCGGACAAAATCCTTTTCCGCCGGAAATTACTTCATCGGAAAAATAACAGGAAGGGCGGTACAGCCCTTTGCCTTCCCGGTAACGGATTCCGGCGGACGGGTGACCGGCGTGGTTGCCGTCAGTCTCGATCTCGAAAAATACGGAAGGGGCTTTGAGAAAATCACACAACTACCCAAAGGATCCACGCTGAACCTGCTGGACCGCAACTATACACGACTCTACCGGTATCCGGATAACGAGAAATATGTAGGCCAAGCCGATTTGCCCGAGATGATAAGGGAGTTGTCGAAGGGTCCGCGGGAAGGGGTTTTCACCGCCGTGGGAGTCGATGGGACCAGGCGTATTTTCGCTTACCGGCAGTTTTTCCTGGAAGGCGACTCTTCGCCCTACGTCTATCTGCGCATCGGCATCCCCGAGGAGCAGGCGCTTGCTTTCGCCAGAAAATGTTTTCTCCGCAACCTGGTACTGGTGATGGTTTCCCTGGTGGTCGCCGTTTTGACGGCCTGGCTGCTGGCACACCTCCTGATTGTCAGAAGATTGGATCGTCTGGTCGATGCCTCCATGAAGGTGGGACAGGGTGATTTTTCGACACGCACGGGCCTTGACCACGAGGGAGGCGAGCTGGGACAGCTTGCCCGTTCCTTCGATGAAATGGCCCAATCCCTGGAGAAAAAGGAACGGGACCGCAGGCAGGCCGTGGAAGCGCTTCGTGAGTCGGAAATCAAGTTCAAGAGCTACGCGGAACAGGCATTTGTAGGCGTATATCTCTTGCAGGACGAGGTCTTCAAATACGTCAATCCCAAATTTGCCGAGATGTTCGGTTACACAGTTGAGGAATGCCTGAAAGACATGTCTTTTAAAACCCTGGTCTATACGGAGGATCTGGCCAACGTCACGGAACAGATCGGAAAGCGCACAGCGGGTAATGAAGCCGATTTTGTTCATTACTCCTTTCGGGGCGTGAAGAAGAACGGGCAAATATTTGATGTTGAAGTTTACGGATCCTCCAGCATTCATGAGGGAAGAATTGCGGCTGCCGGGACGATCCTGGACATCACCGAACGCAAGCGTGCCGAGGAAGAAATAAAACGCCTGGCGACGCACGATGCGTTGACGGATCTGCCCACGATGAGGCTGGCCAGGGATCGTTTGAAACTGGCGATTAGCCTGGCGCGGCGGAATCAAACAATGCTGGCCGTAATGTTTATCGATCTTGACGACTTCAAAAAGGTGAATGATACTCTGGGCCATGATGCCGGGGATTATGTTCTTAAGCAAGTAGCCGGCCGTATGCTTGGCTGCGTGCGCTCAAGCGATACGGTCGCCCGTGTCGGGGGGGATGAGTTTCTGATCATTGCCAATGATGTTCATATTCCCAAAATTGCCGAACAGATTGCCGGAAAGGTAATCAAGAGTGTGTCCAGTCCCATTGCTTTCAATGGAGGACAGGCATCTGTGGGTACAAGCATCGGGATAGCTCTTTATCCCAACGACAGTCAGGATATTGACCACCTGATCAAACAGGCTGATGAGGCAATGTATCGAGCCAAGAACTCCGGCAAGAATAGTTGCCGCTTCGTAAATAACGGGTAGAGGTGATCTGTGGAAATGACAACCTAAAATTGACCACCTGTGATAACCCAATTTTGACCACCCCTGGGCAAAGTTAAATATCCATTAAGGCGAAGATTTATCATCTTGCTCTTTCCAGTCTTCCGCCGGATCGCACCAGATGATAAACGGGGCCGGTTCGATCGGTTTAGATAAAACGCATTGGATTTGTTCAAGCAGCCAGTTTTTTTGAATTTCCCTTCACAGAGGAACCTCGTTCAAGCCCATGATTTCAATCCACTGGTCGTATTTTTTGAAATCATCCAGGTTATGGGTCAGCAACCGCTTCACGCCATGAGCCAGCATTACCGCGACTATATTGGCATCATGAATTTGTTTTCCCCCGACAGCGCAGTTCTCCATGATCGTTTGTGATTTAGCGACAGTTTCGCTGTTTTCATCCAGCAGTATGAATGCTTCAATGAATTTTCGTACATTGTGGAGAGCTGCGACTCGCACGGGATCATCTGGCGGCAGTCCACGAGTCAGTACGACAAGATATTCACGAACAATTTGTGGACTGATGGCAAAATCAATCCCGTCTGTCATTAATTGCTTCAACGTGTCGAGTGATTTTGCCTGGAAGGGCGATTCGCCATCCGTGGCGTAGGCGAGAATATTCGTATCTATGAAAATGGTTTCAGCGTCCATCGTCATTGTAGATCTCCTCTCGGCGAAATGTAGAATTCTTTGGCCACCCTTGCACATGAATCATTTTTAAATCCAAGAGCCGCTTCTTTTCTTTCCTTTGCTGATTGCCTTCAAGAATAGCGGTTTCATCGGTAATTATCAAAATTTTATGGACACCGGGTTTCAACATTTTTTCCGTATTTACAACGGCGGATCCATCCGGGGACACTTTTATTACTGCTTCAACTGCTCTCATAACTTCACCTCCTATTCATTCGCCTGCTGCAACCTGTGCCGGGCCAGTAATTTCTTCTTCTCATCCGCGCTCATATCGGCACTCCTTCCTGCTGGGTGACTTTAAAAATCGGGGATTCGGACATCGGGCCATCCTCTCTGTTAGATTACACCCACCAGCCCGGTTTGAGCAGCTTCCCCTGGCGACACCATCGCCGTTCGTCATCGCGCCAGGCGGCCCGGTCGGCGATGGCCTTGTCCACATCCTTGCCCGCCAGGACATCCGCCGTCAATAGGCCGGTCTTTTGTAACTTTCTCCATTTTTTTCTCGCAACAAATAGACCGGAGGGGGGGCTTCAACCCTCGTCGCGGCGAACCTATGCCGGCGCGCCGGCATAGGTAAAGTACCTGAAATCATAGGTGGAATCGACGACGGTCAAAAAGTTTTGCCTCCGGAAATCACCCCCTATTTCCCCCTGCGGCGCCCCCGCCTACAAAGGTCTCTACTCGATATCGAAATCGAAATAGGTATCCGGGAAGGGCTCCTCCTTGGAAAGCTTTGCGCTCACGGCAAATGTGTTCTATCTCTAAGTGGCTGAAAACAGGAGGGGCCTCAGTTTTAGTCGCTTATTCAAGATCAACTACTTGGATTGAGAACAAATTTGCCCTGGTTTTGCGCTGGCCACTATTGACTTTTGGAGCATCATGGTTTAAAAAATCAAGGCTTTCTTATAGTAGGCAATTGTCTGCGAGGTCCATCCTTCAGAGGCGCATCTGCAAATGAAGAAGTTCAACGACATCATCCTGACCGGAGTCAAGGAGGGGTTTTCCGACATCCATATGACGGGGAATCAACCGCTGGTATATCGTCATAATGGCGTCATCCGCACCGACCGGTCCATCCGCTGGACATATCAGGAAATCGATCAAATTGTCTCCTCCCTGCTGAACCCTTTCAACATGCAGATCCTGCGGAAGCGCTGGTCCGTCGATTTTTCCATCTCGATCCAGCATGCACGGGTGAGGATAAACGTCTTCAACACCACCACCGGATTGAGCCTTTCGATTCGTCTTCTCCCCGGCCTGGTCCCCACTATCGACTTGTTGAACCTGCACCCTTCCCTGGGGCAGATCGGTGAACTCAAATCCGGCCTGGTCCTGATCTGCGGAACCACGGGCAGTGGAAAGACGACCACCATTGCCGCCATAATCGAGGAGATCAACCGCTCCCGTTCCGCCCATGTCGTCACCATCGAAGATCCCGTGGAATTCCGTTTTGTCTCGAAACAGTCCTTCATCCAGCAGCGCGAGGTGGGCGCCCACGTTTCCAGTTTCCGGCAGGGGCTCCTCGACGTCCTCCGGCAGGACCCGGACGTGATCTTCGTGGGAGAGCTTCGGGAACCGGAAACGATCCGTCTGACCCTCAGCGCCGCCGAGTCCGGTCATCTGGTAATCGCCTCCATTCATGCCGCCCAGGTGGAAGACGCCATCTACAGGATCTGCAACTCCTTCCCCCTGGATGCCCAGGACGAGATACGGTTTCAGCTTGCCTCTTCCCTGGCCTGGGTAGTGGTTCAGCAGCTCCTGTACATAGAACGTCTCCGCTTCCGGGTTCCGGTTCTCTCCATTTTGCGGGGCGTCCAGTCCGTGAAGGGACTCATCCGGGAGAATCGTCTCCCCCAGTTGGAAAATGCCATGCATACTGGCAGGACGGAGGGCATGTTTACCCGGGAGCGGTATATGAACGAATTCGTGAATCTCAAGAAGGGATTCGTTTTGCCCAGCCAGAGCTTTCGCCCGGCGCCGGAGGCGTTTGCCGACGAGGAATATGCCTCCCCCCTCATCGGCCGGGCGGATTACGGAGTCGCCGCCTCTGCGGCCCCTTCCTCGGCCCCTTCGGTCCCGTCGCGGTCTGCCTTGGCCCCCGCAGGAGAGACGGGCCGAGTGACCTTCGATCAGGCGCCGCTACGGGGATTTTCGGACGACGAATCCCATTATGTCATCGACGAGGGGGAAAGACTGGAAGACATCATCGCCCAGTTGGACAAGTAGAGACCCTTGAAAAATGTCATTTCGAGGAGCGCGAGCGACGAGAAATCTTAATCGAGGAGTGCGAGCCTACCCAGATGTCATTTCGAAGGAGCGAAGCGACTGAGAAATCCTAAGATCCCTCATGGCATTCGGGACATGGATTTCTCCCTTCGGTCGAAATGACAAAAATGGCGCTTATTCAAAGCTCTCAAGTAGGATATCGTTTTGCCGCGGCCAGGATTTCCCGCACCGCTCATTCCCGGATTCCCGCCCCTGCCGTTTCACAAGAAAATGCCTTCGCATGTCATTGACTCCATTGAAGTAACCGATCACAGGGGTCTGTAGGCATGTGAGAAAAAGTTTCAAGGTGCTGAAGATTTTGCTGACGACGTGCGGCGGATTGTTGTACAGGTCATGCCCAGCGAGGTGAGGAGTCTGGATGGGCATGGTCGGATATATGAGTTACGCCCATGTAGCGTGCGGCTTCGAGAGCGCGATGCCGTCATGAGCGTTTCATCTGAAAATGCGCTTATGAATGATTGATTTATTGTGGTTCTTCTCGGAGATCATTTTGTGAACATCAATCCTCGCTTTCATCCTCCTTGGTGACGTAACACCGTCATCTGTCATGAGCGTTTCATCTGAAAATACTCTTCCGAACACTTGATTTCATGCGCCAAGCCATTTCCTCTCCCTTCAAGGAGGAGCTTTGAAGGGAGAGTGGCCCCGCATTTTGTGAACATTAAGCTTCGCCTTCATCACCCTTCGTGACTGGAGACCGTCGTCGTGGGGGTTTCACCATCAAAAGCAACTCTGTCTATCGATGCGCCAACCTCTGTCCAGCGGGACTGTTGGCGCAAGATTGGCGTTTGCAGGCGGCGGGATTGCTGATTATATTTTTGCATAAACTTACAATCTTGAGAGTCCAAAGTTTTTGGCTTGTAACGTAACAAGCTTTGAATAACGTGCGTTTGTTAAATAGTCAACGGTGATATGCGTTGCAGTATAGGGCGGTAAAGATTATCAAAAAATATTTAATGTAA